>NZ_JBWKPY010000004.1:0-699158 GCF_059418485.1 Mucilaginibacter sp. GW821-FHT07H05
CCACGTGATAATGTTTAGTTATCCTTTATTGACACTGTGTCTAAGGACAAGAAAGGTAGTAAAAAAATAGAATACCATGCACAACTTATTTTGTGGGAGCAGTGACAGTTATCCGTTAACGGACTTTGTGCCAAAATCCATCCCCTGGGACAGCGGGCGGCTCATCGGCCATCTGGACAAAAGTAAGATCGTGCTTTCTGACGACGTGATCGCAGCGAATAAACCGGTTTTCTGGGACAATTTATGTTCGGAATACGATGCGGAGCACTTCTGCCTTTATTTAAAACAGGAAGGATTCGGCCTTTCACCGGATTTTAAAGCCTTCGAATATGTGTGGCGGAGGGATGAGTATAACCATTACCTGGGTTTCCAGCACATTTACTGCACTTTGTATGATACTACTGTCCAGGAGGTGCAGGATAGGTTACATCAGCGCTCAACGAATTTTGAGCCAATTCGGAATTTGCTGGAGGACGAATTTAAGACCTGCCTTTTATTGGCGTATGATGAGATCGCCACGACCAAATCCTATGCGGCCGATTACGATTTTTACCGGTCTTTCGGGCATAAGAATTTTTTAAAATGGATCAAACTGGTCACGCGCGATGAAGCTTACCATTTCAATAATTGTATGGAGGTCATTGGTAAAAATCATTATCACCGGATCTCCGAGATCCCGCAGTTAGTTGACCAATTTATTGAATGGGATGTCCAACGACATACCTACGAAGGGACGTTCGTTTTGGATCACGAAAATTATAGCGAGGATTTCCTGGTTACCTGCGGTCATCTCATGAAACAATATTTCAAAAAATAATTTCCCGTTCCCGGCGGACGATGATGATGCGTTCGTCCTCCATTTCTTTGTAGCCGAGTTCAAAACAGAAGCAATAAGTTTCACCGCTATTTTTGGTGCGCGTACGGCTGGTAAAATACTTAAAGGTAAAGCCTCGGCCGTCCAGGTCCTGTTTGTCCATGGACATGGTGTTCCTGTCGCCTAAACACTGGTCGAGTATCTGCCGGTTCTTCACCAGGATTTGCTGTACCCGCTTCATGTAGGCCGCCAAACTCATTTCCGGCGCTTTATTGTTGTTATAATCAGTTTTGCAGGCATCGCTGCAATATTTTTATGTAACGTTCGTAGTTATGTAAAGAATGCGCCGTTATAGCAATCAACAGCGCATTCTGAAAGAGTTTTACTTTACATAATAATCTAATGTTTAAGCTGTAATTCTTTAAGCCAGCTTAACAATTGCCCATCCTTTTGCCACGTCGATTTTCTATCGGTTACGATCGATGGGTTGACCTTTTTTAATGCTTCCAGTTTCAATTCAGCGCTAGCTCTGGCATAAACCTCCGTGGTGGTTACTGAAGAATGCCCCAAAAAGTCCCTGATATAAACCAGGTTAACACCCGCCTCTAAAAGATGCATGGCTTTAGAGTGTCTCATAGAATGGCAACCGATACCCGCAGGTATCATATCCGGTTTCTTCAATCGGGCCAGATTGGTATGTTTTTTAACGATCATTAGGATTGCGGCTCTCGATAGTTTATTGTTTTGCGGGTTACTGAATAAAGGATAAACGCAGGCATGTGGTTCGAAAAGCCGATTTTCGTGCATATAACGGTTGAGGTTTTTTACCTGATTTTCCGACAGTGGTACAATGCGTGCTTTACTTCCTTTGCCTTTCAGCCTGACGGTAACCGTACCGTCGAACCGAAAGTCAGCCGGTGTGAGATCCGCGATCTCTTGTACTCGTGCTGCGCTGTCGTACATCAATCCAAGTAACGCAAGGTCACGCCGCCCCATCCTGGTATCGGTGTTGGGTTGTTTCAGAACCAAGGTTATAGCATCTGTTTTCAAATAAGCCATTTCGGGTTGCCCAACCTTTTTGAAAGGGATCGTTAGTATCTCCTGCCATACCCCTATGCCAGTAATATCCCGGTATTGCAGATATTTGAAAAAGGAATGCAGCGTTGCAAGCCGGGCGTTTCTGGTAGATACGCTGCATTTACGCTCTGCTTCGAGCCATTTTAAGAACTCCAGCATTCGTGCTTTCGTAATATCTTTTAGGCAGATCTTATCTGCTGTTATACCTTCCTCAGATTTGAGATATTTAAGTAGCAGAACGAACGTTACGCTGTAGGCCTGTACCGTGTTGGGAGAAGCGCCACATTCGATTGGTAGATATTGTGTTAAGTAGTCAGTAATATATTTAGAAAAGTCCGTGGTTTTCATATCGTGTTTTAGTTAGTGAGTGATTCTATTTCTTCGGTTTCCATTTCCGGAAAGATGTATTTGTAAGCGGTATTAACTCTATCAACCAACGTTGGATACATCTCCGAGGTGAGGCGCACATACCTGTTTGTTGATTCTATAGATTTGTGGCCGATATAAGTAGATAGAATTGGCATGGAGTGATAGATATCAGCGCCTGATCCGGCCATCTTCCACAGCGATTTGACACAAAACGTGTGGCGAAAGTCGTGAAGACGTGGGCCATTGCCGCCACCTTTATGCGGTATCCCTGCTTTGTGCAACACTGTTCTGAAAAGCCGATACACCGTATGTTCGGTACACGCACTGCCGTCCAATGCGACAAAAAAGGGTGATTCGGGTCCGATGATAATGCCTTGTTTTTGATTGAACAGGCAATAATCTTTACATACTTGTACCAACGAAAGGGAGAATGGTACTAAACGGTCCTGGCCATTCTTACATTCACGTAGAATACAATAGCCCTTATCCAGATCAATATCTTTGTGTTTAAGCCTTAAGGCCTCACTTAACCGCATTCCCGTGCCATACAACACGCGAAGGAATGTTGGCATAGCGCCGAATTGACTGTTATGTACCCTATGCTTAATAAACATTTTATCACAGGTTTTGAATATCGCATCTACTTCATTATCCGTGTAGATGTGAGGCTGAAAGGTAGATTTGAACTTGGGGGCTTTGGGCAGGTAAGAGTCGTAGCCGATCATCTGCAAATAGACCGAGAATGCTCTGAGCAACATTATCCTACCGTAACGGTGTGCTTCTGATTCTCCTAAGGCGAGTATGCTCCATTCGTCGAACATTTCTTTGGTTAGGCCCATTGTCAAGGTTTCCGGTATACTTTTGAGCCGATGTATCCTGTTAAGGAAGTCAGCCCTATCATCCAACTTAAAGCCAAGGCTGCGTTTATAGGCAATATAATGTTGTATCAATTCACTATAGATGCCAAGTGTCGGGTTCTTACTCATATAGGTTTTCATAAAAGGTTGATGGTACATAAGGAACTTCTAAGGCACATTGCTTCAATTGTTGGAAGTCTACTCGTAAATAGACTAATGTTGAGGCCGTTTTTGAATGCCCAAGCACTTCGGATATAACTGGCAGCGGTTGGTTCAAAACAAGCAGGTTGCTTGCAAGGCTATGTCTTAGGCTGTGTGCGCCATGTTTTCTATCCTGGCAACCGATGCCGGATCTTTTCATGTGGTTGCTGACGACCGATGTTAACAGGCTAACCTTAGTGATCTTTTCATAAGGCGCTTGTGCGGTAATAAACAGATAGGGTTCGTCAATCGTCGGTCGCCCAAACTTTAAGTAGTCAATGATGGCATTGCCAACTTCCTCCGATAATGGCAATACTATCTTTTTCCCGGTTTTGTGTTGGAATAGCTTGATCTGGTTATTCGCCCAATCAAGGTTACAATATCGCATCCCTATAATATCGGTGCCACGTAACCCATACCTAGCCGCAAGCAATATCATCGCATAATCTCTTTTTCCGCAGGAGCTTGCCCTGTCTATTGAACTTATTAGCCGCTCCACTTCCTCGGCTGAATAGACCGAAGGTAATTTGGCCGAGTTAATACGCCTGGATTTTAATACCGGCATCCAGTACTCTTGCCGATTATTCCGCAAATGATTTTTTTCACACAGGAACCTTATAAACATCCTTACTACCGATATAATGTGATTTCTTTCTACTGGCTTCTTTGCATGATCGAGCCTTGCAAGGAACTGCATAAGATAGGGTATGCTTATTTCAGCCGCGGTCATGTTGTATTTCAAAAGGTCGCGATACAATGAATTGATGTAATATTTGTATCGCATCAGTGTTTGCTCAGCACGGTTCATGAGTGCTATTTCTTGTAAATAGTCATTAAACGGAGCACCTAATTCGCCGGAAAAGATGATCTTTTTAGGGTCGTGCTGCTTAAGCAAGGTTTGGGTTTTCTGAAAATGCCCTAATACCCTTACGTAATGAAACTTCTTTTTTTGGTTCTCTGTCATGCTACTATATGGAATTGGGCCAAATTTTTCAGCAAGAAAAGCGTTGCCAATATCTTCTGAATAATTGGTTATTTCCCGATGGCGCATGTACCGGTCAAGTTGGTACCAGACGTATCGATAGTCTTGTATTGTTACTTCACTGAATTGCTTTGCTCTCATGAGCGCGGCAACACCGGTCGCAAGCTCATTTAGGCATGGTTGCAGTTTGTTCGGTCTAAGAATGGCTCCCTTTTGCTGATAGTAGGACAATACTTTTATGTGCAGGACTTTGTTTTTCTGACGGTCCTTAAGATCACTTTCTGGAATTGATCCGTATTGCTCTTGAAGAAAGGCGTTGCCGACGTCTTCGGAATAAGCGACAATCGGTCGCTGATGCATGTACTTATCAAGTTGGCGCCAGGATACCTTGTAATTCTCTAATGTTACTTCACTGAATCCGTTATCTCTCAAGAGGGTTGTAACACCTTCGACAAGCTCGGAGAGACCTTGTTGTAGTTCCATAATTACTTAATATTTAAAAGGTTAATAATCTTTAAATATTAGAAATTATGTAAAATCAGTTATGTAAACTGTAGTGCCAGACGAGTTTTGATCGCTTGTTAAAGTGTAAATGGCAGTGTGGCTTTACATAATGTGGAACATTACATAACGCTTTTTATGTAAAGGTTTACATAAAAACTTTTTGTCCCTGCGGCCGGAACCGACTGGCTCGCCGCAATTCAGGCAAAGTTTTTCTTCCATGTTTTTAAACGTTTAGAAACGGCTATAAATAGATAAAACAACAAGATAAAAGATTGTTTGAGAGAACTTTGCCTTATGGAAACAACCAAAAATTTTTCGCTGGACTGGGAGAGTTTCGGCGATACGACCGATCGGTATTTGGTCAACCTGCGGGTCGCCCGGAACGAGCGGCATTATTTAAAGATCACGCGAAAGATGAGTAGGCCGGAAAGCCCTTATAACGGGTCTAGCATTATTCTTTTCGAAGACGATTTTGCGTTTTTTATCGAGGCGCTGTCGATGATCTTGATACGGTATACGCACGGGGAAGGGAGGCCGGCCTGATGGAAAATATCAAAAGCCTGCCGCCGATGGAACGGCCGCGGGAAAAACTGCAACTGTTAGGACCGCATGCGCTGAGCGACGCGGAACTGCTGGCCATTTTGTTTGGCAAGGGTAACCGCAATTTACCCGTATCCAAAATTTGTGACGACTTATTGGAACAGATGACCTTGAAAGACCTGCCGGAAGCGGACGTTAAGCAACTCTGCGTCACCAAAGGCATCGGCGAGGCTAAAGCACTGACCCTGCTGGCCGTGGTCGAGATCGCCAAACGGCTGACGAGCATCCCGCTGTTGCGGCTACTTGATCATGAAGCCGTGGCGGTGCATGTGCGGCCAATTTTAGAACGAAACGATGGCCTGAGTTACCTCTTATTATTAATGACCGCCGACCGGGAATTACTGGCCATCTGCGAACTCGGCAGCGTCTTGCCCGACCTCCCGCGCGTTTTACGCATAGCCACCGAATCCGGCGCCAAACGGGTGCAACTGGTGCGCAACGGCTGGCTGCAATTCAGCCGGCTGGAGTATGAGTTTCAGCGCAACCTGGAACTGGCCTGTGGCGCGGTGGGGGTCGTAGTATATGATTTGCTGGCTATTAATAAAGACCGGTTTAAAGTATTAACATGAAGGATATTCGCCACCTGATCGGTACCTATGCTGACCTCCAACCTTTGGGTGAAGACTATCGCTGCCGCTGCCCGTTTCATGAGTCGGCACAAGCGTGCATGATTGTTAGCCCGGAGTTGGATTATTTCGAGTGTTTTGAATGCGTACGTAAGGGCAACGCTGCGGATTTTATTATCGCATGGCGTCAATTTAGGTGTCCACATCCAACCTATGGCAAAGGCCCGATTATCGATTTGCCGGTATTTGGGTCTGTTTATCTGCTCGTACTGGAGGGAGGCCGGTATTACATAGGATTTACCAAACGTTATCAGAAACGGCTGGATTGCCACTTTCGCGGTAAAGGTTCAGACTGGACCCGTCAGTTCCCAGTTCTTCGGGTATTAACCGCATTTCATGGCGTCCCGCTTAGTTTTGAAAATGAGTTAACGGAAACTTACCTGCGAAAGTATGGCTGGCAAAATGTCCGTGGCGGTGATTATGTATTTTTATTGCCAGCTACTACCTTTTCGGCACCATAGCGTTTCCGGTAGCGTTCTGCCAACTTTTGTTTGAAAGCTAAATAATGACCGTCCTCCGGTTTGACGACATGCCATTCTATTAACCTAACCGGCGGGTGCGCTCTTGTCCAATTGATGGTGCTGCCGTTAAAATGGTCTCCAAGCGCTTTGCCGAGACGCTTACCGCTGCCGATGTAATAATAGCCATGCTCCAGTTCCAGTACATAGACCAGCCAGTCATTACTGGCGCCAAATAGATATTTGCAGTCAGGAATATAGTAATTGATCTTATTAGCCGTAATATCGTAAATATGATTGATCTTTTCTGCTATTCTTTCGTCCTCCACATCCAAAAAATCACCGCCACGGACATTTTGCCAGCCATATTGTTCCATGTAATGCAGGGTCATCCAGTTTTCATAAAGGATGGCTTCGCGCAGGTTCTCCACTTCAATGGTTTTGGTTTTAAGGAGTGCAACAGGTGGGTACAACCGCGTCCATTTGCCGCCCTGGCCGAGCTGATGATCGCTGAAGCGCACCTGGGGGCGGCTGCTTTGGCCGACATAGTATTTGGCGTCGGCGAGTTGCAAGAGGTAAAGTTGCATAATAAGCATATTCAGATAACAGACATAGGTAAAGATTGTTCCGGAACAGTGCTTGACACTTTGATCAATTGATTACGGCATTTTCTTGAAATGCTGTATTATTGGAAATATTTTATAAGTTTATTAAATAATAAACCTTTCCAGCTGATGAGCTTTCATGATCCCATTCGACAATCCAAATATTTAAGGCAAACGTTATCGCAAGACAAGAAACCTGTTGGTTTTTTTATCTCTGCGGGCTGTCCTTTGGCTGTTAACATGCCTGAAGATGAGTGGCCGCTCATACCTGATGTTGCCGGTTTAACGAAATACGTTTCCGAGTCATTACTTGAAGAAAAAGATGTGAAAGACGGAAAGGTAAGAAGTATTGCGGATTGTTATACGCTGTTGATCGGGGAGATAAAAAAAACGGGGAAGACAAGTGCGAATATTGAAGATATTCTCAGTTTCATACGGGGGATGAAACAAATTTCTGCCGGGGCAGCTGATGTCCGAGGTTTTTCTGATGTTGAATTATCAGACCTCGAAACAAGGGTATGCAGTAAGATAGCCGAAAAGTTAAAGGTGTCATTGCCCGACAACAAAACGCCGTATCATAAACTAGCTAAATGGATACATAATATTGAAAGAGATTGTCCGATTGAGATCTTCACCACTAATTATGATTTACTTGTTGAAGAAGCATTCGAATACATTGGCGTTCCTTATTTTGATGGTTTCGTTGGCTCCAAACAACCATTCTTTGACCTAAGGGCCGTTGAAGATGGCTTAATTCCGAAGCATTGGTCTCGACTTTGGAAAATACATGGCTCAATTAATTGGTATCAGAAAAACAAGAAAGATGTTTATCGTTCCACCAGTTTGGAAGAAAGCGATCCTTGTATTATACAACCCTCTCATTTAAAATACGATCAAAGCAGAAAAATGCCTTATTTGGCATTGATAGACCGCCTCAATAAATTCCTTCGCCAAAATTCGGCGGTATTGATCCTATCAGGGTATTCGTTTAGTGACGAACATTTGAATGACACCATCCTAAACGCGTTAAAGGCTAACCCTACCGCAATGGTCATAGGGCTATTGTTCGGTACATTAACTGATAAAGATGAAAAAACCGGGAAAACGTTCGTCAGATATGAGCAAGCGCTTAAACTCGCTGAAAACAGGTCTAATCTGAGTATATGGGCTTATGACGAGGCTGTTATCGGTGGTCTGAGGGCTAAATGGCGGCCATCAAAAACGGAGTATGAAGCTGACGAAAACATCGCCAATGCGGTTAAATGTATTGTCGAAAAGATAAAGGATGCCGACGGAAAGGAAACGGAAGCGACCACCACCCGGTATGAATTTCATTTGGGTGATTTCTCCCTTTTGGGTGATTTTCTGCAAGAACTAATTGGTAAGGAGCAGTTTAAAGTGGAAGAGCATGGCAACTAAATCCACCTATTTAGGCACGATACAGGATGTCAACGGAACTTCTGTTAGTGTCACCTTGGGAAGTGGGGCACCGTCCGGCTTAACCTATGTGGATGGTGAAGGTTATCGAATCGGCCAGATCGGCAGTTTTGTTAAAATTCCGATCGGCTACATTGATCTTTTTGGTATTGTTACGCAAGTTGGCGCGAGCGCTGTGCCTGAGAATCAAGTCGCCGCACAGCCTTACGGGAACAGATGGATAAAAATCCAACTGATTGGCGAGGGCCAGCGAAACGGCTCTTTTCAGAGAGGTATATCACAATACCCCACAATAAGCGACGAAGTGCACTTGGTCTCGGAATCGGATTTGAAGAGAATATACGGTCAACCAGATAAGCCCTATTTTGTCAAGGTCGGTCATATCTCCGGTGCGGAATCAATTCCGGCGCTGATCGATATTAACAAACTAATTACCCGGCATTCCGCAATAGTGGGAACAACTGGTTCGGGAAAATCAACGACGGTGGCCAGTATATTGAATGCTATTTCGGATCCATCCCGCTATCCATCGGCCAGGGTGATTGTTTTTGATATTCATGGAGAGTACGCTCAGGCATTAAAAGACCGGGCGAACATTTATAAGGTTAATGCAGATAAAACAGAGGGCAGTATCGAAAAAGACTTATTCATTCCATTTTGGGCTTTAAACTTTGAGGAGTTATGCAACATTAGCTTGGGCGCGTTTAATAATGAGAAAGATGAAAACATTATGTTGGAGCGGATCTCACTTGCCAAACTGGAAAGCATCAGATTATATCCTAAAAAAGGGGTCGACCCAGACACGCTGAATGTCGATTCGCCTATACCATTTAGTTTGAACAAGCTTTGGCATCAACTGTACTTGGAATGTTTTGCGACCTATTATAAAAGAGACGGCCTACCAATGGATAATTTGGCCTATGAATTAGATGGTGAGGGTGTTGAATTAAATGGAAATGCTGAAACTGCCATTGCTCCGATATTTAAAAAACCGAAAAACGATGCTGGTGACCCGGAAAAGATCAACTATCTACCGGGAAGTCTAAATGTTGGACAGCAAGTGCTATCACTCGGTGCGAAACTAAGGATTCCGCGTTTTGATTTTTTGTTTAAACCAGGAGAATGGACCCCGGATGCGGACGGAAAAACAGAAAAAGATTTGGACAGTTTGTTAAAAGACTGGATCGGAAGCGATAAACCAATTACGATTATGGATCTGTCAGGCGTTCCAATTAGCATTTTGAATACCATTATTGGCGTGCTATTGAGAATAATTTATGACGGGCTATTCTGGGCAAGGAATCTATCACAAGGTGGTCGGAATAGGCCATTACTATTATTGATGGAAGAAGCGCATAATTACCTTAACAATGAGGGTAGCGCTCTTACCATTGTACAAAAAATAGTTAAAGAAGGCCGTAAATATGGGATTGGTGCCATGATTGTAAGCCAGCGTCCATCTGAAGTTAACTCCACGATACTTTCCCAATGTGGGACATTCTTTGCATTAAGGCTTGCGAACGCGACAGATAGAGGACATATTACGAGTGCTGTCACGGACAACCTGGAAGGTTTAACAAGTATGCTGCCGATACTTAGGACGGGCGAAGCCATTATTCTTGGTGAAGCTGTAAAACTACCAATGCGTACATTGATAGAAGCGCCCCCTAAAGATAAAAGGCCAGATAGCCAAGACCCCATAATTTATGATGAACATGATGAAGAGTTTTCAACTCAACCGGGGGGCTGGGGTATCAAAATGGAGGGCAATCCAAATTATGAGGAGCTTTTAGAAGCATGGCGATCACAAAGTCCATTTATCAAACGAATTATTAAATAGAAACATATGAAAAGAGAACCAGTTACTTCCTCAAATCTTGCGTCAATCGGTTATGAACCAAATTCGCAAACCTTAGAAATTGAATTTTTAAATGGGGGCGTTTATCAGTATTTTGATGTGCCACAACGCGAATATGATGGAATTATGAGTGCAGCCTCCCATGGTCAATACCTCGCCCAAAACATCAAAGGCAATTATCGATTTTCCAAAGTTTAAAGAAATGATCAGTCTAAATCAACAGCTAAAACGTGTTGAAATAAAGGATTTCGAAATCGAAAACGCTGTCGTTTTCAATTATTTTGATAATCTTCCGGTAGCTGAAAGGGATGCTAAATTGCTTCGCGCCTTATATATTGGGGTTTTAGCGTTAATGGAAGATCGCATTTCTTCATTTCTATCAAAAACATCTAACGAACTGGGTACCGAACTCGAAAGTCTAAAGATGATTTTCGACATGAAAAAGGAATTGTTTTATAAATCATCGGTTAAAGGGTCACTTGCGGAAGAGGAAATTGCAGACTTTTTGAATGCATATTTTGTAGAAAAGAAAATAAAAGACAAAGCACTCCTGGTAAGAAATATACCCGGCATACTGCCAAAAAATAAAACAGGCGATATTGTTTGTGAACTGGAGGGAAAATCGGACCTGAAAATTGTTGTTGAATGCAAGTTCGATAAGAGTATTAAAGTTGGCGAAATTGAATCTAAAGATGTGTTTATTAAGCATACTGACACCGCTTGGAGTCAACTGATCGAATCACAAGCCAACAGGGATGCTAAGGTTAGTTTAATTGTATTTGATGTGTCCTTGGTGGACATCACCGTTCTCAAACAGTTTGAAAATGTTGGCTATATTTCCGGTATAGGCCTGGTTGCTATTGTAAACTCGCAAAAAGGCGACTATAGCAATTTGATAATCGCCTATATGTTGGCTCGCGACATTGCTTTAAATGCAGTGCCAGTCGAACTGGACAAAGACCTGCTGGCTATCATGGTCAACAGAATCATCAAAGGGCTCAACGAGATTTTAACCATCCGGAGCCTGGTCGAAAATAACATTGAAAATAATAAGTCTATATTGAAACAATTAGAAAAAAGCATGTTGCTCATGGAGTTTAACCAACACTATTTGAAAAAATTCCTTAATGACGGGACGCTCACTAAAGCTGACTTATTAGATTACTATAATGGCGAGGATATTAAAGATAAGTATCGGCTTATTGAAAAAGAGATTAACAGCGAAAAATAGGAATTATTCCGATTGCTGTTCTTTGAGTTTCGCATTGGCGACATTTACCGCAAACTCAAAGAATAATTTGATAGCCTTGGTAAATTTGAACTGGTTTCCCGTCCTTTTTAAAACGTTTTTCTTGTGCCAAACATTGATAAAAGTTTCAAACTCGTTTACGGAGGTTTTTTCTAAAATTTCCCATTTAGAAGATAGGCGCAGTAATTGCTCGGTTTCTGAAATATCAAAGATCGACAATTCAATGGCATCTCTGAAGTTTCTGCCACTGTAATCCAATTCGCGGCAAAGAATAGCAAGAAACAGGGTAAAGTCCCTTGTACGTCTTTCGTTGATGTCATTTGAAGACAGATAAGCGAATTCAGAATCGATATGCAACTCAAATCCGTGTGATTCTCTAAAGAACTCGGTATATTCTTCGTCTTGCTGTTGAATTGTTGCAAACAAAGGGCTCGGGTAAATAATGAATCTACCATCTAATAGTTGAGTTACGATGTCTTTGTGGTCAGTTGGGTAATTTCTCATACAATTTAACTTTTGGCATTTTCAATACGGCATCTGAGAGCTGAATGTCAAACCGTGAATCTTCTTCATATTCAGCGATCAAGTCTTCCTCCAGTATCAGATTGGATACTGTAAAAAATTTCGATAGGGTAATATTATCGGTATGTTCCTTTAACGTGTCGAAACACCATTGATAAAAATTACTAACCCCTTTCTCTCTCAGTAGCTGTTCCTTAAAAAAACTCGCATCCGGCAGCCATTCCAGTTCCTCAACCTGTTCCGTGTACATCGCCTCTGCTGTCTGATAGCTAAATTGGTCAATAAAAAAAGTTGCCTCGCTGCCAAATGTATTGGAGATCACATTGGTTTTGGTTTTCCGAAGTATGGGTGGTAACTGGATAATATAATCTTCTGGTCGGTCTATATTTTCCACAAAATGATAAAATCCGCTTAAAATGATCGAGTCACTTTTTATCCGCTCTAATAGTGGCAATAATTCTCTTGTCAGCTTACTCAAAGTTTGATCTAACTCCACTTTCGCACTTACCGCGCAACCGTATAGTTTTTCAAACTCCCGCCTTAACTCATAACTTTCTGCCAGTATTCTTTTCTCGCTGGTGTAACGTTGGATCTGGACTATGGCATTGACCACAGAATGGGGATGGTCTTTATTAAGGATAGCGTTCAACGGTATGATGTATTCATCTATCCAATAATTCGCTTTTTGAATGCGCAGGGTGAAATCGGAATGATTTTCCGCATTGATCTTCAGCGATTCGGTATCTCTTAACAGCCGGTAAGTTTGCCCTTCAATATCGTTCAAAAACTTCTCGACAACTTTGATGATCTCCTGGACCAGCAAGATGATCTTCGCCTCGTTAGCCTCCGTCTGTAAACTTGTAAAATGACTGAAGACCGCTTGGTACCTATTCTTGAGGGTTTCCGGCAGGTCTAAGATAAAATCATCAAATATATATTCTAAAAATGACGTGTAATTCCCATTGAGCTTATACTCCCCAGTTGGAATTTGCCGACAAAACTTCAATTCAGCTGTTAGTCTGGTCGCAGATATTTTATTGTCGCTTCCGGTATTATACTCATTGATCAGGTGATTAAACCGGTCAGCATCGATGATAAAATCAGGTTTACTGGCATTGAAAGCTAATTGCACAAATTCGTAATGGGTCAGCAAAAACCTCAGTATATCTTTACCGGAAAGATTTAAATTGCTCATTGGAATAGGGCCTGTTGTTCTAAAAATTTCTTTTGTTCGAAAATATCGGTCCTGATCTTTACAACATCCGGTTCTATACTGTTTAAAACTTGCAGGCTGGGTTGTTGCTCCCGGCCCTGTTTCGTTCTGATCGTCCTCGATTTGGTATCAAAAAGTAAGCTGTAATTTTCGGGCACAAACAACTGACTGTAAGGATAGATGTTCTTGACCATCAAAAAATGATGCAAGCCTACAAAATCGTAATCGGGAAACACCAAAATCTCCTTCGCTGTCACTTTTTTTACTACCGAAGCGCCGATGCCCCCGTACGTATGAATAAATATAAAATCTGCCCCAATAACCCGCTCTGCCAGTAAATAGGAATCCAGGTTTTCAACGAAACATATTTTCTCTGCTTCTAACGTTACTAAAAGTGCGGCAAACGTTCCGAACTTTTCGGTATAATAACCCAAGTCTGTAGCTGTACCATTGAGCATTACTTTCCCTTTCCCGCGTATTAAAACGACATTTTGGCTTTCCCTTTTTGCCGCTTTTGTATTACGAAAGGCATGAATATTTCCAATAGCTGTATGGCCCTGGCCAGCGGTTGGAAATTTAACAGCATAATATCTTTCCAGGTCCGCTCTGTTCTTCAGGCAAATACTGCCGCCACCAGTCAATGCTGGCAGATGTTCAATGAACCCACCATTAATTAACGTAGTAAAATCAGCCGATCGCTTAACAGATCCCGCTATAGACGAAAAACTGATCTTTCCCTCGCTTAGTATTTTGCTGACGAAATTCTTAAAGACCTGGTTCTGCATTTCTGTAAATTACCGGGAAAGATTGCAATTCCCCGAAAGTGATCTTCGGTTTTTGATTTTTGTTAGGACTTATCGATTCTTTGATCATATAGTACTTTTGAATGCCCTCCACTTTTCTAGGGGCCGCGAATATCGGCACAAAGTGATTTTCTGTACAAAACCGGTTTAAATGGGTGACATTTTTTTGCCCGATCGCATCCAGTTCGTCGATGTAGATCACAATTTTGTTTTCGGGCGCGGAATGAACCAGATCCTTTAGGATATTAAGAAATAAATAAAGCTTCAGTACGATGTTAGTTCCTCTGGACTGCACTTGTTTTGAAAGATCTATTTCCTCTGTTTCTCCTGTAATTTTCGTTATTTCAACCTTGATCGTGAATAAGTCATAAATTTCAATGGGCTTTCCCTTGTTTTCAGCAAGCTGTCTTTCCAGCGCCTTCTTACTATCCAAATAGGAATTGTCAAAATCAAGTCCATTGGAAAATTTCAGTTTGGAAACTTTATCCAAATCTTTGATCAGGTCCTCGTTTTCGTGGATTTTTACTTTGACCTGCTGGATATTAGAAACTGGGTATTCAGCAAGTTTTCCGTTATAGCTTTTATAAACAAATGATTTAAAGTCGTTAAATTGAGTTAAAAACGTAAAGGTTGGGCTACCAATCTCAAAAGAAAGTGTGTCTAACAAGTTGCTGATCACTTTGTCCATTTGGGGGATATTGGCTATTTCTTCTTCAACTTCCCGAATAAAATGTTTAATGTCCTGGATATCCTTTTTGAGCCGGATGTTGATGGTATCCTTTAAGTCCTTTCTGTTGTCTTTGGTTATCCTGAAGCTCTCATAGATCCCGTGAAATTTTTCATGCAATTGTTCAAAGCGCTCATCAATGATCTCTTCAATCTCATAAACATCTAATCTACCTGTAATTTCCTGATACTGGCTCTTGTATTTTTTCAAATCCACTTCGTAACGATCTTTTTCCTGTTTCTTTAGTTCCAGTACTTTTTTTTCCTTTTCGATCTGGCTATCTTTTTCATCGATATGAATGGTCGCTTCAGATATGGCTTTCTTTAAAGTCACATTAATCAGCAATTCATTGTCGGCTTTTTTTTGTAATAAAGCCGGCTTGTTCCTGATCTTGGTCAGCAGGGCGTCTAATGTTAGGATAGCTTTCTTTAACAGATCGATCTTACCTTGCAGGGTATCTCTGTTAATAAGGGTATCGAATTGAATTTTCTTCTCCGACAAATCCTTGTTCTTTGTCGTTACTTCTTCCTGAAGTTCCTTTATTGACGGGGGCAAGAGCAAAGTGACCGATGAGGCATCGATCTGACCATCAAATAGAGTCATTGGCAGATCGGCAAGCGTGATTTTCCGGGTGATCTTCGATTTATCCAGCCGGGCGACATCATTGCTCAGGTAATTAAATACTTTTTTAACGACCTCCGGGTCGGTAGATATATTTTGGTACAACAAATTGTCATATTGTCCAATAGCTTGCTCTTTCTTAGCGATATCATTTTCCAAATCCCGGATGCTTTTCTCGACCTCCTGTAGGGAAAACTGGCTCCGTTCCAATTGCGTTATTTGGGCTTGCAAACCGGTTTTTTGCTTTTCCTGATCAGCGGCTTTTGTTAATAGCCCCTGATATAACAAGTGATCATCAGCTGGCTCGTAATCGGTCAACTCCTGTAATTGTTGTATAATTTCCTTATTCGCATTTTCTGCGTTTGTGCGCTGGGCAATCAATGTCGCCCGGTCAGAAATCAAGTTATCTCTTTCATTTTTGAGGGTCGTATTGATCTTTGTTTCGAGTGTACGTATGGAGATCGATAACAGGCTATCCGTGGCGGTCTTCTCCGATAACTCCTTTTCTATTGTACCGAATGACCTGATAAACGTATGCTTTAATTTACCCAAAATGCTTTCCTGGCTAATGAATTTATCATTCAGCAACTTTAGTTTTTCAAAATCCAGCCTGACCGCAGATAGATTGTCTAAATGGCTTTTTTTCTTTTCAAATTCATTGATCTTATCGAAACTGGAGCTTGTAAATACGTTTAAAAAAACGTCTTGCTTATTATCAGCGATCAGCAATGCATTCTTAAAAGATTTTTCATTGATCTCACTGGTCTTGATCAGGTGTTTATAGATATCGGTAAAGCTGTTGGAAAGGGCCCGGCCTTTCCGCTTGACCTCCTTTTTTATCCAAACAACAGGGTTTTTATTTTTATCAGAATTATACACCAAATTATATAAATCCTCACTTTTGAGCAGATATGGCGGATCGGTGGGGTTATCGTTTGTTAGCTCTTGCAGGATCTTTTCCCACTTTTTTGCTTTAAAGCCGTCCGTTGATGTTTCAATAAAGAACCGTTCCTGGTAAACGCCATTTATCTTGTAATATTCAATCGTGTTTTCGGGTGTCGCTTTAACCAAAATGCAGTAATAACCATTTTTAAATATCTCAAATACAATAAAACTGTGGATACTGGTCCCATCGAAATAGTGCTTCATGGAATCAGACAATTTGCGGTTATCCTCAAACCGCATTTGATCCTTATCGGTGATATAAAGAAAATTCAGGGTATTCAGGAAAGAACTTTTCCCTACATTGTTTTCCGCGGTAATTTGAATACTGGCGTTGTCACCGATATGAATACTAGCCTTAGCGTATAATTCTGAATTAATAATTATTATTCTATTAAGCATAATCGGTGAAAAAGTTAGTTTAAAGATATTAATAATTAATCGTGATCTTTTTCAAAGTCGGTTTTATTGCTATAGAATTTCGCTACGAAATCCTGGAGCGTTTTGCGTTCATCAACACTATATTCTAAAAGGTCAATTGCACCTAAATGGATGGCCTTGCCGATTACATAATTGATCATTTCGTCACTCGTCTTGTCGATATTATTCCTGGATATATCAGGGATGAATTTGCGCGATTTGATATTCACAACCATCGTTGTGACGTTGAAGACAGATGCGTTTACAGGTAAACTAAAATGGAAATCCTTTATCAAAACGTTCCGAATAAACAATTCCTGCCTTGGAGCGGACAGTGAATACCAAGGCAGCCTTTGTTTGACCTCGAAAGGCAAATACAATTCATTTTTACGCCCCTCAAATAAGGCGACGGTTTTAACAAACTTATAAGTAGGATGATCACTTGATTGTCCGATTTCTACCAGATCGTCGAACGGTACGCATTCTAAAACCTCATCGCGCGTGTTGATCTCTTCGTCATATAAATAACCTTGATGGGCTTTAGGAAGCAAAACCGTAATCCATTTTAACTTATCTTCTAATTTCTCAATCACTTCTTTAGTGTCATCGTTCGTAAACTTCATCCCGCTTGAAAAATCATCCTCAACGTCGCTTTCAATAAGTGGTATTCTCAGATATTTTATTTCATTACCATTAATATAATCGTCGATATTGATTTCTTTAAGATCTGTTACCGCGGTCAACCATTTCCTATCTTCTTCTAAATCTTCCTCGCCAGTTTCCTCTGATGGAGGATCATATCGGTATATTTCCTCATCTAAAGGAATCTCTTCAAATGTGCAGACAAACGTGGTATTCTTTCTAATCAATACGTAACCTTCGATGTCGTCAAGATAGTCCGATAACAGAATTTTCACGAAACCCTTTTCAGGCGATTTCTCATCGTTTAAGTTATTTTTGATATCGGTTTGGGTATCTGGTTGCTCCAGCAATTTAAAATCAATACCATCAGTTAAGAAAAACCGATTGAGGAACTCTTTCACCTTTGCCGTCTGATTTTCAAAAACAGCAATGAACTGCTGATAATTTAAAATAACTTCCGTACCGAAGAATGCAATGTCTTCTTTTTCTGTCAATGATGTCCATTCGTTACCTTTTTCTAATTGAATCAAATATTGAAATTTCGATTGGTAGTGCCTTGTTCGAACTGTCACCGTGTCTGAAAGCATAAAACATGACAAAAAACCAATTCCGTAATTGCCAATAGGCTTATAAGCAAGGTCTTTGAGCAAAAACTCGAATGACTGGTAATAGGATACGCCGATGTTTAAAAAATGATTCTTTATAATTTCTATGGACATACCCACCCCGTTATCTTTAATAATTACTTGATTTTTTTCCTTATCAATGATCACTCTTAAGCGAGGCTCATAAGGGTCGTCGCCAAATGCTTTTTTCTCATTTTCCTGACGAATACGGCACGCGTCCAGTGAATTTTGAATCAATTCTCTTAAACCAAGTGATTTGTTCCCATAAATTTTCTCTCCCATCAGCAATGAACTGATCGCTTCAAATTTGAGAGTCATTTTATAGCCGGAGAACGTATACCCCTCTGTTTGAATGTTTACTTTTGGTTTTTCGTCGAAAGGAAGGTTGTATTGGCTTTTCATGCCGGCGACCAGTGCTAATCCACCGGTCAGTTCTGTTTCAACCCAGTCTATATAATTCAGTATTTTCCGATGGATATCTGCATTTTTTGATTTGCCATGAAAAACAATATCCCGTTGGTGCGTCTTCTCATTGAAAACGATTTTTTCATTGTTAAAAATGACAAAATGTTGTCGCCATTCTTCATCGCTTCTGCCTTTAGGGGCGATCAGTTGATAAAGCTTGTAGGGCGTTCTGTTTCCGTCGATGTCGAGTATATCGCCAAGCCTTAAAATACACGCGATGTATTGGGCGTTAAATGTGTAATCGCCCCTTATATCATGGAAGCCCAGATGAGATTTTATCCAATCGAAATCACGTGTGTGGCTTTCGCAAATCAAGGCTAATTCTTCCGTGAAATCAAGGCTCGGTAAATTGGGCAATACTAGTATTTCTTTTAAATATTGCCTGATATACCGTCCTGATAATTCTGCATGGATACGCCTGACATACTCCTGGGTGGCTTCTATTTCATCCCCGCCCATTAAGCGCAGCATTGCGGAATATTTAATTTCGGAGAAGGTAAATGTCTCGTCTTTGATCGATTGAATATCTTCATCGCTGATGGCCATCCCGACATCATGCAGTAAAGCAGCGCAAATGAGCAAAGTAATCTCTAGTTCGGATAATTGTTTATAATCCTCAACAAGTCCTGACATATAGTTAATGATCCTGAACGAATGACCCGTATTATGCAAAGTATATTTCGGGAATATTGCCGGGATGCGATTGTCCAGGCTATCTCTAACCTGATTAAAGACAGTTTGCACCGTCACAATAAAAGGGCTATTTATTGTTTTCAGGTGTTTGACAAGCGTCAGGTCGTCAAATTGCAGGGTATTATCGATTCTATCGGTCATGGTTCAAGCTGGATCAGGATGATCAAAAGCTAAAGTGCGATTTTTTTTTGTTTTAATCTTAAATTAGACTGCGCAAATAGGTTGCGCAGGTGCCAGTTTTCTTTGTAATATGGATGAAGGATTAACTATTTGGCCTCCGCATGAGGCATTTTATATTGAAAGTATGTTGGCTGTTACCCGGATGGCTATGGCCGGGCTTGGTCAGCTACAATATTGTTTAGATGAATTAGATGCAGGTAAAAAGCTTGATGACAACCGGGTGCTCGACCTCGTGCAGCAGTTGATTGGCCATGCAGGCGTGCTATCCCGGTACTTTTGGCCATCATCTAAGGAAGCGGTTCATGTCCGTCGCTCGGAGAAATTGAAGGCAGCCTTTGGCATTACGGAAGAGAATTCGCTTAAAGACCGCAAAGTCAGGAACTTTATGGAACATTTTGATGAGAACCTGGACGATTACCTGGCCAAGATGTTAAGCGGTATGATCATCCCCTCGTATGTGGGTGACAAACTGGGAGCAAAAGGCGGGCTGGTCCCTGATTTTTTCAGGGCTTATTATATTCCCGAAAGTACGTTCTGCGTATTAGGACTGGAATATAATATTATGCCTATCGTATATGAAATCAACGAATTACACAAAAAATTAATCAAATCTAATCTTGATGGTGGTAGACTACCTAGTTGAAATGGATGCATACAAAATACCTTATATACAACCGCCAGACCAGTTGGCTGATGGGTTTTTAGCTTACGCGCAAAGCGTTTATCAGGAGGCACAGGACAGGAACGAGTTGTTTTCAGAAGATGAATTTACAGCAAAGATCAATAACGACTTTTCCGAAAAAGTGAGGTTTCATTTTCTTTTATGGGTAATGGATCTGAATAAGATCATAGACGGCATAAACATTATATTAAGTGATATGAACGACTTGGTGACGGATCGTAACACATTCAAAGGCGATCCAATAATTCGTACCGAACTACTGATGGTAGCCTTCTTTGGGGAATTTGTCCGATTGCGCGAGATATCGAAGATCTACTTTAAAGTATTCTATAAGGCGGGCGTATTAAGAGAACAAACGAAAAAAGTGTTTGTGGATGCCTACTACCACGTCTTTAACCAGTTTTATGAAATACGTAATCAATTCGTTCACCAGGGACTATCATTCGCAGACAATGATGTAAACTTCAACTGGTCGGTTTTTGATGATCTTCCAGAAGAAGTCAGAGATAAGTTCATTTCATTGCTCAAACAATCCAATACTAAAGAAAACACAGTGGAGATTCAGTGTGCTATCTACATTAAAGTGATAACAGGCATTATGGGTAGCTATATAAAATTGCAGGATAAATTAAATGAAGAACTTGCTAAGATCATTATTGCTTACGAAGAAATTTTTCTAAAGTCTGGTGCTGTCGGGAATAAGACTACAACCATTCTTTAAGTAGCAAGGCCTTGTAAGTCCTAACGTTTTCTTCGAGATCTCCTCTCCAGCTATCGACGAAATTAATGTGTTGGAGGTCTTTCCAGGTGTTTTCCGGCGCGTGTTCAAGAATGATGATTTGCGTTTTGCCGCCTGTTCGTTCTACAAAGGTGGAGCAGGCCTCAAAAATTTTGCCGGTGTCGACGATGTCTTTTGATATTTTTGAAGCGCGTTTTTGATCAGCCGTTTTGTTCATTTCATTGAAGTGCTCAGGAAAATAGACTTGGCTGGGCTGATCTAATACTAAAAACGAAGGCACATAATTGACCTTGCTGGTTAAGGGCAGGCTCAAAAAATATTCGTGAAGGCCAAGTAGCGTCGCTAAGTGATAGCACATATGATTGGCACCACTACCCAGCTTCGACAGGTAGGTGATATTCTTGGTTTGTGTATCTTCTATTTTGATGCCGGCACTATTTTCAGGGTCAAGCAATACCCGTTTGTTCGCCTTGTCTTCTATGGGCAATATATCGACATAGACTGCAATGGCATCGGAAACCTTTTTTAAGCTCGCACCCCGGTCAAATTTATCCTTTAACTTTTTTAGTTTCACACGTTTGGTCGTTAGCTGTTGGTCCAAGACGGCTAATTCGCTGGCCAGTTCGCCGGAAGGCGCGATTTTGTTCAAGCCTTCTAATACATTTCCTATTTTTCCGGAAAACTCATAGATCTGCCTAATGCGCTGCGCGGCCTCCCGATTAGCATTGACCAGTATTTGCAGGTTAGCTTCAACTTTTAAAATTTCCTGCTCCTTTATTCTTATGTTCCGTTTAAAATCATTTTTCTCCCGTTCAAAAGAAAAGTCCAGCGTTTTAGATTCCGTAATCACTGCACGGTTTTTTTCTTGTTCAAGTTTTAATCCCAATAATTGATTGACCGCTTTACTGGATGTTGAGTCACAAAATGGGCAGGTATCGGTACCGTTTAGTTTTAAAAAATAATCAATCGGTCTTAACCGGTCGTTTATTTCTATTGCAACCTCTGTGACATAGGCATCTTTGGAGCGGTCAAAGTTATTGATCCTGGAAAGTTCTGTTTTCAGTACGTCCAGGTCGCGCTGTAAAATATCTCTTTCGCGCTCCAGTTCGTCCAATTTATCGGTGTAAAGCAGGGTTGACCCTTCCCTCAGAAAATTATTACCGTTTACCCGGTTAACGATCGAACCTAGTTCTTTTTTTATAAAATCAACTTTGGAGGAATCAATATCGATGTTGGTCGTGGTCAGATTTAAACTGATCGCTTTAGAATAATGCTCGTACAAATCCGCTTGCCAGGTTTCATACTGCCGCCTAAGGTCATCCAGCTTCTTTTGTTTGTCCTTATAAATCGTTTCGTCCTCACCGATCTCCTGCTCCAGGTTAATGATCTCATAAGATTTATAACCCAAAACAAGCGGAAACAGCACTTTTAAGCGCCGCAAATGTTCGTAGGTATCTGTTTTGTAAAAGATCGTAGTCGGGTTGGCAATGATATTTTGAGGCTGGAATTGAAATGCGCTGGTGTCCCGGAAGCCAAGTGATATATCTGCATCCGTCGTACTCGACTTGATATTTTCGAAACCCGCAAACCGGCTTAGGAATGTTTTGACATAGTCCCGATTAACTTTGTATTGGTTTTTGTTATCGATCCATTTATTGGTATTCAAGTCAGGATTTTCGCCTTTTTCATTGACATTATAATAATACATATTGTCGGAAACCTTATTGATCTCGGCGGGACAGTCCCTCGCCAAAAAGATATTCTCGCCATTGATGGTGATGTATATCGCAAACTTATCGACCTTCTCACGGATCTTACCAATGGGTATATTACATTCACTACTGCCCAGGCAATAATCGATAATCGATATGATCGCCGATTTTCCACGTTGACTGTATCCTGAAATAATATTGACCATATCTTCCTTAAAGGGGATAAAGCGCGGATTTAACGAACTATCCTGCGGGTAAAGAATGACATTCTTGATTTTCAAATCCATCTTAAAATCTGATATTTAGTTCGATCTGTATGTTTTTTTCATTTTTCTTGGCGAAAATATTACCTAAGCGATGCGCCGAATCCTGGATCCGTTTAACCGCATGGTGGGTATTATTCATCTCCATAAACAAGGTCATTCGCCTCGCTTTAAAGCCGTGTCCCAGTTCTATGGTACCGCTATCCTTATTCCATAACAATATGTTTTTACTAAAAGCAAGATTGAGGCTATCAAAGGTTTGCCCGGACATTTTATTTGCCCGATCCTGTAAACCCAGCGTAACTGAGGTGTCTTTCACGATCGCGGTGTATAGGTCGATCGAATTACCAAACACGGTCATTGCGTTATGATTGTAAACGATAGGCAGGACATAAAACATTTGAGACAACTTGGGGTAGTCCGAAAGGTGCGGCTTGTTTTTGGCGATTTCGTGGTAGCCATGGGTGAAGCTCTGCAAGGCAACTGTGCTTAGCGCGATGTTTTGAAAAACATCGTAAAGATTATCTGTCATGGCCTTCCGTATTTGATGTTCCAGTCTGGCCGCCAGCCTATTTCCGGCACGTTGGACAGCTTTAAAAAGCTTCCGTTTTTGATATACCTGTCGGACGGACTAAACTGAAATCCCTCGTTAAATTGCAAAGTGTTCTCCTGCATGATTCGGTCAAATACCGTTATGGCTATGGCATTACTCTCTTCCTCGGTATATTCATCCTGCAACACCAATGAATAAAAATGATCACGCCAGGCCTCCAGGCAATTAGATTTGAACTGTTCGAAGTCAGTGCTGGTAAAGTCCCCCTTATGTATCACGAAGCCCATTTCAATCTCATGGTGAATATAATCTAGCATAGCTTTTTCCAGAATATGTTTGGCGCCGGGGCCTCTGGAAATGTCATTAAGTTGTTTTACAAAAAGTTCATCCTTTACTTCGTCAATACGTTCGGCAGTTAACGAACCTAATTCAGATTTCTTCCGGAAAATAGCATTGATAATTTGCGGGTTAGAATTGACTACGACCCATTTGGCATCAAATTGTTTTTTGGAGATCGCCGCTGTTTTTCCATTTCTCCAGTTCGCCTGGCAGGTATCCAGCAACCAGCCATAAAAATTCTGATAAACATCGTCCTGCCTTACGGTCTTAATACCGGGTATCGTTAACCGCATCAACTCCAGAAACTTTGGCTTAACCTCTTCACCATCCTCTATTATAATGCTTTTTGCAATTGTCTTTAATGTTTCTTTTTTGTCAAGCGCAAACTTGATGAGTTTAAGAATATAGGTAATATGGGGCGAGGTCTTACCGGATTTCTTTTTTTCTGACTGTGCTTTCTTAAGTTTCGCTTGCAATTCGACAATCGATTTTTCGACATCCGCGAAGGGCTCGGTCGCCAGGCGGCGAATCAATGCGGTTTCGTGGATCGTTTTATTCGTGGAGCAAATAAATCTGGTATCCGCATCAAATATGCCGGCCTCAATTTTTTGTATCCAGATTTCAAGGGTACGCCACAAGGCCCGGCTGCTATCTTCAAAGGTGGAACCACTCAAAGACAAACTGTGTTTTGCCTGGAAAGTAAATAGTATCTTATCTGGAATATCCGGATCGTGGATCGCGATGTCATCCACATCCTCTACAGTGATAAATTCATCGGCCTGTGTTAACCGGGCTAAAATCAATAAGGCCTTTTCAAATTGAAAAAGAAATCCTGAAATCGGTCCGACGGCGGCATCTGACATATGTGTGGTTTAGAAAAAAGCAAATATAATTGGGGACAATAACTAACAAGGTAGCGTTAAATATCACAAGCTAAAGTAGATGTGGAAAAATAGCATATTGTTAACAGTAATAACTAAACTAATGGGCGCTAAAAACTACCTTAGCTTAGTGAACCTCCCACCACAAGACGAATTACCGATCAACCTACTTGCCGGGTGTTTTAATAATACTTCGGCTACGTATAAGTTTTATTGGTTTTTGGCGGTGCTGGGCCGGGTGGAATTGGGGGAGACGAAGATCGCGAAGCGGGATCTGTTCGCGGAGATGGTGGCGCATGCCTGGTATACGGTGAATTATTTTAGGGTATCGTTTGGTAAGCAGGATAAGTTGCAGGAGGCAATTATGCAACTCAGAACTTTAGAAAACCTAACGATAGATGCCGACCGCCGGGTGATTTTCAAACAGCTTTCGGCAACAAATCATAAGGAGACCTTTCGGGTACTGCGTTATTTCAATGGCGAAGTGCCTCACCGTTTTTTGAGTCCCTGGTTTCGGGCGGCAGATACTCAGACGGCTTATGCCGCTTCGCAGCGGTTCGAAAACCAGTGTTTATATGCTTTATATCCTGACCATATCCATATAAATCCTGTTTGGGTGGATTACCTACGTCAGCACGCAGGAATCTTAAAACATTTTTGTTATTGGAACCTGGCGGTTTATTTGCAAGCCAAGAATCCTAGTGTGCCGGATATCCCGAACAAGCTAATCAAATCGCCCGTGCGCAAGGCGCTGACCGAGCAGCGCAAGTTTTGGGACATCGTGATCGGTGAACTAGGTAGTGTGGAGTGCATTTATACCAATAAGAAATTGGTGGTCGGCGATTATGCTGTTGAACACTTTTTACCTTACGCATTTGTTTCGCATGATCTGATGTGGAATTTGATACCAGCTGACCAATTATTTAACAGTTCCAAGAGCGATAAGCTTCCACCATTGGAAACGTATTTTGAGCCATACTTTCAATTGCAAAGATCTGCTTTAGAAATTATCCAGCATCGGGCACCAAAACATCGATTTTTGGAGGATTACCTGACTATCGTTCCGGATGTTTCTTTGTTTGAGCATCAGCGGGTATTTGAACAAATACAACCAATGGCGACAATAGCTAAAAACAATGGTTTTGAATTACTAAAGGCAAGCGCATTCTAATGGCGTATCAACGTTCGATAGATCTGGCCTATGACAGGGATACTGGCGAATGTTATGATGCCTCCACATCATTTCGGATCGCTAAGGAAGCATATGAACTTCGCAAGCGTTATAACTCTGGAGAATTGAAGTTGGGATGTTATCGTTGTGATCAGTCGCTGATCATATCAGATAGCAAAAATGACAACGTACATTTTAAGCATTTTCCTAACGCGGACGATTGTCCGCTAAAAGATGGTAAAATGAGCGACGAAGAAGTGCAGGATTTTACCAATATTATTAGAGCTCACGAGCGGCCTCGGCATATTTTTTTAAAGAACCGCATCGCTGAACTACTGCGCCAAACTCCTGGCGTTGAGCCTGACTCGATCATTGCGGATACACGTTTCTTTTTCAATGATATCGAGAAGCGCCGGCCAGACGTCTATTGCATTTACCAGGGGAAACCAATGGCTTTCGAGATCCAGCTTTCCGTGTTGTCTCAAAAATATCTTCTGGGCAGGCATCAGTTTTATAGCGGTTCGGGTATTTATTTGGTTTGGATTTTGGATGATTTTGATGTCCATGGGCAGTCCACAATGGAAAGGGATATTAAATACCTGACACCCTCTCAGAACTTTTTTAAGCTGGACGAAGCAGCGGCAGATTTTAAGCTGTCCTGCACCTACAAATCGCCCTTCATCAACGAGCGGGACCGTATCCTATCGCCCTGGAGAACACAGTCAGTAAGCCTGGCCCAAATACACTTTGACGCGGAGCGGTACCAGATCTATTACTGGAACTATGAAGACAAACTAAGGGCGGCGGAAAAAGAATTGGCCGCTATCGTTGAAGCCACCGAAAAACGAGAGCGGGAGGAACAGGAAAGTATGCTTCGGGGCCAAGCGGAAGCCTGTGCAGAAGCCGTGATCGGCAAACTAAAGTACTTTAAAGAAAGGGACTGGAACTTTTATAAATTCGATGCCGAACTGGACAAATTATCTCCGAGAGCTTTAACGGTGCTTAACTCCCGGTTTCGGTTTTCCGATAAGCGCGTGCAAGGGCGAACGTTGATCAACCACTACATCTTTCAGGCGACGGAAAAGCAGCATTCCTTTATTCATTTTTTGCTCAGGGACCAACGCATCTTATTTGACAGCAATATTGAAAATCAGGATGGTAGGACAACTTTACAACAAATCTTCAGGAACGAAAATTTAGGTTACCGCCAGCCATTAATAAAAAGCTTATTTAAACGCGGCTATCAACTCACAGCAGCTGACATCACCGAACATCACGGCCTTGACATGGACGAACGTGACAAAGCACAGGAATTGCAAATTCTGCGATGGTGCCACCAGCTCAAAAACAGGGAGCTGGTCGATGGCATTTATAACCATCTCAATTTTCTTTTTGCGGTCGAAACGGCGCGCCGTCAGCAAATGATCGGGTTCAACTATAAAGACTGGATCAGCTTTGCCGTCCAGGCCATTCTCAAGCACAAACAATTTTACGTTTATATCGAACGAGCGTTTAAACGATACGGACTATGGGGCATTATCGAGGCACATGATAAAAATAAAAGCTTCCAAAAACAGATCCTGAAACTACAGGCCGATCCACCCGAACAAGACGTTACCCCCGTTTATCCAATAATGTTCGAGTTGTATCATGATATCGCTTAATGATCAATTATTGGTCTTCTAAGCGGACATGGAGGATCGGGAACTCTTGTTTTAGGGTGTTGGCGATTTGTTGGGCTTTTTTGCCTTTTGGGGTTTTACTGTAGGCCAGGTGGTCATAGCCGGTGTGTTCTTTGATCTTGGTGTAAAGTTCGATTTTTTGAGTGGCGATGGCCAGATCATTTTTTTCGAGTTCTTGTTCTTTTAAGCGCCGCTGGTATTCGAGGTCGATTTTCTTACTTTCTATTTCCAGTACTTTTAAGCGCAGCTCATAGCTCGATTTGCCGAAATCGATGAGCGATTGGAAGTAAGCCAGCAGAGGTTTTAAGCCAGAAATGATCTCGATGATGAAACTGCCCTTCTCAATCAGATCAATAACCTGCTCTGGACCCTCTGGCAAATAGTCCTCGATCTCCGCCATGAGAGCCATTAAATGATTGACCTGTTTGACGGTCCAGGTATGCAACTCAAGCCGGATACTTATTTTGGCTAATCCCGGCGCTAATGTGGAACTTTCATCGGCTGCAGGCAGGAAAAACCCGGTTTGAGTACGAAAGCGTTCAGGTATCCGTCCATAGGCCGACAATATTTCGCCAATGATCTCATAGCTGCCTGCATGCCCGGCATCGGCCGCGAGTCTTTTAAATAGTTCTTTGATCGCCGGCCTCAGCCCGCTGGCATCCACCTCTGGATACTTTTCCAGATGTTGTAAGGCCAGCCCCAATTCCTTTAAGTGGTTGGGATGATCATCGTGCAGCAATCGTGCAACCGTCCTGAGATAAAATTCCTTCGGGTGTACAGTGAAATTATTCCATATCTTGAAAGTACGGGGCATGGACATGTTCAGGAACTTGGTTCCGGTGAAATCGCACAACATCGGCGGACCGCTCAGCTTGAAATCGTGGGTGATGGTATTGAACTGGCAATTAATAAAACCTGAATCGTAAAAAGTAGACTTTGAAAATGTAGCTTCAATAAATTGACATTGCTCAAACGCTGTCCGGGTAAGAGATATTTGCGTGAAGGTGTTGTTGTAAAAACGGGTTTCCCGGATAATACCCGTCTCCGAAAATATGCCACCGCTAAAGTCGCAGCTATCCAGATCACATTGCTCGAATAAGGATTCATCGGCCATATTGATCTCGTTGAATCCGCCATCTACAATACGACAGGCGGAAAACCGGCTTTCCTGGAAAGTCACATCGGTAAATACACATTTTTCCAGTTCACAGTTCTCGAAAATTGTATTCGTCAACACCACATGCTCAAAATCACAGTCCGAAAAACCACAATTAACAAAACGCACGGCTTCAAAGTCGAGATTTGTAAAAGAGCCAGCAGCAAAATGCCTTTTTTCGAAAGTGATCTTTTTCAGCTCAACCTCGTCCCAATAAACATCGGTCAGGTCATCCTCTTTCAGTGTGCTGATCGCCTTCTTTAGTTCTCGGTTGCTCGTGTGCTGCCCGCAGTATTTGCTATAGGATATGGATTCGCGTTCGCAATTTGGTGCTGCGCAGTTCGGTTTCGCCATAGCGCTGAAATTATAAAAAAAAGACTATGATTTGAAATTATCTAAGTCTTCTTTCCAATGGGTGCTGTCCCGTTTGGTAGTGCCTGGCGGGTCGAGCAATAACCGGTCTGAAAATAGTCGATCCGGGCCTTTCTCAAAGTATAATGTTGTTTCAGCGCATTCAAATCCACCTACTTCGATCAGCGGTTGAATGGCATGGCAGTAAATCGCTTCGATATTTTTATTGTTAAATCTAAAGCTTTCGACGGTTTCCTTGGTCTTTTTTTGACGGACAACTTCTACTTCGGGGCCGTTTACCGTTTCGTACCCGATGTGAATGATACCAGCCCCTTCAGTTGGGATTTGATTGACCGCCTTACTTAACATTTTACGCACATCCTTTGCTTTCTTATCGATCGATTCTGGGGCGAGGCACTTGTATTTTGCAGAGTAGGCCGCGTAAATGGAGTTGCAAAATTTATTGAGCACATGCAAGCCATCGTCAGGTCCCACTTCTGTGAGTTGTTTATAGTCTATGAGTTGGGTGTAATTTCCATGCATTTCGTAGCTGCCCACGATCGCTTGAATCATGCTGGGAGAATTTTGGCGCGGATTTTCTTCATCCAAAACTTTATTGATGGCTTCCATGTCCAGCCTGGCTACCTTAATATTAATATCTCCGTTACTTACCCAATCACCGTCTGACCAGTCCTTGGATTTAAAATAGGTGGTAATCATTTGGCCCAGCACAATCTCCTCGGTGTCCGCAATAGGAACTTGAAAAACAACCTCGACATGCGCAGGGATATCCAAAATACGCAATGCGTTAGTTAAATGACGAAAGCGCTTTTGCCATTCCGCGCGTTCCTGTTCGGCGAACTCCGGTACCTTGGCCAAACGTTTGCATTCTACCCAAAACGTCTTTCCGTCACGGGTAACTTCCAAATCCGGCGTTTGTCTGGATAATTCCTCTTTTAGAAAACGGACGGTCCACCCGTTTCTCAAATATTGACTTGCTACCACCAGCTCAAATAAAGTAGAATCCGGTTGATTCTGGTGTTGGTTTAACAACACTTTTAACCGGTCTTCAATGCCTTTTACTTTTTTTAGTAATTCTAATCTTCGGCCAATCGCTGCAAAAAAGGGCGAAATCCTGGCAGCCTGAAAAGGCTCATCCACTCCCGGCCGCTCCAGTAGCGATTCCATCAAATACATATACCAGGCCATCCAATCGTCGTAAACAGCAATCGGGTAATAGAGCTTATTGACTTCCGGGGTTTGCACATCCGCTTCCGTCAAATTGACGCGCTCAATTGATTTAAAATATTCAACAACCGCTTTCCTGCGACGTACCCATTCCGCTTCGCCGATAGTTTCAATAAACCACCTGCGTGCCGCTTTTGCTGGCGCAACCCACTCGAATCCGATTTCGTCTTTCATGCTATTGCTTTTGGGGGTCGACCCAGTAATGTCCTACAAGCTGAAAATCTTTGATATCTGTTCCGGTATTATCCAGTGCATCTGAATGCGGGCAAGTAAAATAATTTTGTTTGCATTGCTTGCAAAGCATTTCCTTCACCTGATAAATTTCTGAATAAGCGATTTTTTTCGCTTGGACCAATTGGTATAATTCTGTGTGCTCTGGCCGAAGCACCAGGCTAAAATTCTTTCCTTTAACGTTGAAGGAACCAGGCTGCATATAATTCAAAATAGAATGATGCTTAATAAACAGTGTGCCATCGTCGTATAAAACCTCATTTACGCTCGGCACATCGGGTTGGTTATCAAATTGCTGTAGCCAATTTTGTTGCCTATTTAGCCAGTTGGTGAACGCTGGCGGTTCTATTGGAATCTGTGGGTGTTGCTGTAACCACTGTACCAATATTTCACTTGAACCTAATAAGGAAATTACCTTTTTTCGCTGTTCAGGCTCCGGCCAGGAAAAAGTAAAGGCAACCGTTTGTGAAGGATTATTTTTAGCGATCAAAATATCCCGGACAGTTTTTAATAACGCGGGAACTTGTGTAGCCGTTTTCGCTGAATCGGTGACCGCGATTTCGGGAATATTCCATTCCATCCCTCCATTACAATCGAGATATTGATAGTGTGTCGGGATAATCAGTTCTTGGCCTTCACGGAGAAGCGCTTTCTTGATTTCGAAAATGTCAATTTCGACAACTTCTTTCAAACGCTGTTCGTCATAACAATCGTGCCCCTTAAGGTATAAAGCACCCTGTAAGTTTACCGGATAGTTTTCATCCTGCAAGGTACTCACCGCTATACGCAACCCTTCAGAAGCATACAGTTTGAGAGGAGTCAAACTTTCCAGCAATGATTTTGCAGGCTGTTCCGCAAATGCAGTTTCAAATTCCGCTTTATAGGACGGACCACCTAAGTATTCTTCGATGAGATAGTTTCCTTGGAAATAATGGTGCAATAATAACTTCCAGTCAGCTAATGGAAGTTTGCCATCTACGCGGAACAGCTTGGTGTAGATTGATTGCTTGCCAGCGGATTTGATGTCATGATCCCATCGGTCCATAATCATATAAGAGTCGTACATTCTGATCGCTCCGTCAAAATGTTGGAATACCTTGGATTCGGTATTGTAAATTGAATGGGCATACCGGCAACCATAGTCGTCGCCACTGACACCCAATGACGGAACTTCTTTGACCTCTTCTGCTTCAAAGGTCTGTTCACCGCTCTCCATTTTCCACCAAAATTCAGTCTTGCCTATACCATTGAAAAGTTTGTTATACTCATCCATTTTGTATTCGCTCACGCCCAATTTGATATCCGCAACTTCGTCATTAAAGTACGGGCCACGCCAGTGTTCGAATTCCATCGCGGGTATGAAAGTTTCAGCAACCCCTATCAGGTCGCCGTCTAATCTCAGCCGAAGTGTCACCTCCGGTAGATCAACGTAACCCAATAAACAATCCAAGAACGAAAAATTGAGGTTGTTTTGCCGAAATAGGGACTTCCGGAAATACGAATGTGCGCAAATGGCAAAGGGCGATTTTTTATCTGCGAAAACACCCTGCCCGATATGGGTAAAATCCGCCAATAAATCTTTTAAATAGATCAGCCCGTCTTTATCCACTTTGGCCATCAAAGATGGATAACAACGCTCTAATATACCCGGGTCAAAGCAGGACACTAATGTTGAACTTAGTACTTTGTAGTCTGGTGACAACTTCCCTTCAAGTTCCTTTTCAAAAACATCCTTGAAAGGGGCGAAATCTTTATCGGTACGCGTGACGATGGCTTGATAATGAAGGCCGCTGATTTGCATTTGTTCTTCCGGCGTTTCCGCCATCCACGTTGTGCCTGTCAGGCGTGTGCTGCCAGGTTCGAGGTATAATGAACGCGGGACAGTCCAAGCAATCGGCTTAGTAGAATCATGCCCCAAGCAACTTCCTATGCCGGAAACCGCAGTTTGCGCTAGAGCTTTTTCAAGTTCAGATACCGCAAATTGTGACCCGTCCTTAGCGGGTTCTGTCGTCATTAAAACAGCTTTGGCTTTGATCATAATTTAAAAGTTATAGTTTTTCAGCAAACGCCAAAGTGTTATCCAACATAATTTGGGAACGCTCATTCATACCTTTATTATCGCTTTCAAAAACACGGATAATATCTCGCTTTAAATTGTTTAACGCTTCTTCGTTTGTAACATTTATAGCCAACCGTAATGCAAATTCCTCTGTTTGATTTTCAGGTGGTTTTTTATACGGTACCAAAGTCTTAATTGCGATGCGATCAAGCTCAGCCATTAATTCTCGTTCTTCAATTTCGTCGCTTAAACTAGCGTCAACACAAGTCCCGGCCCAATCCTGCGCATCGCATTTCAGGTGGGCATTGATCAGGCCCTTGCCGTACATGGTTTGCACACTATAAAGGCCGCCGCTTTCATTCTCATCCGCACCACGAATCATGTCCATTTCGTCATAGATCATGACCCCACGTACAGGGAAATTATACGTGTTTAACATCCAGTTCAATCGAAAACAAACGTCAAGAAACTCTTTGAGGCTGGCGTCCGTATCATCCTGTGTCCAGTAAATGATGGTATCCGATATGCTGATGCATTTGAGCGTAGACTTGCTCAGGTCAGCCACAAAACCTCTCGGTGTATCATTGAGCTGACCTCTGCCCAGGCTGTTCTCTATGTCCCTTAACACATGTCCTAAGCGCCGATGGGTTTCCTCCGTAGGATTGTTCATAATGAATTGTTTGTAACCCATCAGATCGAAATAGCCGATAAATCGTTTCATGTTAATAAGGGAAGGTAAGGTTCGCTTTCGCATCCAGTGTAGTGCGGACTTTGGTGCCTTTGGCGGTGAGGCAGCCGGGGACTTCTTCGTCGAGGTAGCGGTCGCCGCCGGAGATGTCGGCGTTGACGGGTTTCATGATGTCGAAGAGTTCGGGTGAGCTGTTGTTATGGCTGCCGTGATGAGGTACTTTAAGCCAGTAGATGTTGCGGAGGCTGTCAGGATATTTGGGAATAGCCTGAAAAGACTCCAGGCTGGCATCGCCGGTAAACAGGTATTTTTTGCCATCGGCGATGATCTGTAGGATGATACTGATCTGGTTGACTTCGGTTACATGGTCCTTGGGCTGACTTTTCAGATAATCACAGGGGTCGTTATCCTTTTCCAGCAGTTTGGAAAGGCTGCCGATGAAAGGTTCCTGTTTACTTTCGTTTAGGATCATCTGGGTTTCTTTTTCGATAAGGGTCGGCACATCTTTCATTTTTTTAAGACAAGCCTGATAAAACGCCGGTGTCGGGCCCAAGACAGTGATTTCCGGCCAGCCGGTTAAGCTTTGGCCGGTGAACGGCTCAACGGTCTTGATCTTATATTTATCCAATGTTCCGACCAAATCTTTCATCTGGTTATAACTTTCCAGCACGAATTGCCTAGCTTCGTTAGGGTTTACATCGCCATGGAATGCCAGGAAGTCCTGGCTGTTTTCTTTTGGCGGATCGACCAGGTGTTCCAATAAAAGACCGGCGGCTTGCTCGGCGGCTTTGATCAGGATACCCGGTTTGTGCAGCCAGGCCTGGCCAATGGCCGCGCCAAAATGCTCAACCACGGCTTTCATGCCGCCGATATGGTCGGCATCGTAATGGGAAACGACGATTAGGTCCGGTGCGGCTGTACCGAGTGCAGCTATACATTGCTGTGCATCACCCGGATGACCCGCATCGATAAGGACAGTGAATGGCTTTTTATCCTTTGTCAGCTGAACGATGATGGCGTCTCCGTCGCCGACATTGAGCATGTTAATTTTGATGTCCATGATGGTTTAAGTTGTAGTGATGACGGCCCAGGTGGCGATGATGCTGGCGGCGGTAGTGAGGCCGCCGAATTTTTTGTAGATGTCGCCGGCGCGGTTTCCGGCATCGGTGAGGTTGCCATCGGGGTTGGGTATTTGGGGGTCTGAGGCGTTGCGGATGGCGTAGAATTTGACTTCAGGGTAGGCTTCCAGCGCGGCGGCTACCATGGCATCGCCCATATCACAGGCGCGGCCGAGGCCTTGTAAATGATAAGCATTGGTGCTGTCGTCGAAGGCAAATATATCAGTGGTGACGATCAGCGAACCAGCATCCGTCCACATTTTGGGTATTGGCCGGCCACCGGTGACACGGGCGGCATTGGGCTGGGTCAGCGCCGGCGTTATCGCGGCTAAGCAATTAATTGGTAAGGCCGTTGTGGCATAAGCCTGGTCTTTGAAAGGCTCATGCGCATACTGCTTGGTGCAATCGAAGCGTACTTTGGGCGCGATCACAACATCGCCCAGCAGCACATCCGCACCGATCCCACCGCCGGTACCTGTGGTTATAAACACTTTGGGTTTAACCGCCTCATAGAGTTCCGCCATCAATTTTTTTACTGGGAATGCCGGGCCGTCATAACAAAAATGTAGGCCGGATTTGAACAACAATACTTTCTTTGACCCGATCTGGCAAGGAAAATACAAACCCATCGAATGGTAATACCGCGTCATCGTCGTACCAGGATCATTAAAAGGTGCCTTAGCACCCGTCACCAAAGGCAAATAATCCGCCACCTTATGCTTGTAATTATACCAGGACGAAACCGGGTAACCCGGCGTAAACATCGCCGCCAAAGCAGCCGCCTCAGCCGCCGTCCAGGTCACCACGATCGCATCATAGCCTGCGAACTTCGACAGATCCTCACTTTCACCCGGCGCAGACGTCAACGGCTCCGGCGTCGGTCTCTGCCCTCCCGGCCAGGGCACGTTCCCCGGTAACAAATTAGGACTCGTTAACGCAATATCATGAAGCGCGAACGCCTCCAAATGCAAATGCGGCTGTTCGGGATCAAAGTCTATGATTGAGCGGCCAAGGTCTTTAGTCGAAGGCATGATACGGTGATTTAATTTTTCTCTATAGTTTGCTTACTGATCAGGTCGGTTAAAGTTCCGCTTGTCGGTACAAATTGGTAATCGCCACTGATCAATCCGATTTTCGGGTCGAATTTGACTTTTTTGAGCCACCTGAAAAAAGCCAGGCAATTATCGTAAGAGGTAAAATACATAATGCCCGAGTCAAGCGTCACCATATCCGTGACTTTAAGCGCATTGGCGCCAATGCCGATATACCATTTTTTCACGACCAGGTCATCCCGGTTTTCCAGGGTGAGGTCAACAGCGGTACTTTTTTTACTAATGGTATAATAAGCGATCTCATCGTCACTTTCGGAGATCGTTTTCCTGCCGTCTTCATTCATAACGTGCCGGACGGTGATGTCATAATCCACGGTCATGGTCAGCGGGCCTTTGATCCCGGGTTCATAAACAGGGACAACTTTTACTTTGATCTTGTCAGGGTCGGTGGGTTTGCCCTCTGTTGTCAGGTTAGCCACACTGTAGGTATAGGTATCGGATCTATCGGTGACCTTGAATTTAATATCCGACAGGATATTGCCGGTGAGGTTAACCCCGGTAATGCTTTCTTCATCAAAAGTAAGCACATCGTCTTTGATATAACCGGTCAGCGCGATGTACCGGTTCTTTAAATTCACGGTTTGGGTGGTGGAATTGCTATAAGAAGCAGTCAGGCCCACACCGAAAGAGGGGTCGAGTTCAGCACCTGTCGTTGTGGCGGGTAAACCGGTCACTACAGAGGAGCCGTCCGGATTTGTTACCGTAGTCGTTGTGGTTCCGCCTGCGGTTCCTGTCGTGATTTTGCCCGCCACGCCGTAATTAGCACTTGCTCCTAAATTTAATGTCCCGGTTTGACTGATGCTGCCCAAGTCAACGGTCTGGTATTCTGTGGTAATTTTGTCAAAAGTCAGCACCTTTACGTTGGTCACCTTAGGATCCAAATGAACCTTGATCGATAATTTAGTGATCCGGTCCGCCTCGAATGGCGTATGGCTCAATACAGTAAACAACAACCGTTTAGTAAACGTGGTATTGTCTATACTTGACGGCCCCTTGTCCAGGCCGCTTACATCAGGAAATAAGTTTGCCTGAAGGGCATCTGCGTCTTTCGGTTTCAACGCGGACAAAGCATTGATATAGGCTGCCTGCCCGTGATCGGTCAGGTTATATTGGTTAACGACCACCGCTCCGGGCACATCTCTTGCTGCGGCATAAATTTCAATACCGCTGGTGACATCCGTTTTATCATCCGTAACCGGAGGTAACAGTTTTTCATAGCGTTGCGTAAGCTTCGGGCTGCACCCCACAGCGATCAGTAAGGACAGTATGCCCAAGTAGCCTATTTTTCTTTTCATGATCTTAAGCGAGTTTAACCATGATCACTGCCGCCTGCCCACCTAAAGGGTCAGTCAGTTTAGCGCATGGACATGCCACAATTTGGTCATTCGGATTTTTAGTAAAAAGCTGACTGGTTCCCGGACTATAGGTACAGGACGCGGTAAGTGCCGCAGGGTCGGCCCCCCATTTCCTAGCTAACCATTTCGCATTGCCCTGGTCATTGACTAATACAAGTATATAAGTAGGCATAAGATAAGGTATTTAAGTAGTTAAATGTAAACATATTTATTGGCAATCAACAAGTTGAAATAAAATTGAAAAATAATAAATAAGTAACCTTCGGTATAAATACGGTATTTGATCAGGTGTTTCTACGGTATTTTTACCAGTCAGAAAATACCGTGAAAAAACGGTAAGATTTATCAAATATTTATTTATATTTTTAACCTATACTAAGCCGGATCAAAACAACACGCTTTGCGCCAGCCTTTTAAACTTGATAACGATTAGACTCAATTTGAAAAAACAGCATGGAAGCTTCATTGATAGCGGAATTGCCTCGCATCGTACCTGGTTGCATCTTTCGAGATGTTAGAAAGAATTGTTTTTTATCAAAAGGCATACTAAAGCGTTATAGAAAATTATTGATTCTCTTTTTTGCCGTAGGTCTTTCCATAATCGCAAATATTGCCTCCGCATCAAACCTTACCATAACCGTAAACAATATCAGCGGTATCCGCAGCGGCGCAAAAGTGATCTTGTATAATTCCAGTTTCGTTGTCTTGCAAACGCTTACCACCAATACCTCGGGCCAGGTTACTTTCAGTAATCTTTCCAATGGCGCTTATAATTATGAGGTCTATTACACCCCTTCGGGCACAAATCCGCCAATAACCAATGAAGAGTTTTGGGGTAGCGGGGCGGTCACCCTAACCGCTACCGTATCCAAATCTTTTACCCGTTTCCAGCCTTATATCACCGGGCCGCCAACTTTTTCCCCCGCCACCGTCAGTGCCGGGCAACAAACCTCGGGAACATTCACTGTCAAGAACCCGAATACGGTGGCCGGGAATTCCTATGTCGAAGTCTGGGTGGACCGCGATCAGGCCAGTCCCTATGACAATACGATTAATAATACATCTTCAGCAACACAGATCAATGCCAACGCATCTTCGAACTTTCCGTTTAGCATCACGCCCTCAAATGCAGGAACCTATAGCTATTACGCCATCGTCTATACTTTTATCAATAATAAATACACTATTACTGATCAATATGCATGGACACCTGCTTTTACCGTCACTGCGCCTTCGTCGAATCTTACGTTAACGGTCAATAATATCAGCGGTGTCCAGGCGAATGCTAAAGTGGTGTTGTATAATTCCAGTTTTGTGGTCTTGCAGACGCTCACCACCAATGCATCCGGACAGGTTGTTTTTACCAGCCTGCCCAATGCCAATTATATCTATGAAGTCTATTATACGCCAACAACGACAAACCCGCCAATAGCCAATGAAGAGTTTTGGGGTAACGGGACCATAACTTTAAACGGCTCCCAAACCAAATCATTCACCCGCGTCCAGCCCTATATCACCGGCCCTCCGGCTTTTTCGCCGGCAACGGTCAATACAGGACAGCTGACATCGGGAACATTTACCGTAAAAAACCCGAATACGGTGGCCGAAAATTCTTACGTCGAAGTCTGGGCTGACCGAGACAAAGTCAGCCCGTACGACAATACTATTAATAATTCCTTATCGGCAACACAGATCAATTCAGGTGCTTCCACGGCTTTTACTATCAACATCACCCCGGCAAATACCGGGGCTTATAATTACTATGCGGTTGTCTACACCTATATTAACAATAAATACACTATTACTGATCAGTATGCCTGGACAAGTGCTTTTACAGCAACAACTGCTTCATTTAATCTAACCGTGAACGTAACCAATGTCAATAATGCTTTTCGGGATAATGCGGAAGTGAAGCTTTACAATTCCAACTATACGGCAGTCATTCAAACGATAAACACCAATGCTTCCGGCCAAGCCGTCTTTTCCAATTTAGCCAATGGATCATATAATTATGAAGTGCGGTATACACCAACAATAGCCAATTCGCCTGTTAGTTCCAATACAGAATATTGGGGGAGTGCTTCCTTAAGTATAAATGGCAATTCTGTTTCACAAACGTTCAGAAGGATCCAGCCCGTTATTCAAAGCGGACCAACTTTTTCGCCGGCAACTATAAAAACGACCGAGCAGACGTCCGGATCTTTTGTTGTTAATAATCCTTTGCCCTACGCGGAGAATTCCTATGTACAAGTATGGGTCGATCGTAATCAAACTGCCCCCTGGGATTTTAACATGAATAACAGTACGAACGCACAATCCATAAGCGCAGGGGGGAACGCAACCTATCCGATTGTTTTAAGCTTATCTACGATGGGCACCGGGAATTTTAATTATTACGCAGTTGTTTATTCTTTGGTGAACGGTAATTACCTCATTACTGATCAGTTTAACTGGACAACTGCCTTTCAAGCGAATCCGGCTACATTTGTCTGGTGCGGTATCACCTGGGATCTCAAAAATGGAACGGCTGGCCCTCAAACAAATAACTGGTCATCCGCGACTTCGAATGTATGGGTGGATGCTCAAAACTTTCTGCACCTGAAAATTACCAAATCCGGGAATATATGGAACTGCGCCGAAATTGACTCGCATGACCCGATGGGCTATGGCACCTATAATTTTAAAGTCAACAGCCTTATTGACCGTTTAGATAAGAATGTCGTATTTGGGATGTTCAATTATCAGGGTATCGGAGCAAATAACACGCCCCAAGAAAATGAGATCGATATGGAGTTTTCGACCTGGGGCAATAATATTTTATATTACCCCAATAATGCTGACTATACCATACAATATAGAAAGGGAGGCAATCCTAATAATTCAAATACGGGCCCGGTGAAACGATTTAAAGCATCGTTAACAGGGAACTATACGACACATATATTTAACTGGACACCCGGCCAGGTGAACTTCCTTAGCCTGGGAGGTCATTATGACACTGATCCCGGACAGTCGTTCCATATCGCAGATTTTTCAGAGAGTGGTTCAGTAGTTCCCCCAGCCGATAAAGAAAAAGTTTGCATCAATCTTTGGTTAAATAATACCGTTAGTTTTACCAATGTGCCGGGGCCGTCCGATCAACAGGAGGTGGAGGTGATCGTTCAGTCCTTTACTTTCACTCCGGTTAGTAACAATTGTGCAATTCCCGCATCGCCGAACGCCCAATACGGATCGGATAATTGCTCAAGCCCAAGCGTATTAAATGGCAGCCAGACAGCGGCACTCGCCTTTGCCAGCAATGGCGGGAACAGCTTTAAAGCCCAGGTCAGCCAATATCCGTATGGTGCTTCTAATATCATTTTTAATTCTTTATGTCAGACTACCGCTGCACCTTTTCAGGCGACTGGCCTGGTCAGCGGGATGATCTACCGCTGGAATATGTTCGCTTATGGCGGGACAGATTGTCTCTCTTGTTCAAGTCCAGTGTCCAATACCAAGTATTTTAGTCTGCCACCTGTAATTACATCCCCGTCAACCCAACTCGCAACCGGCGGAAACATTACCCTGTCCACCACCACGCAAAACCCTGGGACCGGAGGTGCTGTCAGTTACCGCTGGCTCAAAGACGGCCAAGTTTTTCAGCAAGGCGGTACCCTGACCAGCATTAATGTGACCGCGCCGGGAACCTATACGCTCATCAACGATTATACCGGCAGCAGCGATTGCAGCGGCACCACCTCGACGGCAGCCAGCAATGCCATTGTTATTACCAGCAGCAGCGGTTGCGTCAGTTCCACCGCGCCAACGTCGATCACGCCAACCGCTGTGGGCTCCACGATCCAGTTAGCGGTTGCCGGAGGTTCTTTGGGAACCAATGCCAACTGGAAATGGTACACGGGCAGCTGCGGCGGCACGGCAGCCGGTACCGGGCCTACGATACAGGTCGCACCAAATTCCGGCATCACTTACTTTGTTCGCGCAGAAGGGGACTGTGGAGGGCCTACAGCCTGTGCCAGTTTCCTTGTCAATACTTCCTCTGGTTGTACCGCTTCCGTGGCGCCCACGGGGATCAGCCAGGCCGTCACCGGCAATGCCGCATCAGGCCCGACCATCCAGCTGACGCTGGCCGGCGGTTCCCTCGGCACCAACGCCAGCTGGCACTGGTACCGCAGCAGTTGCGGCGGCACCCCTTTGGGGACGGGCACAAGCATCAGCATTAACCCCAGCACGACGGATGATTATTTCGTACGCGCCGAAGGCGACTGCGGGCCTACCACCTGCGCCCAAACCACCGTTTCGGTCACCCCCAGCTGCACGTATTCGATCGATCCCACATCGATCACCGCATCGGCCAATAACATCGCCGCCGGAACGCCGGTCACGCTTACGGTCAACGGCGGTTCGTTGAACCCCAGTGCTTCCTGGTACTTGACCACCGGCAGCTGCGGCGGCACCCCAGCGGGCTCCGGCAGAGGCGGCGTTTTTACGGTGTCGCCAACCGTGACCACGACCTATTATTTACAGGCGGTGGGCGGTTGCAACTCCACGAACTGTGTGCATGTAACGGTCAATGTATTAGGTAAGCCAGTCATTAATTCTTTTAGCCCAACGGCAGCTACCGAGGGAACAATCGTTACCCTCAGCGGCACAAACCTGGACAATGCCTCTTCCGTTAGTTTTGGGGCCGTACCTGCCAAATCGTTTAATCAAGTTTCTTCTACCACGATCACCGCGGTCGTTGGGACAGGTTCGACAGGCAGTATTTTTGTGCAGACCCCATTAGGCCTGACCAGTATCCAAGGGTTTACTTATGTCTTCAGCCTGCCGGTCAATAACTTTACGGTAGCCATGACCAGTGCCAGTTGCCGTGGAAGTAGTAACGGCTCCATCAGCATCGCTGCCGTCCGGTCCTTACCTTATGTGGTCACCATTACGGGGACCAATGTGAATACCTCGTATTCGTTCACCTCGGCACAAACGATTTCTAACCTGCCGGCTGGCACCTATGCGGTCTGTATTGCGGTAACCGGGCAACCTGGCTATCAGCAATGCTATACCGCGGTGGTCACGGAACCTAAAGACCTGGCGGTTTATGCCACCGTCAATGATCCGGCGAAGACCGTCAGCCTGCTTTTGACCGGAGGGGATACCTATCATATTATGCTGAATGACGTAGCTATTCTGACCACCGCGCAAAGCCAGGTGACCTTGAACTTGAAAGCGGGAAATAACCGCATTGTGGTCTTCAGCGACAAACCTTGCCAGGTACCGGTTGAAAAACTCATCAATTTGTCCGGCAATTTAGCGCCTTACCCGGTCCCGTTCCAAGGGCCGCTCAACCTCAATCTGGGTGTTGAGCTGATCCGGAACCTGAGCATTGACATCTATAGCGCAGCCAACGGCGCGAAGGTATTTTCCGTGAAATATGTGAATCGATCCGGGGTACTCATATTGGATTTAAGTAGGCTCAACACCGGAACCTATGAACTTTGGCTCACGCGTGACCAGGACACCCATCGCTTTAAAATCATCAAGCAATGAAGAAGCTATTATTGATCATTTCCTTCCTGATCTTGCTGGCGGCCTGTAAGAAACATACTGACCCGGCCCCCGTTATACCTGTCGGAAAAGCCATACTAACACTGCCCGCGCAGAACTCCGTTTGTACGACCGGCACCAACCCAACGACGACGCAAAGTACCGTATTATTCGTTTGGACCGCAGGCGCACCGGCCGACAGCTATGACCTGACGATCAAAAACCTGCTGACCGGGATCAGTACCGTCCAGCATACGACCGCAACCCAACTAACGGCTGTCTTATTATTGAGTACCCCCTATGCCTGGTCAGTCACCTCCAATGCTTCGGCTAGCGGTACCACAGCCGTCAGTGATACCTGGAAATTCTACAATTCCGGGCCGGGTGTAATCACCTATGCGCCATTTCCGGCTGAACTGTTAACGCCGACTTACGCCCAGCAACTGAGCGCAGCAACGGTAAACTTCACCTGGAAAGGCAGCTCCGTCAATCCCAATACCATAGCCTCCTATGATTTTTATTTAGGTACCATCAGCGTTCCGGCGCTGAACAAAAGTGGAATTACAGATAGTTTTTTGAACAATATCAGCGTAACATCCGGCACTACTTATTACTGGAAGGTCATCACGAAAGATTTGCAGGGGAATACTTCAGATTCCGGGGTGTCCTATTTTAAAATGAATTAACCACGATAGGAGATCATGCCCTTATTTTAATTTAAAAATTGATAATAGGGTTCCGATCCCGACTAGGGCGATCAAAAAAACAATGAGCCAAAAGATGCGGCGGTCGATCATCAATGGTAAGCGCGAGGCATGAACGTGAAGGTCAATACTGTCTGCGCCGACTTCAACGCCGGTTCCGCTGGCTTTGATGTAGTCGCCGGTTCTTTCGTGTTTCAAAATGTCCGCATTGCCGTCGATGCGCCCGGTCTGCGCGCTAATGAGGGCCGCACGCAATTTATAGCTATTGATGTCGTAGGAAAAACGGGCGGTCATATCAATATCAGCTATTACCGGAACGTTTAAGGGACTTGCCATTGTAAAGACAAAGTTGAAAAATATCTTGTCTTTTGTGACCAGGTTCCGTATCACATACTGGATCAGAATCTCCCGGCTGTCGGTTTCAGCCTGTACGATCAGCCGGTTCCCGCCGTGAAAATCCTTTTCGACCGCATAGCCGACCTCCTGGTCCCCGGCCTGAACCTTAAATACCTCGGTCTCCAGCTTTTCTGCAATGGACGAGAACGGAACTGGCATGCCGAGCAGGTTGGACATCTCATATTTATAATGCGGCAAACCGATCTCGATCCGCTCGGCAGTATAGAGCCGCCATTCGACATAAAGATCCCCCAGCGGGTCGGCAAAAAGGCTTAGCGTGTTCATGATCAGATTTGTAGTACGAAGATAGTTAACATCGGTGGGAATTGCGCGAACAATTCAAGGCGGCGATCATCGCCTTAAATCAGTTGGTCGGTTAATTTTTTTTGCCGTTAACGGTTAGTTCACAAACGGTTATTTTATTTGCCGGAATTATTTCGGTAAATTCGTTTGTTGATCCCCTTTGTATGGACGTGCTGGATACGCTTTCGGATGCTGAGTTGCTGGACCTGTTGAGGTCGGGTAGCCAGGCTGCGTATACGGTGATCTATGATCGGTATAAGTTCGTGTTGCATAACCATGCGTTTAATAAACTGCGGAATAAGCAGGAGGTGCAGGATGTGTTGCAGGAGGTGTTTGTGAATTTGTGGCTGAAGCGGGAAACTCTTCAAATCAATAATTTATCGGGTTATTTGTATAGCGCGGTGCGGAATAAGGTGCTGGATCATTTTTCGCACCACGAGGTGAAGCTGAAATATATCAATCATGTGAAGCCTGATCTGGCTGAGGTGCCGACGGATTATCGGGTGCGGGAAAACCAGTTGCGAGCGCTGATCGATAAGGAGATCGCGGAACTGCCGCCGCGGACGCGGGAGGTGTTCGAAATGAGCCGCAAGCAGCATATGACGCATAAGGAGATCGCGGAGGTGTTGGGTACGTCGGAGGAGACGGTGAAGAAGCAGGTTTCACAGGCGCTGCGGGTATTGCGGGTCAAGTTAGGTTTGTTTGTTTACTTGTATGTCTTGTTTAATTTATGAAAGACGGCGACGCTTGCCAGGTGACCGGCGGGACACACAAAGGAAAATCCGGTACCGTCCGGGATATCCATACCAGTAAGACCGGCGCGGTGACGATTACCGTCGTGCAGGCGAATGGCGAGCGCTTTAAGACGCTCGCCAAAAATGTGACGGTCGTTTAATAGCCGCTGCCGGGTATGGGTTCTGCGACCATTGCCTTACCTTCGGTATCATAATAGGTGCAGAGCATGGCCTGGGTGTCGACCACCCATTTTTCGACGCCCGCAGTTGCCGCTCCGCTGCAGAAGGTCGGGAAATCACTTTTACCCTGCTGGGTTTCTGTAATGAGCTGCCGCAGGGCTGCGGTTGACGGTTCAGTGGCAATGGCTTTGTTCGGATAGATGGCATCGCCAATAACTTCGAAGCCGTCGCCATGGTAAACGGTCTGGCCATCTTTGACCATAAAATCATAATGGACTAAACCCAGTTGTTTGATCTCTTGTACATAAGCGGGGAAATCTGCGCCGCTTTTGACTTTGGCGTGAGCCGCCTTCATTTGTGCTAGTGTGAACATGGGTCAAAAGTAGCCTGCCCACAGTGGCCTGGATTGTAAAAATCCGTTTATTTCAAACTTTTGAGGTATTGTTCGGGTGTGACCGCGGCGAACTTTTTGAAGTCCTTGATAAAGTGGGCCTGGTCATAAAAGGAAGATAAATATTCGGCATAGCCCTGGTTGCCGTTTTGTAGGACGGTAAGCACGTGGCGGGCGCGGACGATGGTGGCGAATTTCTTGGGCGATGCGCCGACCTCGGCGCGGAAGCGTTTTTCCAGCGGGCTGGCGCTGGTGTTTAGCAGCGAAGCTAATTCACTGATGCGGATCGTACCCTGGGATCGGTGAATATGGTCCAATGCCCGGTTGACCAGCAGGTCGGCAGGCCGATCCTGTAAATGGGCAATCAAAAATCCTTCGACCAGACGAATACGCGAAAGATCAGTCTGCTCCATCACCAATTGTTCCTGTAAATGAGCAAGGGAAGGACGGTCAAAGAAATGGTCGAGCGAGAGGCTTTCGCCGAACAATTCATGCAGCGGTGTTTTCAGGAACCGCGCCGCGCCGTTCTCCCGGAAGACGACCAGCACCGAACCGGTACCGGCCGTATTTTGAAAAGTGCGGTAGCTGTCCCTCAGGCCGGTGATACCCGCCGCAGCCAAAGAATTTTGCTGGTCCTGGTTCCAATACGATAGTTTGCCCCGGTACTGAAAACCAATGACCAGCGCCGTATCAGGCAGGACGTTATAGGCGTTCTCTTGTTCATTTTCCGATATGACCAAATGTTTCACATAAGGCAGCAGGCGGTCGCAGGGCAAATGAACATCGAACTTCATACCCAAAGATACCGATTATAAGATATCCAGGTCGCGGGCGACATAATAACTGGGTACTAGCGGGCGGTAACCGATCTTCCGGATCTTGGAGATATCCATGATGCCTTCAAACGGATCAGCCAAGGCGCCTTGTTCGGCATCGAAAGTTTCCGCGGCCTTGCCGAAGGAGTCGGCCAGTTCATAGAGGCTGATCGGTGCGTCATCTGCAATGTTAAATATTTCCCCGTTAAGTCCGTCCAGGCGCAATAATAATTCGATACCCTGGGCAATGTCCAAATGGTGACCCATTTGCATCCGCCAGCCGGAATGGCGTCCCCATTTTTTCAATAGCGGTAAGATCTCTTCGATATGCGGGTCCTGATCGCCATAGACAAAAGGTAAACGCAGGATGCGGACATCCAGGTCTTTCTTTAAGAGCTCCTGTTCCGCAGCGATCTTGCTGGCAGCATAAGCTCTGGGATCATTAGGGTTGACTACCTCCTCTTCTTTGGCCGGGTGCCCGTATCCGGAACTGTAGATATTGCTGGTACTGGTAAAGACGAAGCGTTTGACACCCCCAGCGACCGCCGCATCGGCCAGGGCGATGGTGGCGTCGTGATTGGTTTTGGCAATACTGTCCTGATCGCCGGTCCGAAACAGGGCAGCTAAATGGATGATGGCATCTACGCCGGCAACTGCCGGGGCTAAGCTTGCAGGATCAAACAAATCGCCAACTACCACTTCGGTGTTTTTCGGGGCTTTCGTGGCGTCGCGTACTAAAACACGGACATCATAGCCTTTGGCTATCAAACGGGGAACTAATCTGCTGCCGACCTTGCCGGTAGCGCCGGTCACTAATATTTTCATAGCACAAATTTGCGGCAAAAAATAAGATTGCGCTAACGATAATCAAACCAATAAGTATGATAATCAAACCTGTCTAAACGACTTGGGTATCGTGCCGGTAACTCGTTTGAAGTAGTTATTGAAGTAAGTGGGGTATTCAAAACCCAGCGCGTAAGCGATATCCGCTATGCTCCAGTCGGTATGTTGTAGAAGCGCTTTGGCCTCGGCCGTGATGCGTTCGGCGATATGAACGGAGGTGGGTTTACCGGTCACTGTTTTTACCGCCCGGTTGAGATAATTGATGTGCACCGCCAATTTCGCCGCAAAGTCCTGGGCGGTTCGCAGTTTCAGCGGCGCACCGGTATGCTCAATGGGAAATTGTCTTTCCAGCAGATCGATAAACAGGTGCGTAATGCGCGCGGCCCCGTTCTGTAAGGTCTTGACAGGCGGCTGTATCGCCAGCGCCTCATGAATGATAAGTTCGATACAACTTTTGATCACCTCGCCCTTATACCTATAATCGCTGTGATGAATGGACATCATTTTCTGGAACACTCCTTTGATAAAAGCGGCTTGTTCATCATTAAGCGGGATCATGGGGTTCTCCGTTGCATTCCAAAGCGGGGACTGCTTCACGATCGCCGGCATGAAGGCTTCGGTAAAGATACAGGCATAGCCCGTAGTATTCACCGAGCGGCGGACCACCGAACGCGCTACCCTCGGGTTCACGAAGAACAGCACGGTGCCGCTCAGTTCCAGCACTTCTCCTCCATACCCAATGGTCATCTCGCCAGTCACCAGCCCCATCTTATAGAAATCCCGCCGGCCATGCACCGCCGGTACCTCGACGAACGCGGGCAGTTCATGGACCTTAAAGCCCTGCAACCGCAGTTCGTCCATATTCACACCGGGGATTTCATTCACCATGCAGCAAAATTAATAAAATCAAACTATTTGTAAGTTTTCATTTAAAGTGGCACACTTTTTCCATTTACAATGGCACAAATAACGCTTGCCTGACCGTTGCATTGCCGAGCACCGATCAGGTCATGCCTTAACTGCTTACAGAACGTGGCATCTACGGATGTGTTCAAAGGTTAAACAGGACCTTGAGTAGGATGATCTTTCCGGGGAGCGCATATGAATTTGCGGTCATCGTATTGGCCGACAAGTAAAGCGCGTTATAGGTTTTGACATTCCCCAAATTCATGGCGCTGAGCTCGAAGTCGGTTTTCCATTTGATGGCCCTGAACTTTGCAGAGGCATCCGCGAAAAAGTATTTTAAGTCCGGGTTACCCTGCTGGCGGGTGAAATAGTGTTCACCTGATAGTTTGAACTGCAGGGCCTCGATCGGATCATAGTTGACCGTTGCGCGCTGTATCAATTGTTCGACCCCAAATACGGAAGCCTCCACCGGCGAATGGCTGGATGTTGCTGTTAGCGCCCCCTTATAGCTAAAAGTCACCGTGCCGCTGATTTTGGTTTCGCTGTTCAACGAATAGGTTTCGCTGGTGGTATTGAACGGTAATAGTACGCTATTCTGTAGCTGCACCGTGCGCAGGCTTTGCCAGGCTATCCCCCCGCTAAAGGTGGTACGCAGCGCAAACGAATATTTGCTGATGCTGCCGCTGAGCGCCCAGGAATCGGTGCTATTCTGGTAAGGCAGCACTACCCCTTGCTGCAAGTTGTTGGTGATCACGCTGGAAGTGATGTTATTGGCCACCATATGGGTATAAAGCGCGCCGATGTTCCAGAAAAACAGGGTGAGCGCCTTGCGGTAACTAAACCCGCCGCCCGCCTGCTGGACCTGCTGTTCGCTCAAATTCGCGTTATTGGCATAGAGCGTCCGGTAATCGGTGAGGATATAGCCGGGATAGACATTGTTGATATTACCAATTTGATTATTGAAGCTGTACGAAAGGTTCAGGTAATTTTCCGCCCCCACTTGGTATTTCAACCTGAATTGCGGGTTGAAATACAGCCGCTTCAGGTTTTTATCCAGTGCGAACAGGTTATCGGAATAATTGATCTGCTGGAGCATCAGCGGCAGGGTAAGGTTGGCTTTCAGGATCGTGCCAGGCAGATCGTAAGCCGCTTCGGCATATAGCTTTTTATTGGTCCAGTTCAACTGGTTCCGCGCGCTATCCGCCAACAGCGCGCTGCTGTTATTATATTGAACGACATTCAGGCTGGAGGTCAGCGCTTGCGACTCAAGGCTAAAGCCGGTCTTGAAACTTTGGGTGATCCGGCCCGCAGGTATTTTAAACGAAAAATAATTATTAGTGTTCCAGCTGGGGATATTCACATTTTGTACCAGTTGTGCATAGGGAAGGCCGTGGTTGAATATCGCTGCGTTGTACCCCGGGCCGATCAGCAGGTTTTCGGGGCCAGTGGCATGGCTGACCCGGGAATAAAACTGGATGATACGGTTCGACTTCAAGGCTTTGATCAGGTTGAATTCATTCGAGAAATTCAAAGCCTTATCCCGATAGGTTTGGTTAACCGCCGAACTATCGGTGGTCAAGCCCGAAAAGCTGCCGGTATTTTTCTGGTCGATCAGCAAGGCATCATTCAGGTAGTAGTTAGCCCGGTTGATATTCAGGTTGAACTGCCCGTGAAAAATATCGGGCACGCTGCGGTTCCGTTGGGTTTCGCGATAACTGATGGTGTCGCCGGGCAAAAAGATAGTGGTTTGCCGGCTATAATCCTGCTTTTGCGTGTCATGCACATAATAGGCATTGACTTTGAACTGGACATTGTCTTTCAGGTTGACGAGGTTGTTAGCGGTCGCTACACCCGAGCGGTCAAACAGGTACCGGTTTTGCGCCAGATCGGGGTTACCCGCTGCGCCGAGCGACAGCAATGGCCCCGGCGAAGCATTTGCAGCTCCCTCATTATGCGATAAAAGGTCCTGCTGTACGTCATAACCCGTATTGTTGCCCGCCAGGTAATTGATGGCCTTGTAGTTATCCTTAAACATCATGGCGTTCAAATTGACATCATAATTTCCCGGCAGACCTGCACCTATACTTTCCTGGCCCATTAAATGCAGTTTCGCGCCTTTTTTGAAGGTCAGGTTCAGCGCCACATCGTCAGTCATCAGCTTATTTTGCAATACCTTTACCGGCTGGTTATTCTGAATGACCTGCACCTGGTTAACGGCTAACTGCGGGATGGAGTTGGTGGCGATGCCGTATTTATCATCCAATAGGTTATCGCCTCCGAGATACAAAGCGGAGATCGGCTTGTTATTATAGCTGATGGTACCGTTGGCGGCGACTGAGATGCCCGGCATCTTTTTGATGACCTCACCGATCGTGCGGTCATGCGGACTGGCGAATTGCGAAACCTTGTAATCCAGGGTATCTCCGTGGGCGACAAGTACCGGCCGGCTGCTTTTGATCACTACTTCCTTTAACTGGTTAGCGCCCTCGGTCAAGGTAAAATCAAACGGGGCATCAAAACTTCCGATGTTTTTGACCGCGGTTTGGTAGCCAATGCAACGCACCTCGATCATCAGACCGGTAGCATTCGCGGGAACCTGCAAAGCGAAGCTACCCTTACTATCGGTTATGGTGTAGTTCATAATAGCATCGGCATTCTTCAGGCTAACGGTGGCATAAGACACCGCCTTGCCTGCGGTGTCCCTGACTGTTCCCTTTATTGTTTGGGCATAGCTGGGGGCAGTTAACAAAATGCAACACAGCATCAAAGCTGTTAGTAGTTTCATGGTTTTTCCGGCAATTCTATCAGGTTAACATTTCTCGCCGGGCCGCCAGGCAGCGCTTTAGGTACGTGATCGCCTCCTCCCGGGCCGCCTATTGCTGCCAACCCCTGCCCGATCGCGTTGGGGTTCTTTTGCGTACCGCCTTTCAGTTTATCATATTGTTGCTGCGTGGCTTTGATCGCCCGGGCCGGCGGCACGATGATATTGGGATTGTCGTCCAGGCCCCGCAGGATCGGGGGAACATCACCAGCGCCGGCTATGGGTTTGAGTTCCGCGAAGACCGGCTTTTCTACCCCGTCAAACCGGAAGATCACTTCATTTTTGCTGTCACGGGCATCCACGATCACGCCGGGCAGACCATTTAATTTCCAGGGACCGGTACGCACCGGCAGATCCGGGCAGAACCAGACAATATAGTCCCGGCCTTTAAAATGGCCCGTGGCTTTCTGGCAATGCAGACCGCCGAAAGTGGCGGTGTCGCCACTGATCTTCCAGCCGATAGCTGGCATCGGGCCCTCGATCAGGTATTCCGTGAACATCATAAAGTCCTTCGTCAGCAATTTTTGCGCATTGGGGTACTGGAAATACTGGGTGCGCATACTTGCGCCGCTCCGGTCGACCGAAACACGGCCATCGGGGCTGTTCGCGGTTGCCTTGATATAGGCTTTGCGGAACTGCTCATCGGCTACCATCCCGTCGTAGCTTTTATAAACGCTCGCGGTTTTACCCACCAATAAAGCCATGTTCTCCGTATAGGGGTGCTCCCGGTCATTGAGGTCTGTCACATGCGTAAATTGGTAATGGATCAGCACGCGTGCCGTATCCGGTTTTTGGGCTTTGGCGGTTAAAGCCAGCAGCAGGAACGCCGCGCCTGAAAAGATCAATCGTTTCATGATTTTACTGTTTTTTCAGGCAATAGTAGGCGGTCATCCCCGTCCGCTCAAATTTTTGTGATGAACACCCTGGATTGTTTATCCGGCAAACGGACCGGGCCGGTTCATCACAAAAACCAGTCGTTCATCACATTCTTTACCAGTGACTTGTTATAAGGATTACCTTTGTTCCTATGCAACGCAACAAAGCCCGTTACTTCATCGAGTTCTTTGCCCACGGCCTGTTTTGGCTCGTGATGTATTATGCATTAAAAGGGCTCACCGTTTCTTCCTACGCGTTGATCGACCGCGTTGCAGGCGGCCACACGCCATCGCCGCATGCGGCTGTAGTGCAGGAAGACTTAACGATGCGGATGGGGCACACGTTATTCCCTTATTCTGGTGTGGTCCTTGGCTCGCTCGTGTTGTTGTTTTACAGCTGCGCTTTTTGGTTATTCAAAAAGACCGTCCGGTACAAAAGCAATACTGCGCGGGCAGTGGTCATCGCCGGCTGGCTGTTATTGGTTTATAGCGCAAATTACCTGCTGGTCTGCCTGCTGATCGCCGTGCGCTCCAACCAGCGCACTTTGGGCAGGGTGGTACCGGACAACCCGGGCCAGCTGATTTCCCCGGATGTCCCGCTTTCAGCGCATTGGGCGCAAATGCAGCCGACCATGGCCCTCGCTTTTTTGGCCATAGGCGGTGTGGCCGCAGCGTATTTTTTTGTTAAGGAATGGGTACGGAACGAACTGGCGCGCAGCCAGGCCGAGGCACTACAGGTCAATACCGAGCTGCGGTTCCTGCGTTCCCAGGTCAACCCCCATTTCTTTTTCAATACGCTGAACAACCTTTTTTCTATGGCACTTAAGGAAGGGAAAGACAACCTGGCCGACCGGATCGCTAAATTATCGAACATGATGCGTTATATGCTTTATGAAAGTGATACAGACAACGTTTCCCTTACAAAAGAGGTCGGGTGTTTGGAAGACTATCTCGCCCTTCACCAAATGCGTTATGCCCCGAGCGAGGTCGATGTTCGTTTCCGGTACCCGGAGCCGGTTACCATCGCATCGGTGCAGGTAGCGCCGATGCTGTTCATTCCCTTCTTAGAGAACGCGTTCAAGCATGGCGTGGCCATCGGCCAAAGTTCGTTTATCGCCCTGGAGATCGCCGTCAGCCCGCAAAAACTGGTTTTTACCTGCGAAAATACCGATCACAGTTCCGTTAAAAAGCTGGCGGAAGAAAAAGGGGGCATTGGCCTGGAAAATGTTAAACGCCGGCTCGAACTGATCTACCCCGGCAGGCATGAATTGCAAGCCGGGCCCCAAAACGGCAACTACAGGGTGAATCTTCAAATTGAACTTCCATGCTGACTTGTATAGCGATCGATGACGAGCCGATGGCCCTGGAAGTGATCGCGCTTTATTGTGCGGACTGTGACCTCGTGGAACTGAAAGCCACCTTCCGCGACCCCTTGAAGGCTATGGCGTATCTGGGCCGTGAAAAAGTCGATCTGATCTTTCTGGACATCAATATGCCCGGGATCAGCGGCCTGCAGTTGGCACAATCCCTGGCAACCGGGCCGATGATCATTTTTACAACAGCCTACAGCCATTATGCGGTGGAAAGTTATAACCTTAACGCTGTCGATTACCTGCTGAAGCCGATCATTTTCGAGCGTTTCCTCAGCGCCATAGCGAAAGCCGCAAAGGCCGTTCCCCTCCAAAAAAAAGCAGGCAATGATCAGGATACGACCATTTACTTAAAAAGCGGGACGCAAACCTACCCGGTGAAGCTCAGTGATATTCTTTACCTGGAAAAGGACGGCAATTATATGGCCGTTCACCTGAAAGACAAGCGTATCCTTATCCGGGAGAATATGACCGGTGCATTCAACCTGCTGCCCGCGTCTGATTTTATCCGGGTACACAAGTCATACATCGTAGCGCTTAAACATATTATGAGGATTGGCGCTGACCACCTGACGGTTAATGGTGAACGCATACCTGTCGGAAGCAGTTACCGCGAATCTCTCAGGGCGTCATTACGGTTAAAATAACAGTTGCGGCTTTTTCTTTTTTGTCATATACGGCATCATCAGCTATTACAATTGGTGATTATTTAGCCCATACAGCATATTTTTGTGTGCCATCAAAAGTGGAAATCATGTGCCATTAAAAGAGAATTATGACACTATTGCACTTTTTTTTATTTTCTTATACCCCCCACCACATAGCCTTCCCGTCTTACAGTTATATGCAAGAGGAAGACATCAAAGTTTTACTGGAAAAGTATAAAGCAGGCACGATCACCGACGCGGAGAAAGCGGTACTGGACGAGTGGTACCTGCACGTGGCAGCGGACCGTTCTGAAACCTTATCCGATGAGGAGCGCCTGGAGACCTTCGATACGGTGCTGGCGCATTTGAACGAAGTGATCTACGAGCGGAAGACGCGCACCTTATGGCCGCGGATCGCGGCAGCGGCTTCGATTTTATTGTGCCTTTCGGTCGGCGGTTATTTCTTGTTGCATCAACCGGAACCGAAACAGGTGGTGGCTGTTCAGCCACATGACCTTTTACCCGGCGGTAACAAAGCCATCCTCACTCTAGCCAATGGTAAAAAGATCAGTTTAACCGATGCGAAAAATGGCACCGTTGCGCAGCAGGCCGGTATACAGGTCAAGAAAACAGGGAATGGGTCTTTGGTTTATATCGTGAGTTCCGCTCCGGGTAAGGAAGCGGGTTATAATACCATCGAAACACCAAGGGGCGGCCAATACCAGGTGGTTTTACCGGATGGATCGAAAGTATGGCTGAACGCAGCGTCTTCGATCACTTATCCCTTAGCATTTCATCAAAACGACCGTACCGTAAAAATCAATGGCGAAGCTTACTTTGAGGTCGTTCATCATGCGGAAGCGCCGTTTAGGGTAGAAACCCAAAGCCAGACGATCGAGGACATCGGGACACATTTCAACGTGAATGCCTATACGGATGAACCGGCCGTCAGGACCACGTTACTGGAAGGTATCGTTCAAGTCAACGGGGTGACCCTCAAACCTGGTCAGCAGGCCATGACCGGCAGCAATAACCATACGAAGGTCACAACTGCCGACCTGGACGAAACCATTGCCTGGAAAAACGCCATGTTCCGCTTCGATTCAGAAAAACTGGGTACGATCATGCGGGAGGTCGCCCGCTGGTATGACGTGGAAGTTACTTATGAAGATGAATCGCTGAAGGATAAGTCCTTTGGTGCGGTAACGACCCGGTTCGCCAACGCTTCGCAATTATTACACAAACTGGAACTGACCGGCGTGGCTAAATTCCGGATCGCAGGTAAAAAGATCATTGTTACCAATAGTAAATAAACGCAACCCAAAATAGATATAAACCCCTTAACCAATTAAACATGAAAACAACCGAAGCATCACCCTAACGGTCGCTGACCAAAGACGGCCAGAAACAAAAAATCAGGAACACTTGCAATGCCCCTGATCCATTTGTCTGTCCAGTCCAAAATTATTGCGCAAACAACGATTTCTATCATTAAACAGACAACCAAATGTATAAAATTTATACTAAAAATGTGTGTACGCCACCCGGCTACATCAAAAAATTCCTGCTGATCATGAAAATAACCACCATTTTCCTATTCGCAGCTTTAATGCAGGTCAGCGCAGCAGGACTGGCCCAGCGGCTGACACTGGTTAAAAAGGATGCGACCCTCAAACAAGTCTTTGACGCCGTTAACAAACAGACCAACTATAATTTCGTCTGGTCCGCCGATCAGCTCAATATCAACCAACCGGTCAACGCCGATTTCAAGGACACCCCTTTATTGGAAGTGCTGGACAAATGCTTATCGAATACCGGAATGACCTATACCATCGAAGATAAAACTGTAGTTATCAAGAAAAAAGAAGAAAATTTAATCGATAAAGCCCGTGCTTTTCTTGCCCAGATTACCGTTTCCGGCAAAGTTCAGGATGAAACAGGCCAACCCTTAGTTGGTGTAACCGTTAAAATCAAAAATACTACTCAGGCAACAGCTACAGATGCCAAAGGTATTTATACGATCACGGTGCCCGATGACAAAACCATCATCAGTTTTTCATACATCGGATTTGAGACGCTGGAATTGGCAGCAAAGGATATTATAACAGGTAGCGTTATCATCCTGAAAGCCAGTCAAACCAAGCTACAAGAAGTAGTGGTAAGTAAGGGCTATTATGATGAAAAAAGAGAACTTTTGACCGGCGACGTGACGGTTGTATCTTCAAAGGTCATCGGGCAACAGCCTGTATCAGATCCGATCTTGGCATTGGAAGGACGTGTGCCGGGGATGTATATCTCACAGACCTCAGGAATTCCTGGCGCCTCTTATACGATAACATTGCGCGGAAAAAACAGCCTTTCGAACGGCAATTACCCTTTGTATATCGTTGATGGAATACCTTATACGTCACAGAGTCTAACAAGTCCCTATGTTGGTGGCGCAACGGGGGCAGGTACAACTGACTTTAGCGGGCAGGGAGTAGGAAGAGGACTTAGTCCTTTCAATAATATTAGTATGTCGGATATTGAAAGTATAGAAATATTAAAAGATGCTGATGCAACCGCCATTTATGGCTCCCGAGGAGCAAACGGAGTTGTGTTAATCAAAACTAAGAGAGGGATCGTTGGCGAAACAAAAATCAATATGGATGTTAATTCAGCTTTTGGAAGAGTGGCAAATACTATACAGTACTTAAATAAACAACAGTATTTGATCATGAGGCGTGAAGCGTTAAGAAATGACGGACGTTTACCGGGACCAACAGATTATGATGTAAACGGCGTTTGGGACACAACTCGAAGCACCGATTGGCAAAAATTAGCGATTGGCAACACGGCCCATTTTACTAATGCCAACGTATCGCTTTCAGGTGGAAATTCGAACACACAATATACAGCTGGATTGGCTTATAGCAATCAAACGACCGTGTTTCCGGGTAATTATAACGATCAAAAAGCATCTGCTCATTTCAATATCAGTAATACCTCAACCAATCAGAAATTTCACGCTTCGTTTACGGGGAACTATATTAACAACACAAATCTGTTACCACAAACTGACTTTACAACGTTCATTAGGACTGCCCCTGACGCTCCTGCTCTATACGATGCCTTCGGAAATTTAAATTGGGAAAATGGAACATTTTCAAATCCATTCGCCAGTACTTTAAGGCCTGCCAAGTCGACGACCGATAATATTTTGGGTAGTTTACAGCTTAAGTATAATTTGTTAAAAGGATTGTCCGTCCAAAGTAATTTTGGCTATAATCACATGGAAATGCGACAAACGAACATAATTCCCGCAAATTCATTTTATGGCCCAGCCGTAGCAACTAACAGGATAAATCAATTTGCGACAACGTTACAAAATACTTGGATCGTTGAACCCCAATTGAATTATGATCGAGTTGTAGGAAAAGGAAAATTGAATCTATTAGTTGGTGGAACTATCCAAGATGATATTCGAAGTTCAATTGGACTAAGCGCTTCCGGATTTTCTGACGATGCTCTTATTGCGAGCGTAGCAAATGCTTCTACTGTAAATGTGATTGGAAGTAATTATACAGAATATCGCTATAACGCCATATACGGACGGTTAAATGTTTCGTGGCAGGATAAATATGTTCTCAATGCGACTGTACGCCGCGATGGCAGTAGTCGCTTTGGTCCAGGCAATCAGTTCGGAAATTTTGGAGCGCTGGGGGCGGCGTGGATTTTTTCGAAGGAAAATTTTATTGAAAAATCAAATTCATTTTTAAGTTTTGGAAAGCTTAGGGCTAGTTATGGCACAACGGGTAGTGACCAAATTGCCGATTATCAGTATTTAAGCGCCTACAGTGCATCAGGTAATTATCAAGGTGTTGGGGGCTTAAAGCCGAACCGTATCGCAAACCCGTATTTCGCATGGGAAGAGGTAAAGAAATTAGAAGGTGGAATAGAGTTAGGATTTCTAAAGGATAGGATAAACTTAGAAGTCGATTATTATCGCAATAGAACTGGAAACCAATTAGTCGGACAGCAACTGCCTAGCCAAAATGGTTTTACGACAATACAAGCAAACCTACCCGCTGTTGTACAAAATACCGGCCTAGAAATGGTTTTGAACAGTAACAATGTTAAGACCCCGAATTTCAGCTGGACAAGTTCTTTTAACATAAGTTTTCCAAGGAACAAACTGGTTTCTTTTCCGGGACTGGCAGATAATCCCTCTTACTCAAGCCTCTATATTGTAGGACAACCAATTTTTGTACAAAAACGATATCACTATACAGGCGTAGATCCACAGACAGGATTGTATACATTATTAGATGTAGATGGAAACGGCGTATTGAATAATTTCGATAGTCAATTCACCAAGCAGATTAGCCAGGAATATTACGGCGGGCTTTCAAATAGTTTTTCTTACAAAGGAATAAAATTGGATGTGTTCGTCCAATTTGTTAAACAAACCGGTGTTTCCTTATTTGGAAATTATCGGTTCGGAGGCGCATTTAATCAAAATATTCCGGAGTTCATGTATGATCGCTGGCAGCAGCCAGGAGACAATACGACATATGCAAAATTCACCACAGCTGCCGGCCCTTCTGGAAGTGCCTGGATCATAAACGGTTCGGGAAGCGACCTCATTGTTGTAGACGCATCGTTTATAAGGATTAAAAATGTCGAACTGTCCTATGACGTGCCAATACATTGGCAACACTTGCTCGGATTGAAGGGTACGCGTATATATATACAGGCGCAAAACCTCTTCACCTTTACAAAATACCTGGGGTTGGATCCTGAAAGCCAAGGAATAGCTCTCCCGCCTCTTCGAATGATTAATGTTGGATTTCACGTAACGCTTTAATTGAAACAGCAAGATGAAAAAAATAAAATATTTAAGGATAGTTATCCTAATGATAGGGATTTCTGCAATAATGTCCTGCAAGAAATTGGTCGAAGTTAGTGCGCCGACCAATTCGCTGGTAACTTCCAGTGTATTTAACAATGACGGCACCGCTATTACGGCGCAATTGTCAATTTATGCCGATATGGAATCTCAGCTTCACTTGATGAAAAAATATACGGGACTTTCGGCAGATGAATTAACGAATTTTTCAACCAATCAGAATTATCTTGATGTGTATACCAATAACTTGAATGCGCAACTTGATGGAGGTGGAAATGGCAATTGGGCTGTCGCTTACCGTTATATTTACCAAGAAAACGCAATTTTAGAGAATATCAAGGTTTCAACCGGGATGAGCAACAGGGTAAAACAATTAATGCAAGGCGAGGCGCTTTTTATGCGTGCATGGTGCTATTTTCAACTGGTAAATATGTTTGGAGACGTGCCGCTTATAACGACGACGAATTACAGTAGTAACAGCATCTTACCAAGAGCGTCTAAAAACCTGGTTTATGATCAAATTATTAACGATCTCAAAACGGCCGAAGGATTTCTAAGCCCCAGCTATTTGGATCAAAATGACAATCCCGGTACATCAGATCGGATTCGGCCTACAACTTGGGCAGCTGATGCCTTGTTAGCCAGGGTATATCTATATACTAGTAAATATGATCTCGCAGAACAGCAGTCAAGTTTGATAATTAACAATGCCGCGACATTTAGTTTAAGTCCGCTCAGTGGGACAAACAGCGTATTCAAAAAAAACAGTACTGAAGCAATTTGGCAGATAGGCTTGGCGACTGGTGTAAATTTTACAACTGAAGCGGCCACATTTATTTTAATAACTCCCCCTGCGACATCACTAGGGCAGATAGTGCTAAGTCCCCAGTTATTAAATGCTTTTGAGCTAAATGACCTGCGGAAAACTAATTGGGTCGGAACATTTACTCAAGGGGCTTCTACCTGGAATTTTTCTTCAAAATATAAAGACGGTACATCGGCGACATCGTCCTCGGAATACTCCATGGTCTTGCGTTTAGCCGAGCAGTATTTGATCCGCTCAGAGGCACGATTACTACAGGGAAACACAAGTGGCGCTTTGAGTGATCTTAATATCATTCGTGCAAGGGCGGGTTTGGCAAATTATAATGGGCCAACCGATAATGCGTCGCTGTTGACTGCTATTTTACATGAGCGGCAAGTAGAACTATTTACTGAGGAGGATCGCTGGTTTGATCTAAAACGAACAAAAACAGTAGATCTTATAATGGGGACAGTGACTCCACAAAAAGGTGGTACCTGGAATAGTTATCAACAGCTTTATCCTTTAATTGTAAGTGATTTGCTCTATAATCCCAATCTCGTCCAAAATCCCGGTTATTAAAGTAAGTATTATGGCAAGCAAAATAACAATACAAGGACTGCTATTGTGGCTCTTTATATTTAATTGCACAAATATTTTCGGACAAAAACGACCCATTGGCCCTGACACGTTCAGCAAATGGCCGACAATTGAAGGCGATCAGACAAAAATAAGCGACGACGGAAAATATGTCATTTATCAAATTAAGAATCAACCAATTGGGTTCAGTACCACTGTTATAAGAGCAATCAAAGACAAATGGGAATTGGAATTTACCAATCTCTCTAAATGCGAATTTACCAGCAACAGTCGCAAATTTGTATTTAATAGAAATGACAGCCTTGGCATTGGACTCTTTGGAAAGTCCGTTATCAATTATAGGGCAGACGTAAACAGATTTGATCTTTTAAAGAAAGTTAGCAATGAAGATCTCTTGGTCTATTTAAATAAAGGTAAGACTGGTGAGTTGACTATTGAAAACATGTCAACTGGAATTAAAAGGAAATATGCAAATGTAGATAATTATTTTACAACAGCTGATAACGGGTTGCTGATATTATTGATGGGAAAAGGAAACGGTGTTCAGCAATTGGCAATACTTGATATTCATACCTGGATATTAAAACCGATCTGGACTGGAAAGGAAAGTAGTTCTCCTGTAATAGATGTTAGCGATAGCAAAATCGCATTTACTGGAAAAGAAACGACAGATTCGGTGAAAGCTATTTTTTATTATCAGAAAGGCTACAATTTAGCCAAAAAGCTGAATAATGAAACTGCTTTTGATGTCACCTGGCAATACGATATCGGTGATATCAATGCCATAAGTGAAGATGGTTCGATTTTTTTCACATTAAAAGATAAGCCGGACAAGCGAATTAATAAATCGCAATTGGTCTCACTTGATGTATATAGTTATAGGGATGTTAAGTTACAGTCTGAGCAACTAGGAAGAGTTAAAGTTGTTAACCGATATCAAGCCTTTTTTAATGCCCGTGAAAGCAAAGTGATTTTGCTGGAAAACAGGAATACAAAAGTAATTTCTGATATCGACAAAAATTCGGAAAAATCAAGATTCGTCTTAGTAAAAAGTACCGACAATCCCGATGCTAACAATACAGATGAATGGTATTGGAATCCAGGTTTAAAATATACGATCTGGTTGGTAAGCTTAAAGGACGGCTCAAAGAAGTTAATCAGCGATAACCTCCGCGATATTAATTATCCTCCAATATCAACGGTGCAATTATCACCCTGTGGGAAATATGTGATCTGGTACGATCCGGAAAAAAAGAATTATTTTTCTTATGCAAACGAGGACAGGAGCGTAAAGAATCTTACAAAAAACATCCCGACGACCTGGACTGAGGGTGAAGATGTGCGTTTAGACAAATATCATTCCTTGGGTATAAGGGAATTTGCGGATGACGATCGCAAAATGATTATTTATGATAGGAGGGATATCTACGAGATTGATTTGTCAGGTCGTACAAACCCGATCTGCCTGACCAATTATTATGGGCGAAAACATAATATCGAATTTAGATTAATTCACGGTAATTCATATTACAACCAACGTCAGGATCAAAAAACAATAATTATAAGTGCTTTTAATCATGAAAACAAAAACGACGGATTTTTCAAGATCAAGATTGGTCAACAGGAAGATCCTGAACCCTTGACAATGCTCCCTGAGATTTTCATCGGCCAAAGGGAATATGGGGTAGGAATTTACCCGCTCATAAAGGCCCGAAATGCTGAATGCTTTGTAGTGACTCGCCAAAGTGCCGTGAGAGCGCCAAATTTGTTCTATACTTCTGATTTCAAAAATTTTAGCCCATTGACCGATATTGCTCCCCAAAAAAGTTACAATTGGCTTTCCAGCGAACTTATTACCTGGAAAACTTTAAATGGTGCTTCTTCACAAGGTATTCTATATAAACCGGAGAATTTCGATGCGGCAAAGAAATACCCTATCATTTTTTTCTACTATGAAAAATTCTCCAATTCGCTGAATCATTTCTTATTTCCGGAAGCTAATGGAGCAGACATTGATATTCCGACTTTCGTGAGCAATGGATATTTAGTATTCATACCTAATATTCCCTATGAACTAGGTAATCCGGGGAAATCTGCCTATAATTCGGTAGTCAGTGCTGCTTTGTATATGGCTAAAATACCTTGGGTGGACAGTCTGAATATGGGTATAAACGGACATAGTTTCGGCGGGTACGAAACCAATTATTTGGTGAGTCATACAAATATATTCAAGGCAGCCTGCGCCGGAGCCGGATGGTCTGATTTCATTAGTTCTTACAATGGTATAAGAACCGGCGGTGGCAGTCGCCAATATTATTATGAATTTTATCGCGAAAGGATGGGCGGAACCTTATGGGACGACGCAGCTTCATATATTGAAGCTTCACCTATATTTCGGGCGGATAAAGTTGTAACACCGCTTTTGATGATGAATAACAAAGATGATAAAGATGTGCATTTTTATTTGGGATCAGAGTTCTTTGTTGCATTACGACGCTTACAAAAAAAGGTATGGATGCTGCAATATGACGGGGCGGATCATGCAATACAAAACAAAGCAGCAGCGATTGACTTTGAAATCAGAATGGAGCAGTTTTTTAACCACTATTTGAAAGGCGCCCCACCACCGCTTTGGATGACACGGGGTGTTCCAGCGAAAATGAAAGGAATAGAGAGCGGCCTCGACCTAGACACCAGCGGTGCAATACCCTAAAAACTTAAAAATTAATGACATAATAAGGGTATGAGGCCATAGCTATGCCCGATAATTACAAATAGCATAAAAATATGAAAAAAAACAAGTTTAAAAATAGGTTCACAGCATTGCTATTCGCATTTTTTCTGTTGAGTCATATTCACAACGTATATGCTCAAGCAGTCAATTTTTCCGGTAACTGGAAGCGAAATGACGAGAAGAGTAATGCAGGTGGCCTGTCCATTAATTCCATTCCGTTCTACTTGAAAATCACTCAGGAGGATTATTCCATTACTATTGAAAGAACATCAAAAAACGTCACGGGAGATATTACCGCCTACTCCACAATTTTAAAATATGACGGAAAAGCATCGGAAAACCTTACTCCTTCAAAGTTGCACCGGAGTTCTACCGCAACCTGGTCCGCGGACGGGAACCAGCTATTTGAAAAAGCGGTTTCAAAAGATGATAAAGGAGTTGTAAAACAGATTTATAAGAACTGCTATTCTCTGGAAAACGGTGGCGGAACCTTAAAAATAACCGGCAGCATTGAAACAAATGGACAGACTTACCAGTTGACCCAGGTTTTTGAAAATAAGGAAATATCGAAATGAAAAAGATAAACATACTGCTTTTGATTCTTTGGAGCCCTGCTTTATTACTCGCGCAGGTGCATTTTGAACAAAACCTAAACTGGCAGCAGATCAAGGAAAAAGCGAAAAAAGAGAATAAATACATTTTTATAGATTGCTACGCTACCTGGTGTGGGCCTTGCAAAGAGATGGATGCCAAAGTCTATTCCGACACCGCTCTGGGAAAATTCATTAACCCTCAATTCATCAGCATCAAGGTACAAATGGATTCCAGCAAGAATGATAACCAACAAACAAGGTCCTGGTATACTGATGCGCGCCAAATTGGTATTGATAATAAAATAGCAGCGTTTCCTACCTTCCTTTTTTTGTCACCGGACGGCAAGGTTGTCCACAAAGGAATCGGGCTGCAAAACAAATCTAATTTTTTGCAGATTATGTTTAACGCCAGGAACGAAAATCAACAAGTCTATAGTGTATTAGGAAAATTTAAGGCTGGGAAACTCCCTGATTATCAAGTGCCTGATTTGATCGCGGCACTCAACGGAGCAGGCGAGAAAAACAAAGCATTGGAGGTTGCACAGAAATACACTAATGAATATTTATTAAAGCTACCACCGGATCTTTTATTTAAGGAGGATAACTTGTATTTAATCGCACGTTATTTGAAAAACCTTGATGAACCGGCATTTTTGATTTTCTTTAAGCAAGGCGAAAAGGTAGACAAGATAACAAAAAAAGGATTTGCAGACGCTGTCGTAGTTAGCTTGGTGCAAAAAATGGAAGTTTTTCCTAACGTATGGTCAGATCCTGCCCGAAATGTTCCGATCAGTAAACATCCTGACTGGGCTATCATTTTCGACACTATCGAAAAAAAATATGGAAAGCACTATGCCCAGTTGGCGCTGCCGGATCCTAAGATACTTTTTTATCAGCAGACTAGAGATTGGGCCTTATTGGCGGAAGCGGCTATTGAAAAGATCAGGTATCATTATCTTGACTCCGCTGGACGCGTAGAGAAATCTAAGCTGAATAGCGTAAATGACATAATTTATAGCTATGTATTTACATATAGTAACAATAAAAAGCAATTGCTTACGGTACTTGAGTGGCAAAAACAGGTGGTAGAACAAACCAATGATCCCGAGAACATGGACACCTATGCAAATTTGTTGTATAAAATCGGAGAAAAAACCAATGCCGCCAATTTAGAAGAAAAGGTTATCGCACTTAAGGCTGAACTATTTGCTTCAATAGAAGCCGATTTCAAAGCAAAAAGAAATGGTGTGAGCCTCGATTATTATGAAAGCAAGAAAAAAGAGCTGGATGGATTAAAAGAAACATTAAAAAAAATCCGATCCGGCAAACCCACTTGGGAAATCGTTCAGTAAAATAGAAACCTTAACAAATCAGACAATGAAAAATACACAAAAGATTATTTTAGGCATTAGTTTATCTGTTTGCCTATTTGCCTGTAAAAAATCCGACCTCACTTTTGATCAAGTCGCCGGTGGCGCGATCAATGTGACCAATGCAGTAGTTGGCGGAGCCACAATAACGCTCACAACAGCTGACAAAGTGATCAGTAGCAATAATACAATTGGAAATTATGCTGCAGCATTTTTGCCGCTTTCGACGGGTAATGTATTGATCAATTTGGGCGTGCCTGCTGTCCCTGCTACGTTAACCACTGCGGCTATACCCGCTGTCTCTTATTACAGTCAAACCTTGCCTATTGATAACAGCACCAATTATTCCCTGTTCCTGACGGGCGCTTCGCCGTCGTCGGTGGAATCCGTATTGATCAAAGAAACTTATCCAAGAGCCTATACGGATAGCGTTTGCGGTGTAAGAGTGATCAATTTGGCCCCAGGCAGCAACCCTATTAGTGTCAATATTAAAGGCAGCGCCAACGCATCAGAAGTGTCCAGTCTCGCTTACAAAGCATATTCAAATTTCAAGCTGTATCCTGCCAAAGCCGTCAATAAGACCATATTATTCGAAATCCGCGATGCCGTCACGGGCACGTTATTATTTCCAACTAATGGGAGCGGCTATTCCCTGACGATACCTTATTTTCATAATGTGACATTAGTTTATCGAGGTACGGGCACGGCTGTTGGAATTATCCTGAACGCCGATTATTAAAAGATAACAATCTTAATATCGATTAATGAAATTAACGCAAATTATACTTGTGATAGCGATAGCTATGCTCTTTTGTATCGGTCTTAGCGCTAAGGCCCAGGTTAAACATGTCGTGTTGATCAGCATCGACGGTTTTCATCCAGATATGTATCTGGACAAAAGCTGGCCGACACCAAACCTGCAAGAACTAATGAAAGTCGGCACTTATGCCGATCACATGCTCAGTGTATTCCCGAGCTATACTTATCCGTCGCATACTGCCATGCTCACAGGCGCTTATCCGGCAAGATCAGGTATTTATTTTAATCAGCCAATTGACAGTAAAGGTGACTGGAACTGGTTCGCGGACAAGATTAAAGTTCCCACGCTCTGGCAGGTATTGAAAAAAGCAGGGCTGACCACGGCTGCGGTAGAATGGCCCGTTAGTGTGACAAAAGATATTAACTGGAACGTTCCCGAAATATGGTCAGACGAACATCCCGACCGCATTACTGAAAGCCGGAAGTATGCTACACCAGGTGTGATCGAGGAGCTTGAGCAAAATGCCACCGGCAAACTCAACAGCTACAACATGGACGAAGAAGCTTTTTCTATGGACGACAACTCCGGTAGAATGGCCGCTTATATCTTTAAGACCAGGAAACCAGCCTTACTAGCCGTTCACTTCGCGGAATGTGACGGCGTAGAACATAATTTGGGCAGGGATGCCGATAGTGTAAGGTTAGCCGCCGCGGCCGTGGACCGGGCTATCGGTTATATTCGGGAGACAATAAAGGAAGCTAAATTACAGGACAGCACCGCTATCATTATCGTTGGCGATCACGGTTTTGCTACGATTAACCAGGCCATGCGCCCGAATCTGTTGATCAAAAACCTACCTGCGCGTTTCATCGCCGCCGGTGGAAGCGCCTTCCTGTATCGTAAAACCAATACCAAATTGATCGATATACCCAGCCTTATCCAGGCCGTTACCGACAGCCTGGATAAACTCCCCAAAGAAAAACGTAAACTATTCCGCATCATCAGCCGTAAAGAACTGGATAAGATGGGAGCGGACAGCGCGGCCATCATAGCATTAACCGCCCAACCTGGTATGGTTTTCAGTGGTTCGACAACAGCCACCAAGCCAGTCAACCATGGTCCAGGAACTTTCATTCAACAAAACCCGCTCGAAGGCATCTTTGTACCAACCAGTGGCGGTCACCATGGCTACGATCCCAATATCCCGGAAATGTATACCGGTTTTATTGCCGCGGGAGCTAGAATCAACAAAGGCGGTCATATCAAGGAGTTACGTATGGTCGATATCGCTCCGATTATCGCGAAACTGTTAGCGGTCGATTTTAAAACACTCGATGGAAAATGGGTGCAGGGAATAATGGAGGGAGGAAAATGAGAAGGATCGTACTATTATTTTTAGCGCTTTGTATCTACCGATCTGACTATGCCCAGACCAGCCATGCATTCGATACTCCGTATTTTGGAAATCAAACCAGCCGCATCGCCTATCCCATAGGCGGCATGGGCGCGGGGATGTTCTGTACTGAAGGCAGCGGCGCAATCAGCAATTTCTCCATTTACAACAACCCGGATGTTTTTAACGAACCTCCGCTGTTCGCTGCTTTATCAGACGGCAAACAAGCAAAAGTAATTGAAGCTCCGGTACCAGCCCGCAAGAAATTTGGTATGCCGAGCTCGGCAATGGGCATCTATTATACCACTTGGGGATTACCGCGATTTAGAGGAAAAAACACTTTTCAGAGCCGCTTCCCTTTCGCCGAGATCAAACTAACCGACAAAGACTGGCCGGTCAAAGTCAAACTCAACGCTTGGAGCCCTTTTATCCCTACCGACCAGGATAACTCAGGTTTGCCTGCCGGTGCATTGGAGTACACAATCAGCAATACCAGCGACAGACCCAAACACTACGTATTCAGCTACAGCGCTAAACTTTTCAATGGCTTCAAAGAAATAACCAAAGTGGAAAACGGCTTTGTCTTTAACAAACCCGGCGCCAGCTTCGCTGTATTTACTGATACCAAAGAAGCCCAAACCGATCGTTACTGGTATCGGGGAACCTGGGTAGATCCCATGACCGTTGCCTGGAAAAATATACAGCAGGGCATTATTAAAGAAACGGAGCCACAGAATGGCGGAAGTGGCGCAACGATCAGCGTGCCATTGCATTTGAAACCCCATGAAAGCCGGACGGTCAGGATTCTATTATGCGGGTATGTACCGACCAGTAAACTTCGCTTTATGGGTGAAGAAGAACAACAGGGACAAAGCGCGACAGATTATTATCGACCCTGGTACAGTTCTAAGTTCAAGGATATTGAGGAAGTGATTACTTACTGGAAAAGCAATTATAATGACCTGAAGGCCAAAACAACCTTGTTCACCAAGTCTTTCTACAAAAGCACATTACCTCCGGAGGTAACTGAAGCTGTCGCAGCCAATTTGAGCATCCTGAAATCGCCTACGATACTTCGGCAATACGATGGCAGGTTATGGACCTGGGAAGGTTGCCAGGACCGGGCCGGTTCCTGCCCAGGTTCCTGTACCCATGTATGGAACTATGCCCAGGCTTTACCGCACCTGTTTCCGGCGATGGAAAGAACGCTGCGGGAAACAGAGTTTAACGAAGATCAAGACAGCAGCGGTCATCAAATGTTCAGGGCTGCTTTACCGATACGCCCGGCCGTCCATAATGTCGCCGCGGCTGCGGACGGGCAATTGGGCGGCATTATCAAGACGTATCGCGATTGGCGGATCAGCGGGGACGATACATGGTTGAAGAAACTTTACCCAAAAGTCAAACAGAGTTTGGACTATTGTATTCGTACCTGGGATCCGAAAAGTAAAGGCATCATTGAAGAACCGCACCATAATACTTATGATATCGAGTTTTGGGGGCCGGAGCCCATGTGTACCGGAATGTATCTAGGAGCATTGGAAGCATTCATTGAAATGTCGAAATACTTGAAGATTGACGCTGGTATTTACCAAAACTTGTTAACCAACGGTAAAGCATTTATGGAAACCCAGTTGTTCAACGGGCAATATTTTTTTCAAAAGACCCAATGGACCGGCTTGCTGGCACCTGACCCGGTGGCGGCATCCAAAACCAGCCTGTTAACGACCTACGAACCGGATGATTTGCCCATCCTAAAGACTGAAGGGCCGAAATATCAATATACTAATGGCTGCATGAGCGACGGGATGATCGGCCCTTGGTTAGCGCAGTCCAGTGGTTTGCCTTCACCGATTTCCAAAACCAAACTGGATGCACACCTTAATGCAGTTTATCAATATAATTTCAAACCCGATTTGTCGGAACACAGCAACCCGCAACGGGTCACCTACGCCATCGGTAATGAGGGTGGCGTGATCTTATGCAGCTGGCCCAAAGGCAATAAACCCACCTTACCCTTTACCCACAGCGAGGAAGTCTGGTCGGGTATCGAATACGAAGTGGCTTCACACCTGATCATGGAAGGCAAAGTAAAAGAAGGCCTGAATATCGTGAAGGCCATTCGCAGGCGCTATGACGGTTCAGTCCGTAACCCTTTTGACGAATACGAATGCGGGCACTGGTATGCTAGGGCTTTAGCCAGCTACGCTTTGATCGAAGCGTTGACTGGCGTGCGTTATGACGCAATATCCAAAACGCTGTTTGTGAATAGTAAAATTGGCGATTTTACTTCCTTCCTTTCAACGAATACGGGCTTTGGTAATGTTGTCTATAAAAATGGCAAAGCAACTATTGACGTTGTTTATGGGAGCATCGACATCCAGCATATTCAAATTACTAAAGCATCATAGCATGGCCTGGAAAATGATCGATGACGCTGCGCATGGTTTGCTTTTGCATCAATTGTCCCTCATTCCAAATATTCCAGGGCACGCAGAACTGGATATGAGCCTCCGTGAATTGTATGCCCGCCATCATGAATTGCATACCGAACAGGAAAAAGTACTTCGGGAGTATAACCGCATGGCTAGAAGTATCCGTCGCGCTTTACCCGAGGAATATAAATAATTAACAATATAAAACTTGCTGTTGAAAGTGAAATTTAATAAATCTCGTTTGAAATCCCTTCTATTATTAGGTCTTGTACTTTTTGTATTTATGATCTTCACGGGTTTTTCCCAGCAACTTGCGATAAAGCCTACAAGAACGATTTCCTTTACGACCAACGAAGGAAGTTATATGAATATTGACATTTCGCCGGACGGTAAAAGCCTTCTCTTTGATCTCCTTGGTGATCTTTATTCATTACCAGTTGCCGGAGGTAAAGCTGTTCAACTCACCAGGGGAATAGCTCTAAATCTTCGGCCGGTCTGGTCTCCGGACGGAAAAAAGATCGCTTACATTAGCGATTTTTCCGGAGCATTCCATGTTAATATCAGAGGTATCAAAGGGACATTTCATGTCGTCTTGGGAAAGGATGAACCTGAATTAAATTACGGACAAGACATAGTTTGGACTCCTGACGGAAATAAGATTACTACTGGTAGGTTAATCTATGGACTTGACGGCAGGAAAAATGATCAGCCTAGTGGTGTGACACGCCCTATCCGCTATTCATCGGACGGGCAGGCAGTATATTACCTGGATTCGGGAAAGCTCTGCTACTTTGATTATTCATTAAAGTTTAAAAGATCAATCGCTTTAATTTCTAAACAGGATCAGAACGGGAGGCTTTCGCCGGATGGTCGCTGGTGGACCTACTGGAAGGACAGCGCTAATTTTAAAAAATGCCTGATCGCAAGAGATCTTAAGAACAATACAAACCGTATATTAATTCCTCAATTCATCAGGAATGATGACCGGTACAGTCCTGGTACCCCCGAGCCACATTATTCTTTTACGTCTGATTCGAAAAACGTTTTTATTGGCTATGGCGGTAAAATACATAAGATAGTTTTAGAAAGTTGTGAAGATCGGATAGTGCCTTTTACTGCCGAAATTAAAGCTGACCTCGGCCCATCAAATCACAATACGGTTCATATTTCTAATGGGCCTTTAAGAGTAAGATATACACGGTCCGTTAACGTAAGTCCGGATGGAAGGCACCTGGTTTTTTCTGCGCTCAATAGGATATACACCAAGGATTTCCCTCATGGAGAGCCTCGGGTTCTCGCAAGCCAGTCCATGGCGCAGTTCCAACCGGCGTATTCGCCAGACGGTAAGTGGATCGCTTATGTAACCTGGTCGGACACGATAGGCGGCTACCTTTGGAGAGTACGGACTGCTGGCAGCAAGCCTGAACAACTCACCACCATTCCGGGCCAATACCAACGCCCGGTTTGGTCTCCGGACGGGAAATTGATTGCCGTGCTTAAAGGCCGACCAAGACTTGGGGATCGGGACGACCAAGGTCAGGGACAGTTGCAGCTTATTCCTGTTAATGGAACGCCGATTCGAACGCTTGCCGATTCAATTCCAATGTGGAATAGGTTATCTTTTTCCCAAGATGGAAATAGGATTATTTATACACCGAAATTTCGGCGCGTGAAAGGAGCCGCTTTGTTATCGCAATTGGTTTCAACCAATTTAAATGGCAAAGATCTTCAGATCCTTGCGGTAGGTTCCGTTCTTACATTTTACCATCAGAAAACAATCTCCCCGGACGGTCGCTTCATCACTTATTCGGCAGATGAAGACTTATACTTAATTCCGCTAAATAAAGGAACAGGCCCCGTTGTTATTTCCGATGAGCATCAGCGGCTCTCCGGAATTAAAATTGCACAAGGTGTTGATCCCTACTGGGAAAAAGATGGCAGGATATTAAGTTGGTGTTATGCCAACAAGTTTTATCGGATAAATCCGGATAAAATAGCCGCACAAGCGGATAGCCGAAATCAAAAAAGTTCCTTTCCTGAATTAGTTAATAAAAAAACTAAAGTGAACGCTAACTTTCAAATAGTAAACTTGAATATCCAAGTGCCAAAATTCTATGCACATGGCACTATAGCACTAAAGGATGTTCGGATCATTACGATGCAAGGCAAAAAAGTTATCGAGCACGGCACGATCTTGATCAATAACGGCCGTTTTGTTGCCGTGGGGCAAGCGAATACCGTTAAAATCCCCGACGGGACAAAAACAATAAATCTCACAGGGAAAACAATAATGCCTGGTTTAATCGACTTGCATGACCATATGCGAATACCGCCGAATGTTTTTCCGCAGCAGTCATGGATGTTCCTTGCTAATCTGGCCTATGGGGTGACGACCGCGCGCGATCCGTCTTTGAACTTGGATTCTTTTGGCTATTCAGAACTGCTGGAGTCCGGGCAAATGACCGGGCCACGTCTTTTTTCTGTTGGTCGTGCTGGCCGGATTCCGGATGGCCTGATTAAATGTGACAATTTAGATGATGCCAGGGCTTTAGTATATAAAAGAAAATTATTGGGAGGAAGCGAAGTTAAGCAATACACGTTACCGACTCGCATTCAAAGACAATGGCTGTCAATCGCCTGCAGAGAAGCCGGCGTTAATATGACCAATGAAGGTAATGAAGATCCAATATTGCAATTAGCGATGATCAAAGACGGCAGTACCGGCGTAGAACATAATCCGGCTTGGGGCGATGTTTATAGGGACATTATTTCATTTGTAGCAAAATCAAAAATTCACTTCACGCCCGTTTTGCAGGTTTGTTACGGAACCGAGGAAGCAAAAAAATACTTCAACTATAAGTATTGGCATTATCCAGATGAAAAACTGAAACGTTTTACGCCAAGTAGCACTTTACAAAACGGAGCTTTAGGTTATATCGCTGAATCGTTAGAAACAATAGCCAAAGTCAAACCACAGGATACCCTGTCGCCTGGATTCTTGACGCCTGCTAAAATAGACGCAAAGATCCGTAGGCTGGGAGGTAATGTTACCCTTGGAAGCCATGGCGATGACGAGGGTATCGGTACGCAAAATGAACTTTGGGCATTGCAAATGGGCGGAATTACCAATATGGAAGCACTACAAGCTGCTACAATTATGAGTGCACGAGCATTGGGTATCCAAAAAGATATTGGGTCTATCGAAGTGGGCAAGATAGCAGATCTTTTAATATTGAATAGAAACCCTTTAGAAGATATTCATAACAGCCGGGAAATAAAATATGTTATGAAAGACGGCGTCCTTTACGATGGTAACACATTGGACACCATCTGGCCAATATCCCAAAAATTGCCTGAATGGAAGTATAGCGATCAAGTACAAAATAAAGTAACAATGAAAAATATAGATAAATGACAAAGCCATTGGAGGAAAGGTAACGGAATTTTAAAAGACACCTAAGTGCTTACCAAAGCTCCGTTAGAAATCAATTAAAGATTACGATGAGAAGAATAAACCAATTATTAGCCACCATATTTATGAGTTCCTTATTGGGCTGTGAACAGCAGCAACAAAAAGATAAACAAGAAATCGGGACAGCCAAAGGCAGTTTTGGCTATGATAAACAATTTATACTAAAACATGACAGCAGCGCGGTTATCCTTGGTAAGGACGATGTGCAGCTGCTGGTATCGCCGAAATACCAGGCCAAGGTGTTTACTTCGTGCGCCGATGGTGATGCGGGGCGCAGCTTTGGCTGGATCAACTATCAGGCATTTGACGGCCCTTTGGATGCGCACATGAATGCTTATGGCGGGGAGAACCGCTTCTGGCTGGGGCCGGAAGGCGGGCCTTATTCCCTGTTTTTCCTACCTGGTGCGAAAATGGAATTTGCGAACTGGAGGACACCGGCCGCTTTTGACAGGGAAGCCTGGGAACTGGTCGCCAAAGATGATACGCTGGCGGTACTACGGAAAGCGATGGAATTGCAGAACTACGCGGGTTCCGTGTTCCAATTGCGGGTGGACCGGAAAATCAAATTATTAACCCATAGCGGCATCGGCAGTTTACTGCAAACCAGCATTCCTGCGTCCGTGAAGGCGGTCGGCTACCGCACCGAAAATACGGTGACCAATACGGGTAATGCGGAATGGAATGAAAAAACAGGCGTGCCCTGTACCTGGATGCTGGATATGTTCCCGCCTTCGGATCAAACGACCATCGTCATCCCTTACCTGTCGGCTATCCCGGATAGCAGGCCAGCCACGACCGATTATTTCGGCGAGATACCCGCCGACCGGATCAACATGGATGGTCAAACCTTGTTTTTTAAAGCGGACGGCAAAAGTCGTAGTAAGTTAGGCATACACCCGGTACGCGTCAAAAACCTGGCGGGCAGCTATGACGCGCAGCACCAGGTACTGACCATTATCTTATACGACATCAGCCCGATGGGTAAATACCTCAACCAGGAATGGCGGACAGATAAACCCATTTTCTCTGGTGATGCCATGAATGCCTATAATGACGGGCCTTTAGCGGACGGCCGGCAAATGGGGCCATTCTATGAACTGGAAAGCGTTTCGACCGCGCATTTCCTGCCGCCGGGGCATTCCGCCACGCACTGGCATTCCGTTTTCCATTTTACCGGCGCGGCAGACGGGCTGGACTATTTAAGCAAACAATTATTAGGCGTTAGCCTGGAAGAAATCAAAAAGGCCTTATGAACAATTATCCCCACATAGGTATCCGTCCCATTATTGACGGAAGATTAGGTGGCGTACGGGAATCGCTCGAAGAAATTACGATGCAAATGGCGGTCCAGGTGAAAGCCATTTATGAAAGTAGCCTGCGCTACCCCGACGGCAGCCCGGTCAGGTGCGTGATCGCGGATACCTGCATCGGCGGGGTAGCGGAAGCGACGGCCTGCCAGCAAAAGTTTGAACACTATAACGTGGGCCTAACCTTGTCCGTATCCCCCTGCTGGGCCTACGGCTCGGAAACCATGGATATGCACCCGACCTGGCCAAAAGCGATCTGGGGTTTTAACGGCACCGAGCGGCCCGGCGCGGTTTATTTAGCGGCAACCTTAGCCGGGCATAACCAGTTTGGTTTGCCGGCTTTTGGGATCTACGGCAGGGATGTGCAGGACCTGGACGATACCCATATCCCGGATGAGGTGAAGGATCAGCTGCTGGGTTTCGCCCGCGCCGGGCTGGCGGTCGCCCTCCTGAAAAATAAAAGTTATCTGGCGATCGGCTCGGTTTCTATGGGGATCGCCGGAAGTATCGTTGTCCCCGAACTTTTTAAGGATTACTTCGGGATGCGCAACGCATATGTCGACTCCGTAGAGGTGTTACGCCGGATCGAAAAGGGTATTTATGACCCGGAAGAATACCGCCTTGCCTTAGCCTGGACACGCGCGCATTGCCAGGAAGGCGACGATAGCAACCCCGAAGCGAAGCAGTTCAGCCGGGAACAGAAGGACCGGGATTGGGAAACCGTGGTGAAAATGACGCTCATTATCCGTGACCTGATGGTGGGTAACCCCAAATTAGCAGCGATGGGCTTTGGCGAAGAAGCGCAGGGCCATCATGCCATCGTCTCCGGCTTCCAGGGACAGCGGCAGTGGACGGACTTTCTGCCCAACGGAGATTTCGCCGAAGCCCTGCTCAACTCCAGTTTTGACTGGAACGGCATCCGGGCACCGTATATCGTCGCTACAGAAAATGATAGTTTGAATGGGCTGTCAATGTTAATGGGTTATTTACTCCGGCACACCGCGCAGGTGTTTGCCGATGTGCGCACCTACTGGTCGCCCGACGCCGTAGAACGCGTAACGGGCTGGCGGCCGGAAAGCGGCTTTATCCATCTGATCAATTCCGGTTCAGCGGCGCTGGATGGTTCGGCCATGCAGGAAAAGAACGGGCAACCTGTCATGAAGCCTTTCTGGGAACTCAGCAAAGGACAGGCAGATGCCTGCCTCCGGGCGACCAAATGGTACCCGGCGAATAACGGCTACTTCCGGGGCGGCGGTTATTCCTCGCAATTCGTAACGCGCGGCGGGATGCCGGTGACCCTGTGCCGGCTGAACCTCATTAAGGGTATCGGCCCGGTCTTACAGATCGCCGAGGGCCATACGCTTGACCTGCCCGGTCCGGTGCATCAGATCCTGGACGAACGCACTGACCCCACCTGGCCAACCACCTGGTTCGTGCCCAAACTCACCGGAAAGGGGCATTTTACAGATGTCTATGCGGTCATGGCTGCCTGGGGCGCTAACCACGGGAGCTTTTCTTATGGGCACTATGGTCATGAACTGATCACTTTAGCCAGTATGCTGCGGATACCGGTCGCCATGCACAATGTGGAAGAAAGCAGGATCTTCCGGCCATCGGCCTGGAAGGCTTTTGGCTCGGATCACGAGGGTTCGGACTACCGCGCCTGTCAAACTTATGGACCTTTATATGCTTAAATAATGGCTTACTCTTATATCGAAACCCCCTTACCTCAACCGGCCAAAGGCAAGCGCCCGGGATTGTTCCGGATCGCCGGTAAAAACTATGCCTATCCTTTTGTACTGGTCACCAGTTTATTCCTGCTTTGGGGCTTTGCCCATGGCCTACTGGATGTGCTGGATAAGCATTTTCAGAACACGCTGCACATCAGTAAAGCCGAAAGCGGCTTGGTGCAGTTCTCCTTATATATCGGCTACCTGGTCATGGCCAGCCCGGCAGGTATCTTGATGAAACGCTTTGGCTATAAAAGCGGGATCATCTTGGGTTTATTCCTTTTCGCTGCGGGTGCCTTCTTGTTTTATCCCGCAGCTCACCTCGGCGCATTCGTACCGTTTTTAGGTGCTTTGTTTATTATGGCCTGTGGCCTGAGTTGTTTAGAGACGGCCGCCAATCCTTATACCACCGTCCTCGGCCCGCCCGATGGCGCAGCCAGGCGGATCAATTTCGCGCAAAGCTTTAATGGCCTGGGCTGGATCTTAGGCCCGCTCATCGGCGGGCTGTTCATCTTCGGCGCCGCGCAAAAGAGCGGCCCCGAACAGTTTGACAGCCTGACCCGTCCTTATTTATGGATCGGCTGTCTGGTCATTGCCGTAGCCGTCATTTTTGCTTTCAGCAAACTACCCGATGTTAAAGAAGAAAACAGCGAGCAGATCGATGCCAAGGCACCGCTATCCGAGTTATGGAAGCACAAAGGTTTTGTGCTCTCGGTGATCGCGCAGTTTCTTTATGTTGCCGCACAGACGGGGGTGAATTCCTTTTTTATTAATTATGTCACGGAAACTGTACATGGCGTACAGGCGGCTGTGGCCAATATGCTGACTCATTTTGGCGATATCGGGGCGGTGCTGAGCCCCAGGAACCCCGAACAGGCGGCTTCGGTCATCCTGGCCCTGGGCGGCATGGGCTCGTTTTGGATCGGCCGCCTTTTCGGTGCCTATATCCTGAAATTCATCCAGCCACATAAACTGTTGATGTGCTATGCTGCGATCAATACGGTGCTGATGCTCGTCGTGGTATTGGAACTGGGCTGGCCCAGCGTCATCGCGCTGTTTTCCTGTTATTTTTTTATGTCCGTCATGTTCCCGACCATTTTTGCTTTAGGGATCAAAGGCCTCGGGCCGCTCACGAAACGGGCATCTTCCTTTTTGGTGATGGCCGTGGCCGGCGGGGCATTCTGCCCGCCGCTGATGGGCCTGATCGCTGACCATGCCGGGATGTCCGTGGCCTTTTTGGTACCCCTGGGCTGTTTCGCCTTTATCGCTTATTATGGTTTAACTCATCGCGCTCACCATGACTAACAAAAATATCAGGAACGCAACGTACCGGGACGCGCCGGCCATCCGGCTGTTACTGGATGCTTTAGGCTATCAAACGACGATCAGCAGGTTGATCAGCCAGCTAGAGCGGAATGACCAACAGGTATTCGTTTATGAACTGGACAAAGAAGTGGTTGGGTTTATCGCCATAAATTACCTGCCGTTATTGGGTTTTGATGGTGAAACGGTAGTGATCAGCTATCTGTCCGTTGAGGGATCGATGCACAGACAAGGGATCGGCCGCGCGCTGGAACAATATGTCACCGAACAAGCGCTAAAAAGAAAGTGCGACCGGATACAGGTGCACTGTTCCGACTGGCGGGCACCCGCTCATCAATTCTATGAGCGGCAAGGTTATCATGAATACCCCAAATATTTCACAAAGAAATTGGTTTATGCAGAGAAACAATGAAATAGCATCAGCGGACCACTGTTTAATGCTTTACCGCATCGATTTTTTGCCGGACAATGAACGGCAGGAGATCAGGGAAGTATTGATCAGCACTTATGGCGAATACTTAGACCAGCTCCTGCGTTTGCAGGAGATCTGCCGGGCCTATCAAGCGATAAGTAATTGCATCCGGTCAAGAGTGCCTTTAAGCGAAGATGACCGGCAGCGGGAATGTTTGATCAAAGATATAGCGAATTTCCGCGAAAAGAAGCTTTTAGTAAGCAGTTAATAGTTAGTTTGAGAAAGTGTAAAGGCGGCTCCCGGTGTGTGGGAGCGCCTTTATTTGAAATGAAATTACTTTGGAACATCCTTATACCATTGCCTTTATCCTAATCGCGGCTTTTGTGGTCTGGATGTGTATCAAGATAAATGAAGAAGACGAAGCCTGAAAATACTCATTGTTCTTTATAGGGTCAGTTAATAGCAAAATGCGCTTGCCGGGAGCGGTAAGCGTATTTATTAAAAAAAAAGATAAAAAATTAAGCATAACCTGAACTAACCTATAGATATTATACCCTCCCAAACAGGAAAAAATCTGGAAAATTTTAGGCTGGGAGCACTAACAAAACCCTCTGCGCGCGGGCTTGTCAGTGCTATGCCTGCCCCTTTCCAGAGGCGATCCTGTATAGTAACTGCAAGTCCCGCGTATGAGTGGCTACCTAAACATAATAAAGCTACCATATGAGAACATTTACCGAGCGCTTTTACAGCGCGTTAGAACACCAATTGGCCGAAATTTCACTAAGCGGCGAACCGCTCATCGAACAGTACCGCGCCTCCATCAAGGTCAGTAAAAAAGCGATGAACAAACTGAAGAACTATATTTCCAGCTATGCCTTTGAAAACAAAGCTGAAGAGGTCAACTTTTTTAAGGAGATCAAGCCTACGTTTTACAGCAAATACATTTACTTCATCAACATTCACAATTTCCTGTTACAAAAGCCGACAGGCGGAGAGAACATTCAGCGGGACTATATCCAAATGCATTTGAATGAACTGAAGACATTTTTTGATCATAACCGGGCTTTCTATTCCTACTACCGCTCCGGCATGACGCAAATGGACGAGATCTATTATACGCGCGGTAGTTTCGATGTTCATGCCGAACTGGAGGACTTTGAAGAAGATGAACAATATTCTACTTCCCATGACTACAAGCTCAGTAAGATCATCGCCAATGAGAAATTCCAGGAGTATTTGACCCTGGAACTGGCTAAGATCGGCAATGAAGACCTCATTGCACAGAAAATATTTCCCTTTGCGCATCCGCAATGGACCGCCAGCCAAACGGACGCGGCGGAACTGCTCTATTCCCTAAAGACCGGCTGCGCGGTCAATAACGGCAATATCGATATCAATGAACTGGTCGCCATTTGGGAATTTATCTTTCAAATGGAAATTAACGAACCCTATCATAAACTCTTAGACATCGTCAAACGAAAGAATGAAATGTTCGTCTTCCTCAACCGCTTGCGAAAAAGCCTCTGGAATTTCATCAAAGAGAAATTTAAAAAAGGGCTGCCGCCGGATATGGAATGATCGTATTCCAGGCGATAAAAGAACAGCATGTTCCTTTTGAGCGCAAGAAGACAGTTGCGCGTGTCCTCACAGCAGTATAAATTAGCTATCTTTGATGCAATGACCGATGCTCAGTTGCAACAGATCAAGGCCTTAAACTACGTGTTCGAACCGAATGACGAGCCGGCATTGCTCCGTTTCCTGGCACTTCATTTCCCCGATCTCGAACTGGCCGAATTGCTGACGCGGCTTGAGACCATACTGGCCAGCTGTTCAACGCCACCAGATGAAAAAAAGATCCAATTCCTGGAAACCGCTGAACCCTGGCTGCGCATCCAGTTCTATTCGGCTAATTATTGGGACGATACACATGGCCTGGCTTTGTCCAGGATCCTTCGTTATGAAAACGGCAAACTGCTCGCAGAACACGAATACCTGGTACTGCCTGAAGCCAAGCGCGGCCAACAGATCGGACGCCAGGTACTCGCGGCGGCACTGGAACAATATGAACGCATAGGTGTTCAGGAGATACGTGTCTGGGCTGGTCTAAAAGACGGTGGTGCGGTTTGGGCCAAGGTCGGCTTCAAGGCGCTGGATAAAACCGAAATGGATGCGATCCTGCAAATCGCGCAAAATGAACTGACCGCCGAGCAATACGCCGACGCAAAAGCCGTTTATGACTTGTACTATAACGCGGAACCCGCGGGCACCGCATTCCCGGTTAAGGACTGGGCGTTGCTGGGTTTCATGGACGAGGTGCTCAAGCAGGTCCACTGGCATGGCCGGATCGACTTGACAGATGAAAAAGAATTTCGTAACTTTAAAAAGTATGTTGATCGCAAAAAATAACTTGAGGGAAGCGGCGTATATCGCCGGTGAGCTGCTGGATGATGCGGCGCTCGAAATGGAAAGCCGGTGCGAAACCATCGAGCGGACCGTAACCGGCGGAGCTTTTTCGCTGGAGCGTGCCTTGCGGTTATACCAGGTGCCGATGGATGCCTATATCGATTATCTGGCGGCTAAACATGCCGCTTCTTATGCATTCCAGTTAGCCGAAGACTCTCAGGTGAAAGAACTGGCGATGAAATTGAAAGCGGCCGAGCGGTTATTGCGGGCGATGTTCGACAATACGATCGCGCATGAGGACCTGCTGAGTTTCCTGAAAATGTACAGCACTTTTTCCCGTCGCGTGATCCGTAAGCAGGAACTGGTTAAATAATAATACCGTTTAAGATAGTTAAGCCTTGTTGTATTTCAGCAGGCTTTTTTTATACTCATCCTCGTCCAACCCGTAAACCTTTAAGGCTTCCTCTAAAGAAAAATAACCTTCCGATACCGCCTGTTCAACAACTATCAATTGATGCAGGCGTTCCTTTTCCGGTCTGGCAAAGAACTCTTCGCCGGTATAACCCGCTTCAGTATGTTGATTCCTGTCCAGCATCTTACGGTAAAGTTAAACGTTTAGAGCCGTTTCTACACGAGTAAATTACCGATATTTTTTTCAAGTCTTCCCAATTTTGACGCTGAACCAGCGCGGCAAGTTCCGCTGCTTCGGTGTTCCTTGACATCCTGAAAAATGAATTTGAGTTCATTGCTGGCTATTTGAATGTTTCTTTTGGGAAATACTACACCACGCGCTGCCACGTGGTGTGGTATCTTTTGAAGTCCTCCTGACCTTTGCTTTCAACAAAAACGAAAGCATATGTTAAACACGATCTCCTGGCAGCAATATGTTACTGCCGTAATCTTATTGACCGCAGCCTGGTATGCTTATGTTAGCCTACGCTATTACCAGCCTGAACTGTCCGCATTCCTTAAAATTAAGACCCACCCGGCATCAACCGTCCCGCCCGTCGCCAATCAAATGACCGTGGTCATGGGCGAAGCGAAACCCGAGGCCGATACCGGTTTGTATGAACCCGAAGAACTCATTTTCGGCACAAGTTCACCTGACGACGTCAGTGACCAGACCCTTCCCAAAGGGCCTTCAGACGACCTGCTAGCGGAAGCCAAAGTGCTGGCCAATGCCTGCAGCGACAAAACCGAATTCCTTTCCCTGTTTAGACTCCTGCTGGATAAATACGAAGTCTACGCGGACGAGATCAGCCTGCCCGCTATCATCCAATCGCTCCAACTTTCATTTCAAATCCAGGCCGAAGAATGGCCGCAAACTTTTGTAGCATGAAAAAGATCAAAGCAATTATTGCCCTGTTGTTTGTAGCCAGCGTCAGCCTGGCTCAAGATGGCAACGCCGGTATCAACGAAGCGACCAACCAGGTTAAAAGCTATTTCTCCACCGGCACCAATTTAATGTACGCCATAGGCGCTATTGTCGGCCTGGTCGGCGCGATCAAAGTGTATAAAAAATGGAATGATGGCGAGCATGATACGGGCAAAGTTGCCTCCAGTTGGTTCGGCTCCTGCATCTTCCTGGTCGTGGTAGCCACCGTGCTCAAATCATTCTTTGGGGTATGAGCTACCAGATCAATAAAGGCATTAACCGCCCGATAGAATTTAAGGGCCTGAAAGCCCAGTATATCGGCTATTTGGGTGGCGGGCTGGTCATCCTGCTGGTGCTGTTTGCGGTCCTGTACCTCATCGGTATGGCCGTTTATTTATGTATCCTCGTTATCCTCGGTTTGGGCAGCCTGCTTTTTCAACAGGTATTCAGCCTGAGCCACAAATACGGTGCGCATGGCCTCATGAAAAAACAGGCCAAAAAATATTTGCCCACTTATTTAAAGTTCAAAACAAGACGCCTTTTTTATGAAAAACGCTGAACAAGTTTTCCCGATCTATAAAGTCGAACATGATGCCATGTTATCCATGCAGGGTGACCTGACCATCGCGTTTGAACTGACCCTGCCGGAACTGTTCACCTTGTCAAACGATGAATATATGGCCTTCCACGAGACCTGGGTAAAAGCGATCAAGCTGTTGCCTAAAAACAGCATCTTCCACAAACAGGATTGGTTCGTGCAGGCCGAATACGAAGCCCAATTCGGCGACAAAACATTTTTAGGCCATGCCAGCGAACGCTTTTTCAACGAACGTCCCTACCTCGCCCATCACTGTATCGTGATGCTCACCAAACGGCCGGAAAACTTTAAGCCCGTCACCAGCGCGACCAGTAGTTTGATGCGCAAGTATATTACACCCGCTGAAACCACATCAACCGAACTGTTCCGCGATTTCGCGGACAGCGCAGGCCAGTTTAAACGGATCATGGAAGACTGCGGTTTGGTACGCGTGCGCCGTTTAACGGATGATGAACTCGCCGGCACTTTAAAGATGCCCGGCATTTTAGAACAATACTGTTTTCTATTAAGTCCTTCCGATAAGCCCGTATTGAAAGATATTCATTTACACGATGAATTGCGCATCGGTGAAAACTACTGCCAGCTATACACTTTGGCAGAGGCTGAAAATTTACCGGCGTTAGTTGGCCCGCGTATTACCTACGATCAGTACAGCACCGATAAAACCAAGTTCAGTACCGGCTTTGCCAGCCCCATCGGGGCGCTACTCGACTGCAACCATATTTACAACCAATATTTATTCATTGAAGACAGTGCCAAGACCCTCAAAAAACTGGAAGCCAAAAAGCTGCGCCTGCAATCGCTATCGGCCTACTCTCGCGAAAACGCAATTGGCCGTGATGCCACCCAGGAGTTTTTGAACGAAGCGATCAGCCAGCAACGGCTTCCGGTTAAGGCACATTTCAATATCCTGGCCTGGACCGCGGATAAAACTGAACTCAAAGACGTGCGCAACAAAGCCAGTTCAGCGCTGGCGCAACTCGATGCCCAGCCTAAACAGGAAACTGATGGTGCGCCGCAGATCTGGTGGGCCGGCCTGCCCGGCAATGCCGGGAATTTCCCAATGAACGACACCTTTGACACGTTTGCCGAACAGGCTGCCTGCTTCTTCAATTTAGAAACCAATTACCGTTCATCGTTATCACCCTGCGGAATCCGTCTCGGTGACCGCCTGAGCGGTAACCCGCTGCATGTCGATTTGAGCGACGAGCCGATGAAAAACGGCATCACCACCAACCGGAATAAATTCATCCTCGGCCCCTCCGGCAGCGGTAAGTCCTTTTTTACCAATCACCTGCTGCGCAGCTATTATGAGCAGGACGCACATATTGTATTAGTCGATGTTGGGCACAGTTACGAGGGCTTATGTGAATTTGTGGATGGTTATTATTTTACGTACTCCGAAGATAACCCCATTAGCTTTAATCCCTTTTATGTAAGTAAGGACGATACGCTCGATACCGAGAAACGCGAAAGCATCAAAGCCATGATCCTGGCGCTTTGGAAAAAAGAAGATGAAGGCGTACAACGCTCGGAGTATATCGCTATATCCGATGCCCTGTTCCACTATTACGAAAGCCAGCCGGATTTTGCCTGCTTCAACTCCTTTTACGAGTTTTTAAAAGGGCCTTTTTATGATACGATGAAAGCAAGTAAAGTCAAAGACCAGCATTTTGACATTGATAACCTGCTGTTCGTTTTACGTCCATACTACAAAGGCGGGGAATACGATTATCTGCTGAACGCGACCGAAAACCTCGATCTGCTGCACCGCCGCTTTATCGTTTTCGAACTCGACAACATCAAGGATCACCCGATCCTGTTCCCGGTCGTTACGCTGATCATCATGGAGACTTTTGTGAGCAAAATGCGCAAACTGCCCAAAGAAACACGCAAAATGATCCTGATCGAAGAAGCCTGGAAAGCCATCGCCCGTGAAGGTATGGCCGAATACATTAAATATCTATTTAAAACTGTTCGTAAATATTTCGGAGAAGCGCTGGTGGTGACCCAGGATATCGAAGATATTATCAGTTCGCCGGTCGTGAAACAAGCGATCATCAATAACAGCGACTGTAAAATATTATTAGATCAACGAAAATACCAAAATGACTTCCCAAAAATACAGCAGCTATTAGGCATCACCGATAAGGAAACCGCCCTCATTATGAGTATGAACCGGGCCAATGACGAACGATACAAATACAAAGAAGTATTCATCAGCTTGAATGGTCAGTTATCGAGGGTCTACCGCACGGAAGTCAGTCGCGAGGAATACTGGACCTATACCACTGAATCGGCCGAAAAAGCTAAAGTCAAATCCTATAAAAATAAATACGGCGATATCCGGAAGGCCATTGCCATGATCGTACTGGAAGAAAAACAAAATCAAGCCGCATGAAAAAGTTAATGATGATCGCGCTGCTATTTGCAGCCTGCAAAAATGAAAACCACAATGGCCTGTATGTGAATCATACCGAAGGCACCTACGCCATAACCGATGACACGCTGGAAGTAAGAGACAGTGTGATCATCAGCCATTCCGGCTTTCAAAAGATCAGGGACGGCAAAACGCTGCCCAAAGAGTTTAAAACCAAACAGGTTTTTGAACTGCACCCGGTCTTTGAGCAAAACCACCTGATATTAAATAACACGACTTATCAAAAGATCAAATGAAAAAGTTCATTGTCACTTTCGCATTGATAGCCGCCAGCAGTTTTGCCCGTGCGCAATTCGTAGTCGGCACGGTGCTCAACCAAACCGTTGGCCGGGTGATCCGCGCCATCGACCTTAAAGTACAGCGGATGCAGAACGAAACGATCTGGCTGCAAAATGCCCAAAAGGTACTGGAAAACGAATTGAGCAAACTGCGCTTATCAGAAATTGCCGGCTGGTCCGGCCAACAGCAACAATTGTACAGCCAGTACTATTCAGAATTAGGACAGATCAAGTCCTATATCAGCTATTACCAGCGCATCAAGAACCTGACGCTCAAACAAGCTGCTTTGATTGCGGAATACCAAAATGCCTGGAGCCTGCTGCATAACGACCCGCACTTTACCGTAGCTGAACTTAGTCAGATGCAGCTGGTCTACACCGGTATCCTGAACGCCAGCGCGAAAAATCTCGACCAGATCATGCAGGTCATCAATCCCGGCAAAACGCAGATGAGCGATGAACAACGGCTGGAACTCATCAATAAAGCCGGTGACCAATTAGACGGCAATTATAGCGACCTCCGCCAGTTCAACACGCAAAATAAAATGCTCAGCCTGCAAAGGGCGAAGGATGAAAACGAAATAGCAACCCTCAAACAATATTATGGCATCCATTAAAATCACCGCGGTTTTCCTGCTCATAAGTTTGGGCGCAAAAGCCCAAACGTTTGCCGAATGGTTCGACCAAAAGAAAACCAAGGAAAAATATATCGTCGCGCAGATCGCCGCGCTTCAAGCCTATGGCTCCGTATTGAAAACCGGCTACAACGTCGCCCACAACGGCCTGGGCTCGATCGGCAGTTTCAACAATGGGGAATTCCGATTGCACAGCACGTATTACGCCAACCTCAAAGCCGTTAGCCCGGCTGTAAAAAACAATTCCCAGGTCAAGGAAATTCTGGCCTGGCAGCAGGATATCAATACGGCGTTTAGTCGCCTAAAATCCGATGCGTATTATAACCAGGTCAAGGGAGCTGTACTTAAAGACTGTAACCAGCAATTGACCGAACTGCAAACCGTACTCAACGATAACGGCGTCGAAATGAGCGATGCCGACCGTCTAAAACGTATCGGTGCCATTCATACCGAAATGCTGAGCAATTTCCGGTTTACCATGAGTTTCTGCAATAGTGCAGCCTTACTCAACCGCGATCAAACCAACCAGTCAACTGACCTGCAAACATTAAAGCATTTATATGGCAACCATTAAAAAGATCATCCTCAGCGGGTTGCTGCTTTTTTCCGTAAAAGCCCATGCCCAGCTTTCAGACGCACAGCAACTGATCCTGGATATCGAAAAGCTGACCCAATTAAAGGGTATCCTATTTGATATGAAAACCGGCTATCAAATTTACAGCCAGGGCTACGGTACAATATCCGGCCTGGCTAAAGGCAATTTCAATCTGCACAATGTGTATTTGACCGGCCTTTTAGCGGTCAGCCCAACGGTGAGAAACTATGGTCGCGTGGCAGACATCATTTTACAGCAGGCCAGTTTAGTGTCCGAATACAAACGCGCGAACAGCGCTTTTAAACAAAGCGGCAGTTTCAGCACCAGTGAGTTAAGTTATATGAGCGATGTCTACACCCGGCTCATTAATCAAAGCCTGGATAATCTCGATGAACTCAATACTATTTTATCGGCTAGTAAGCTGCGCATGTCCGATGCGGAACGCATCAAGGGCATTGACCGCATTTATGCCTCCAGTACTGATGAGTTGCAATGCCTACGTGCATTTAACCGGCAAGGCATCATTCTTTCGTTACAACGCGCAAAGGACATCAACGACACACAAACATTAAAGTACTTATACCAACTGCCATGAATACACTGCTTCAAATAACTTCCCTATCGACCGATATCGGCGGCCTGCAAGGCACGCTGAACCAGGTCTATAACGATATGCTCCCCATGTGCAGCCAACTCATCGGCGTTGGCCGTGGCATCGCCGGTTTCGGCGCCTTACTGTATATCAGTTCCAGGGTATGGCGCAGTATCGCTGCTGCCGAACCTATAGACTTTTACCCATTATTGCGGCCCTTTGCCTTAGGTGTGGCTATCTTATTATTTCCGACCGTGATCGCAGTGATCAACGGCGTGATGAATCCAACTGTCACCGCGACCGGCGGCATGGTAAAAAATTCAGATGCGGCTATCCAGCAACTACTTGCGGCCAAACAGGCTGCGGTTCAAAAAACAGATCAATGGCAGATGTTTGTTGGCGCGGATGGCGACGGCGACCGCGATAAATGGTATAAATATACCCATCCGGAGGACCCGACCGACAGCAAAGAAGGTATGTTTTCCAGTGTAGGTAACGATATGAAATTCGCCATGGCCAAAGCCAGTTACAATTTCCGCAATACGGTCAAGCAATGGATGAGCGAAGTGTTGCAGGTGGTTTTCGAAGCTGCGGCCTTATGTATCAATACGATCCGGACCTTCTATCTCATCGTCCTCGCTATCCTCGGACCTTTGGTCCTCGGATTAAGTGTATTCGATGGCTTTCAGCATATTTTAAATACCTGGCTGGCCAAGTATATCAATGTCTTTTTATGGCTGCCCGTCGCCAATATTTTCGGCGCGATCATCGGCAAAGTGCAGGAAAATATGTTGAAACTGGATATTTCCCAGGTGCAGACGGCCGGTGATACCTTCTTTAGCTCGACCGACACCGCTTACCTCATATTTTTAATGATCGGCATCGTCGGCTACTTCACGGTACCGGCTGTGGCCGGTTATATCATCAATCCTGGTGGCGGTAATGGCTTACTCAACAAGATCACCAACCTGACCAGTATCGCCGCTACCGCCACCGGCGGCCGAATGGCCAATGGTGCGGTCAACATCGCCCAGGCTCCCGGCCAGGTGATGGATGGCTATTTTTCGGGTGCCGGTAATAAAAACGGTGGCACACCTTATCAGGAAAATAAATTGAATGGTAACCCTCAAACCAAATAATATGTTCACCCATCTCAAAAATATCGAAACCGCCTTTCAGCACATCAAACGCTTTAGCTACCTGCTGGTCATCGCTTGTACCCTCATTTCCTGCTTTGCGCTCTATAAATGCTTTGCATTTAGTGCGGAAGCCAATCAGCACATCTATATCCTGGCCAATGGCAAAGCGCTGGAAGCTTTCGCGGCAGACCGGAAAGACAATATCCCCGTGGAAGCACGCGACCATATCCGCATGTTTCACCATGATTTTTTTACGCTGGATCCCGATGAAAAGGTGATCGAAAGCAATATTGGGAAAGCTTTGTACTTAGCCGATGAAAGCGCCCGCAATCAGTATAACGGACTTAAAGAAAAGAACTATTACAACAACCTGATCTCCGGTAATATCAGCCAGTCTATCCAGGTCGACAGCGTGCAACTGGATATGAATCAATATCCCTATTATTTTAAATGTTACGCGATACAGAGATTGACCCGTTCGACCTCGACCGTCAATAAGCTGTTAATCACCCAGGGCTACCTGCGCAATGTCAGCCGCTCCGATAACAACCCGCACGGTTTCCTCATTGAAAAATGGGAAACGCTGGCCAACCGCGATACCACGATCAGCAAATGAAAAAATTCAATCAATATTTCAATGGCCTTTCTCCTGCGCGGCAAAAGCTGGCCCTGCTGCTTTTCGCAGCAGTTTTTGCCTTGCTATTGACCTTATCGCTTGGCCGCAATAAAATAAGCTTTAATAACGGCTATGTCCCGCAGCACATTGGCCATAACACCGATACATTAACCAAAAAACAAAGCAAATGAATAAGCAACGCAAATTCCTCCTGGTATTACCCTTATTGGTGATCCCATTTCTGACCATGGCTTTTTGGGCGCTTGGCGGCGGAAAAACCACCAGCCAGCCAACAACCGGAAAGGGGCTTGATGCTTCCCTGCCGGAAGCGCAATTCAAAAAAGAAAAGGACGCGAACAAAATGGCGGTTTACCAAACCGCTTCGCATGATTCCACGCAAAACGGCGTCAGCCCCTCATTTCTCAAAGCCATGGGCATGCACCAACCCGATTCGGCGAAGATCGCAGCATTAAATACGAAACCCGAAGCCGACCAAAGCGCCGAACGGATACAGGCCAAACTGGCGGTCATCAATAAACAGATCAATCAGCCAACTACACCAACCAGCACTTATGACCCGGAAAGGGAAGCATCGGAACAGAAGATCAGGCAACTGCATCAAATGATGAATTCCGCCCGAAACAACCGCGGCCAGGAAGATCCGGAAATGGCGCAACTCAGTAAAATGCTAACGCAAATACAGGCCATTCAAAATCCCGGCTCGGTTAAAACGGAACAAAAACCGGTAGATAACACGCCCTTTAAAGCGATACCTGCCATCATAGACGGCAAGCAAAAAGTAATGGACGGCGGCGCCGTGAAACTCCAATTAACCGACAGTGTAAAGCTCAAAGATCAGTTGATTCCCAAAGGCCAGGAGATCTTTGGGGTTTGCTCGGTCACCAATCAGCGGCTGTTATTAACCATTCAAAATATCCGCCTGGATAAACAGATCATCCCGGTGAACCTCACCGTATTTAGCCTGGACGGTATGCCCGGCATACCGGCACCAGAAGCGGAATTAAGCGGCGCAGCCGGTAACGGAGCGGATAATGCCATCCAAAGTATGCAATTCCTGACCATGGACCAAAGCCTCGGCGCCCAAGCCGCCGCCGGTGGGGTGAACGCCGCCAAAGGCCTGTTTAGCAAGAAAGTAAAAAAGATCAAGGTCAAATTACAAAATGAATACCCCGTACTCTTAAAGATCAATAAATAATGGACGACGAACTGAACATCGACCCACGGGAAACGGATCATTTTGATGAGTACGATATGGAAAAGATGGGCAACTTTTTTGAACTGGAAAAACAATTGGCCGGCTTGGGCTTTGACGACCCGGCGCTGATCCGTGCGCTTCGCCAAAGAATTACGAGCACCGAAAGCGCCATTTTTACGATCAATTACAAGGAAATGATCGGTAATAATGAGTTTCGCGCCTGGTTTGAGTTCGAGCAAAAAGGCGTGCCATCCTTCACACTGGCCCATTACGAAGCCATGTTGTCGGTCGGTACCGACGATCTCCACCGCCTGTTTGCCACAGACATCAGCCGTGAAGAGGCCATCGCGGTATTAAATCAGGATCAACGGGGGCTGTTGCCCGACGAAGAAGAACTCCGGCCCTTGTCCCGGGCGCAGGTCGACGCCTGCCTGCGCCTGCTGGGCGACCCCGACCAGGCGATCGCGCAATTTAAAGCGGCCGGCTTATCCCATTGGAATGACCCGGAATCCTGTGCGACGCTGGCCATGCCGCACGGCCCCTTCTACCAGGCCGACGAATACGAGATCGAAGGTCGCCGCCTGGTCACCGAACTCCAGCTGGACGGCAACAATCACCGGCTGACCTTCCGGCAATTGACGGTGCACTTGCTCCCGGCAGGCTTCGAGGAAGAGCTGGCGTATGGGCTTTACCTGCCGGTTGACGCCATGGTTCCTGAACAGACCATCAGCCGGTCTTATGAACGGCTGGCACCATTGGATACGATTTATGAACAATTAAAAAAACAGGAGATGCAGCAAGCTGTCAACTTTTATGAACTCAAGACCCAGCTACAGGAACTGGGTTTTCTTGACCCTGCAGTCACCGGCGAATTACGGAAAATGGTTGCCGCGGACAAACAGTTACACGATATCTATACCAAACAGGACGGCGCCGAATTCGCCCTGTCCTTTCAAAAAGATCAAAACGCCGGCTACCAGTTGTACTGCATCGATGCCGCGATGGACAAACCCCATACCGAAAACAACCAGGTCATGCAATATTTCCAGCCCGACGTACCGGTGGCGACCGCGACTGAATTGCTCCGTTTGAGCCTGTTCGTTGACAACGATCACGACCCTTTTATGCCCCTGAACCTTACAGCGACACAGCAATATATCCACGAATTAAAATCAAATGTTATGAACACGCAAAATTTAAGTTACCTGCAAAAACAACTGTTGAACCTTGGCTTCGGCGAAAACCTGAATGCCGATCTGGAAAAGAATTTACAGGCGGCGCCAAAAGAATTCACCCTGCAAACCACCCAGGAGTACAACAAACAGAACGTCGATTATACCCTGCATTACAAAGCCGGTGATAAGGACGAGATGTATTTTTTTAACAAGTATGAGGCCGCACTGCAAGGAAAGGACATGGCGCAGACCTTTTACCTGAACAAAGGCAGCGGTATCACGGCCAAAGAAGCCTATAATTTGATGGAAGGGCGTGCCGTCCACAAACAACTGGAGAACCTGGAAGGCGAAAAATACAATGCCTGGATCATCATTGATAAAGAAAACAAAACTGAAAATGGCAATTATAAACTGCGGCCATTTACCGATGGATGGAATTACCGGCCTGAACGCGCGATCGACAAACTGGACATTGTCGGTATCAACGAAGCAGGTGCCCGCGATAAGCTGATGAAGTCTTTAGAAAAAGGCAACCGCCACCAGGTGACCGCGATGAAAGACGGTAAAGAAGTGAAACTGTTTTTAGAAGCCAATCCCGCCGAACACCGTGTCAACCTGACCAACTGGAAGGGCGAAGCGCAGCAACTGGAGCATTATAAAAAGCCCGAGTTGAAGCAAGACCAGAAAAAAGCGGAAACCCAAAGCCAGGAAACTTCAAAAAAAAAGTCTAAGGGAAAGAAAATGAGCGTCTGAAATGGAGCCGTTCAGCTTTGACAAACTCCCGGAAGTCGTCCGCCAGCTCTTTGAAAAGGTAGAGCGCATCGAACTGCTCTTGCAGAATTTACAGCAGCAGCCGGAAGAATCAACCTTACTGACCATCACGGAAGCTGCGGAGTTTTTAAAGACCAGCCCCGGCGCTTTGTATACCAAGGTGAGTCGCGGCGAAATACCCTTCAACAAGCCCGGCAGGCGGCTTTATTTCGATAAAGACGATCTCAGAAAATGGGTAAAACTGGGAAGAAAATAGTATTTTACGCCATCTTTTGGCGGTTCACCCGCCTTGTGATAAGGTTTAGGTTGAAAGTCCCCGGCAGCGAGTGTTTGGGGACTTTTATTTCAACCTATCCGGCATAAGTGACCCTGCTTTCTTTATCCATCGGCGCGACCTCATACTTGCAATTCCATGCTTTGATGCTTTCTAAGATCGGTAAAAAAGCCAGGCCTTTCTCAGATAGCTTATATTCCACCCGGGGCGGCAGCTCCTTATAGGCCATTCTTTCCAATAGCCCGTCTTCTTCCAGTTCTTTGAGTTGTTCGGCCAGTACTTTCCTGGAAATGTGCGGTACGATGGAATCAAGTTGGCCAAAACGAATGGTACGGGTGCCGATCACATTGATGATGATCGGTTTCCATTTATTACCAATGGTGCCGATCGCCCGCGTAAAGGGGCAATTCGAAGCACAAAAACGCTCGTCTCTCATATTTTAAAATTTGTAGTTACCCGGGGGTAACCAGATTAAACCCGGTTGGTTACAAAAGTAAACTATTGATAGTAACTTTGCTAAACAAATTTAAGAATAAATTAAAAATGAGCAGATTAACAAATAAAGTAGCCGTCATTACAGGCGGTAATAGCGGTATCGGGTTGGGCATTGCATTGGAATTCAAGCAGGAAGGTGCCAAGGGCGTGATTGTCGGCAGAAACCCGGAAACCTTGGCCAGTGCGGTGGCGCAGCTTGGCGATGATTTTATCGCCATCAACGCCGATGTAACCAATGTGGCCGACCTGGAAAGGGTCTTTGCAGCCACATCTGAAAAATTTGGGAAAATAGACGTGATCGTCGCCAATGCGGGTGCCGGCGCGGTAGGAACGGTCGCCACTTTTGACGAAGCAGCGTTTGACCAGGCGATTGATCTGAACCTGAAAAGTGTTTACTTCACGGTGCAGAAAGCTTTGCCCTATATGAATGACGGCGGTTCGATCATTTTGATCGGGTCGAATGCGGCACACCGGGCCTATGCGAATTTTACGCTATATGGCGCTGCCAAAGCAGCCGTGATCTATTTAGCCAAAGGGTTTTCAAGCGACCTTTTGGACCGGAAGATCAGGGCCAATGTGATCACACCGGGCACCACCGATACCCCGGCATTTGACAAGTTTGTACCGGCAGCGCAAATGGAAGCGGTCAAAAAACACTTTGCCGATCAAATGCCGATCGGCCGGATCGGGCAGCCTGCCGACATTGGCAAAGCAGCCGTTTTCCTGGCCTCGGACGATTCATCGTTTATGCTGGGTGCCGAACTCCTGGTGGATGGCGGAATGACTTATCTAGCTAAATAATTTCACAATGAATAAATCAGCAAATTATGCCATTATCGGCTTTGGCAAGATCGGCCAGGCCCTGGCCAAAGCCTTTGCCCGCAAGGGTATCAAGGTAGCGGTGGCCACCACGCGCGACCCGGAAAGCTTTAAATCAGAGGCGGCCGCGGTCGGACCCGGAATTATTGCCACGACACTGGCCGAAGCCGTCAAGGCGGACATCATCTTTTTGGCGGTGCGTTTCGAGTCGCACGCGGATGTCGCCAAGGCGCTGCCCGATTGGCAGGGTAAGATCATCGTTGATGTGACCAATGCCTACGGGGTGCCTCCCGAAAAACTGGGCGGACTACCTTCTGCCCAATTCGTAGCGCAGGCTTTCACCGGTGCCAAACTCGTCAAAGGCTTCAACCATTTAGGCGCTGCTATTCTCGAACAGGATCCGGCTGTACATGGCGGCCGCAGGGTCGTGTTCCTGGCCAGTGACGAGGACAGCGCAACTGCGGAGATCGCGGCGCTTGCGGAAGACCTCGGTTTCGCGCCGGTCAAACTGGGCGGGCTTTCGGAAGGCGGACTGCTGGTGCAGGCGCAGGGAAATACCTGGGGTCAATTGATCTTTCAGGACTTAATTAAATTCAAATCTTAAATCATCATCATGAATAAATTAGCAAACAAAGTAGCGGTCGTTACCGGTGCTTCAAAAGGAATAGGTGCGGCGATCGCCAAACATTTCGCGGCAGCAGGTGCCAAAGTCGTCGTGAATTATGCTTCGAGTAAAGATGCCGCAGACCAAGTCGTTCAGGAGATCACGGACAATGGCGGCACAGCCATCGCGGTACAGGCCGATGTGTCGAACGAAGCCGATGTCACCCGGCTGTTTGACGAAACCAATAAAGCATTCGGCGGCCTGGATATTTTGGTCAACAACGCGGTCGCTCAGGGTTACGGAACGATTGAACAAATATCCCCAGACGCTTTTCATCAAAGCTTCAATGTCAATGTGCTGGGACCGGTACTGACAATTCAGGCGGCTTTGAAGTTGTTTGGCGACAAAGGCGGGAATATCATCAATATCAGTTCGGGCGCCAGCAAAATGCCGCTCCCTGGAGCTTCGTTATACTCCGCCACGAAAGCGGCGTTGGACGCTTTCACCATCGCCTTGTCGAAAGAACTGGGTGCACAAAACGTTCGGATCAATTCTATCTTGCCGGGCGCTACGGAAACAGAAGGCGCTACCGCGGCAGGGGTCACTGCCGGCAGCGACTATGAAAAAATGTTTATCGCCAATACACCGCTGGGCCGCCGGGGCCAGCCCGCAGATATCGCGAAAGCCGCCGTATTCCTGGCTTCCGATGATGCCGCCTGGATCACGGGAGAGCAAATTTCCGTTTCGGGTGGGATGTACGGTTTTTAAATGATAGGGAAAGTCCCCGGCGGCCAGCGTTGGGGACTTTTATTTAATACACAAAAAATGTCGGCCCCGATGTTAGGGTCGTTTCAATTCGTCCGTTGCTATACCAAAACAGTGGGAATACCCGTCGTCATCCGTCAGGAAGAATTCCGTCTGCCCATAATCACGCGTTTCGATAGCCGACACGCCATAACCCAGAGCCCTTAAATGCCGTTGCATCCCCACGAGGTCATCCGGCGTCCAGTAAAAGCGAACGCCTTCATATTCCGCGGGGATCGGCCCTCCCGCGCGTTGGTTCCACCAAAAGAACATCGCCTCCCGCTGCACCATGCAACCAACGAGTTGACCATCTTGTCGCACTTCCCGGTCGGCAGTCAAACCCAGCCCTTCTATCCAGAACCGCAGGCTTCTCTCGGGTATCACCGGCATACAATAATTTACTTTCATGCTGTCGCTATTATTTCGTAATTTTAAAGGTAAACAATTCGTCATGAACAAAGTGCAGGTCGTGGGTACCACCGCCCAGATCGTCGTGAAAGATGCGGTCAAAACCGCGGAATATTTTCAAAACGTATTAGGATTTGAGCTGATCAGTTATTTTCCTTCGAAAATAAGCTGTGCCTATGTCATCCTGCAACGAAATGGTTATCCTATTCATTTCGGCGGCAGCGACAATGACACTATGCACTATAACCGCGATTTGCGCCCCGGCACACCTGATTTTCTTTTTTGGGTTCCCGAGATTGAGGCTTTTTACCAGGAAGTCACTGCTAAAGGCGCCAAGATCCAACAGGAAATTATCCAGCGGGCCTACGGGCGCGAGTTCATCATCGAGGACTGCGACGGTCATTGGCTGCATGTCTGCGATTAGGGGGTCAATGCCGCGTATTGAAACGAATTTGAGCCAGGTAGGGTCCTAATTGCTGCGTACCCTCAAAAGCCCGCCAGCGCAGGATCTTATTGGCCAAGGGATCATAATACAGCTCCCCGTAAAAATTGCCAATGCTATACAGCTGTACCATCAGCCCGTTCTCTTCCCGGTCAGCCAGGAAATCTCCGTTTAGAATAAAAGCAGCTTTTTCGGCTTCGGCGAGCGCATCGTACTCTTCCATGGTCGGCATACCCAAATTTAAGCAAATTAGGTTAGGTTTGGGCAACTGTCCTGATCATGCCACGTAACACTTCCAGATCGACATCTGCCAACTTATTGAGGTAAAGGCAGCCCCCGCCCGTCTTGTACTTGCCCAGCCTTTGCAGTGCCGCTTCATGCTTCCGGAGATCGATCAGGTAAATGGTCAGGCTGGCCTTACGTGGCGCGAAACCAATCAGGAACCAATCTACCTGCCGGCCACTGGTGGGGCTCTCGTAGCGTTTCAAACCAAAACCGACGATGGCGTTGCTCCAGAGCACCGGCGTTTCGCTACTGGCCTTTTGCATCATGTCCAGCAACACCAAACTGTCCTGGCGCTGTTGTTCGGTCGGCAGCATGGTGATAAAATCCATCACGCTGACCGCCGTTGGCTTGGTCTTGATCTCGGCAAGTTTTGGCTTTTTTTCCGGCATGAACGAAGCTAACAAATTAATCACAATTCGTATGATGTCCGATGCGCAGGATATGCCCGTCCGATATGGGCCTGGGACTTGCATCATAAGTGACCGTTATCACTTATGAGCTTGTTTGTTATCATTTGAATAACAACAGAAATGAGGGAAATTTAGCCAGATAAAAAATCAACATCATGAAAAAAATTCATTTCCTCCTATTCCTGTTCATCATGGCTATGGGAATTACAGCTAAGGCCCAAACAAAAAAAGATACGACGTTTAAGATCACCATCAATGCCAAAGGTGGTATCTACGATCATGGTGGCACCAAACTGGGATCTATAGACAAGGACAATATTGTCCGTAACAGCAAAGGGCAGAAATTGTATTTCATTGACGGCAGCGGGAACGTCATCGATGCGAACGGCAAGAAATTGGGTATGGCCAAAAAGAATGGTGCCTATTACAATATCAATGGAGAGAACGTGTTGAACACTAAAGACCTGGACAAAGAAAAATGCGCCATCTTAGACCCGCAGGGGCATAATTTCGGAACCACCCACATGAACTATAAGTTACACGCCTGTGCCGCGCATTGCTACTTCTTAGAACAGCAAAAGAAAAAGGACCAGACAAAAAAGGCAAAAGGTTAACGGTTCTTTTTTCGTAGGCTTTCAAGGCGTTCGGCTGGGTTTTCTAAAAAATACCCAGCCTTTTTATATATCATTTGATGTCAACCTAAAAGTGGTCCATCTTGTTAAAGTGATACGTACTTTTATCATTAAAACCCTTAACGGGCAATGCCCCTCAAAAAATGGAACACCACCACAAAATGCCTGCAATGAAAATGGAAAATATGGACCACAGCAAAATGCAGCACGGTCATGATGCGCATCACGGCATGTCGGAGCATGACCACCATGCGATGATGATCGCTGATTTTAAGAAGCGATTTTATGTGGTGTTAGTGCTGACCATCCCGATCATGTTGTTGTCGATGCAAATCCAGCAATGGCTGCATGTTGATCTCAGCTTCACGGGATCCCCTTACGTGCTTTTTGCATTAGCCTCTGTGGTGTTCATGTACGGGGGCTGGCCGTTTTTGACCGGATTGATAGATGAAGTGAAGACGAAGAACCCGGGTATGATGTTCCTGATCGGGTTTGCCATTACCGTTGCTTACAGCTACAGCGTCGCTGTTGTTTTTGGCCTGAAAGGGATGGACTTCTTCTGGGAACTGGCTACCTTGATCCTGATCATGTTATTAGGCCACTGGATAGAGATGAGGTCGGTCATGGGTGCCTCTAATGAACTGCAATTACTGGTGCAGCTCATGCCGGCTGAGGCGCATATGGTCATGCCGGATAGGGTTCATGATGTAAAAACGGATACCCTGAAGGAAAATGATATTATCCTGGTCAAGCCGGGCGAAAAGGTCGCGGCTGACGGCATCATACTGGAAGGCGAAAGTTATTTGAATGAATCCATGTTGACGGGTGAATCCAAGCCGGTCCTGAAAGTTAAGGGAGACAAAGTGATCGCGGGTTCCATGAACGGCAACGGGTCTTTCCAGGTGACGGTTTCCCATGCGGCTAAAGATTCCTACCTGTCGCAGGTGGTCAAACTGGTCGATGATGCGCAGAAATCGAAATCGCAAACCCAACTACTGGCCGACACAGCAGCCAAATGGCTGACCATAATCGCATTGGTAACGGGTATCGGGACGTTTCTGTATTGGTATTTAACCGGGCAGACCTTAGCCTTCGCGATGGAAAGAATGGTTACGGTCATTGTGATCTGCTGTCCCCATGCTTTGGGTCTGGCGGTGCCGCTGGTCGTGGCCAAATCAACCGCTTTATCTGCCAAACATGGTTTGCTGATCAAGAACCGGACCGCGTTCGAGAACGCGCGGAAGATCACCACGATTGTATTTGATAAAACGGGTACGCTTACCGTTGGAAAGTTTGAAGTATCCAAAGTAGTGTCCCTGCAAAAAGAGCTTACCGAAAATGAGCTGATCCGCCTGGCCTCTGCTTTAGAGCAAAACTCCGAACATCCTATTGCTACCGGTATCCTGCAAAAAGCGAAAGACCTCCAATTAACCATCCCGCAAGCCGAAAACTTTAAAGCGATCACGGGCCAGGGCGTGGAAGCGACCGTGGAAAGTAAAAAGATATTGGTGGTCAGCCCTGGTTATTTGAAGGAAAATAAGTTGACTGTGCCGGAAGGTTTTACCGCCGATGATACCGAAACGGTGGTTTTTGTATTGATCGCTCAGCAATTAGCCGGATACATTGCCTTGTCCGACGAGCTACGTCCGGAATCGGCAGAAGCGATTAAAACTTTAAAACAGGAAAATATTAAATCGATATTGCTAACCGGCGATAACCAAAAAGTAGCCGCCAGTGTGAGTAAAACCTTAGGGATGGATAGCTTTATAGCGGAGGTTTTGCCCCATCAAAAACTGGAGAAGGTCAAGGCATTACAAAGCCAGGGCGAATTTGTGGCCATGACCGGGGACGGCGTCAACGATGCGCCAGCATTGGCACAGGCAGACATCGGTATTGCTGTAGGTTCAGGCAGTGATATCGCAGCGGAAACGGCCGGGATCGTATTGGTGAACAGTAATCCCAGGGATATTGTCAGCCTGATCCTGTTTGGCAAAGCGACGTACCGTAAAATGATACAGAATTTAGCCTGGGCCACAGGGTATAATGTGATCGCCCTGCCACTGGCGGCAGGTGTTTTATATCATCAGGGCATTGTTTTAAGTCCGGCGGCCGGCGCTGTGCTGATGACGGTCAGTACCGTGGTCGTAGCCATCAATGCCGGTTTGTTAAAAGTGAAAGCCTGAAATCTAACCGATGATGGGTAGAGATGAACCTGACGGTCCGGGGGTCATTTGTTTCATTTTATCTAAATGGTGGGTATACAACCTGACACGCTTGCGGGATCGCTCAGTTGAAGGAGTGCCGGAACTCCAGCGGCGATAAACTGGTCTTGGTCTTAAACAGCTTACTGAAAGATTGCAGGTGCTCAAACCCCAGTTCGTAAGCGATCTCGCTGACGGACAAATTGGTGGTGGACAGCTTTTCCTTGGCTAGTTCGATCAGTTTATCGTGGAGGTGTTGCTGGGTGCTCTGCCCGGTCAGCGATTTAAGGAGCCCGCTTAAATACCCCGGCGAGATATGCAACGACTCGGCAATATAAGTCACGCTGGGCAGGCCTTGCCTGGCTAAAGCCCCGCTGGCGAAATAGCCCGAGAGGAGATCCTCCAGCCGCGTTAAAAGCTCATGACTGGCGATCTTGCGCGTGATGAACTGGCGCTGGTAAAAGCGTTCCGCATAGGTGAGCAGGAGTTCCAGTTGCGCGATGATGACGCTCTGGCTGAAGCGGTCGATGTTCGCATGGTATTCCTGCTCGATATTCTGCGCGATGGTCGTCAGCATGGTTTCTTCTTTGTCGGATAGAAAAAGCGCCTCATGCACGGCGTACGAAAAGAATTCGTAGTTTTTAATGGTCCTGATCAACGGCGTGTTCCATAAGAAATCGGGGTGGATCAGGATCATCCAGCCCTCGGGCCGGTGCACCGCGCCTTTTTCCAGCTCTATACCGAAAACCTGCCCGGGCGCCATGAAAAACAAAACCCCCTCATCGAAATCGCTGGCCTGCTGGCCGTATTTGAATTTGACGCCCGGCATCCTTTTCATCGCGATCGAATAAAAATCATAGATGATGCTGTAAGGGCCTTCGATGAGCGGCCGCTTCATGTCGGCCATATGGACGACACTGATCAGCGGGTGCGCGGGCTTGGGCAGGCCCGCAGCCCGGTGGTATTCGGTGATGGTTTTAAACCGGAAAAGCTGCGGGTTGCTCATGACGTATAGATTCCGTTCCCAATATCGGTTAATAATGTCGAATGTGTGGGCTGCCAGTGTAAAGTTTCCCGCGTCCACTGACTGGAGGAAGGACAGTCGATCGCTGCCATGTGCGCGAACCAGCCAAAGTGTTCGGCGGCGGCTTCCGGCGCTATTGAGCTGACCGGCAGGTTCAGTTGTTCGCCCAGCGCTTCAGCGATTGCTTTGACCGTGATCGCTTCTTCCGCGGACGCATGGTACCGGGCGCCCGGTACCGCGTGCTCCAAAGCTAACCGGAATAAACGCGCGGCATCCAATCGGTGCACCGCGTTCCATCGGTTCTGCCCTTCGCCGATATAGGCGGAAAAACCTTTTTCTCTGGCGATATTCACCATGATCGGGATAAAACCATGCTTGTCCTCATCCCCATGCACCGAAGGTGATAAACGCACCGATGCCGCACCAACCGCATCCCCGGTTTGCTCTGAAGCGCGCGGCCAGGCCGGGTTGACCGGTGGTTTGATGTCTTCGGTCGCCAATTGTCCCGGGCTGACCAGCGCTGTACCCGATGTAACGATAAAGGGACGGCCGGAACCGGCCAGTACTGCGCCAATGGTTTGGATAGCCAATTTATCCACCCCGCAAACTTCCGCGAAACGGGTAAAGTCATGGATAAAACCCGCGTGGATCACGCCGTCAGCGGCGGCTGCGCCACTCCGCAGGCTTTCCAGGTCTTCCAGGTCGCCGCGCAATACTTCCGCGCCTGCCTTAATTAGCTTTTGGGCAGATACCTCCGAACGGGCTAATCCCACTACCTGGTGGCCAGCACCTATTAATTCCTGCACGATCGCCGTGCCGATGAAGCCCGTGGCCCCTGTGACAAATACTTTCATAGTCTTGATCTTGATGCTACAAAGATCAGCTGTTCCCGCCAAACAGATTTAGCCGTATCTGCTTTTCATTTAGCCGAATCAACCAATAACCCAGGCATCTTCCCACAGGCCGCCGCACTGGTTTTAATTCAACTAAAATATTTTGCACGCTCGATCGGCTGAGCCGTATGAACCTGAGTCATTTGCTAACTTTAAACCCATAAATTAGCGGTCATGATCGTGCAACTCATCCGGCCGCCAATCGGGCTTGCCGACTTCGTGGAAAGCTTTTGGATGATCCGGAATGAATCCGGGGCTGACCGGGAGATCGTCGTGCTGCCGGACGGCAGGTTTGACCTGATCTTTTCCGCTGCCGCAAACGACCGTTTTCAGGCGACGTTGCGGGGGCTGGACACCCGGCCTGAACCGGCCACGGTCCCGGCAGGTCTGGTCATGTTCGCCATCAGTTTTAAATTACTGGCGGTCGAATACCTGCTGGATATTAAAATGGCTTCCGTGTTAAACCAGGGACAGCGCCTCCCTGCGGAATTTTGGAACATCACCGCGGGGGACCTTCATGATTTTGAAGCTTTTTGTGCCAAAACTTCGGCGACGATGCTTCGCCTGGTCAAACCCGGCATTGACGGCAGGAAGCGGCAATTGTTTGAGCTGATCTATACCTCCAAGGGTTCGCTAACGGTACAGGAACTGGCAGACCGCGCGGGCTGGAGCAGCAGGCAGATCAACCGTTATTTTAAGGGGCAGTTCGGCATCGCCCTAAAAGCGTATTGCAATATTTTCCGGTTCCGGGCATCCTTGCCGCAGATCAGCGAGGGCAGGCTGTTCCCGGAACTGAACTTTACCGATCAAACGCATTTTATCAAAGCGGTCAAAAAATTCTCCGGCGTGGTTCCGAAGGAACTGGCCAAAAACCAAAACGACCGATTTATACTATTATCTTCCTTTGAAAGGAAATAGTTTTGCGGTATGGAAGAGCGGATCATCATCGCAGGTGCCGGTATCGCCGGATTGAGCCTGGCCATTCAGCTGGCTGAAAACAACATCGCCTGTATCGTGCTGGAAGAAAAACACCAGGCCGACGGGGTGACCAGCGGCGTCCGGATCTCAGCCCAGGGCGTCAGGATATTAGAAAAAATGGGCATTGACCATATTGGTGAGCCTACCCGGCGGACGATCATGCACTATGGAAATCTGGTAGCAGATTTTGCTTTACCGCATCCTGCGGGAACCAGCCCGGCGATCATGGTCACCAGGCGGGCGGTTTATGAAAAATTAATAGAGAAAGTGAAGTCGCTGGGGGTCGAGGTAGTCACAGGCTTCAGGCTGGTCAAAGCGATCGGGCACCCTGAGGGCGTAGCGGTCACCGCTGAAACAGGCCAAAAAATTACCGGTCGGTTACTCGTGGGCGCAGACGGCGTAGGCTCTGTGGTCAGAAAACTATTGAATCCCGGTCAAAGTTCAACGAAGACCTATGCCGGCTACCTGGGCGTCGGCCTGATCACACCAAGCGATGCGAAGGTCGAAATGTCCCTCTACCAACACCCGGGAAATCATGTCGGCCTGGGGTCGATCGGCAAAGTGGGTTCCGGTGATCAAAATAACCATATTTTCCTATGGACCCACCTGTATATGACCGAGCCGGAGGCCAGGGCCATGACCAATGCAAAGGTCATGCAACTGCTGGGAGCCGAGTCGCAGGCCTGGAGCTCCGGGTTACGGGCGGTATTCCAAAGGTGTCAGGCTGATCCGCAATTGATCCTAGCCCACGGCCCGGTTTACAATGGCAAAGTACCGGCCATTTGGTTTAGTAAAAATATGATCCTGATCGGCGATGCCGCCCATCCTTACGGTCCGGGGGGACAGGGTATCAGTATGGCTTTGAAAGATGCGGAAGCTTTGGGTGCACTCATTTTGAGTGGGGACATCAGCGAAGAAAAAAAGGCCGCATTCCAACAAACCCGCGCGGAAGAAGCCCGAAAGTTCGGCGAAAGTGCAGAAGCCAGGAATCAACCTGAAAAGCAGCTCACTTCGCGTTGGGGGATCTTTTTCCGGGGCCTCGTGATGAAAGCTTATCATCTTTTCAGCGGCGGTGTGCTAAAATCGTTTTGAGTAGTTAGGGCTGACCGATCGTCAACCGCCTGGCGGGCATGGCCACAAAAAAGGTTGTGCCTTTGCCTTCCTCGCTTTCCAGCCAGATCCGCCCCTGATTGGCTTTGATAAAATCCTTGGTCAGCAGCAGGCCAAGCCCGCTGCCTTTTTCCTGGCGCGTGCCAAAGCTGACATGGAGGTTACTGGTCAGGAAAACCGTTTGCTGCGCTTTGGAGATGCCCACACCGCTATCCTGAACGGCGAAAACCGCCTCATCGGCACTGGCCGGCAAAGCCGCTTTGACGTCGATGCGGCCACCGGCATGGCTGAACTTAATGGCATTGGACAGGAGGTTACGGATCACGAATTCAAAATGGTCCGGGTCGACATGGAGCAGCAGCCCCGCAGGAATTTCCATATGCAGGCTGATGTTTTTCTGGCCGGCCTGCTGGGTCAGCAAGCTGATACAGCGTCCCACCACCGGCGCGGGATCAAAATCCACCGGCCTGACCCGGATGCCCTGCAGCTGGGCTTTTCCCCATTCAAACAGGGATTGCAGCAGTTCCAGTGAGGCCCTGGTCTGTTTGCGGAGCTCGGCGATCATGCCTTTCATTTCCTCCGGGGTAAAGTTTTCGGTTTCCATCAGCTCAAAAAGCTGGGCGGCGCTGCCCGCCGGGCCTTTCAGGTCATGGCCGATCACCGAGAACAGCGTATCTTTTACCCGGTTGGAATTGCTCAGCTCTTCGTTGACGTTCTTGAGTTCCGCATTCAGGCCTTTGATCTTTCGCAGGTAACGCCAAAGCAGCGCCAGGAGCGCCAGCACGACCAGCATCGCCGCCAGCCCCAGGTTCAGGCTGATCTTTTCGATCCGGTTCAGGCGCTGCAGGATACCGACCTGTTCCCTTGACCGTTCCAGCACATAACTGCTGTCCAGCGCGGCGATCTCTTTGACGGTATCGGCACCCAGCAAGCTGTCCACCAGGTGATGGTTCTCTTCCAGCGCGGCCATGGCCTCGCCATAGTTCTTTTGCTGGCGGTAAACGCCGGCCAGCGCTTCATAGATCCGGGCGGCCAGCTTCGGCTCCTGTAAGCCTTTGGCAATGGCGAGCGCCTGCTGCAGGTCCCGGATACTGGCGCCGGCATCCTGTTGTTTTAATATCCCGGCGATCCCGATCAGCGCCTCGGCCTGTTCATCCGGCTGGCGGAACTTTTTTGCTTCGTTCAATGCCTGTTTATACTGCGCCAGCGCTTTGAGTTCCTGGTGGTCCTGGGCAAAGAGCCGCCCTTCATCATTGAGCAGGTGCACCTCACCGGCGCGGCTGCCCTGCCGCCGGCTTTGAAGCAAACCTTCCTGCAGGTAATGCAAAGCGGCCAGGCTGTCGCCTTTCAGCCGGTAAAGCCGGCCGATGTTTTCCAGCAGCACGAAATAGGCTTCCGGCTGCTGTTTCCGGTGTTCGTATTGGGTCAATGCCCGCAGGTACCAGCTTAAGGCTTTTTCATGTTCCCCTTTTTCGGCCGCCGCCTGGCCCATGGCCGTATAGGTATCGATCAGGCCGCCGCTGTCGCGGGTATCCTGGTAATATTTCAGCGCGTGGTTGAAGTCGGAGCGGTTGTTATCCAATACGCCGAGCAGGTCATAGGTATGCGCGACCCCCGCGGCGTCCTGCAGCCGGCGGTATAAACCCAGGGCTTCATTATAAAAACTGCGGGCGAGTTCGGGATGGTGATGCAGCATATTGATCTGCCCCAGTTCCAGCAGCAGCGCGGCCTGTCCCTGGCGGTCATTCCGTTTTTCGGCCAGCCGCATGCCTTCATTGGCGTAATGGACGGCGGAATCAGGCTGGGCCTCCGCATAGGAACGGCTCAAAGTGATGTATAATTTCACCTTTTCGCTTTCCGGTTGCTGGGCGAATACCCCCTCCGAGAGGAAACAAAACAGAATACACAGATAACGCATAAGCATTGGGGTTAAAATATTTTTTTACGTAGGATATTCCATTAAGTTTTGGACCTTTTAGTGAACGGCCGCGGCACAGATCGTGTCCGTGATATTGCGGATCACCTGGTCCATCTCGTCCGCGGATCGCAGCAAATAGGTACTGATCTCCCGCCTGTCCTTCAGCGTGGCCTTCGGGTCAATATACATCGGGATCAGTCCCATGAGCCTGGCCAGCGGCGCGCGGATCACATGCGACTGCATCCAGGAGATCGCCCGCAGTTTTTCATTTTGCTCCTCGATCGCCTTCACATATTGCAGCCGTTCGGTGACGTCCGTCGCGATCACGATACTGGTCTTTACGCCTTTGAATAAGAAGGGGGCGATCTGCAGGTCCATATTCATCAGGTCCCCGTCCTTTTTCCGGTGGATCATTTGCCGGCGGACGACCGTGCCCGGCGCGCTGTCCCCCTGGTCCAGTGCGCGCTGCAGGACCGCGAGTTCATTTTCGGGGCGCACATCCCTGAGGGTCATGGTCAAAAGCTCCGCGCGCGTGTAGCCATAGAGGCTGATCATCGCTTCATTGACATCCAGGAATACCAGGGATTCGAGGTTGACCACCCACATCGGCAGCGGACTGAAATGGAACACATCGCTGTATCTTTGCTCGGACTCCCGCAGGACGGCCTGGTGCTGTTTTCGTTCCGTAATATCTTTAAAGTAGACGGAGAGGCCCGCTGCGGAGGGGTAGGCGCTGATCTCGTACCACTTGTCCAGCGGCTCAAAATAATCCTCAAAGTGTACATGGCGGCTGGTAAGCGCTGCCTGGTGGTATTGCCGGTAGGATTCTGAAGCTATGGAGGTGTTAAATACAGCCCACAGGTTATGGCCCAGCATTTCCTGCTTTGTCTTGAACAGCACCTCTTCCGCCTTCCGGTTCCAGTAGGTCACGACCCATTCCTTATCGACCGCGAAGAAGGCGTCGCCGATACTTTCCAGGATCGTGTTCCGCTCTGCCATGGCCTCGGTATTTTTCTGGCTGACAATGGATAGCTGCGCAGCCTCCTGGAGCCGGGCCATTTGTTCGGCCTGGACGAGCTGGATCTGGTGATATTTATGCAGCTGGAAAGCGCAGAGGCCACAGATGAAACAGATCACTACGGTCAGCAGGATATGGGTCGCGAAAGTTGGCAGGTCACGGAAACTCAGCTCATTGAAATAGACATCGGACAATCCGGTATCCTGCAAGTAGGCGAACAGCAGATGATGCAGGAGGATAAAGGCCAGCAAAGGCAACTGCAGCTTCCAGTTTTGATAGGTGATCAGCAGCGCGCTGCCGATAAAAGCGAAAAAGTGCATCTCGAACATCCCGTGGGTCTGGTAGATGAACTGGGCCATAAAAACCCCCAGCGCCACGCTTAAGACATATTGGTAATGACAGGCGTTTGGCCGGATCCACCTGACCAGGTAATACGCGGCCAGCGATAGCCCGCCGGCCGCTACCGCGATCAACCAGGTATGATAAAGCGGGGCCAGCAGCAAGCCGAGGATAAAATAAACGCTGAGGACATAGTTGATCAGCCGGTTGGAACGCTGGGTCACGCCGAAATGTGCCATCAGCGTGCCGGTACGGCTGCCCGAAAAAATACGGTTCTGCCAAATGTTCATCGTTGATCTTTTCCCCATGGTCTTTGATTTAAGTATGCTTTCCAAAAGCTACGGGCATCGATCCAAGTGGTCAGCAGGGACGAATGGAGGTAGAACCCGAAGCTACGCATTAAATACCCAATATAAGTGATGTACCTCATTAAATCTGCGGGCATTTCCCCCGGGGCCAGCCAGACTATTGATTATTATTTGTAATTAATCTAAATAAGAATAACTTTGTTGCGACAGAAAAACATACCAGAAAATCATGATCCCGCTGATGAACGCGCCACCCTGAAAACCTCCAATAAAAAGCCCGGTGATCCGTCGCCAAACTTCCTACCGGGCAAACGTCAACAAATCTTCGATCCGTTAACTATTCAAAGCAAAACTATGAATTCTTTATTACTATGCCCTAAGCATTGCTACTTCACTATTCTTCTTTTATTTTCTTCAGCGATCACATTCGCCCAGAGCGGGACCATTAAAGGCACCGTCAAAACCTCGGACGGCCAGCCCGCCGAATTCGTGACCATCGGTCTGAAAGGCACCAGCAAAGGCACCACCGTCAATCAAAAAGGTCATTATCAATTAAATCATATCGCTCCCGGTAACTTTACCTTGACCGCCAGCTTTATCGGTCTGGTACCGCAAAGCAAGGATATTACCGTCGCCGCCGGACAAACCACCGAAGCCGATTTTGTTTTGTCCGAGAACAACGAACAATTGCAGGAAGTCGTCGTAAAAGGCGCTAAGACGAATAAATTCGCCAATAAGAAAAGCGACCTGGTCGCGCGGATGCCGCTGGCCAACCTGGAGAACCCGCAGGTCTACAGCGTGGTCACGAAAGAATTGCTGCAGGAACAGGTAGCCACCAATATCAGCCAGGCCACCAGCAATATTACCGGCGCCGCGCCGAATACCTACCCGGCGGGCGGCTTCGCCATCACTTCACGTGGTTTCATTACCAGCGTGAATGCGCGTAACGGCATGGAAACCGTGGCCAGCCGTTCCGGCCTGGATATCGGTAACATCGAGCGTATTGAAGTGCTGAAAGGGCCTTCGGGCACTTTGTTTGGTGCCAACATTTCGTCGTTTGGCGGGGTGGTCAATGTGGTCACCAAAAAGCCCTATGATACCTTCGGCGGTTCGGCATCTTATACTTTAGGCAGCTACGGCCTGAACCGGATCAGCGCGGATGTGAACGCCCCGCTAAATCCCGAAAAAACTGCATTGGTCCGGATCAATACGGCCGTGAACCGCCAGAATAGTTTTTTGACCAACGGTCATAACAACACGGTACTGATCGCCCCGAGCCTGTCTTACCAGGTGAACGAGCGGCTGAAACTGAGCGCCGATGTCGAGTATTTCAATACCGACCAGACCCGCATCATGTATACCCGCGTTACACCTGCGTCAGGCATTACATCACCTGATCAAATTCCTTTAACTTATAATAAGTCATTATACCTGGATGACGCCAACGCGCTGACCAGTTCCAATAAAATATTTTTGGAAGGCAAGTATAAGATTTCAGCTAACTGGACCGCGACCACTTTATTCTCTTTCGTGAGCGAGAATGTGAAACAGAGCTACCAGTATTATCCAACCTGGATTTCGCCGACGAAAGTGGCCCGTAACATGCTGTTATATGGCCCGATGTATAATAATTACACCAATTTACAGGAGAATATCAACGGTGAATTTAAGACCGGCGCTATCAAACATAAAGTATTGGTGGGCCTGAGCTACCGTTATTATAATGGTAATTTTTATTATACCACCACGCCGGCTAACCGCTTTATTGACACGGTGGATGTGAGCAAAACCCCTAATCCGCTGGCCGTAGGCAAAGCTAAAGTAGATGACTATTTTGTTAAATATGGCGCACTAACCCCATTTGGCGTTTCCGACCAGTTCACCACCAGCGCCTACGCGACGGATGTGATCAGCTTTAATGACCGCCTGTTTGCCATGCTGAGCCTGCGTTTTGACCACTACGATTATCAAGGTTATACCAGCCCCAGTGTTTCAAACCCTTACACGCAAAATTCGGTAGCGCCCAAACTGGGTTTGGTTTACCAGGTGGTCAAAGACCAGGTATCCCTGTTCGGCAATTACATGAGCGGCTTCCAGAATGTGGCGCCGGCGCAGCAACCTGATGGAACCTTGTTCGTGGTGAAACCGATCTTCGCCAATCAGTCTGAAGGCGGTATCAAGACCGAAGCCTTTGACAAAAAAGTGAACCTGACGGTAAGCTACTACTATACGAAGATCGACAACGCGACCCGTACCGATTCCAAGGGCTTTACCTTCCAGGACGGCCAGCAGGTCAGCAAAGGCGCGGATGCTGAACTGATCACCAACCCCTTGCCGGGCCTGAATATCCTGATGGGCTATGCCTATAACAACAATAAGATCGTGAAGACCACCAACCCCGCGCTGGAAGGCAATATGGCCGCCACCGCGCCGGAAAGGATCGCCAACTGGTGGGCCAGCTATAAATTCCAGCGAATCTTAAAAGACGTGGGTATTGGTTTTGGCGGCAACTACGTCAGCCGCGCCTTTTTATCAACAGATAATACTTACAGCCTGCCGCATTATACCGTCCTGAATGCCGCGCTATTTTATGACCAGCCGAAATGGCGTTTTGATTTTAAAGTGAATAACCTGGCTAAGCAAAAATACTGGGACCTTGCCGGTTCGGCCCAGCCATTGGCCAATATCGCCGCTAACCTAACCATCAAGTTTTAATATGGTGACCAACAGAAAAGAAAAATCAGCCTTCCGCCGCGTGGCGGAATGGCTGCATTTATGGCTGGGGCTGATCTCCGGCCTGATCGTTTTCATCGTCTGCTTTACGGGCGGCCTATGGGTCTGGCGCTACGAGATCGGTTATTTTACCGAAAAGTACCAACGGGTGGAAATTCGTAACCGGCCCGTTTTGCCGCCCTCAGCGCTGATCGCCAAAACAACGGCTTACCTCGAAGCGAAGAAAGATACCGGGGCGAAGCTGAGTAATCTCATCAACAGTGGCCCGGGCCGTTCGGTCAGCATCGGTTATACTTTTGGCAAGAAAGGCCTTGCCAATATCTTTGTTGATCCCTATGACGGGCACATTATCCTGGATAAGCGTAAGCCTTCAGGCTTCGAACTATTTATCCTGTTTGTGCGCGCAGGTCACCGCTTTTTATGGCTGCCGCAAAAGATCGGCAGCCCGATCGTCGGCTCGGCCTGTTTGATCTTCCTGGTCATCATCATCACCGGGCTGATCTGGTGGTACCCGCGCAACTGGAACAAAAAGAACCGGGATAAGAGCTTTAAGATCAGGTGGAACGCCAACTGGAAAAGATTGACGATCGACCTGCACAACGTGGTGGGTTTTTACGCCTCCATCATTCTGCTGTTTCTGACCATCACCGGCATCTATTTCACTTTTGATTGGTTCAAACATGGCCTGTACCGCACGCTGACCTGGAAAGCGCCCGTCGAACTCAAAGAAGATGATCCTTTTTCAGATACCACGTTAACCAACAAGCCTGCGGTAAGTGTCGCGCTGGATCATATCTGGGAGCAAACCATCAAACATCATCCCGATTACGGCCGCATCATTTTACCGGTACCCCATGAAGCCAAAGAACCCTACCAGGCCATGGTCTTTTTCGGCGACGGTACGATCATTTACAACCGGGCGACTTATTTCTACGACCAAAGCAATTTAAAACCACTGCGGTATATTGACCAGGATGACCAACCTTACAGCGAAATATCAACCGGCGAAAAGGTTTACCGCATGAACTTCGATATCCATACCGGGCAGATCCTGGGCCTGCCGACCAAGATCCTGGCCTTTTTGGCCTGTATGATCGGCGCGAGTTTACCGGTGACGGGTACCCTGATCTGGTATAACCGCAAGTGGGGCAAAAAGAAAAAGAAAGCAGCCCGCCCTTAGCCTAAGGCTCAAAGTCCTGCTTGCCTGCGCCGGAGCTGATCTTCGGGCAGGCAGGTCAGGCGCTATTGGACATTTGGTTAAAAGTTCATATTTTAGTGAATCACAATTATTTAGCCAATACGACTGCCCATGCGCAACAACTCCGGCAAACCGGGATTAACCGGCTTGCTAACTGCCCTGCTTTTGCTCGGTATCATCTGCCTGGTCAATTTATCCTGTGCCATCACTTATCTGTTAACCTGGCCATTATCGCCCTACCTGTTTCCTTTTGCGATTATTGCTGCGATCGGGTTGTTGTTTTCGCTGGCGAAAAGATTTGAAGTGACGGGTAAACAGCTCATGTTTTCCTCACTCATCACGATCGGCGTGCCGGTATTGTCGTTGGCATTTGGCTGGTTTTACTTCGATTTGTCCTGGGATGGCGAATGGTATCATCAGGCTGCGGTGTACAATTTAGGCGGAAATTGGAATCCATTGTTGCAGCCGATGACCACGCCCGACCAAATTAATATTTCGTCCGTCTTATATTTCCCAAAAAATTCATGGCTTTTTGGCGCGGCGGTGCTTCGATTGTTTGGCACGGTAGAACCAGGCAAAGCCTATAACCTGTTATTATTGTCCGCCGCTTATGGTGTGGTTTATGCGCTTTGCCGCGATTTTAAAATGCGGGGATGGCAATCTATCGTATTCACCTTGCTGGTCATATTAAATCCGGTGGTCTGGAGCGAGGTGACCACTTTCCTGAACGACGGAGATCTGTATTTGTCTGTTGTGATCTACGTGGCGTCTGTCATCCTGTGGCTGCGCAAGCCGAAACTGTTATTGATGCTGATCGGCGCTATGGCCGCCATTTGTCTGATTAATTTGAAGTTCACTGGCCTGGTATTCTTCCTGGTTTCGGCGTTCTTCATTCTGATCTATCTATTGATGAGAGAGCGGCCACGCGTTAAATCTTTTTTATGGTCGCATATCACCATAGGTTTAATCGCCGTTGGCCTATTTGGTTATAATCCGTACGTAACGAACATGATCAACCGTGGCAACCCCTTATATCCCATATTCGGTTCGAAAGCATATCCCAGCGTGTTTGTAACCACCGGCAAGGATGCCAACGAGAGCGAAACCCCTCGAAACATGAAACATAAAAGCCTTCCGGTAAGGTTGTTTTATGCCACTTTTAGCCGGCCTGGCAACGCGCCGTATAATAAGGAGCGGCGTGCAGACCTGGCGAACCCTTTCGCTACCAGCCCCGCTACCTGGACGGCTTATCAATACCACGAAACCCGTGTAAGCGGCTTTGGGCCTTATTTTAGCATTGCTTTGGTGTTCGCTATGATCGCGCTTACAGGTATTTTGATTGTGCTGAAAAAAGTACGGGTGCCCGCTTTGATATTTGTCATTGGTTTGTGCTGCTGCATGTCGCTCAGTCAACATTTTTGGTGGCCGCGTTTTTTCCCGATGTTTTGGCTGGTGCCATTATTGCCACTTTTTTTGTTATGGATGGCCGGTGCGGAACAACTGGGGGCCATTAAAAGTCAGCGATGGCCTGTTGCGGCAAAAATAGCCGCCTGGCTGCTGGTGGCCATTATGGCGATCAATAGCCTTATTGTGGGTTACGTGCATATGCAATGGGAAACAGCATCGTCCATTATTTTGCGTACCCAACTGGAAAATCTCAGTAAACAAGCGCAACCCATCGAAATAGATTACGGCAAATTTAAAGGCTCGATGGAACCGAAGCTGAACCATTGGGGGATCAGATTTATGCCGGTCTCGCTGAAAAATGTAAAAGATGCGCACAAGCTCATGAGTGTAGTCAAGGGATACCCTAACCAGGTGCTGTATAGGGTGGTGCAGGATACGGTGAGAAAGTAGAAAAAGATTTTTTTAAACGGTCCGGTTACGATGAGAAATACACCACGGAAACGTCCGTATCTTGCCTGTCCGATAAACAATACCGGGCGGATGTATTTTACAAAGGCGATCTATCCACCGATTGGAGGTACCGGACCGATACCCTAAAAAGGAAGAGATCTGCGCGCTGTTAACGTAGTTTATTCTACAATTTCCCAGGAAGCCGCCCTTCATTAATAAATAGGACTCATTCTCCGTATATTTGCAGCAGCCATGGCCAAATTATTTATCGTTGGTTTTCCAAAAGACATGCAGGAGATCGAACTGGTCGAACTGTTCAGCGCGCACGGTACCGTGAATACGGTCACCATCGTTACGGACAAAAACACCGGCGAAAGCAAAGGCTACGGCTTTATCACCATGACCGATGATGCCGGCGCGGAAAGGGCGATACAGGCACTCGACGGGATGCAGATCGACGGGCGGACGCTCAACGTGCGTTTCGCCGAAGAAAAAGAGCCCGTAAAACCTGTTATAAGGCCGCGCCGTGAAAACCGCACGGAAGCGCCAAGGCCCAAGCGCCCGAGGCGGCCACTATAATCCAGCGCCTTATCATTGAAGTGTCCTAACTTATTGACATCCGGTCGACACTATTTTTTGCGGTTGTGCGTATCTTTGTATGTTAAAGATTTATAGCACCTTTCTCCCGCAAGCATCAGTAAATCACTTGCCATCTCTCTGAGAATCATTTCTGCGAATCTTTAGCATACACTTTAATATTTTCATACATGAGGCAACTTAAAATTAGTGAGTCGATCACCAATCGGGAAAGCGCATCGTTGAATCAGTATTTGTCAGATATTGCCAAGATTCCGATGGTTACTCCGCAGGAAGAGGTGATCTTAACGCAAAAGATCAGGGAAGGCGACCAGGCCGCTTTAGAGCGCTTAACGACCGCGAACTTAAGGTTCGTGGTTTCGGTAGCCAAACAATACCAAAGTTCTGGCATGACGCTGGGCGATTTGATCAACGAAGGGAATGTCGGTTTGGTTAAAGCGGCGAAACGCTTTGATGAAACCAAAGGTTTCAAATTTATATCCTACGCCGTATGGTGGATCAGGCAGTCCATCCTGTCTGCGATCAATGAACAGTCCCGGATGATCCGCCTGCCCTTGAATAAAGTCGGGGATCTCTCTAAGATCGCTAAAGCAGCATCAGCTTTGGAACAACAATATGAACGGCAGCCAACACCTGAGGAGCTGGCAGAAAGCCTGGAAATTACGGCTGAAAAAGTAAGTAATGTTTTGGGCCATTCAGGCCGGCATATTTCCTATGATTCGCCCTTTTCGAGCGAAGAGGACAATACTTTACTGGATGTGCTGCAAAGTCCGGAACCGGGAACAGACCAAGGGCTGATGAAGGAGTCTTTGTCTGCGGAGGTAGCACAAAGCCTGCGGGTACTGGGCGAAAAAGAAAGGGATGTATTAACGCTGTTTTTCGGATTGGGTGACGGGCAACCACATAGCCTGGAAGAGATCGGGGATAAATACGAGCTCACCCGCGAAAGGGTACGGCAGATCAAAGACAAAGCGCTGGCCAGGCTTCGCTCCAATTCCCGCAGCTGGGTATTGAAAGGTTACTTAGACTAATGTTATCTTAGCGGCATGAACGAGCCTTTTGTCATACCGGTTGTTTTTCAGGGTACGGAGCACGAGTTTAAAGCGCGCTTTGAGCGCTGGGGCTATACCCACCGGATCGCCGTATTGATCGGTGAGACGACCTTTACTTTTGAGCCGGATGAAGAAGGCGGTTACCGGGCGCTGGCCGAAGGACCGGCAGCTACGGTCAATACAGGTCTGTTACAAGCGGTAGCTGAAAAGCTGGCCAAACTCAGTGACTGATACCGTCCGGCTGTAAACAGGCCATTAACTGACCGTTAAGTTTTCAACAGGGTGCAATAATTAAAGGGTAATTTTCTTATCTTGTCATTCACCTTAATACGACGCTATGAAAACAGGAAACAGTTTGACCTTTTTAGGTCGTCTTTTAGACAAAGTATGCGCTGCTGATCTGCTGCAAAGTGAGCATCGACTGGCTTTAGGTGCCCGTATAGATCATTTGATCGCGGAGACCGGCCTGAACCGTTTACAGTTCGGCGACCGCATCCGGGTGGAAATGAATGAACTGCGGACCTGGTTATCCGGTACCCGCGACCTGACCCTGGAAACCCTGACCGAGATCTGCGGTCTGTTTCACATCAGCATTGGTGACCTGGTCACAGAGCAGGCTTAGTTATCCCTATGGGCGAGTTGCTCGACCAGTCCTTTAATATCTGCTTTGATCCGTTGATAGTTCATTTGGATCTCGGTATTGGAGATCTTTCTGGCATCAGGGATGGCCCGGTAGGCCCGTTCCTCCAGCGAAATAGCTTCGTGGTCATTTTGGATCTGGCAATGAAAGGTTTTGAGTTCGATCTTATTAGAGGGGTCATCGGCCACCATGCCGACAAATTCACCCGAAGATAAACCCGCTATTTTGGAGGCTGGGATGGCATAATCTAATTGCGTTGAGCGGCTCACCGAAGTGTCTGTAGCATTAATTGACACGCTTTCCTTGACTTGATTGATCTTGCCAAAACGTTCTGACAGTTGTTTGGCAGTATCTCCGGTGACTTGCCCGCAAACGATATTGCCGACAATATTCATGATGACTTCTGCTTGTTCCCGGCCATAGTCTTTTTTAAGTTGACTGTAATCCTGCACCGCCAAAGTTACCGCGACTTTATTGGAACGTGCGGTAGCGATGAGGTTATCGATACCGTTGAAATAGATGGTCGGGAACTCATCGAAGATCAGGCTGCATTTCTGCTGGTTTTTTCTATTCACCAGTTTATTGATGCGGTTAATATACAGCGACAATACCGCGCCATATACCTGTGACTTCTGCGGGTTGTTCGCCAGGCAAACGATCTTGGGGTCATCCGGATTATTAATATCCAATGAAAAATCATTACCGCTCAATACATAATATAATTGTGGTGAAGACAATCGCGCCAAACTGATCTTCGCGCTGGCAATCTGTCCTTCCAATTGTTCATAGGCTTCATTTTTCCAGGCCGAGATAAAGGGATTGATCAACACTTCTATTTCGGGTTCGCTCTGTAGCACCCCGAACAGGTACTTGTATTCTACTAAGGATAACTCAATGACGTGCGGTAAAGTGCAATATTTGCCGCCCTGGTACTTTTTGAGGAACCACATCAGCGCTGTAACGAAATTGATCGGTGATTCGACAAAAAAGTCACCCTGCTTTTTGATCCATTCCCGGTTCAACCCCAGCATGACCGTCCGGCTGGACTCAATCGCATCGGTGATGTCGGTCATGGTATCCGGTTCCAGGGGATTGCTGCGGTGCATGATCTTTTCAAAGTTGATCACATAAAACGAGCGTCCGCCATGTTGGCGTAACGCATTATAAGCGATGCGGGAAAGGTCATCATATTTAAAGTCATAGATCAGCATACTAAACCCCTTTTTGATATGCTGCGTAATAATGTGGCGTATCACGAAATAAGATTTACCGGCACCGGGGCTACCGCCGACCAATGTACCCCTGAACGGGTTAATGATATTGATCCAACTGTCCCGCTCTTTGTTTTTCAATTGGTATTTGGCGGGCAGGTTGATGCTGTATTCATTTTCCAGCAGCCTTTCTTCCTGCGGGAACGTTTCGTTTTCCTTATTAAAAATATCCCCGCCCAATTGGAGTTTCAGCATCCTAAATAATAAGCCGCCGCCCGTCATAAATAAGAGGTACCCAAATGCGGTCGCCCCGATATAAAGCCAGGGCCAGCGGAGTAGATAGTTGCTGAAAAAATAAATAAGCAAGCCGGTCAGGCAGTAGGTAATGATGGTTTTGGGCCGGATCTTGTCGTCCCGCTTGCCTTTAGAGCCAACGAGCGAAACCAGCAGTAGTGCAAGCGCGCTGAGTTTGGCCATTAGGACGGTTTTGAAAATGCCCATTTTGGAGAGCGGTAATAAGATATGATCGACGATCTGATGGGTCAGATGGAGTTGCTGGAACGTCCCGTAACAGATCAAATAAAAATGAATGATCAAGATGGCAATGCTGATTAGCCTGGTGAAGTCGATGATCTTCCGCAGGGCTTGTTCGTTTTCTCCGGTTTGCATAATTTATAGATTGAGACCTTTACGTTTCTTCTTTTTGAATTTGTTGAGGGCCGCCAGGTCTTCGCGCTCAGGTGCAAAAAGAACATCGAATAGTTCATCGCCGACCGATGCCGTTAGCGTGTAGGTTTCTGTTGCTTGCTGATGGGTGACCGATTTGGGTGGCGGTTCCGGCAGAAATTGTGCGCTGAGCAAATTGGCGCTATAGGCTTTGCCGAGGTCGCTGCCATTAAAAACCGCTTTGTTCTTTTGGTCGATAAAGGTCACCCCGTAGATGCGGCCTTCTTCGTTTTGTCGCAGGATGCACTGGACGCCTTTTGCTTTGAGTTCGCTTTGAAAACTGGTTTTAGTTTGGGGATTGGCCATTGTTTCATCAATGGCTTTGATCAGCTCAGCTTTATAAGGTTTGCGTAATTGCTCATTGAGTTTGAATTTTTCTTCCAGCGTTTTGAGCGTCGGCTTGTTGTAAATGCTGCTGGCTTTAATGGGCACCCCGATTTTGTTACCGTCTTTGTCCAGTATCCAGTAAACCAAACCCGCACGGGCATACATCCGGGAATCTTTGGATCCCCGGTCGGCCTGGATATGATATTGCCCGAGAACGGCATTGAGTTCGGGGATGCTGGTAAATTTATAGGCCCGTAATACATAACCCAGGATATTGGTGATCGTCCTTTTGGTTTCAGTTTTACCATACTCGGCGGCAGAAACATCGGCTTTCAGATTTGGCTTTTGCTTTTGCTGTTCATCTGCTTTGATTAAATTGTATTTGATCTCGATGGCTTTGCGCGTTTTCTCGGATTCATTCTGTCCGAGGTAATGCAGACTGATGCGTTCGCCGTCACGTTTGATATTCGTGGTGACGATATGGCAATGCGGGTGCCCGGCATCTTCGTGCCGGTAAACCAAATAGGGTTGCGTTGCAAAGCCAACGCCCTGGAGATAATCTTTAACGATCTCCTGCAAGGTATCGTCGGCTAAATTTTCTCCATTCGGAAAATTCAGAGAGATATGAACCGTGTTGGTTTTGGAGCGCTGATTCATGGAAGCCAGATCAGTCAGCCGGAAAAGTTTATCGTTAAAAGACAAGTCTTTCGGGTCTTTAACGTATTTCACGGCGGCTATCAGCATTGCTTTCCCTTGCTTTACTTTATTCTCATTGTAGTTGAGCGCGCCGATCAGGCTTTTACCGCTCTTAATTTTTGCGACCATATATCCGCGTATTGGTTCATCCGTTCTTTGATCTGGCTGATGGACGGCTCCAGTTTGGTGCTGATGACACTCAGCAGGTTCATCCATAACCGGGTATCTGCATTGCCGTGTGCGCTGTTGATACTGCGCATGGCCTGGTTCAGGTTATTGCCGATCGCGTTCAATTCCTGCCGCAGCAAGATCATTTCCTCCAGCACATCATCCATGGCTTTATCCCGGTAGTTTACCGTCACCGGCTTTTCTAAAAGGACACTGCGCATGTATTCGCTTAGCTTGCGGAAACTGGTTTTTTTGAACCGCTTTTCGAGCAATTGATATTCCTCCGGTTTAAAGCGGAGATTCTTCCATTGTATCCGTTTGTCTTCTTGTGTAGCCATTGTTCTCTTCTTTAAAAAGCCGACTTCGGAGGCTTTTTGCCTGGACCCGCAGCAAACTTTTGCGGAGGGCAAGATTCAATTGTGACACAATTGTACATCTTGCTGATCGCTGCGAAGCGGGCGGTCTTATCCTGCTATCAGTGTTTTATTCGGCATTTTTTGTTGTTTCTTCCGGCTTCGCCTTTTGGCTGAGATAGAGTTCAAGGGCATGGATATTGATGTCTTTAAGGGATTCATCATACTCTACTCCAAAAGTCTTGAGCCGCTTTAACAGGCCTTTGGGTATGCGGTTATTGAACTGTACTTCGGGCTCGTTTGGAACGGGTGCTGCCTTGACCGGTATCACTTCCTGAATGGGGGTGGCAGGTCGCTCTTGTTTGAGTTTGTCAGCCAGGCCACCCAGCTTTTTTTTATACTCTTCCATTTGCTATCTTGATAGTTTGTTAGCATTGCTGCTATGATGTTAGCTTACTAGTTTGCTATCATTTGCTGCTAGTTATATAGCTTGCTATGTTCGTAGTTTGCGATTTTGCTAGCTTCCTATTGAAATAAAAAGCTATCATGCTACCCCGGAACTAATTTGCTCAACGACTTCTTCAGTCAATGCCATGATCTCGTCTTTCGCTCTTTTGTCGGCACCTTTTAAAATACCGCCGGTGATCGATGACCTGGCGATACTCACGCGGTCATGCATCCTTGCTTTTAGCAACGGCATATCCATGTTTTGCAGCAGGTCGGCCACATCCCGGGTAATGCCCGATCGCGGCTTGACCATATTGAGTACAATGCCGGCTTTAAGATGCGGTGCTTTTTGCTGTGCCTCCTTGATTAGTGCCAGTGTTGACCGAATAGCCATTACATCGAAGAAGCCTGCTTTGGTTGGTACGAGGATGAAATCCGAATGCAGAAATAAGTCCGGCAGTTTACTGGACAAATAAGGTGGTGTGTCTACAATGATGAGATCATAATCCAGTTTTTCGATGTCCGTCACTTTATCGGCGCCAATGACGGCCAGTTCGGGGAAGTCCTCCCGGATATGGTATAAGCTACCCTGTAAGTCGGTATCGACCAGGGCTACTGATAATTGATCCTGGAAACATAAAGCGAGGTTGATCGCTAAGGTGCTTTTGCCTACGCCACCTTTTTGGTGGGCTATGGTGATGATCTTTGCCATGATTTTTGATAGTTTTATAGTTTACTAGGATGATAGCAGGGCGTTTTCACGCTGCCGTTTTCTTAATTTTTGTTCCTGTTCATAATTGAAGATCCATTCGCCGGCCAGCAGCTTCCAGTTGCGGTATGGCGTACCTTTAGGGCTGCTCCAATTAACTTTCTCGTAATGGTTATAAAATACGCCTGCCTGAGTGGCAAGCCCTTTCTGATCAAAATAAATTTCCACCAGAATCTTTTGGGGCGGCATCTCCGTGCCGAACCCTTTTTGCAGGATAGGTTCGGGTTTCCTGCGCTCCGCAGGCACCCGCTTGGCTTTACGCTTGGGTGTTTGGAATAACATAGGAGTAAAATAGTGGCCGGACACTGTCAGGCAGGCCCGGCCGGTGAAAAATCAGGCGCTTTTGTTAGCAGACATCATAAAGGTGATGTCTTCATAATCATAATAGATAGACCCGCCGATCTTCGTAAAAGGCAGTACGCCGCTATCTCTTAATGATTGCAAAAAACCGTGTGAAATACCCAGCAGTTTTTTAACCTCAGCAGATTTCAACCATTTCTTGCCTGGTGCGCCACTAACACATTCTTTCATAATGCGCTTTACTTCCTGAAGGACGTCGTTCTTAAAATCCTCCAGATCTCCGAGGGTCAATATCTGATTCCGTGTTGGAACCATCCCCATTCTTGATCGTTGTTCAGTTGCTTTGTCCATAACTTGATTTTTAAGGACTTCAAAATTCGGAAGCCGGTAAATCAGAAAATGACAACTTTGGGAAAGGTGGCGTTATTTTTGGGCGGAAAAAGAACGGGATAGACTAAAATAGACCGAAAACAAAAAACCCGAATCGCTGATTCGGATTTTAATCCATTTCAAATTCTGAGACACTGTCTCGGAATTTTGGAAGTAGTTTAAATCGCTAGTATGCTATCATGATAGGTAGCTATAATGTTAGCTTGACATTTGAGGCCGGTGTTTTAAAGGCGTTATTTTTGGAATAATGGGTAGGGTCTGTTAAATGCTTCCTGCCGGACTTTAAAGTGGTCAGCTAATTTTCGGATCACTTCTTTGGACAAGCCTTTTTTGTAGTTCAGCATGTCGGATATGTAACCTTTGCTTACGCCGAGTATGGCTATCAGATCCGATGCTTTCAGTCGATAATCTTTCATAAAAGACCGTAGTAATGTGATCGGGTCAAGTTCGGCAAAAGTGTTGTTTACTTCGTCGTAAGTATGGATCAATAGGGTCAGCATCTCGATTTCGTCTTGAACATCGGAAGTGTTTTTCAAAGCCAAAAGCAATTCCAACGCTTCGCAATAGCGATCATATTGCGTTCTATCTTTGATGACCTTATATTTTAGTGCGACACCCATTGGAACAAAAATAATGAAAAAGTTCACAAAATGTGAACTTTTTCATGGTATCCAACTATGATACTATAACTCAAATGCGATCTGCAACTGGCCTCCCAGGCCTTTTTCGACGATGGTGCGCAGGATGGAAACGGGAACATCGCCGACGTTATTTTCCGCCCGGGATATCCGTGATTTAGCAATACCGCATTTCTCGGCCAATTCTTGTTGGGTCATATGTTGCGCTGAACGCGTTTCCCGTATCATTGGGCCGATCTGATCAATATTTTGTTGGTCTTTCATGATAATTACTTATTAAAACTGGTTACAATTTGGAAAAACTGGTTAATAATGTCGATGCTGACCTTAATGGCGACATCGCTTTTGATGATTCCTGAAGCCATGAGCAGTCCGGCCTCTGTAAAGACTAGCGGTATTTCATTTTTACCGATTTTGAGTATAGGGTCGGCCTGTTGTTGTAAAGTTTGCCATTCTTCTATGGTTGGTAAAAACAAGAAATCGGGCGGGAACCGCTGTTTATTTCTACCTACACGCTGTCTCAGTACTTTGAGACTAACCTGAAACAGCGCCGCTACATCTTCGTCGATCATTACCTTTTGTCCTCTTAACCAGTATACCTGGTTAAGGGGCTCTTGATTTTTCTCTATCATAATAATTGCTTTTGAAGTTCTTCCTTGCTGGGTAAATAGAGTTTATATTCCCTGCTAAAAATTTGCTCGTTATTAATCGGCAGTGTAAATTCTACAACAGCCTTATTATCCTCTTTACAAAGAATGATACCGATCGTGGGTTTCTCATGGGGTCGCTTTATCTTCCGGTCATAATAGTTGACATACATTTGCATCTGGCCAATGTCCTGATGGGTGAGTTTGCCTATCTTCAGATCGAACAGGACAAAACAGTCAAGTAGTCGGTTATAAAAAACTAAATCCACCCAAAAATGGTCGCCCTCTAAGGTGATACGACGTTGCCGTCCCTCAAACAAGAAGCCTTTGCCTAATTCGAGCATAAAGTGCTCCAACTTATTAATTATAGCGGTTTCAAGGTCGTTTTCAGAGTAACCACTATCTTCCTTAAGTCCGAGGAACTCCAGCACAAAAGGATTTTTTAGGGTATGGATCGCATCCTCTTCAATGCGGTTATTCTCCGCTAACTTTCTGACACCGGTTTTGTCACCACTCAGTGCCAGGCGTTCGAATAATGAAGAATCGTATTGACGCTGCAATTCGCGCAGCGACCAATTGCAAGAACCCGCTTCCGACTCATAATATTCCCGTTCTGCTACATTCTGGATTTTCATTAACAAAACATAATGCGACCAACTTACTTTGAAATGCTCAGCGAATGCCGCCAATAATGGTTGATTGATCTCGTTTTTGAGGGCTTCGTCGAATTTCGCAGACAGTGTCTGCGAAATTCGTTCCTGGTATAAGAGATAGAACTTTTTAAAATTATCGAGATTACGATGTGAAAACCCTCGACCATATTCGGCAGATAAGGCCTTACTGAGATCTTTGAGGATGGTTTCGGCATACCCCGCCCGCTCTTTTCCTTTTTGCTCTTCCTCAACGATCATTTGGCCGATGGTGTAATTTGTGTACAACATGGCGGTGTTAACGTTCCTGACAACATAGTTGCGTGCATTTTCGATCAATTCCCTGACTGATAGAAAAAGTTTATCGTTATTCATTGATCTCATTAGCTTACTCTTTTAAGGTGGGAACTAGTGTTTGCTTTTCGGTTCGCCTTGCGTTTTGGAGCATCCGGTTCGAGTTTTTCCCGTAAGACCTGCATGTCTTCGCTTATCTTTTTCATAAGTACGCGGGCGTAGATCTGTGTGGTTGCGATCTTGGTATGTCCCATCATTTTGCTTACGGTTTCGATAGGCACGTTATTGGCCAGCGTGATGGTGGTAGCGAAGGTATGCCGGGCCACTCCGAAAGTGAGCTTCTTTTTGATCCCGACGATCTTGGCGATCTCTTTGAGATAAACGTTGACCTTCTGGTTGGTGATGGTAGGGAATATCTTGCTTAAACTGACTGACCTCGGATTATCCTTGTATTTATTCATGATGGCCAGCGCTGGTGCAAGGAGCGGTAGGTTGGTCGCCTCGTGGCTTTTTTGCCGGAACAGTTTCAGCCATTTTTCGCCGTCCTCGCCACGCACCACATTGCCTTCATGCAAATTCATCAGGTCGACAAAGGACAGGCCGGTATAGCAGGCAAAGAGAAAGTAGTCGCGGATCGCATTAAGCGTGTCGGAAGCGATATCATAATTTTCCAGGGCCTTTAATTCATTTGTCGACAAAAAGGCAGTTTCTACTTTTTTGTAGCGGAACTTGTAATTCTTAAAGGGGTCTTTGCTGATCCATTGTAATTTAAATGCCAAAGTGGTCATTTTACGCAAACGGATGAGGTGTTTCATTACGCCGTTGTTGTTTAATGGTTGAAAATGGTCGACGGGTTTGTGGTTACGCAGATACGTTTCAAAGTCGACAATGAATTTGTAGTCGATGTCCTTGATGCGGTAATCTGTCGTGTTGTACTTGGCTTTTAGAAACTTCTCCAGGTAGCGACGGGTCACGGCATAATGTTTAAGGGTGCTCCAGGTCAAGGCTGCCGAAGCGGTCTCCTGGTGGTAATCCATCAGGGTACTTAAATTGTAAGTTTCTTCGGTGTCTTCTCCGAGGAAACAAGCTTTGAGTAATTGGGGAGTGATCTCTTTGCCGTCTAATTGTAATTGCTGGTAGTAAGAAGTAATGGTGAATTTAACCTGCTCCAAATAACTGTTGGTTTCTTTGGCTTCGGGAACTTTTACTTTAAGGCCGCCGTGTCCTTTGTCCCAGTGTTCAATGTTCACCCGCTTTTTTAGGGCGAAGATCACTTTCTCCTTGTTAATGGTAATGACGGCATAAACGCAGGCAATCCCATCTTTCACTTTGTCTTTTTTAACGGTGAAGTGTACACCAAATGACTGTGATGTTTTCATCTTTTAACAGTTTTTTAATGAGTAAAACGATTAATTAATTCCCGGAATCGTCAGTTTCGGGGTTTTTTAAGATGAAAAGAGGTGCAATTTCTGATCTTTTACAGTACTTTTGAGTACTTATTTTATAGAGATAAAATACTGTATAACAACCTATTAGCTCTTAAAAAACCCCCAAACCTAAAAATTAAAATCGGGGTGGCGTTTTGGTGTCAGAAATGGTGTATTTATAAGGACTGAGAAGGACTGCTAAAAAACAAAAAACCCTGTAAATCAACGATTTACAGGGTTAAAACCAACGAACTATCTCGCTTTTGTGCGCCCACCTGGGCTCGAACCAGGGACCAAAAGATTATGAGTCTTCTACTCTAACCGACTGAGCTATAGGCGCAGCTATTCGGTGTTTAATTTCCGGGTGCAATTTTACATATTTGCGCTGAATTACGAAAGACAATTATGCAAAATATCAAAAATATCATCTTCGACTACGGCAATGTCATCTTCAGTATCGATTTTGCTAAGGCGCAAAGCGCTTTCAATCAACTGGGTATACCCAATGCCGATCATTTTTTTGGTCACCTGCAGCAGGATGCTATTTTTGACGCTTTCGATTGTGGCGAAATCACCGCCAAACAGTTTCGCCATCGTTTAAGGGAAGTTTCGGGAAATGAGAACCTCACCGACGAGCAGATTGACGCGGCCTGGAATAGCATGCTGCTGGGTATTGCCGAAGGTAACCACGATCTGTTATTAGCCTTAAAAGGGAAATACCGCACCTTTTTAATGAGCAATATTAACGATATCCATTACACCCACATTATGAATTACCTGAGGCGGGAATTTGATTTTGAGGGTAACGACCATTTGTTCGAGAAAGTTTATTACTCGCACCTGGTAGGTAAACGCAAGCCGGATACGGTGTTTTTTCAGCAAATACTGGATGAGAATAACCTTAACCCTGTCGAGACTTTATTTATTGATGATAGTCCGCAGCATTTGGAAGGCGCTAAAAAACTGGGCATACAAACCTACCTGATGAAAGCGCCGAACACAATTCAAAAATTCGCACAGGAAAACTTATTATAATCACCATGAAATCACTACTGCAAGCACAATACAATAGCGTAAAAAGCGCAAGGCAAGTTTTGCTGAACTATTGCGGTAGTATGGAAAATGCCGGTTTGTTTAAACAAATAGCAGCATTCAATAACAGCAGCATCAGCAGCCTGCTTATCCACACGGCTAACACCTATCTGCATTGGCTGGTATTTGCCGATCGTGAAATACCGGTTAACTATTTTAAGGAAGAAGATATTAAAAGCATTAGCGATATCCAAAGTATTTACCAGCAGGTGGATATGGCTGTGAATGATTTCCTAACCAAATACGCGGGTGATTATCAGCAATCTTTCAGTAAAAAACTTCCCGCAAGAGATAAAACCATCACCGTAACACCACTCGAATTATTCACCCACGTTATTACGCATGAGTTCCATCACAAGGGACAGATCTTAACCATGAGCCGGCAATTGGGTTATATCCCTGTTGATACCGATGTGATCCGCACTTAAATACCTCTGCGTTTCTTTTCCTTAATGATCAGGCCCAGTTCGCGGCTCATTTGCCCGGCTATGGCGGTGTTCTCCTGCGCGCGACGGAACAGGTAAGGCAGCACCGATTTCACAGGGCCATAAGGCACATACTTGGCTACGTTATAGCCCGCATTGGCCAGGTTAAAGCTCAGATTATCGCTCATACCCAATAACTGCGAGCAATAAACATGGGGATGGTTGTGTGGTATTTTATTATCATCCAGCAGGGTTGCCAGCAATTTACAACTGTCTTCGTTATGAGTGCCGGCCACTATGGCTAATTGATTTATATGTTCGATGCAAAAATGCAGCGCGGCATCATAATCTTTATCAGCCGCGGCTTTATTAGGTTGTATTGGCGATGCATAGCCTTTTTCCAGCGCGCGCTTACGTTCTTTTTCCATATAAGCGCCCCGCACCAGCTTGGCGCCTAATATAAACCCATCCTTATCCGCAATAGCGAAATCCGCCTTCAGCGATGCTAATTTATCATGGCGATATAGCTGGTAGGTATTGTAAACAATGATCTTTTCGCGGTTATAAGTCCGCATCATATCCATCGCCAACAGATCAATGGTATCCTGTATCCAGCTTTCCTCCGCGTCTATCATAACAGGCACACCGGCATTAAATGCCTTTTCGCAAATAGCTTTTACCCGGGCCTGTACTTTTTTCCATTCTGCTTCCTCATCAGTGGTAAGCGTTTCTTTAGCGTCCAGCTTTTCCAGCAGTGCAAAGCGGCCTACTCCGGTTATCTTAAATACCGTGATAGGTACGGCATCATCACCGGTGGCCCGTATAATGGTGCGGATAATCTCGTCGCGGGTTTCGTCAAACACCTGTTCGTCATCCTCGCCCTCAACCGAGTAGTCTAAAATGGTGCCCACCCTGCCCGATGCCAGGTTTTTGATGGTTGGGTTACACTCTTCAATGGCTTCGCCGCCGCAAAAATGCTCAAATATGGTAGCTTTTATCAAACTTTTTATGGGCAGGCCAATCTTCATGGCAAAGTTGGTTATTGGCGGCCCTATCTTCACCAAAAAATTAATATTTATTGCTTTAAACAGCCAGTACGCCCGTTTCAGATCGGTATTTGAGGAATGCCTGAAGGCGATCTCTGTATTTTCAAATGATAGTTTACCCCCAACGGGTTCATCCTCTGTTTTGTATAATAGCATGGGGCAAAATTAGAAAATGCTTTTTAACATAAACATTATTTGATTGAATAGTTTATTTTTGCCGGGTATGATAGAATTTGAATTAACCGGCGATTATATCCCGCTGATACAATTATTAAAAGCAACCAACCTGGTTGCTACAGGCGGCGAAGCCCAAATTGTTGTGTCGGAGGGATTAGTAAAGTACAATGGTACAGTAGATTATCGCAAGCGCCTGAAAGTAAAAAGAACGGACGTGGTTGAATTTGATGAGCAAAAAATAATAGTGATATAAGATGGATACTTTGGAGATAACAATGGATACGATTAACAGCATCAGCTACCCCATATATTTTAATAATAGCTTAGCTGAGCTGGCCAGTTTTGTAGAGAAGGGCAATTATTCTAAATATTTTATTCTGACCGACGAGCATACCGGCGAATTTTGCCTGCCCATTTTACAAAAATACCTGGGCGACGACAGCAAGTACGACCTGATCGAGATCAACTCGGGCGAGGAAAGCAAGACCATTGATTTTTGTGTAGGTATCTGGAAAATGCTGATAGATTTTGGCGCCGACCGTAACAGCCTGCTCATTAACCTGGGCGGTGGCGTTATCAGCGATATGGGAGGCTTTGTGGCCTCGACCTATAAACGCGGGATTGATTTTGTGCATGTACCCACCACCCTGCTTTCGCAGGTGGATGCATCGGTAGGCGGTAAAACAGGTATTGATATTGACAGCATTAAAAATATTGTAGGCACTTTTGCCCAGCCTAAGGCTGTGTTTATGGAGCATAGCTTTATTAACACGCTGCCGCCGCGACAGATCCTGTCGGGCCTGGCCGAAATGCTGAAACATGGCTTAATTGCCGATGCCGAATACTGGAACGAATTAAAAGCCAGCGACTTGAAAGCCCCATCGGCCGAATTGATCTACCAATCTGTCAACATAAAAAACACTATCGTTGTAGAAGATCCGAGGGAAAAGGGCATCCGCAAGGCGCTTAACTTTGGGCATACTATTGGTCATGCCGTTGAAACCTATTCGCTGGAGAATGATAAAACCCCCTTAACCCATGGCGAAGCTATCGCCATCGGCATGATCTGCGAATCGTGGTTATCGTATAAACGCACAGGTTTAAGTTTAGAAGAACTGAATGAGATTGTTCATGTGTTTTCGGGATTATACCCGCGTTATGAAATTGCAGCTTCCTGCCACGGCGAACTTTACAGCCTGATGCAGAAGGATAAAAAGAACCACGGCGCTAAGATCAATTGCTCATTAATAACCCGTATCGGCGAAAGCAGTATTGATAACATCTGTACCGAGGATGAACTTTGCAGCAGCCTGCAGTATTACTCATCCATATCTTTATAGCACCTTATTTACCTATAGTACAAAAAAAGGCGCCATATAGGCGCCTTGAGGATCTGCTAATACTTAAATTACAAAATTACGTAGTCTATAAGCGCTACGAAACCAATGATCGCAAGTATGATTCCTTGTAATTTTTGTTCGATTGTGAGTTTACCAATAGTTTTCATCTTCGTCTGTGTACTTTCTAAATATATCACATGTAACAAGTTCATCACAATACCTTAACTCACTTTTAATAAATTTTTAACAAATAAGTGAATTAATTTGGATGCTCTATTATAGCTGACGGTTGTGCTAATAATTCCTTAATAAATTATTGTATTTTGTACACTTAATTAAATGAGATTTTGGCGTTTCCTGCTCTTAAAACGTTAATTTCCCACAAAAAAATGCGTAAAAAACAAAATTCCTGTAATTTTCTTTTTTACGCAGGCCATCCTTTATCTCACGTACAGGCATTCATTAGCTAAATTTTATTCAAACTATTTCGGGTAAACTGCCTTACTTATTAAAAGCGAAAAATGGATATCCTGTCGATTAATCCTGCCGATGATACCATCATTAAAAAGTACAAAGCGCACAGTGGTAAACAGGTGCGGCAAAAAATTGAGCAAACCTATCAGGCCTGGCAAAATGGCGGTTGAGTACGTTTAAGGAAAGATCGGCCTTGTTAAATAAACTGGCTGGAGTATTAAATCAACGCAAAAGCCAATTGGCCCGGCTGATGGCGGCCGAAATGGGCAAACCATTAAAACAGGGCATAGCCGAAATAGAAAAGTGCGCGGCAGTTTGCACCTATTATGCCGATAATGCCGAAGGCTTTTTGCAAGATCAGCTGATTGAAACAGATGCCTCAAAAAGCTATGCCACTTTTCAGCCGCTGGGTGTGGTGCTGGCAGTTATGCCCTGGAACTTCCCCTTTTGGCAGGTATTCCGGTTTTTGGCGCCGGCTTTAGCCGCGGGTAATTGCGGGGTATTAAAGCATGCATCCAATGTTCCTGGCTGCGCGCTGGCTATTGAAGAGATGGTTAAAGCCGCCGGTTTCCCCGATCATGTTTTCCAAACACTGCTGATCAGCAATACCGAAGTAGAGGCTGTGATTGCCCATGAACATATTAAAGCCGTTACCCTTACGGGGAGCAATGCTGCCGGCAGCAAAGTAGCCCAAAAGGCCGGCGAACTCATCAAAAAAACCGTGATGGAATTAGGCGGCAGCGATGCCTACCTAATACTGGAAGACGCCGACCTGGAACAGGCCGCCGAAACCTGTGTGAACAGCCGCCTGATTAATGGCGGACAAAGTTGCATAGCGGCTAAACGGTTTATTGTACTTAAGGCTGTTGAAAAGGAATTTACCCGCCTGTTCCTGCAAAAGATGCAAGCTAAGCAAATGGGCGACCCACTGCAGGACGGCGTTGATATTGGTCCACAGGCACGGGTTGACCTGCGCGATGAATTGCATCAGCAGGTAGCAGCATCTATTGCCAAAGGCGCCAAATGTATCCTGGGCGGCCAGGTACCAGCGGGTAAGGGCGCGTTTTATCCGCCAACCATCCTAACCAATGTTAAAAAGGGCATGCCTGCTTTTGACCAGGAAATGTTTGGTCCAGTGGCTGCCATCATATCTGCAAAGGACGAGGCCCATGCCATTGCCCTGGCTAACGACAGCATCTTTGGACTGGGCGCGGCGGTGTTTACCAAAAACAAAAAGCGTGGGGAGCACATCGCGGCAACGCAGCTGGAAGCCGGATCGTGCTTTGTGAACACGCTGGTAAAATCAGACCCGCGGCTGCCATTCGGCGGCATCAAACAATCGGGCTACGGGCGCGAACTGGGTATGTTTGGCATCCATGAGTTTGTGAATATCAAGACGGTTTTTGTGGCCTGAGCAAATCTCCGCGAGATGCAATAGCCGACACATAGCGTCGAAGGGACTGTAAACGACTAATGGAATTTATCCTATTGCTTTTAAAGAAAGTTAACCAAAGTTAACATAATTCAATTTGTTGATTTTTAAATAATTGATTATCAGAAATATAAATATACGGAAAATTAATGTGAAATTGTTTTTTTTCGCAACCCGTTTCTTGTGGTAATTACATGCAAATGAGCGGCGCCTAATTATTACTGATGAAAATTCGCTTGCCGTCGTAAGTATCTTTGCCTGTATGAAAATCTTTAATTTAATTATAGCAAATAAGCCACGAATACGCCCAACTTAGTCTTGCGCTGCATCGCGCCAGTTTGGGGCATCAAGCTAAATCTAAACATACTTGAGTAAGTCTTTATACCACCATCGGCACATAAAATTGCCGATTGACCGATCCATTTGGCGCAACTTTGTCAAATCCATAACATACAAGTTATGCCCATCAGCGTCGGTGAAGGTAGACTCCATACCAAATCCTTTACACAGCTTTTCCCCTTCAATAGTATACCCAAGTCCTGCAAATCTTTTAAGGTGAACTCCATTTTGAAACAATAAAATAATTTTATGGATAAATGACATTAGTAACATTTCAAGTATCTTTTTAGCCGGTGGTGCCAAATCATCATCATCATCAAACTTTTTTATAGCTACAGATAGTATTAACAAATTATAATCTTTGCAATTATCATAGCTAATGACTTGATTAGATTTAATATCTGTCTCAGTGATTTTTCCGCATATAAAATCTGCAAATGTCTGATCATCAACAGGCACTGCATTTATATAGCCTAAAACACTATCATTAAAAATATGCTTGGCGAATGACCAAATATCTGGTTCGATTTTAAACCAATTTAATCCAGATTCCATTGAGATAGAACTTTGTTTATAAGCTTCGTCATAAACCGACATGTCTATATTGAAAGTTTGCTTAAAGATTTTCAATATCTGCCGTTCTTCTAAGCTTCTTCCATGAACAATTTTTATCTGATGTGGTGTCTCCCAAAGCAGATCACTAATGGTATTATGATAATGGTCACTATATTGAAAATCTGAATGACCGAATTTCGATTGGGCTTTTTCCCGGATAAAACTGGATTTTTGCAAAAAACCATTAGTGCCGCTTGGCCGGCCGGAACGGGTCAAAAGGAACGAAAAAGGAACAATGGAGTCACTTATTGCCTTTTCATAAATAACACTATCGACTTGATCATTTAAAATCAATTTATACCAATCAAAATCCTCAGGAATGATAGAGCCAAACAAAAAAATTTTATCAAACTTTATTTCAGGATATTTTTCCAAGGCAAGCACCAGTAGGTAGGTACCTAAACTGTGTGCCATAATACAAGGTCGATAAAAAGGCTTTTTTATATCCAACTCATATCTGCGATCATGGATGATACTAAAGTACCAATCTCTAAATTTATCAATATCAGTAGAGTAATTAAAAGGGAAAATACCGAAAACTTTAACACCGTACTTAAACGATGCACATTTTAAGCCCTCTAAGCTCAAAACTTCAGCAAGTTGATTCTGCCATTTTCCTTTTGATAAGTAGCCGTGGATTGACATAACCACGCGCGGTTGATAAATATTAGACAAGGTTATTGTTTGGTTTAATCCTCTAATCTAAAAAACATTTTTATTTTAACAAAAAGTTGACTTTAATAATCACCAACTGGCATGCCGCGTTCATTCCATCTTGTATTTTCGCAACCACGAACCCTCTGTTGCTGGCGTACGCCTGTGGCGTGTTCCTTAACTATACTCCTAATGTATTTTTCTGATTGCCTTCTTCCGACCTACGCGGGCGCAAGCTGCATATACAATAACTTTTCTATTACCGCCAGCCTCCCTGGCATTGCTTCGTACTAATCAAGAAATGGCAAAACCAAGCCGCAGGAAGCCCTGGTCAATTATAATACAGAATCAGCTGAGCCGATATCCGGATAGGTCAACTTATCCCCACCGTAATCGTCATTATAAAGCAACTAATCACTAATCAACCAATTAACTAATCACTAATTATTACCTTTGCAGTCTGATGAGCAAACACGGACGGATATTAGTAGCCATGAGCGGCGGGGTTGACAGCTCGGTTGCCGCGGTAATGTTGCATGAGCAAGGGTACGAAGTTATTGGCCTTACCATGAAAACGTGGGATTATGCCTCAAGCGGTGGTAGCTCTAAAGAAACCGGTTGCTGCAGTTTGGATAGTATTAACGACGCGCGCGCCTTGGCCGTGGGTTATGGCTTCCCGCATTATATCCTGGATATCCGCGATGAGTTTGGCGATTTTGTGATCGATAATTTTGTTGACGAATACCTGGCCGGCCGCACACCTAACCCCTGCGTACTATGCAACACGCACATTAAATGGGAAGCCCTGCTTAAACGCGCCGATAAACTGGATTGCGAATTTATAGCCACCGGCCATTACGCCAACATCCGTTTACAGGATAGCGGCCGTTATGTGATATCAAAAGGTAAAGACGAAAATAAAGACCAATCATACGTGCTTTGGGGCGTATCGCAGCAAAACCTGGCGCGCACTAAATTTCCTTTGGGGAGTTTTAGTAAACCGGATATACGCCAGATGGCTTTAGATATGGGTCAGTTTGATTTGGCTAATAAAAGCGAGAGCTACGAGATTTGCTTTGTGCCAGATAACGATTACCGCGCCTTTTTAAGGCATAAGGTACAGGATCTGGACGCACGGGTAGGCAGCGGCTCGTTTATACTGACAGACGGCACCGTTGTGGGCCAGCACCAGGGATATCCGTTCTATACTATCGGTCAGCGCAAAGGTTTGGGCATTGCTTTGGGCAAACCCATGTTCGTCACCAAAATTAACCCAGATACCAATACCGTAGTTTTAGGCACGCAGGAAGAGCTGGAAAAACGCGAAGCCTGGGTACGCAACCTTAACCTGGTGAAATACGAAAACATTAACCTGCCTATGCAGGCCGTAACCAAAATACGCTATAAGGATGCCGGCGCCGAAAGCACCATTGTACAAATGGGCGAATACATGAAGGTAGAATTTGACCACGCCGCATCGGGTATTGCCCCGGGCCAATCGGCTGTGTTTTACGAAGGCAATGATTTGCTGGGCGGCGGGTTTTTGATGTAGGGTGCTGCGCACAGTGATTGGAGATTGGTTGATTAGAGATTAGTTCTTACCCCCGGTGTTTTGTGTCCCCACAAACACCATCTTGCACAACCGCTCAACATAAACCTGATAGTAGTGGAAACCCCGGAATGCAGCGCAGCGTAATGAGGAGTTGTAACGGATAGCAGGAACAAACGTTAATAACAGCACTACCGTGCTTTTCAAATCATCCCGAATAAGGCACCAGGTATAGTGCTTCTCCAGTAAAAAATCATTACAAATACACGGCGTTTTATGCCACGCGATAGCGGGATTTATAAAATTAAAGGGGCAAACAAATTTGCTAATCCACATCTTTCTATTTTATTTGCAGAAAATAATTAATTAATGGCGAAAAATTTACTCATTGTCGAATCACCGGCCAAGGCCAAAACCATCGAGGGATATCTCGGAAAAGACTTTACTGTAAAGTCGAGTTACGGCCATATCCGCGATTTGATCAAGAGTGATGACGCCATTGATATTGCCCATAATTTTGAGCAGAAGTACGAAGTACCTGCTGATAAAAAGCAGGTAGTAAGCGAGTTAAAGAAATTAGCCAAGGAAGCCGACATGGTTTGGCTGGCATCGGACGAGGACCGGGAGGGTGAAGCCATCTCCTGGCACTTATTTGAAACTTTGGGACTAAAAGACGCCACTACCAAACGCATTGTATTTCACGAGATTACTAAGCCGGCCATTATGCGGGCGATAGAAAATCCACGCAAAATAGATTATAACCTGGTGTATGCCCAACAGGCACGCCGGGTACTGGACAGGCTGGTAGGTTTTGAGCTTTCACCCGTACTTTGGAAAAAAGTTAAACCATCGCTATCCGCAGGCCGGGTACAATCGGTAGCCGTTAGGCTGATAGTAGACCGCGAGCGTGAGATTAATAAATTTACACCCGAGGCCGCCTTCCGCATAGCTGCCACATTTGGCAAGGGCCGCGAAGCCTTTAAAGCCGAATTAGCCGAACGCTACAGCAAACAGGAAGATGCCGAAAAGTTTTTGACCGATTGCACGGATGCTACCTTTAAAGTTAATTCGTTAGAGACCAGGCCACTGAAGCGTTCGCCTGCCGCGCCGTTCACTACCTCAACTTTGCAGCAGGAGGCCAGTCGCAAGCTGGGTTTCTCGGTATCGCGCACGATGCAGGTAGCACAAAAACTGTACGAGAGCGGTAAGATCACCTATATGCGTACCGATTCGGTTAACTTATCAGATACCGCTATAAATGCCGCGCAGGCGCAAATTGTATCGGCCTATGGTGAAAAATATCACCAGATGCGCAAATACAAAACCAAATCGGCCAGCGCGCAGGAAGCCCACGAGGCTATCCGCCCTACTTATTTTGATGTGCATACGGTTGACGGTGATAACTCCGAGAAACGTTTATACGAACTGATCTGGAAACGCGCCATCGCATCGCAGATGAGTGAGGCGCAGTTTGAAAAAACCACCGCCAAAATCGGCATATCAACCCGTAAAGAGGAACTGGTAGCCAACGGCGAGGTAATGAAGTTTGACGGCTTTTTGAAAGTATACCTCGAATCGAGCGATGATGAGGACGACGCGCAACCCGATGAGGATAACGCGATGCTGCCGCCACTAACTATAGGCCAGGTATTGGCTATGCAGGAAATGGTTGCCATGGAGCGTTATTCGCGCCCGCCGGCACGTTATACCGAGGCCAGCTTGGTAAAGAAACTGGAAGAATTAGGCATCGGCCGCCCGTCTACCTACGCCCCTACCATTTCCACCATACAAAACCGTGGCTATGTAGTAAAGGAAGAGCGCGAAGGCCGTACCCGCAGCTTCCGTGTGCTGACGCTGAAAGACCGTAACATTAAGAAAGAAGAACGCACCGAAAATACCGGCGCCGAACGTAATAAACTTTTCCCAACCGATATTGGCGCCGTAGTGAACGATTTCCTGGTGCAATATTTTAAGGGCATTGTGGATTTCCATTTTACCGCCGGGGTTGAAAAACAGTTTGACGAGATTGCTCAGGGCTTGGAAGAATGGACGGACATGATCCGCAAGTTCTACCAGCCATTCCATTTAGAGGTAGAGAATACTTTAAAAACAGCCGATAAGGCTACCGGTGAACGCGATTTGGGTGTACACCCCGAAAGCGGCAAAAAGGTGTCGGTACGGATTGGCCGCTACGGCCCCTTTGTGCAGGTTGGCGATAACGCCACCGAAGAGGGCGACGAGAAGCCATTATACGCCAGTTTGCGGGCCGGACAGATGATAGAGACCATTACCCTGGCCGAAGCCTTAGAGTTGTTTAAACTGCCTAAAAAGGTGGGTATTTACGAAGATAAGGACATGACGGTAGCCATTGGTAAGTTTGGCCCCTACATCCGCCATAACAGCGCCTTTGTTTCGCTGCCAAAAGAGATTGACCCGCTGGACGTTACCGAAGAACAGGCTATAGAACTGATTGAGGCCAAACGTAAGCGTGATGCTGAGCGGTTGATTAAGGCGTTTGATGAAAACCCCGACGTTAAAATACTGAACGGCCGCTGGGGACCATACATTGAGTTTGAAAAACTGAACGTGAAGATCCCTAAGGATAAAGACCCGCTGACGCTAACCTATGCCGAATGCAAGGCGCTGGCCGATGCTACACCTAAAGATGCCAAAAAAGGCCGCTTTGGTAAAGCCGCGCCCAAGGCTGCAACAGCAGCAGCCAAAAAACCGGCGGCTAAGAAAGCGCCGGCTAAAAAGAAAGCCGCGCCGAAGAAGAAATAGGTTAGTGATTAGAGATTAGTTAATTAGAGATTAGGTTTAGAACGCTCTATTCAACTAATCTCCAATCACTGATTAACTAATCTCTAATACGAATGAAAAAAGACCTCCCCGAAAATATAGTAGAAGATATAGCAGTAGCGGTTGCGCTGGAGAAGGAAAACATAGAGTTTAAAACCTGGTACGTTTACCTCATTAACCTAAAGAACCAACCGATTGAGAATGTACTGATCACCAGCAAGGGCTATGGCGAAAAGGATGGCGAGCAGGTAAAAACATCCACCCTGCGCCACATGTTTCCGCTGATAGAGGGCGGCACTTACAAACTGATTGAACCGATAGACGAGCAAACCTTCGGCCTGAGCAATGAGTACTGGCTTAGCTATTATATCGGCCGCGAGATCTTCGATAAAAAATTCATTTTCCTTCCCGAAAGCATTGTGGAATCTAACTTCATCAAGCTGCCTATTTTAAATAAGCCGGGGGTGATGATTGGGAAGTGAGGGTTAAAGATTAGAGATTAGTTAATTAAAGATTAGGCTTATCAAATGCAAAGAGTAAAGCCGAACTAATCTCTAATTAACTAATCTCTGCCGAGCATCCCGTACTTCAAAATACAGTAAATCGCCCTTACACCATCTTTCCAGCCTATTTTCTTGCCTTCATCATACGTACGGCCGTAGTAGGATATGCCTACCTCATAGATCCTGATCTTAGGGATGCGGGCAATTTTAATGGTCACCTCGGGTTCAAAACCAAAACGCTTTTCACAAAGCCTGGTACCCTGTATCATTTTTGTATTGAACAGCTTATAGCAGGTTTCCATATCGGTTAAGTTTAAGTTGGCAAACATATTGGCTGCAAACGTTAACCAGCGGTTACCTATAGTATGCCAAAAAAACAGGATCCGGTGCGGGTTGGCGCCCATAAAGCGCGAACCGTAAACCACATCGGCAAAGCCGGCGCAAACGGGTTTCAGCAGGTCGTTATACTCGGTCGGGTCGTATTCCAAGTCGGCATCCTGTATCACCAGGTACTCGCCGGTTGCCTTTTGTATCCCGGTATGCAAGGCGGCCCCTTTGCCCTGGTTAACCTCATGGGTAAAATACTTAATATTTACATCGGGATTAGCCTGCCGGTAACTTTCAATAGCCTGCCCGGTATGGTCGGTAGAGCAATCGTTTACAATGATGATCTCCTTTTGGATACCGTCAACCAGTTCAACGCCTTTAATTTTGTTAAGGATGAGGTGAATGGTATTCCCCTCGTTATAAGCGGGAATAATGATGGACAGGCAGTTGATCTTCATTTGCGGGGGTATTGCATGTAATAGTGAACTTCAAAAATAGTAAAATTCAGCAATTTGTTCATTTCTATAAGACGCGAAGCAATAACGCCCCCTTAACCATGTAAAAAAGCTATTGCGACGCGCTGCTTAAAGCAGTTATCTCCATCCCGAAATGGGCAGTATTTTAATATTCGCGCACCAATAAACTATCTGCAAAGCCGCGCAGGTATTGCTTATGGGTATCCGGCAGGTTGATGCTATCCAGCGCTGTAAAAGCTTTGGTGGCATACGTTTGCATCGCTTGTTCAGCTTCCTCGCGGATGTAAAGCCGGTTGTAAATACCGGTAACGGCTGCTACCTTATCCGGGTGACCAGATTGTTCATTACTTATCCAATGCTGCAGTTCGGCAGCTGTACCGTCCTGTGCCAATTCCAGCGCTTTGATCAGCAGGTAAGTTTTTTTGTTAGAGATGATATCCCCGCCTACCTGTTTGCCAAATTTATCCGGGTCGCCGTATACATCTAAAATATCATCCTGCAACTGAAAGGCAATGCCTAACTGCTCGCCGAAGGTATAGATTAGGCTGGCATCTTTTTCATTAGCCCCGCCTATAAGCGCGCCTATTTTTAAAGCCCCGCCTAATAGTACAGCCGTTTTCAGGCGTATCATGTTGATGTATTCATCAGCCGATACGCGGTCGCGGCTTTCAAAGCTCATATCAAACTGCTGGCCTTCGCAAACACCGGTGGCGGTATCGTTAAAAATATCCATCACCTTACGCAGTATGTTATCCTCTACCTGCAGCATCAGTTTGTTGGCCTCTACCATCATCGCATCACCCGACAGGATGGCTACGTTTTGGTTCCAGCGTTCGTGCACGGTAATTTGGCCGCGGCGCAGTGGGGCTTTATCCATAATATCATCATGCATCAGCGTGAAGTTATGGAACACCTCTATAGCCAGCGCTGCCTTAACGGCCTTGTTTACATCGCCGCCAAAAACATCACAGGCCATCAGCAATAAAGCCGGGCGCAGGCGCTTACCGCCTAAAGAAAGGATGTAGCTAATGGGTTCGTATAAGTCGGGCGGTTGCGTTGGGTAGTGTAACTCATCAACCGCGCCGAGTATAATAGTTTGTAATTCGTGTAGTTCTTTCATTATAAAATTATGTCATTGCGAGGAGCGGCCTTCGGTTAAAGCGATGAGGCGACGTGGCAATCTCGTAGTTTGATAAACATACTACGAGATTGCCGCGCTATCGCTCGCAATGACATTTGTTTTTTGTTCATCAATCCTGCACTAAAGAAAAGTCTATTTGTTTTTTGGTAAGATCCACATTCTTTACTTTAATGCGCACCTCATCGCCCAACTGGTAAACCTTCTTTTTACGCTGACCGATAATGGCGTAATTTTTCTCGTCTAAGGTATAAAAATCGTCACTAATATCGCGCAGGCGTATCATACCCTCGCATTTATTTTCAATGATCTCTACATACATACCCCATTCGGTAACGCCCGAAATAATGCCGCTGAAAATACTGCCCACATTATCTTTCAGGTATTCAGCCTGTTTGTATTTGATAGAAGCGCGCTCCGCATCTGATGCCTTTTTTTCCATGGCCGAACTGTGCGAACACAATTTTTCGTAATGTTCGGCATTGGCGCTTTGTCCGCCGTTTAAATAGTGGAATAATAATCGGTGCACCATCACATCCGGGTAACGGCGTATAGGCGATGTAAAGTGGGTATAATGATCAAACGCCAGGCCGTAGTGGCTGCTGCTTTTGGTGGTATAAATAGCCTTAGCCATACTACGGATAGCCAGGTGCGTCAGTACGTTCTGTTCTTTTTTGCCCTCTACATCGTTCATCAAAAAGTTAAGCGATTTGGCAATTTCCCTGTCCGATTTCATATTGATCTTATACCCAAACCGGGCAGCAAACTGTGCGAAGTTGCCCAGTGTTTCGGGGTTAGGTGAATCGTGCGCGCGGTAAACAAAGGTGTATTTGTGCTTGCCTTTGCCCAGTTTGCTCACATATTCGGCCACCTTGCGGTTGGCCAGCAGCATAAAGTCTTCAATCAGTTTATGGGCGTCCTTGCGTTCCTTTACATAAACGCCAACAGGTTTGCCCTTTTCATCCAGCTTAAATTTCACCTCGGTGGTTTCAAAGCTGATGGCGCCGTTTTTAAATTTGGCATCGCGCAGTTTATAAGCCAGCGCGTTCAGTTTTAAGATCTCTTCGCTGTATTCGCCTTCCTTAGCCTCGATAATCTCCTGCACCTCTTCGTAAGCAAAGCGGCGGTCGGAGTGGATCACGGTTTTGCCGTACCATTCGTTAATTACATGGGCCTGCTCATCCAGTTCAAACACGGCGGCAAAGCAAAGCTTATCTTCTTTAGGGCGCAGTGAACATAATCCGTTGGATAATCTTTCCGGTAGCATCGGAATCACGCGGTCTACCAAATAAACCGAAGTAGCCCTATCAAAAGCTTCCTTATCCAAAGCAGAATCAGGTATGATGTAATGCGCCACATCGGCTATATGCACGCCCACCTCGTAGTTGCCGTTATCCAGCACACGGAACGATATGGCATCGTCAAAATCCTTGGCATCAAAAGGGTCAATCGTTATGGTCAGGATCTTACGGAAATCGCGGCGTTTGGCAATTTCAGCTTCACTGATCACATCAGGTATGGCTTCCGATTCCTCTTCCACCTCTTTTGGGAAAGCAGTCGGGAAACCGTATTCGGCCAGGATGGCGTTCATTTCGGTATCATTCTCGCCCTGCACACCCAGCACTTGTTTAATGCGGCCTATCGGATTTTTTGCTTCAGGCGGCCAGTCGGTAATTTCGGCTACGGCCTTTATGCCGTTTTTGGCCCCGTTCAAATCGCTGATGGGGATAAAAATATCGTGCATCATCTTACGGTCGTCCGGTACAAAAAACGCGAAGCGTTCTGATAGCTTCACAATGCCGGTAAACTCGGTTTTGGCCCGCTTGATAATCTCTATTAACTCGCCTTCCTTACGCTTGCCCTTACTTTTGGCATAAACGTAAACCTTTACACGGTCGCCGTTTAGGGCGTTACGCAACTTACGGGGGGCAACAAAAATGTCGGTTTCGGCGGGGTCGTCCGTCACAATAAAGGCCGAACCATCATTGGTCAGGTCAACTTTACCTTCAATAAAGGTCTTCAGTTCGGCCAGTTGATATTTGCCGGGGGCAATTTCCTTCATGGAATGGTCAAAAGCGCCATCCTTTAATATTTCGAGTATGGTTTGGCGCCCGTCGTCCTCGCGTATATTTAGTGCAGCAGAGATCTGCTTGTAGTTCATTGGTTCATTTCCATTCTTCTCAAAAACATCCAGCACCATTTGCGTGAGGACCGTTTTAAACGAAGAATTATGTTTCTTTTTAGACATAGATATTCATTGTATTTATACGAAGATACGTAAAGATGCGCGGATGTGCATATTTGCAGGTATGCCGGTTGATCCGGGGCAATGCGCAGAACTTGCATGATGATATAATTATTGCTCATTACTACGCCGTTTCCGGAACAAAAAAAGCGGATAAATATTTTTATCCGCTTCCTTTATTGATACGCCTGATTTATACAATCGGGAGATATTACGTTTTGCTAATTCAGGATAGCCTTATTAAGGCTTGATAGCTTGCTTTGTTCAGGTTTCAGCAATTCTAAAACCACTACCTGGTTAGCGCCTTTTTTCAGCCATTCGGCAGGCAGGTACAGGGTTTGCTGCGGACCGATGCTCCAGTATTTACCTAAATTATGGCCGTTTACCCAAACTAAACCTTTGCCCCATTTGCGCATATCCAGGTAAGTATCTGCAACGGTGGTCAGGTTAAAAGTTCCTTTTTTAATAACCGGGGTAGTAACGGTTTTAGCGGGTTGATATTTGATACCTGAGATGCTGGCAAACGGCAAGCTGTACATTTTCCAGCCGCTTAGTTCTTTATTATTTAACAGTACCTTTTCGGTGATGCCCTTTTTGTTCTGCAGCAGGTATTTACCGAAGTTAATGCGGCCCATGTTTTCCACCAGTATATCCAGGGTTACGGTCCCTTTAGGTAGAGTGATATCCAGGCTGTCCTGCTTCAGGCGCCTGTCCAGCGCGCCAACAGTTTTTCCATTGATCATTACAACGGCGTAATCCCTTAGCTCCTTTAGCTTTAATAAACCGCTTTTAGCATCTTTTAAAGTAGTACGGTATAAAACAAAGCCGTAATCCTGGTTTAGGTCTTCAAAAGTAAGCGGACTGGCATTTACTTTAGGCGCGGGCAAATTTGCCAGGATGCTTCCGCTTTGGCGGAGTGTAAATTCGGGGATCTGTATAGTTGGCTTAGCGGCAGGCACAGCAGGCAGGTGCACACTCTTTGGCAGGTGTTTTTCTATCACGCTTCTGAATGCCATAAATTTAGGGGTAGCATTACCAGCCTCATCTAAGGGCGCATCATAATCATAACTGCTGATCTGCGGCTCGTACGGGGTGCCATCTTTATAGTTGGCGCCATTCATAAACCCACGGGTAGTACCGCCATGAAACATGTACATATTAATGGAGATACCGGCAGCCAGTACGCCGTCTAACTTAGATGTATACTTTTCGGCAGGTACGGTATGGTGCGGCGTTCCCCACCAATCAAACCAAGCCGGGTACCATTCGGCAATATAAAAAGGCCCTTTACCATCGTGATTATCGCGGATCAGTTTTTTCACCTTGGCGGGATCGTCAATACCATTAGCCGCAGGTAATAAACCGGGTAAATGCCCCTTGGCTACATCACCGGCAGGGTCGCAGGTATAAAGCAATCCATCAAAACCGGCCTCAATAAACAGCTTACGGTTAATATCCAGGTATTCTTTATCACTTCCGTACGATCCGTATTCGTTCTCAATCTGCACCATCAGGATGTTGCCGCCGTGGTTAATTTGCAGGGGGGCCAGTTGCTTACCTATTTCTTTAATATAGGTTTCGTATTCCTTTAGGTACTGCGCTTCCTTGCTGCGCACCACCAAACCTTTTTCGTTTTGCAGCCAGTACGGATAGCCGCCAAACTCCCATTCGGCACATACGTACGGACTTGGGCGCAGGATCACCCACAGGCCCTCTTCTTTAGCTATTTTTACAAATTCGGCCACATCGTTATTTCCGCTGAAATCAAACTTGCCTTTTTGCGGTTCGTGCAGGTTCCAGAATACGTAGGTACCTACGGTATTCAAGCCCATGGCTTTGGCCATTTTCATGCGGGCGCGCCAGGCTTCGCGCGGGATGCGGGGATAGTGCATCTCGCCGGAGATCATCTGGAATGGTTTACCATCCAATACAAAAGCGGTATCGCTATAACCAAAGGTATGCGTTGCTTTTTGGGCTTTAACCTGGATAAACAAGGCCAGCATCAGGCCTGCTAAAAGAGATAATTTATATTTCATTATTTTTTAATTGGTGGATTAGCTTCCATTTGTTTGTAATATGCTTGCAAGATATAAAAGGCTTTCTTTTTTACGCCTTTATCGCTATAAAACCCTTTACGGTTCCAGCCTTCCTGGTACAACGGATTATTGCGTTTAGGCGAGCGGAAATCGGCCAGTACCCAGGGCGAGATGCCTACATAATTATCGGGCATCCGCTTCAGCATATCTACCTGCTCCTTAAAATACCATTCCTGAAATTCCTCGCCAAAGCGGGTTAGTGAATCGGCATGGAAACCGCTTTTGCCCTCGGCGCCGGTTTCGCTGATAAACAGGGGTTTGTTGTATGGGGTGCTCCAGTTGGTTGTACGGCATTTATCGGGCAAACCGCCATACCAGCCCAGGTATTCGTTAAAGGCAACCAAATCTACAAATTCGCCTAAGGGATCGTCAACCACGTTTTCGTTTTTTAAAGAACCATAGTTCACCTCTAAAGCGGCGGATACCATACGTGTATTATCCAGCTCCTTTGCGCGGGTGATCAGGCTGTGCATAAAATCGGTACGGGTTTGGCTAACGGGGGTTTCGTTCCCAACCGACCAGATAATAATGCTGGCGCGGTTATGATCGCGCGCTATCATTTCCTGCAACTGTGCCTTGGCTTTATCCAATACTTCTTTACTGCCAAAATTGATGGTCCAGTACACCGGGATCTCCGACCATACCAAAATCCCCAGCGAATCGGCCAGGCGGGTCATGCTTTCATCGTGCGGGTAATGGGCCAGGCGGACCATATTACAACCCAGATCCTTTGCCTGATGCAATAGCTGTTCGGCATCGGCTTTAGTGTAAGCGCGCCTAACCTCCTGCGGTATTTCGCCGTGGATACAGATGCCGCGCATAAAAATGGGCTTGCCGTTCAGTAATACCTGTTTGCCGAAAGCCTCAATAGTACGGAAACCTATTTTATCGGTTGTTTTATCGGTTTTAGTACTTACAATTACCTGGTAAAGCTTAGGATTTTGCGGCGACCATAATTGCGCGCCTTTTAGCTTAAAACTAAGGGCCGTATTTTGAGCTGATGCGCTGATCTGTTTTTTAAACTTTAGTTCGGGGATCTCAATAGTGATCATTTCCCCGGCAGTTGGCACACCGCTCAGTTTCACCCAACCTTCCACCTCAGCCTCTTTAGCAGGAACTTGCCCGGGTGTTGGCTTTTTAAGCTGGACTACAAAATCCTGTATAAAGGTAGCCGGTAACTCCAGCAGCTTTACATCGCGGGTAATGCCGCCATAGTTCCACCAATCGGTATTAAGGGTAGGCACTTCATCGGCGTAGCGTTTATTATCTACCTTCACCACTAAAAAGTTGCCCGTCTCTTTCAGCAAAGATGCCGGTACTTCAAAGTTAAAGGGGGTGAAACCGCCCTTATGCATCCCCAGTTTTTTTCCGTTCAGGTAAACATCGGCACGGTAATTTACCGCTCCGAAATACAGGTAAAACTTACTATTGGCACCGGTTTTATGAAAGTCGAACGATCGTTTATACCATACCGTGCCTTCGTAAAATAAAAATTCAGGTTTTTGATGGTTCCAGTCGCCGGGTACTTGAATGCTGTATTTGGCATTGTAACCATGCTCCTTTTTTTCGGTTTTATTGGCTGGGATATCCGTATTCCAGTAAGCATCGCCGTTCTTCTCGTTCAGTTCTTTGTAGCGATAATCGTAAAACCCGGTTTCGTACGGGTCTACAATATATTGCCAGGTACCATTCAGGCTTACGGCCTGCCTGTTAAAAACATTATTAATTAAGTTATCCTGTGCTTTAACCGCGAGGTTGCAAAGCAGCAGCACAATAAAAATCCGGATAGTTCTATTCATCATTATTTATCAAATACATTTAAATCCCATTGCTCTAACCAACTGATCTCCATATCATCGCCCTTAAACCTGATGGGCAGCCACAGGTATCGGCCATCAATAGCATCTTTCGGTGTCCATTTATCGGCCATAAAAATAAAGGCGTCTTTTTTCCCGGCAATGGGCAGCACATAGGTACTTTGCCCGCCAAAAGTGATCTCGGCACCCGCACCCTGGCAGGGGTTACCACGATAAGTCCATGGCCCGTAAATAGATTTAGCGGTGAACCACCTTGCCGGGTTTGGCGCCCAGCCCGTAGTACCCGAACCAACCATATAATAAATGCCATTGCGTTTAAATATAGCCGGGGCCTCGGTTTGATGACCGGCGTACACCCTTGCATATTTGCCGGTGTGCCCGGTATAATCGGCATTTAATTCGGCTATATCCAATGTAAAATTCTCCTCGGCCGAGAAGATGTGATAAGCTTTGCCATCATCGTCAACAAACAAATTCATATCCCTGGCCATTTGGCCTCCGGGCAGGTCGCGGCAAAAAAAGCCGTCGCTTTTAGTGGCTGGGTTGGCGCAGTTTACCTTTTCGCTTTCGGCTGTACCTTCCGGATAGAAAGGCATGAAGCCTGCATTAGGGCGATAGCTTTTAATGAAGGTGTACGGCCCCGTCACTTTACTGGCAGTAGCAAGCCCTGTCCGGGCGGCTTTGTAACCCTGCCCTTTCAGTTCCAGGTGAAACCACATCACATATTTTTTAGTTTTGGCGTTATAGATCACTTTAGGTCTCTCCAGGATACACCCCTTGGCAATATCGTTGGTAGAATCGGCCGATACCGGCAAGGCAACTCCCTCGTCTTTCCAGTTATACAGATCTTTTGATGAGTAACAATGCACACCAACCATAGCGCGATTACCGGCGCCGCCTGCAATTTTATGCTCGCCAAACCAGTAATAGGTACCCTTTTGATAAAGCAGCCCGCCGCCATGCGCGTTAATATGTATGCCATTATTATCGGGCCATATGGCGCCCGGGTTAAACGCCGTTGCCTTTGTTTGCGCAGATATGCGGGAACAAAGCGACAGAGAAAGTAAGCCTATTACGATATAACAATAGTTCTTCATGAATAGTTATTTATTAGTTGCCTTTTGATACACCCTTACATAATCTATCTCATACCTGTTGGGGAATACGGTATTGCCTGGGTCGCCGCCGTTATCGCCGCCTATGGATAAGTTGAGCAATATGGAATGTGGCTGCTCAAATGGGTTAATCCCTGTGCGGGGATTGTGTAAAAAACGCATCGGTTGTTCGTTCAGCAATTTGTCGTCTACATAAAGACTGATCTTTTGTTCATCCCAATCCATACGCCAGGTATGAAATTTAGCCGACCAGTTGGGGTCTTTAAACTCATCAATCATGGTAACTTTACTAAACCATATCGGTTTATAAGCAGTTTCAGAACCTATGGCAATATTAGCCAGCAGCTTTCCGCGATAAAATTCCATAATATCAATTTCTCCGTTATCCGGCCACTGGCCCTGATCACCCAATGTCCAAAACGCCGGCCATAAACCCAAACTGGTATTAATGCGGGCGCGCATTTCAAAGCGTCCGTATTTCCAGCTTTTTTTCCCTTCGGTTTTTATACAACCCGATGTATAATCAATAAACGGTCTGTTTTTCCGCCAGTCGGTACTATTAGCGTCGTAATTAGGGTTAGGTATGTGTGTCCGCCGGGCCTCGATAATTAAATTCCCTTTTTCGCAAAACACATTTTCGCGCTGAAACCATTGGTTTTCGTTGTTACGCACAAAGCCGATTTCAAATTTCCAGTTGGTTGTATCAACCGGGCCGTCGGTATTAAATTCATCGGCCCATACCAGTTTGTAATCATTCTGGCCGTTTGCCCGGCCTATTCCCAAAGTGGTCAGTACCACCATCAACAATAACAATTTCTTCATCCTACTACTCATGTGCATAGTTTTTAACCTGCCATTTAACCTTCCCCGCGTATGGGTCCTTAGCCAGTTTTGCGCCAGCAATATCCACTTGATGCAATATATTATCATCAGGCAAGCAAATTAACCCGGTGGCTTTTCCGCCTTTTAAGGCGTAAGATGTTAACTCCAATGCCGACCAATCCATTTGCATGGTAGATTGCGCCAGTTTAATATGCGGTATAACAGCGCCTTCCCTCACCAATATAACGGCCTGCACAGCCCCCGCGCCAATCCTGTTCCAGCCGTGGCTGTAAACCTTGCCGCTTTGATAATCTATCCATTTGCCCCCTGGCAGGTAAACATCCCGTTCTTTCACTTCTTCAAAAAGCGGAGCTACCAGCATGTCTGCTCCAAACAGGTATTCATCGTCAACCAGCCAGGCGCCGGGATCGTCCGGGTATTCAACAAAAAGCGCGCGTACCATGGGCAGTCCGCGTTCGGTACAGTCTTTTGCCTGCGCGTAAATGTAAGGCATTAGTTTATAACGCATTTCGTCGGTTACCCGGAATGTATTTAAAAAGTCGGCGCTGTAAGCCCATGGCTCTTTAGGCGGGGCGCCATGGCTGCGGCTGTGTGATGACAGCATCCCGAACGCCGCCCAGCGGGCATACAAATTCTCGGGCGATTTCCGTACAAAACCGCCAATATCATGGCTCCAAAACGCGAAGCCCGACAGGCCAAAAGACAGTCCCCCGCGTAATTCGGCAGCCATAGCTGTATTGGTATTAGCCGCATCGCCGCCCCAGTGCAGGGGATAACGCTGGCTGCCGGCCCAGGCGCTGCGCGCCCAAATGATGTTATCGCCGGTGATTTGTTTAGTAATATCGGCCACCGTTTTGTTATACCGCAACGGGTATAAATTATGCTCGTAAAAACCGGTGCGGCCCGAGTAGTACAGGCCATTATTTGGAGCGGCTTCGCCAAAATCAACCTTAATGGCGCCTACGCCTAATTTAAGCAAATTGGCAATTTTATCCTGGTACCAGGCTACCGTTGCCGGGTTTGAAAAATCGAGCACGGCATCCTCATAAGGCAAATTACCTTTGGCATCCTTTACGACCAGGTTGTTTTTTACCAGATCGTTAAAAAAGACATTTTTGGGTGTAAAATAGGGTAATTGCCAAAGTGATACATGGAAGCCATCCTTTTTCAGATCGGCCATGAGTTTTGCCGGATCGTTAAAACGGTCGGGGGCAAATTTATAGTCTACACGCCAGTCGGTAGTGAACCAGCCGGTATCGTAATGGATCACATCGGCCGGGATCCGGTTTTCGCGCAGTTTGGCGGCTACATCGCGCCCATCTTTTTCAGACAGGTAGGTGATCCGGCTCATCCAAAACCCGAACGACCAGAGCGGCGGCATGGCCGCTTTACCAGTTAGGTTGGTATATTCGTTCAGGATCTCTTTCGGTTCGCCCAAAAACACAAACAGGTCCAGCTCATCATCGCCTATCATCAGGCTGTTTATGGCGCTGAAGTACTTGCCAAAATCGCAGGTAATGGGTGTGGACGTATGCATAAACATGCCATAGCCCCTATTGCTCATAAAAAACGGGATAGGCTTGTACATGGTTTCGTTTTGCACGCCGTTGGCATCATCGGCCCAAAGTACTACTTTTTGCCCGCGCTTATCAAACGAGGTAAAAGACTCGCCGCAGCCAAAGATCTTTTCGCCGGGCGATAAGGAGAATGCGGCCGCCATACTGCGCGAATAATCAGACGCGCGGCGGACGTATGAGAATGGCAATACCGGGGTAAAATCAGCACCGGCATTATCCTTATCGTGAATAGTTTTAGTCAGCAACTTGCCCTTAGCATCCCTAAATTCCACATGCCATGGTTTCACTAAAATAGTAACCGAACCGAAAGCGCTGGTATATTGATGCCCGCCAGGCACTTTGCTGTATTTCCAGCTTTTGGTATCAACCGGAGCTGTGCCGTTTACCAGCATCAATGATTCCTGATCAGGTTTAACCTGCAAGCCCGAAGTGGCCCTGATACGCACCGTGCGTGCCGATACAAACTGGATGGAGAAAGGCAGCATCGGCGACGCGGCGTATTCGGTAGACGGAAATTCGTTGGCAGGCACCGCCTGTAGTAATCCCATGATGTTGTTAAATGCCAACTGCGTTTTGTACTGATAGCGTTTATACACTATTTTGCCGCTGGCCGTTGCCGGATCAAAACCGGCCAAACTATCGGCCAGGTAATACGTGTTATGAAAATCTTTAAAATCGGGACTGATATCTATCGGCTCGTTCAGCAGTTTCATGTCCTGCAGTTGCGCCTTTGCATGGGTAGCGATGCTTATCAGTATAATTAAGCCTGCTATAAAGGCCATATTTTTTAAAAGCATCCCTGACATTATTTTCATACACGCGGTTTATTGATGTTTTTATAGCGCAACATGGCCTCAACAAAATAGTAGTCGGCATAAGTTAACGGCACGTCAATTTCGGTTTTTTGCGGGATATGGCCTACACTATGTTGCAATATAAATCCACCATTAGTGCCGGGGGCTGCTTTATAAGGGGCCGCCGACAGGTTTTTGAGTATAGTTTGCGCGGTTTTAAAGTAAACCTGCGCGTCTTTTTTATCAGCGTAACGGCACAATTCCAACAAGGCCGACGCGATAACCGCACCTGCCGATGCATCGCGCAGCGCGTTGGGGATGTTTGGCGCGTTAAAATCCCAGTATGGTATTTTATCTGCCGGGAGATTGGGATTGTTCAATATAAAATTGGCGATATGATTAGCCTGATCCAGATATTTCCTGTTCTTTGTTTCGCGATACATCAGGGTATAGCCATATAAACCCCAGGCTTGCCCGCGCGCCCAGGCCGATTCGTTAGCGTAACCCTGCGCGGTTTTTTTCTCCTGCACTGCCCCTGTTTGCGGGTTGTATACCACTACATGGTACGAGCTATAATTAGCCCTGAAGTGGTTTTTCATTGTGGTATTAGCATGCGTGACAGCGATTTTAGCATAGCTGGGATCGCCTGTTACACGGGTGGCCCAAAACAACAACTCCAGGTTCATCATATTATCAATAATAACGATGTACTCGGGTTTAGCAGAGTCCCATGATTTGATACAGCCAACCTTAGGGTTAAAACGGGTAGACAGTGATTTGGCACTGTTGATCAGGATTTGTTTATCCTCGGGCTTCGGGTCAATTTTTAAGGCGTTGCCAAAACTGCAATACATCATAAAGCCCAAATCGTGGGTGGTTTTATTGTATTGCTCTTTTTTAAGCACACCAAGGATACGGTTGGCCTCGGATAATAAAGCGGTATCATGCGTTTGCTGATAAAGATACAACAGCGTACCCGGATAAAAGCCGCTGCACCACCAGCTTGAATTACTATTCTCATACTTCCCGTTTTCCGGGTGATAGGTTTTAGGGAACTCGGCAGGCTTCAGCCTTTTTGCTATCAATTGGTATTGATGGCCTGCATCAATAAAGTTTTGATCAATTGTACGCAACAGCGTTTTATCGGTTACGAAAGTATTTTTTTGCTGCGCCATGGCTGCAGCATCCATCATTAAAACACAAACAATTAAACTAAAGGATAGTAGAATTTTATTACGCATGTTTATTTGATATTATTTTTAATTGTTTGTGGTTTCCATTCCAGCACAGATACAGGCTCCGGTTTGATATTACCGGTACCCTCACCGTCAATTTGTATCACAGCCTGGATAAAAAGATCCAGCACTTGTTTATGCTTCCATAATTCGGTATCATAGGTTGGTTCCCAGGCACCTACGGGATTGGCTGAAATATCCGATACCTTCCAGTTATTGCCGGTAATATCGCTGCTTTGTGCTATCGATACCTGGTTACCGCGCTCGGCATCCCTGAAAATAAAAGCGGCCGATTGTTTTTTGCCATTTTTCCAGGCGATAATTTGCGGGCGCGATACCGGGATACTTTTAGTCCCCGCGCCGCTTAAGCTAAAAGACGTTTTACGAAATGAAAGGTTGTTTACCTTCCAGCCGTTATTGGTATGGTATACCAAATGATACTGTGGCACCGTTTGGTTTTCTTCGCGCCAGTAAGTAGCAATGAACGGATGCCCTGCCGCGTCGGCAAACATGGATGTTTGATTGATCAACTCGCTATGCTGTGGTATTTTGCAGGCATACTCGGCATTGCTTGCATTAATAGGTAGCTGATATTTTTCCCCGGTTGATTTTTGCCAGGTTTTTCCACCATCAACAGACCGGGCGTAACACATATCATGGTTGCTGGCTACATCCGGCGTTTCGCGCCATACCCACGACAGGTGAATAGCGCCGCGCGCGTCAATAGCCATTTGCCAGTAAGCGTTGCGCTGCCCTTCTCCATCTATTAATCCATCCTGCACGCTTGTCCATTGCCGGGTATTTAAACTATATCTGTTCAGCATCAGGTTACCATTGCCCGATCCGCCATCGCGGTATAAAAACAATAGGTTGCCATCAGGCAGCCGGTAAAACTCGGGGTAGCTTACTTTATTTTCCTTAACACCGGTCATGCTTAGTTTTTCGCCTAACTGTAACGAACCCGGCCCAATCGCCTTTGCATAATTTAAAGCATTATTGTGCTGCCCCCAGGCCAGGTGTAAATACCCCGCTCCATCAACCATTATACTGATGGATTTATGCGCGTCGGCAGCGTCTCCCCGGTAAGCTGTACGCTTTACCTGCCATTTATTTTGGCCGGTTGTACGTTTAGCCAGCACCACAAACTGATCATGATCATAATAAGCGGCATATTGCATATTTTGATAAGTAACCAGCGCGTTTTTACGAAAAATGACCGTATTGACCGAATTATTGGCCCAGCCATTATCACTGATCACACTGGTTTGCGCATACACAGGCATCAGCCCGGTTAGCGCCATAACCATTACTACAATAATTTTGAAATACCCGTCGGGGAACATCCGGAATGCCATATATAAGTTGATATGATCAAAAGGTCGGCGGTCAAATATTTGGCCGCCGACCTTTGACCGGCTAATTAATAACCCGGATTTTGTGTTAAAACAGCATCCTTATTTAACTGGATCTCGCTTAACGGGATCGGTAATAAAAGGTTTTTACTGGTTAAACCAACAGTTGGGTGCACCGCGTCGTTTGAATTTAAACGGGTTGCACGGTCAACCAGGGTACCGGTACGCATCAGTGTCAAACGGCGGTTCTCTTCGCCTATCAGTTCGCGGACACGTTCATCCAAAATAAAGTCGAGCGTCATTTGCCCGGCTGTTACCTGCGGGGCATTGGCACGCGTACGCAATGCGTTGATGCTGGTAGCAGCAGCGGCGGTTTTGCCTTGTTTAAATTGGGCTTCAGCTAATAAAAGGTAAGTTTCGCCTAAGCGCATCATCATAAAATCTTTGATCATAGCAAAACCAAATGTATCGTTAGGATCAAAAGCACCCCATTTGGTAATTGACGGGCAGATCCTGAATAATGTATCGGCACCGGTGTATGGAACAGGCTTACCTAATAGCGCTGGCTGGGCCGGATCGTTATAATAATAACGGCGCTTTAAACTGTATTGCGAGTTACGGATATCGCCGGTTGGGTATAAACCATAAATTACCCAGTTGCTTAAACGTAAGCGGGCAATACCACGGCCACCTAACGAATCGACAGGCAACATACCGGGAACAGCATAATAAGCGGCAGTCCAAACGCGGCGTTGTTGTGGCGCATCTATACTACCACCCACAACTAAACTTGGGTTTTCCTGCTCTAATACCCATATCGACTCAGAGTTACCTTGTGAGCGGCGTTCGTTACCGTAAACAAATATATCCGAATAGTAATCGCCGGCACCACCTGCACGCACACCAAAGCGCGTTTTTACCAGGGTAAATTTATTACTGTTGATTACCGCCTGGGCCTGCGTTTCGGCCAGGTCATTTTTGCCCATGCGTAAATAAACTTCAGCTAATAACTGCATGGCCATATATTTATTGGCCCTGCCAATAGGTTTACCCTGCGAATTTACTTTTGCCCCAACAGCGCCTACATCGGCAAGGTTGGCACTGGCATAAGTTAAATCGCTTACTATTTGCGCGTTAACATCATCAAGCGGAGTACGCGTAAAATCAATTTTAGGCGAAGTAAGGGCATGTGTAATTAACGGAACGGCTCCAAAAAGTGTAGCTAATTGATGATAGGCATAGGCCCTAAAATACTTGGCTTCGGCTGCTACCTGTGTTTTACCAACCGGCCCTATTTTGGCTGATGCCGATTCGGTAGCATCAATGATGATGTTGGCGTTGTTTATAATAGCATAATATTTACTCCAGGTGAAGGAAGCAGCGCCATCTGTTGGCGTTAAAGTGGCATAATTATAGTATGGCACTTCAATACCTTGTTGCTGCGCGGTAGCATTGGCTACATCGGTACCAACCTGCCATACACTTGGCCATCCTTGCGGACCCGAATAAGCTAAAAAGCTTGTTTCAAGGTTATATAAACCGATGGCTGATGCTTCCAAACCAAGCGAATCGGTAAGGGTAATTGGCGTATATGATGAATACGGTTTTTCATCCAGGAAACTTTTTTTACAGGATGCAAATACCACCATTAACACCGATATGGAAACTAATATTGTTGAATACTTTTTCATGTCTTTGTGTTTATCAATTATTTTAATGAAACATTTACACCTAATACAAATGTGCGTGTTACCGGGTAGTTATTGGCAAAATCGCCTGATCCCCTGGTTGAATAGTTGTTCTCGGGATCCCAGCCTATCCAATTGGTAAATGTTTTAAGGTTACGGCCGCTCGCATACACGGTTAAACCAGCCAGGTGTATTTTCTCTAACGTTTTTGGAGAGAACACGTAGCTCAAAGTAATGTCCTTAATACGGGTATAGCTGGCATCGTGCACATAACCATAACCGCGGGTATTGGTATAGGATAACGACTGGAACTCATTACTGTTGTTAGTTGGGGTCCAGTAACCAATTTCGGCAGGGGTATTACGGCGTCCGGCTTCGTCAGCGTAGTTATAATCCGGATTATTTTTCAACTGGCCTTGCGCTGTTTGGATAAATACACTCAGGTTAATGTTTTTGTAATGGAAAGTGTTGGTTAAACCACCTGTCCACCTTGGTGTGGTTTGGCCTTGTATCACACGGTCATCGGCAGTTATTTTTCCATCGCCGTTTGTATCTGCAAATTTCAAATCGCCTGGTTTTGCGCCGGGATCTTGTTTAGATGCGTCTTCGCCTGTTTGCCAAACACCAGTCATTTTGTAATCGTATATTACACTAATAGGTTTGCCAATAAACCAGCGGTTACCAACATCGTCAAGTCCATCGCCATATAGGTCAACAATTTTGTTCCTGTTAGCAGCAAACACAATCATGCTTTCCCACTTAAAGTCTTTTTCAACAAAGTTGCGTGTGTTCAGCGTAAGCTCTATACCCTTATTAGCTACTTTACCAATATTAAACAACACCTGGTTGTAACCGGTTACGGTAGGTAATGCCCTGTTTAACAACAAGCCAGAAGTTTTGGTACTGTACAGATCGATACTACCGCTGATGCGGCTTTTAAACAGTGAAAAATCAACACCTAAGTTTGTGCCCAGGGTTTCTTCCCAGTGCAGGTTACTGTTACCCAGGTTACTGGCTTGCACACCGATATAGCTGATGCCATTAAATGGAAAGCGCAGTGTACCATCAGTAGTAATTGTACGATATACTGATACCGCTTCGTTACCGGTTTTACCATAAGAAACCCTCAATTTAAGGTTATCGATATATTTTGAGTTTTTCAGGAATTTCTCGTTACTCACATTCCAGGCTAAGGCACCTACAGGGAATACACCATACTTACTGGTATTGGCGCCAAACACCGATGAACCATCGCGACGGGTAGTGAATGTGAACAGGTAACGGCTATCATAACCATAATTTAAACGCGCCATTTGCGAGTTTGCAGCATACCTATCCGAAAAAGAGGAAGCACTTAGTGTTGAACCCGCGCCAATGTTATTGTATGATAATTCATCATTAAAATAACCTGTACCTGATGCGGTTGCTGTAAAGTATCTGCGACGTTGCGCGCTGTATAAACCTGTAAAGTCGATACGGTTTTTACCAAATTCCCTGGTGTAAAACAACAGGTTCTCTAATGTAAACGCGGTGGTTTCAGAATTGCTGGTACTTGCTGCGCCCAAAGGTGTATTAGCCAAACGGCCACTATAGCTGCCGGTGCGTGTTGGCAAATAGGTATAACCAGCGTTTAAGCGGTATTTTAAACCCTTTAGTACGCCGCCAAATTTTAGTTCGGCGTAGCCGTTACCGTTTGCGTTAACGCTACGGCTTAACTGGTCGGTTTTTAAACCCAGTAAGGGGTTAGTGTATAATTGCTCGGCCAGTTGGGGATAAATAGTATAAGTGCCATCGGCATTATACTCGTTACCGTAAGGGCTCATCGCGGTAGCAAAAAGCAAATGCGCCCTGCCACCATCGTAATTGTTGTTAACAAAGAATGTAGTAGCACCAATAGTTAAAAAATCGGTTACATTAACGTCAATGTTCGAGCGTATGTTTACCCTGTTGTACTGATACCCTTTTATTACACCTTTTTGTTTCATGTAATCGCCCGAAACAAAATACTTAACATCGGGCGTACCGCCGTTAATGCTGATGTTATGATCCTGCATGATACCTTGCTGGGTAACCTCTTTAACCCAGTCAATGGTGCGGCCGGCAGCATAGTTAGCCCTTTCCGCAGTATTAAATACCGGCTCGGGAAACTGCTGTGTCAATTTATTTTGCGATAAATAGTCCAGGTATTTTTGGGTGAAGGATGCAGGATCGCGCGGGGCTAAAATATGGCCCAGGTTCTCTAAGCCTGCGTAACCATTGTAGCGGATAACGGGTTTGCCCATAGTACCGCGTTTAGTGGTGATTAGTATTACACCGTTTGACCCGTTGGTACCATAGATAGCCACGGCTGATGCATCCTTTAAGATCTCCATTGATGCGATATCGTTAGGGTTGATATCGTTTAACGATCCGCCTGTTTTGCTTAGCGGGATCCCGTCAACCACCACGTACGGACCTGTACCTGCTGTAATGGAGTTTTGTCCCCTTACCAAAGCGCCAGGTTGGGCACCTGGTACAGAAGATGTGGTGGTGATAGTTACACCGGCAACAGCGCCCTCCAGCGCCTGCAATACGTTGGTAACCGGCAGTTCAGACAAACGCGCCTTAGGCACCGATGTTACCGAACCGGTTACGTCGGTACGTTTTTGTGTACCGTAACCTACTACTACTACTTCGTTTAACGCTTTGCTGGCATCGTCGGCAAGTACTATATCAATTTGCGTACGATTGCCTATCTCTTCGGTTTTAGTGACGTAGCCAATAAATGAGAATTGCAGGCGACTGGTTTTGGATGCCGTTATTTTGTAAGCCCCGCTTACATCGGTTACGGTGCCCTGGTTAGTGCCAACAAGTTTAACACTTACACCCGGCAGTAGCAGCCCCTTGCTGTCTGTTACATGCCCTTTTACAGTAACATCGTTTTGTGCCGAAGCGTTGCCGGTAATGGTTGCCAATAGCAAACACAATAACAACGCACTCAAAACGCAATTAATTTTTTCAGTAAATCTTTTTTTCATTTTCTCAGGTTTAAATAAAATTTATAGGTTGGTTTTTTTTGTTTGGTTTAGCATTATCAGGTAATGTTTAACCATCAGGTTTAGCGGGGATACTCCACGCGGAATTCTTGATCACTGGTTTGTAATTCATGTTTATTGATGATTTAGTTAATAAAATAGCGTAATTGGTAAAAGCTAAGTACGTGGTATTACCCCATGTCCGTAGGGGGCAAAATCATAATATCAAGGGGGGTAAATAGGTAAAATCAGCTAAAAAACAAGCAGTTTTGGGTGTACTTGATTTTAGGACAATTTTCCCTGGTAAAATTTTTATCAGACAAAGCCGCTGATCTTAGCTCTAAAAATATGATGTGCGAAAAAAGATAACCATGTTTACACATGATTGCCCATTAATAATGCAGACGTTCTTGCAAACCTTAGTCTTTACCGTTACCTATCTGATCATCAAGCAGGTAATGTTTATGGAATGCAACCCGGTGCTTTTTAATAAATTCGGAAGGGTTTATGCCGAAAAGTTTATGGAATTGTTCTCTGAAATATTTGATATCGTTGAGGCCTACACGGTAGGCGGCCTCGTTCACATTACAATTGGTATTGATCAGCAATTCGGCCGCTTTACGCAGGCGGATAAACCGCACAAAACCGTTAACCGACTGGCCGGATATTGATTTCACCTTTTTATAAAGATTAGAGTGGCTCATACCCAGTTCTGATGCCAGTATTTTGATATTAAAGTCGTCATCGTTCAGGTAATCCTCTACCACGGCTATGCACTTATTGAGGAAATCCTTATACTCTTCGGATATTTTAAGGTTGTTGGATTGCAGGGTAATCTCGTTATAAAAATACTTTTGCAGGTTAACCCTGTTCTTTAAGATAGTGCTGATGCGCGCCATCAGCAATTCTTTTTCAAACGGCTTGCTGATACAATCGTAAGCCCCAACCTCGATACCCTGCAGTTTAATGTCGGGGGTTAAATTGGCGGTTAATAAAATAACCGGGATATGGTTAAGCGAAGTATCATCCTTAATCAGTTTACAAAGTTCAATACCGGTTATCCCCTGCATCACTACATCGCTGATTACAATATCCGGCAGGAAATCCTTGATCATTTTAAAGCCATCCTCGCCGTTGCTGGCTTCATAAAGCTTATAATGCGATTTAAAAATACGCTTAATATACTCGCGTATTTCCGCGTTATCATCAATAATCAGCATGCTTTGCTGGTCGGATATCATCATATCCAGCAATATCAGTTCATTGTCGTTATCCACCTTTGCCGGTAGTTCCTCAATCAGTTCTTCCAGGTAGATGGATCCATCGGTAATGTCTTCAAAAATCAGGTTGGTCCCAAAATGGGCCTTTCCTTTTTTTAGCTTAATAATAAAGGCGGTCCCTGCGGATGTACTCTCATAAGTGATCTGCCCATTATGATTATCCACAAAGTTTTTTACAAGATATAAGCCAATCCCAAACCCGGTTTTCACGGCCGATCTGTTTTGTGCCTTGTAAAATTTCTCGAACAAGCGGTCGCCTATACTCTCGGGGATACCGCAGCCGGTATCTGTAACAGATACTGTAATTTCTTCATCCTGCTCATCAATACTTAAACTTACGCTGCCCCCATCAGGTGTAAATTTCAACGCGTTTGATACCAGGTTAAACAGGGCTATCTCAATTTTTTCCCTGTCGGCATACAGTTCAATGTAATCGGTATCGCATTCAAACACGTAATCAATATTCTTAATTTTAGCCTGGTGGGTAAAGCATAAATAAACTTCGTGACAGAGGTGCGCGAAGTTAAGCTTAACAATCTTCAGCCGGTCGTTCTCGCTTTCGGTTTTCCTAAATAATAATAGCTGGTCTACCAAACTCAATAAGCGGCGGGCATTGCGGTAAACAATGTTCAGGTCGCTATCGGCAGCATTATTTTTGCTGCTGTTCAGCATATCTTTTATAGGGTTAATGATCAGCGTAAGCGGCGTACGGAACTCGTGCGAGATATTGGTGAAAAAGGCCAGTTTCTTTTCGTTCAGTTCCTTTTCCTTATCAGCTTTAATATAGGCTATCTCAATTTCGTGCTTTAGCTTGGTTTGCCTTGCCTTGTATAACAGATAGTAATAAACCAGGGCAATTGCCAGTACAATATAAATACCCCAGGCCCACCAGGTGCGGTACCAGGGGGGTAAAACGGTAATATATACTACCCGCTGGTTATTACTCCAAACCCCATCCGAGTTGGTTGATTTAATGCGCAATACATAATGCCCCTCGTTAAGGCGCGAGTAATTGGCAATTTTTACCTTACCCGAATTATTCCACACATGGTCCCAGTTTTCCAGGTAATAAGCGTAGGTTATTTTATCGGGAAAGGAGTATTCTACCGCTACAAAATCAACAGAGATAACCGCTTTATCGTAAGGGATGGTAATACTTTCCAGGTTAATAGCGCCTTTGCCCTTATAATGGGGGTCTTGCTCAATAGCCACATTATTAACCCTGAAACCGGTTAAAAAAACCTTAGGGGCGCTTACGCTGGTTTGCACACTATCGGGGTTAAAGCGGTTAAAGCCTTTTATCCCCCCAAATAAAAACTCGCCCGATTTTAGTTTTAAGGCCGCGTTATAATTAAATTGGTTGCTTTGCAAACCATCGCTGGCATAATAGTTCTTAAAGGTTTTTGCCCGCGGATTAAATTTGGAGATGCCATTATAGGTACTTAACCACAAGAAACCGGCATTATCTTCCAATATATTAATTACGGCATTATCGCTTAATCCTTCGGTTTCGGTATAACGGGTAAAAGTTTCGTCCCTGCGGTTAAACAGTAATAGTCCCCCACCATCGGTGCCTACCCAAAAATCGCCGTGTTTATCCTCATGAAGCGCATAAATAGCCGAGTTGATGCGCGTAACCCGGTGCCGTTTGTTTTTAACATCTATCCGCACCAATTCGCTATTGGTACCGGCCCATAGTGTACCGGTTTTATCTTCCCAAAAACTGTTGATATTGGTGAGATGATGGTCAAACAGTTCAAATTTATCCTGAGTTTGGTTGTAGCGGTATAAGGCCCCGCCGCGTGTAGCCGATGCCCATAAATTAAAATGACTATCCAGGAACAAGCGCCAGGAGTTCCGGTCTTCGCCCCTGGTATAGGTATTATAACAGCTATAGTGCTTAAAAGTATGGGTGCTTTTATCAAACAGGTTAATACCGCCATTAAAAGTAGCTATCCAGATATTGTTTTGATGATCACTGACTATGCTCATCACAAAATCGCTGCTTAAGGACCTGGGGTCGGCTTCGTTATGGGTGTAATTAGTGTAAGTGTTTAGTTTGGTATTCCAAAAACTAAGTCCGCCACCTGCAGTGCCTATCCATATATTCCTGTCGGCATCCTCACAAAACGAACGTGTGAAGTTATTGATCAGGCTGTTTTTATTCTGCGGATCGTGCGTGATGGATTTAAACTGATGATTTTTATAGTCGATAATGTTTAATCCCCCCCGCAGGGTGGCTATCCATTTGCGGGCGTCGCTATCCTCGTAAATATCATAAACAGATCCGCTGCTTAACGCCCCTTTTTGTTCGCCTGGGAGTATATAGTTCACTTTGCCCGTAGCCGGATCGAGGATATTTACGCCGCCGCCATCTGTCGCTATCCAAAGCTGTTCCTGCTTATCCAAATGCAGGTGCATAATATTTTTGCTGGTTAGTTTATAACCAGCGGTATTTAAATTAATAAACTTGTTTTGAGCAACATCATATTTAAACAGCCCACTTTCGGTCCCTATCCATATAAAAGCGCTGCGGGTATCAGATGCAAGGCAATTTACTCCTTTTATTTGGGTACTAACCAGCGTTGTTTTATGCAGGGCAGCGTTGTAGCGGCATAAACCTAAGCCGTTAACAAAAACCCATAGCCTGCCCTTATTGTCGACCAGCAGCTTTTGAATATTGAAAGCTGTTGTATCGTCGCGGCTTATTACCTGTTCGCAAACTTTGCTGCCCTTTTTACATATCAGCAGGCCATTTTCTTCGGTAGCCACGTACAGGTTGCCATCTGCATCGGTAACCAGGCTGTTAATGCGCGAAACTACCCTCCTTAATTGGGGTTGATTAACAGGGCGATAATATACCGGGTAAATTTTAGAATCGGAATAGTTATAATAAACAACTCCCTTTTCGGTGCCTACCCATATCCGGTTATCGTGATCTTCGGCAATGCAGATGATATGGTTATTGATCAGCGAACCCTCATCGCCCCAGTGGTTTTTAAAGATCTTAAAGCTGTAACCATCATAACGGTTCAACCCATCGTAAGTACCAAACCACATAAACCCATAATGGTCCTGAAATATGGAGGTTACCGAATTATTGGAGAGGCCATTATCAATATTCAAATACTCTATAGGTACTTTATCAGCCGCTTTACCTTGCAAAAGCATAAATAATAAAGGCACCACCAATAGTAAGGTGACGAATTGATGTTTCAACTTATAGTAAGTAAAGTTTATCCTCATATTATATATTCTGATGGCTATGTCAAATTGTATTACCTAAGATGGCCTTAGGTTTAAATGTCTGATATACATTTATAAATATATTAGAAAAATAATATTTACAACGTATATCAGTAAAATTTGAGCGATAACTATCCCTGGCTATAGAATAGTGGTTTATAATTGTATGGCAAGTTAATAATAATCTTAATTTTTACAATTAATAAGTGGATGATTTATCATAAATATCATTTATACGTTAATACACAGTTGAATTAAGTAGGCTATTCTTCTTACTGATGGAAACTGCTGTATGCTTCGTCGCTTACCTGTTCCATCCAATCCACAGGCGAGCCATTTAATTTTTCCTGGATAGCGATATGGCTCATGGCCGTACCGGGGGCAGCGCCGTGCCAATGTTTTTCGCCAGGGGCAAACCACACTACATCTCCCTGCCTGATCTCCTCGACAGAGCCGCCTTCGCGTTGCGCCCGGCCGCAGCCTGCGGTAACAATAAGCGTTTGCCCCAGCGGATGCGTATGCCAGGCGGTACGGGCGCCTGGCTCAAAAGTAACCAGCGCCATGGCCACACGCGCCGGATCGGGCGGGGTAAAAAGCGGATCGATCCGTACCTGCCCGGTAAAATATTCGGCCGGGCCTTTTCCCGAAGGCTGTGAACCACCGCGTATGATTTCCATAATTCTTCCTTTTTATAATAAAGCTAACAATATTTGCTGAGCGAAGTTTAGCAACCCGTGTAATTTTGTTTTGGCTTGATGTTGTTCCTTTGCCCGGTCAGGCGCCTTTCCATTACCTTTAAATTTTTCTTTTAAAGCAATTTGAAATAAAAACAATTGTATGTAACTTAGTATAACCATCCCAAAAACCTAAAAGGAGAAGTCGTCATGAAGAAAAAAACTACCATAGTTGATCAGCCTGACAAGACTGAAGCTATTAAACCTGAATTACTGATGAACCTGCCACGCAATCAAAAAATGTATCGTGACCATTCGCATCACGACCATCTGCATGGCAGGGTTAATAAATTTCCATTTGGCAGCAGTCACGGCCCATTATTTTTTTAAGCAAACTGCTTAAGATATCCTTGCCTGATCTTTACGCAATAATAAACGGCCGCGCTAAAAGCAAACCAAACAACAGCAATTTTAAAGAAGCCCGTTGTTATGGTAAACCGGATATTTGTATCAATTAGTTATCACAAATGGCCAGGAAAATTTTAGCAGTTATAGCCGGGTATATGATATTTGCCATCAGCTCGGTTTTATTATTTACTTTAACCGGGCAGCACCCGCACCAGGATGCATCGCTCAGTTTTAAAGTGATCACTATTATTTACGGCGTATTCTTTGCTATCATAGCAGGATTAGTTTTGCAACTGATTGTAAAACAAGCAACGCTCGGGCTGAATTATCTGCTGGCCCTTGTGATGTTCCTGCTGGCGACAATTTCGATGTTTACCGCTGCAGGTCACCATTGGACGCAGTTATTTGCGATGTTCATCTTCGCGCCGGCATCTGTTTTGGGTGGTTATTTGCGACAAAGGATGATCTCTTAATAGCTGAATATCCTGCTGACGCATTTCCAAAATAAAGAAATATCTTTATCAAAAACACAACTTCCCCTACCCGCTCACTATCGGGTTAAAATCAAAATCAACAGTAATGCAACCATCGGCTGCTACATTAATCATGGTTTTCCTGCATGGATTCGAACCACGATCTGCTGAACCAAAATCAGGCGTGCTACCGTTGCACCACAGGAAAATATTGAGGTCGGTACAAGATTCGAACTTGCGGACATTCCTTTTGCAGAGGACTCCCTTAAACCACTCGGGCAACCGACCATTTTATGTGGAAATAAAAGGACTTGAACCTTTAACCGTCACCGTATAAGGGTGTTACTCTAACCATTGAGCTATATTTCCTTCACCAAAGTAGGGTAACCCGGACTCGAACCGGGAACCTCTCCGTTCCAAACGGAGTAATCTCATCCAATTGATATACTACCCTGAAAAATGTCTCTAAAACAAAAAATCCCCTTAGCATTTATCTAAGAGGATTTAAGTATTTTGTTTATATAATTCAATACATAGCCTATCCTCTCTGATAAATCAGTTGGGGTATAGGACAAAGTATTGCTGTTGTTTTCATGGCACAATGATACACATTATTTTTATAAAATAAAGAAATTCTTTAAAATATTTTTCACCAGTGTATTAAACGATACCAAAACGAATGGCGCGGGCCGTATAGCTTCACCATATCCGGCACTTCATCCAGGGTGATCACCTCGTTGTGCTGGTAAACATATTTCAGGTAATCCTTATCTACTTTGGCAATATAGCTGGTATGCCACACCATCCACCAGGCCCAGTTTGCACCCCGGGCCAGGGTCTGGTCGGGATCAGGCGGGGTAGCACACTCATGCAAGGCTATCGGCATGGCATCGCCCACTATATGATGTACCTGATTATACATAGCCAGGTGTGGGCTGTTATCATCATAGGTATCGGCGCCGGCAATATCCACGTATTGGTGGCCGGGGTACCAGGCGCTATCGGGTTTGCCGGTATAGCAAAGTACCCATATCAGGTTATTCAGTTTCTTTTTATGTACGTAATAGTTATACATGGTGATCCACAAACGCTTAAACTTTTCGGGGCCCTGTTTGCTCCACCAAAACCAATCGCCGTTTAACTCGTGAAATGGCCGCCATAATACCGGGATACGCGCCCGCTTAAGTTTCTTCAGCAATTTGGCTTTTTCATCCAGTTCCTTCCAGAAGGCTTTATACTCGGGGGTGCCCTGTTCAAAGCATTTGTCAATATCAATCGCTTTCTTCGAGTTCTCGTAGCCGCTTCCTATGCCCGGCGCGCCCCAGTGCCACATAATGGTGGGTATACCGCCCTTTTTCCACCATTCTTTAGCAAACGCTATCTCGTCCTGGTTTTTACTGCTATCAATCAGGTCCAGTCCACAGATGGCAGGTTGCTTGCCGGTTACATCGTAGATGTATTTCAGTTCATCCATCTGCCCGAAATTGGAAACCATTTGCCCCGACAGCACCTTTTTACCCCGCATAGCCTGCAGGTATTGGTATAAAGCCTTCGCCTCGCCGGTGGCCTTTTCATTCGAAAGCGTTATCGGAGCCTGCGCGTAAACCCGCAGGTGTATCAGCAAAATAAATAAAATCAAGTATGTTTTATGGCGAAACAATTGCATAGGCGATTATACCATCAAATATAAATTTCCTTTTCGTACTGTACCAGTTTGTGCCTGCGTTAATGGCAATGCCGGGTAGCGAGGGCCGGTTGTTGCTAACCCACTCTGAGTCACTTCATATTTAAATTGATTGATGATTTACGATAGCTAATTTGTCTGTTTTTTTGCGGGGTGTCGCTATAAAAAATGATAATAAGCAGATATACTTTCTTTTTATTTGTTTTATATTTTTTCTATTTTTATTCGCATTTACTTAGCCCACACTGCCGTTACAGCCCCTGTTAATACACCTTTTATTAACCTGTTTCATTTTATGAAAGACGATATTTTAGACAAAATTTTGGACGAAACCGATGTGATGACCGAATATCATACCGATAGTCTCGATCTTAAAGAACTTTTAAAGGTTCTTTCCATGGTAAAAAACGGAAGGTTAAATGTCCGTATGCCGGTTACCCAGGCAGGTATAAACGGCAGGATCTGCGAAGTGCTCAACGATATTATCGATATGAATGAGCGTTTCGTAACCGAGATCTCTTCTGCCGAGAAAACCATCGGTAAAAAAGGAAATCTGTCTAAAAGAATAGAACTGACCGACGCGAAGGGCGAGTGGGCAAGCGGCGTAAGTTCATTAAACAACCTGATAGAAGACCTCACCTCCCCTACGCTGGAAATAGCCGGGATGATCAACTCGGTTGCCAATGGCGATCTTTCTAAACATATCCCGCTGGAAATAAACGGGCACCCTTTAAAAGGCGAGTTTTTGCGCATAGCTAAAGAATCCAATCAGATGCTGTCCAAACTGCGCTTATTCTCTATGGAGGTAACACGTGTAGCGCGGCAGGTAGGTTCGGAAGGTAAGCTGGGCGAGCAGGCAAAAATTAAAGGTGTTGCGGGTGTATGGGCCGAATTAACCGATTCGGTAAACCAGATGGCAGGTAACCTTACCGCCCAGGTACGTAACGTAGCGGCAGTAACTACTGCGGTGGCAAAAGGCGACCTTTCCCGAAAGATCACGGTAGAGGCCAAAGGCGAAATATTAGAATTAAAGAACACCATTAACACGATGGTGGATCAGCTCAACTCTTTCTCGTCCGAAGTAACCCGTGTGGCGCTGGAAGTAGGTACCGAAGGTAAATTAGGAGGGCAAGCGAAAGTACCGGGCGTTGCAGGAACCTGGAAGGATTTAACGGATTCGGTAAACCGTATGGCGGGTAACTTAACATCGCAGGTGCGTAACATTGCGGGTGTAACCACGGCGGTGGCCAATGGTGACCTTTCCAAAAAAATTACGGTAGACGTAAAGGGCGAGATGCTGGAGCTGAAAAAGACCATCAATACGATGGTGGATCAGCTGAACTCCTTCGCATCCGAAGTAACGCGTGTGGCATTGGAAGTAGGTACCGAAGGTAAGCTGGGCGGGCAGGCACGTGTGAAAGGTGTAGGCGGTGTATGGAAGGACCTGACCGACTCAGTAAACCAGATGGGTAGTAACCTGACCGACCAGGTACGTAATATTGCGGGGGTAACCACGGCGGTAGCGAAGGGCGACCTTTCGCGTAAGATCACGGTGGATGCGAAGGGCGAGTTATTGGAATTAAAGAATACCATTAATACGATGGTGGATCAGCTGAACTCCTTCTCGTCCGAAGTAACCCGTGTGGCGCGTGAGGTGGGTTCGGAAGGGCAGTTAGGCGGGCAAGCTAACGTGCCGGGCGTAGGCGGTACCTGGAAGGATTTAACCGACTCGGTAAACCAGATGGCGGGTAACTTAACCGGGCAGGTACGTAATATAGCCGAAGTAACCACCGCGGTAGCAAAAGGCGACTTATCTAAAAAAATTACGGTTGACGTACAGGGCGAAATGCTGGAACTAAAGATCACCATCAATACCATGGTGGATCAGCTCAACTCCTTCGGCTCGGAAGTAACGCGTGTGGCGCGTGAGGTAGGTTCGGAAGGGCAATTGGGCGGCCAGGCCAATGTGCCGGGTGTAGGTGGTACATGGAAGGACTTAACCGACTCGGTAAATAAAATGGCGGATAACCTGACCTCGCAGGTACGTAACATTGCCGAGGTAACCACGGCGGTAGCAAAGGGCGACCTTTCCCGTAAGATTACCGTAAATGCCAAGGGCGAGTTATTGGAGCTGAAAGATACCATTAATACCATGGTGGATCAGTTGCGCGGCTTCGCATCCGAAGTAACCCGTGTAGCTCGTGAGGTGGGTTCGGAAGGGCAACTGGGCGGACAGGCCAACGTGCCCGGTGTGGATGGTACCTGGAAGGATTTAACGGATTCGGTAAATAAAATGGCCGGTAACTTAACGGCACAACTAAGAAATATAGCCGATGTATCCATCGCGATAGCAAATGGCGACTTATCTAAAAAGATCACGGTAGACGTACGGGGAGAAATCCTCCAACTGAAAGAAACCATTAACACCATGGTGGATCAGCTGCGTGGGTTTGCATCCGAAGTAACCCGTGTAGCGCGTGAGGTGGGTACCGATGGTAACCTGGGCGGACAGGCCTTTGTGCCGGGCGTTGCGGGTACCTGGAAGGATTTGACCGACTCGGTGAACCAAATGTCCAGCAACTTAACATCGCAGGTACGTAACATTGCCGAAGTAACTAAGGCGGTGGCCAGCGGCGACTTATCTAAAACGGTAATCATCGACGTAAAAGGCGAGATCATGGACCTGAAGAACACCATTAATACGATGGTGGATCAGCTGAACTCCTTCGCATCCGAAGTAACGCGTGTGGCACGTGAAGTGGGTACCGAAGGTAAGCTGGGCGGACAGGCACACGTAAAAGGTGTGGGTGGTACCTGGAAGGATTTGACCGACTCGGTAAATCAAATGGCATCTAACTTAACCGGGCAGATCCGCGGGATTGCCAAGGTGGCAACCGGTATTGCCAAGGGTAATTTGAAACAACGACTATCCATTAACGCCTTAGGCGAGGTGGCACAGCTGACCGATACCATTAACGAAATGATTGATACCCTGGCGGTATTTGCCGATGAGGTAACCACCGTAGCGCGTGAGGTGGGTGTGCAGGGCCGCCTGGGCGGACAGGCCAGTGTGCCGGGCGCATCAGGTACCTGGAAAGATTTGACCGAAAACGTAAACCAGCTGGCGCAAAACTTAACCACGCAGGTACGCTCCATATCCGAAGTAGCATCGGCGGTAACCAAGGGCGACTTAACCCGGACCATCCGCGTGGAAGCAAAGGGTGAGCTGGAAGCGTTAAAGGATACCATTAACCAGATGATTGCCAACCTGAAAGGAACAACCTTAAGGAACCACGAGCAGGATTGGCTAAAATCTAACCTGGCCAAGTTTGCACAGATGCTGCAGGGCCAGCGCGATAGAAACGCGGTAGCAAACAAAGTATTATCGGAGCTGGCAGAACTGGTGAACGCCCGCTACGGCGCGTTCTATATATTAGAACAACCCGAAGGCGCGGACGAGGTTAAGCTGAAGCTGTTTGCCGGCTATGCCCACAAAAGCCGGAAACTCATTAACCAGGAATTTTCGTTAAGCGAAGGTTTGGTTGGCCAGTGCGCTACCGATAAAGAACGCATCCGGCTGGCAAATGTACCTAACGAATACCTGCAGATCAGTTCGGGCATCGGTAATGCCGCCCCTATCGATCTGGTAATACTTCCGGTATTGTTTGAGAATAACGTAAAGGCGGTTATTGAGCTGGCCTCGTTTGAAAACTTTAGCGATACCCATATCGACTTCCTGGATCAGCTGACCGAAAGTATCGGTATCGTGTTAAACAATATTGAAACCAATACCCGTACAGAAGAGCTGTTATCGCAATCGCAATCCTTAGCGAGCGAGCTTTCTGCCCAGCAGGAAGAGTTAAGGAGGGCAAATGACGAGTTGCACGATAAAGGCCGTTCATTAGAAGAAAAAGCAGAGCAGCTAACTTTAACATCTAAATACAAATCGGAGTTTTTGGCTAACATGTCGCACGAGCTGCGCACGCCGTTAAACAGTTTATTGATACTGGCACAGCAGCTGTTTGAGAACCCCGAAGGTAATCTTACCGAAAAGCAAAGGATGTTTGCCAAAACTATCCACTCCTGCGGGGATGACCTGATCCAGCTGATCAATGACATCCTCGATCTGTCCAAGATCGAATCGGGGGTTATTGCAGCCGATGTAATGCCGGTTAGCTTTAAAGAGATCGCCTCCTTTGCCGAATCTACCTTTAAGCCCATCTCTGAAGCCAAGAATTTAAAATTCGAGATTGAGCTGCAGGAAGATTTGCCGGAACTGATGGAAACGGATATGCAGCGTTTGAACCAGATCTTAAAAAACCTGCTGTCCAATGCCTTTAAGTTTACCGAAAAGGGCCGCGTAAAGCTGCATATTTTTAAACCCGGCCCTAACCAGGAAAATCCGCTAAGCGGAACCGACTCTGTCATTGCCTTCTCGATAGAGGATTCGGGTATTGGCATATCGCAAAATACACAGGGAATTATATTTGAGGCGTTTCAACAGGCCGAGGGCTCAACCAGCCGTAAGTATGGCGGTACCGGCCTTGGTCTTTCCATTAGCAAAGGTTTTGCCGAACTTTTAGGCGGCACCATAACCGTGGGCAGCGAATTGGGTAAGGGTAGCGTGTTCACTTTATACCTGCCCTTAAAGTATAAAGAAGAGGCCGCCATGCCTGTTAAAGTAAAAGAGATTTATCCGGCATCGCACCTGCGCGCTAATTTGGTAGACACAGCCGAACTGGTAATGGATGATGACCGCCACAATATTGGCGTAGAAGACAATGTGCTGCTTGTTGTGGAAGACGATATCAGGTTTACTAAGATACTGATAGATAAAGCGCACGATCTTAACCTAAAGGTGGTGGTAGCAATTAGTTACCTGGAGATTTTTGACAGCATTATTAAGTACAACCCTATTGCCATTACGCTTGATGTAAATATGCCCGAATCAAACGGATGGAAGATTCTTAAACTGATGAAAACCGACATTAATTTAAGGCATATCCCGGTTCATGTGATCTCTGGCGAAGATAACAGGGCCATGGCTTTAAAGCTCGGCGCAAAAACCTTTAGCTTAAAACCATTATCAAACACCTCTTTAGATGAACTGATTACCGGTATAGTTAGCTTTAATGCGCATGTTAAGAAAAAGGTATTGGTTATTGAGGATAACGAAGAGGATCTGCTACGGTTAACCGATCTGATATCTAACGACCGTATAGAAGTTTTCGGGGCCTTAACGGCTAAAAAAGGGCTTTCCTTCTTAAAAAAGGAAGTATTTGATTGTATCATTTTAGATTATGTTTTACCCGATGCCAACGGCCTTGAACTGTTAAACAAGGTAAATTTATTAAAGCAGCGGCAAACCACCATATTGCTTCACTCGGCGCGCGACTTTACCCAGGACGAACTGATCCAGCTGAAGCGCATGAACCATAAGATCATTACCAAAACACCAACATCACACCTATACCTGTTAGAGGAAATACTGGTGCTGCTGCACATTGATAAAAAGTATATCAGCGAAAGCAAGCTTAAAATGATCGATAGCATTGGCGTTAAAAGTGATATACTGGAATCGAAAAAAGTGCTGGTTGTTGATGACGACGTACGTAACCTGTTTGCCCTGACGGCGGTTTTTGAGCGCTCGAATATTGACGTGATCACGGCGGAAAGCGGCAGGGAAGCCCTGGAGATTCTGAATAAGGACAAGAGCATTGATATTGTTTTAATGGATATTATGATGCCGGAAATGGATGGTTATGAAACGATACAGATCATCCGGAAGGAACCGAAACATAAAAACCTGCCTATTATTGCCGTAACCGCGAAAGCGATGATAGGCGACAGGCAAAAATGTATCTCTTCCGGCGCTTCGGATTATATAACCAAACCGGTAAAAACAGACCAGCTGTTATCGCTGATGCGTGTTTGGTTAATTAAATAGTTTGTTTTTATTTTACTTGTACAATAAGCAACAACCTGAAATAATGAGTAAGGCACCTGCAATAAAGATTTTGCTTGTAGACGATAACGAGAACAACCTGATGTCGATGGAGGTGGTTTTAGAAAATGAAGGCTATATATTTTCTAAAGCTACTTCGGGCCGCGAGGCGTTACGGATACTTTTAAAAGAAGAGGATTTTTCGCTGATATTGCTTGATGTGAAAATGCCGACCATGGATGGCTATGAAACGGCCGAACTGATCTATCAGCGGGAAAAGCTCAGGCAAATACCGATCATCTTTATTACTGCCCATGATTATGAAGAAGCCGCGGTATTTAAGGGTTATCAGGCCGGCGCGGTAGATTTTATCCGGAAGCCTTTTAACCCGCAAATATTACGATCAAAAACAGCCGTTTTTACCGAGCTTTACCGGAAGAACCAGCTGTTGCAGCAACAGGAAGAGAAATTACAGGCAATCAACAGCGACCTGTTACAGCTTAACCAGGACCTGGAAAAACGGGTTTTAGAACGTACCATTGAACTGGAAAGACTGAACCAGGAACTGAAGGCGCTTAATTTATCAAAAGATAAATTCCTTTCTGTTATCTCGCACGACTTGCGCAACCCGCTGACCTCTTTACTGGCCTCGTCGGACAATCTGAACCGAAATGCCGAAAAATTACTCCCGGAACAGATCAGGCTATTTTCGGGCATTATACACAAAACATCTAACAATATTTTAACCCAGCTGAATGAGCTGGTTGAATGGGCTAAAAAGCAGCGCGAAAAAACCGAGTTTAAACGGCAAAAGCTCCAGCTGGCCCATGGTATTAATGAATCGCTTGAACTGTTAAAGGCGAACGCCAACCAAAAAGAGATCCAGCTGGAAAATAAGATTGAAGACGATATTTATATATACGCTGATTCGCTGATGCTCCGGTCGATCTTACAGAACCTGGTGACAAATGCGATTAAGTTTACCCCTTATGCCGGGGGCTCCATAAACGTTACCGCGCAACCGATAGGGAATATGGTCGAGATCTGTGTCCAGGATTTTGGCGTAGGCATGGCGCAGCAAACTAAGGATATGTTATTAGGCAATACAAAATCGGCATCGTTACTGGGTACCAGTCAGGAAAAAGGCAGCGGATTAGGTTTGCTCCTGGTAAAGGATTTTGTTGCGCAGCATGGCGGCACCATACAGGTTGATAGTGAATTAGGAAAAGGCACCTGTTTCCGCTTTACTATGCCCGCTATGGCATAGTATGCTATTCATGTTAATTTAACCCATAAAATAACAGGAATATATTTCCTTGCCTATTTCAATTCATTGCAGTTGGCTTCAGCCAACGGATAACGCGCGGATAGGTCCTGGCTTTAGCCAAACTTCTTACCCGGTGTTCAGTTTGGCTAAAGCCCAGTAGTTATGCTTGCTTATCCGTCCCATAAATGGGACGGCAATGAACTATGAAACTTGTTCCAAACTATGAAGTAACCGGTTTGACTTTAGGGATTAACTTAAGCACTAAAGAGAATCCAGCTTGCTACCCTCCGCCCCCACCTCCAAAACATGGCGAACCCCGCATTTCAGGGCGAAATTATTTCGTTGGTGCCCTACCGGGAAATCAAAGCAAACGGGGTAATCATATTCCTTCACCTTCTCCATTACTATTTCATATATCGATTTGCCAAATTCATCGCCGGGTGTATCGGGCTTTACTTTGAAACCACCTATAATCAGGCCGGCAAGTTTGGCTAATTTTCCGCTGCGTTTCAGGTTCCAGAACATGCGGTCAATGCTGTATAAATATTCGTCGGTATCCTCTACAAACAGGATCTTGTTTTTAGTCTCCAAATCTGATTGCGTGCCCGAAAGCGTAGCTATCATGCTTAAGTTACCGCCAACCAATGGTGCTTCGGCCCTGCCGGCCCTGTTAAATGCAGAAGCAGGCGCAGTATAGGTCATGGCTTCACCCACCAACGCTTGTTTGATAGACAATATGGTAGAAATCTGTATGGGTTCGGCCTTTGTCCAGTCGCCAGGGAAGCTGTTGCACATTTTGGAGTGCAATGTGGCTATACCGAAATGGCTGTTGATATGGCTATGCAGCACGGTAATATCACTAAAGCCTATCAGCCATTTGGGCTGCGCTCTAAATTTCTTAAAGTTAAGCTGGTCGATGATCCGTACTACGCCATAGCCGCCGCGGGCGCACATAATGGCGTTTATATTTGGGTTATCCAGCATTTGCTGCAGGTCGGCAAGCCGTTCTTCGTCGGAACCTCCGTAAGTGAAGTCTTTTTTACCTGCAGTTGCGCCAATTTCTATTTTAAAGCCCCAGCTTTCCATCAGTTGAACAGCGGGCTGGATATCTGCCAGGCTGATATAACTGGCCGGACTGGTGATCCCAATCGTATCACCCGGTTTTAAATACGGTGGAATTTTGTGCCTGCTCAGGCTGCTGTTTGCTGATGAAATTGCCCAACTATCTAAAGTTGATATGGCAGCCCCCGAAGTGGCTAACAGGGAGATGAATTTTTTTCGGTTCATTACTCAAATATAATTGCATAAATGCGGTAAATTCAATATAAATTTGATGATAAAGCGTAAATTTGATTGTGAAGAATAGCGCCACATACTTGTTAGGGTTTATCTCCCTGTTGCTGATCACGTTGTTTTGCGCGTTCAGCATATCAGGTGATGATAGTTATGATCTGGCTAAACAGGAGATCATCCTGCGAAAAATCGGGCACGAGGTACTTTTAAATTCGGGCGATAGTACATCAAGGGTTTTACCCGTCAGAAAAATAGCCGCTGGCGAATACCAGATCACCTTTGAAAATGAGTTTACATTTCAAGCCGATTCATTGGTAAAAATCATCAGGCGGTCGCTCATCAAGAATAACCTGCCGCGCGATTATATTGTAAACGTTTTAAGTTGTAAACACACAGGCGTACTTTTTGGCTATGCCATATCGGGTAACGAAAAAAACAACATCATCGCTTGCTCAAGACGAAAGCAACCCAAAAGCTGCTACATTATCGATATTAAATTTCAGGATGCTGCAAGCTTTACGCCTGTACAAAAAGGCTATTTAATCGGTAGCATACCTTTACTGGCTTTTGTGGGCTTACTATTATTCCGTTCTGTTAAACCGCGAAAAAGTAACGGGGCAGCCCTTAATGCTACTCCGTCTACCCTACAAATTGGCAACACATTGTTTGATGCGCAGAAACGGAAACTGATTACCGGTCAAACTACCACACCGCTTACCGTTAAGGAATGCAAGCTGCTTGCAATTTTCGCGCAATCGCCAAATATGGTTATTGAAAGAAACCGGCTTCAGAAAGAAATATGGGAGGATGAGGGCGTAATTGTTGGCCGCAGCCTGGATATGTTTATCTCCAAGCTTCGCAAAAAGCTGGAAAGCGATAGCAGCCTCCAACTGGTCAATATCCACGGGACGGGATATAAACTACAAATTAGTGAATAAGCTTTTTTAGTGTCACTGTCCGGCAGTTCATAATATTATCCACCTCCCCCATCCTTTTAGCTTATCTTTGTCATTAATTCAATCCTGTAAATGATCAAGCAAGCCCTCCAAAACTTAAAGATAACCGCCCTTAACCCCATGCAGCAAGCCGCTATTGAAGCTGCAAAAAAGGGCGATGTCATATTGCTTTCGCCAACAGGATCGGGCAAAACCCTGGGCTTTTTATTGCCTTTGCTGGCTTTACTGGATACCAACGTGCCAACCGTACAGGCCATGATCCTGGTACCGTCTCGTGAACTGGCTTTGCAGATAGAACAGGTTTTTCGCGCAATTGGCAGCGGCTTTAAAGTAAATTGCTGCTACGGCGGGCATTCGGTAAAAATAGAGCTGAACAACCTGTCGCAGCCGCCGGCTGTATTAATAGGCACGCCGGGTCGCATCGGTCATCATTTACGCCGCGAAAGTTTTAGTACGGATACCATCCACACGTTAATATTAGATGAGTTTGATAAGGCGCTGGAGTTTGGTTTCCAGGAAGATATGGCCTATATCATCAGGCAAATGCCCAACATCCGCAAACGCATGCTTACATCGGCCACAAAAATGGACGAGATCCCGTCGTTCACGGGCGTAGTTAAACCGCAAACACTTAATTACCTCACCAGCGCCGCCGCTGCCCCCGACCTGAAACAAAAAGTAGTGATAGTCGAAGCTGCCGATAAACTGGACGCGCTGTTTGCACTTGTTTGCAAAATAAGCGATAAGGCCACCCTCATCTTTTGTAACCACCGCGATGCTGTTGAACGCATCAGCGACCTGCTGTTTGACCGTGGCCTGCCACATGATATTTTCCATGGCGGCATGGAGCAGGACGACCGTGAGCGCGCCCTGCTCAAATTCCGTAATGGCAGCCACAGGATCTTGATCACTACCGACCTGGCATCGCGCGGATTGGATATCCCCGAAATTGAACATGTGGTGCATTACCAGTTACCGCATAACGAGGAAGCCTTTTTACACCGCAACGGCCGCACCGCCCGCATGCATGCCAAAGGCACATCGTACCTGCTGCTGGCGCCCGATGAAAAACCATCGTACTTAACTGAATTACCAGAGATAGAAGAACTGCCGGAAAAGGGTAGCTTACCCGCGCTATCGCCATGGGCTACGTTGTATATTGCAGCCGGTAAAAAGGATAAGATCAATAAAATAGATATTGTAGGCTTACTGCTTAAAAAAGGCGAACTGGATAAGGAAGATGTAGGTTTGATTGAGGTACTGGATAACTCGGCCTACGCGGCGGTAAAACGCAACAAGATAGAGCGTACTGTACAATTAGTTAAAAACGAAAAAATTAAAGGCCGGAAGATCAAAATAGATATCTCCCGCTAAACCATAAAACAAGATGTTATGAGTAATAACGATATCATGAAAAAGCTGCGCGTAGCTTTAAAATTTACTGATGATGATATTATAAAAGTGTTAGAACTGGTTAATTTCCGGATAACCAAAACCGAGATCGGTGCTATCTTCCGCAATGATGACCACCCTAACTTTAAACCCTGCGGCGACCAGATACTGCGCAATTTTTTAAACGGGCTGATCATTTACAAACGCGGGCCGCGGCCAAAAGAAAAAGAATAAGTAGTATTAACTAATTGGCGAAAAACCGCATCGCTATTAATGAAATATATTTATCTTCATTTTTATATCTGCAGGGCATGATCAAACTAACACATTTAAAGCACTTATTTACTTTATTACTGATTGCGCTTATCTCGGCAAACAGCTTTGGGCAAACCGACAAGGCTGAAGCTGAGATCCAGGCCATTATGAAACAGTTTGATGCCGTAGGGCTTTCGGTGGCTGTAGTAAAAAAAGGGGAGATCATTTATACCCACTCCTTTGGGATGAAGGATGTGGAGAGCAATACACCGCTTACCGATAAAAATATTTTCAGGATAGCATCTATATCAAAATCATTTTCAGCTACGTCCATTATGCAGCTCATCGAAGCCCAAAAACTATCACTGGATGATGATTTTAGTAAACTGGTAGGTTTTACGGTACGCAATCCTAAATATCCCGAAACCGTTATTACGCTAAAAATGGTGATGTCGCACACATCAAGTGTAAACGATAGCCAGGGCTATTTTAACCTGGATGCCATTAATCCCGACAAGGGGCCTAACTGGGAAAAATGCTATAACAGTTACGAGCCAGGTACCGGTTATCAATATTGCAACCTCAATTTTAATATGGTAGGTTCGGTGATAGAAAAGCTATCGGGCGAACGGTTTGACCAGTACGTTAAACACCATATTCTTGATCCTTTAGGCCTTTACGCCGGGTATTGTGTTGATTCTCTGGATAAATCACTGTTCACTACACTATATGAGTATAATGGTACATTGAAGAAATTTACGCCGGCGCCATCAGCCTATGTTGCGCGCAGCGAAGAAATAAAAAATTACACCATGGGATACAGCACGCCCATCTTTTCACCCACCGGCGGCATGAAGATTTCGGCAACCGACCTGGCTAAATATATGTCTATGCATATGCTGATGGGAAAATATAAAGGCGTAAAGATCATGTCGAAAAAGAGCGCCAAAACCATGCAAACTGTGGTTAATGATAAAGCCGGGTACGGCCTGGCCATTATGACCAAAACCGACCTGATCCCCGGTAAAACCATGAAAGGCCATACCGGCTCGGCTTACGGACTTTACAGCGCTATGTTTTTCCAACCCGATGAAAAATTTGGTATCGTAGTCATTACTAACGGCTGTAACGTTGGCGAATACAATAGCGTAAACCCCTTCCTTAAATTGGCGATCAATAGTTTGTACGATAACTTTATCAAATAGCCGCGACTAAAATCCGCTATCATCCAAAGCAAAAGTATTTTTCCGGGTTTTCCATTTGCCTTTTGTAAAATCAGGAAACGCTAAGGTTTTGTTGCCTTCCTTGATAGACTGGGCCGATAAAGGCATAATCACACTCATGGTAACCGAATCGTAAACATCAATAGGTGTTTGCTTTTTTTGTTTTACCGATTGGATGAAGGCGTTAAACACAAACCAATCCATACCGCCGTGGCCTGCTCCCGATGCATCTTTCTCATACTTTTTCCATAGCGGATGGTCGTATTTATCAAACCATTCCTGCGCCGGGTCCCAAACATCATCTTTTTTAGATTTGTGATCGATATAAACACTTTTGTTTACATCCATCCATAAACCTTTGGTGCCCTGCACCCGGAAACCTAACGAATAGGGCCTCGGTAAATGCGTATCGTGCGTTAGCATGACGGTTTCGCCATTGGCGCAATTGATCATGGTTTGCACCACGTCTCCATTTTTGTAATTGATCTTCGCATTAGGATGCCCCGGCGCCTGCTCTTCTACATAAGCTGCCAGTCCCCGCGCTTTAGAGCTGAAGGAAACCATACTGGTAAAACGGTTGCCATAATTAATATCCACATAATGCATTACCGGCCCCGCGCCATGGGTTGGATACAGATCGCCGTCCTGATCAATATTAAACTGGGTACGCCATTGCGCCTCGCTTAACGCATTGGGGCCGTATTCCACTCCGCCGCCGTAATACTGCTTGCCATTATTAAACAGCACGTTGCGCAAATTATGCTGATAGCCGCCTTCCACATGCAGTATCTCGCCAAACAGGCCCTGGCGTGTCATATTCAAAGCCGCCATTACATCGCGGCGGTAGCAAACGTTTTCTAAAGTCATATAGGGCATGCCTGTTTGCTCGGATGTACGCACCAGATCCCAGTGTTGTTGTACGGTAAGGCCGGCAATTACCTCGCAACCTACATACTTACCGGCTTTCATGGCATCCATTGCCTGCGGGTAGTGAAACTGCCATGGGGTAGCGATGATCACCGCGTCGATATCTTTACGGTCCAATAAGCCTTTATAGGCGTCCAGACCACCGGTATATTCTTTAGCCGCGGGCTTACCGCTTTTAGCTATCTGTTGGCGGCATAGTTTCAGGGAGCTTTCCTGGGTATCGCAAATGGCAACAATCTCTACATCATCGCGCAAAAGGCCTTCGGCAATATGATTCAGGCCGCGGGCGCCAACGCCAATATATCCCAGTCTTACTTTATCCTTAGCCGCGGCAAACAGGCTGCCGGCAGGTAAAATGGTCAGTCCCGCGGCTGCAATAGCGCCGGTTTGTATAAATTCTCTTCTTTGCATAATTGATCGGTTAATCTTTCAGTTGATGCAATATAAAAAGAAATTTTAATGCGATGTATTTGATAATCTTTATGAGCCATTTTATTTAATATGATTAGGTTTGGGTAAGATTAAAACAGTTAATGACGCCTGAAAACCTGCTTGAACTATTCGGACTTAACCCTGCTGAATACAAAACCATTGCCTTTGGCTCGGGCCTGATCAACCATACTTGGAAGGTTTGCAGACCAAAAAACTATATTCTGCAACAAATTAACACCAACGTTTTTAAACAGCCCGAAGCCATTGCCCAAAATATCGATCTGCTGAATGACTATTTAAAAGTAATAGCCCCCAGTTACCTTTTTGTGGCCCCGGTTAAAACACAATCTGGTCAAGCCATGGTCAAATCGCCGGGGGGCGAATACTATCGTTTATTTCCCTTTATAGAAGGTTCGGTAACGCTTACCGAAATTAATGATCCGCGACAAGCATTTGAGGCAGCATGGCAGTTTGGTAAATTCACCTCATTGTTAAAAGATTTTGATCCACAACAGCTTAATTATACGCTGCCGGATTTCCACAACCTGCAACTCCGTTACAACCAGTTTACCGGTGCCGCTGCCAATGCCCCTGCCGATAGGTTAGCCATAGCGGCAGATGCGATTGAGCAGATAGAACAGCATAAAGATATCCTGCTAACCTATCAGCAACTAACGGATCAGCAATTATTGCCCTTACGGGTGATCCATCACGATACCAAGATCAGCAATATCCTGTTTGATGAAAATGACAAGGGCTTATGCGTAATTGATCTGGATACGGTAATGCCCGGCTATTTTATAAGCGATGTGGGTGATATGATGCGCACCTATCTGTCACCTGCTAACGAAGAAGAAAAGGATTTCAGCAAAATACAGATCAACGCCGATTGCTTTTACGCCATTTATAAGGGTTACTCGGGGGCTATAGAATTGACTTCGGTAGAAAAGGAGTATTTTATCTACGCTGGCAAGTTCATCATCTACATGCAAGCCCTGCGTTTTTTGACTGACTTTATTAATGGGGATGTTTATTATCATACCACCTATCCCCAGCAAAACCTAATGCGGGCGCAAAATCAGCTGACATTGTTGGATAGGTATATGGATTTGGAAACCAGCTTCAGTGAGTTTATTGCGCAGCAATAACTCTCCCCCATGTCATTTCGACAGAGCGGGGGCGAGATTGTGTGATGGGGCGAAAGAGAACACTTTCTTGAGCGGGTGGTGTTGGGCTTTAGCGAGCGAAAAAATCTTATACGCGCGACAAGCATATTGTATAAGATTTCTCCTCACCCCCTAACTTAACCCACCGCTGTTCGTTCGAAATGACAAGCTGTAAACTTGAGGATATCACGAACCCGAAGCCGAGCGGGTAGCCTGCTCAATAGCATCCCACATTTTATCCGGCACCATCTCCAGCGCGTTGAACTGGCCCGCGCCTTGCAGCCATTCGCCGCCATCAATGGTAATGACCTCGCCGTTGATGTACCCCGAAAAATCGGATACGAGGAAGGCGGCCAGGTTAGCCAGTTCCTGGTGTTCGCCCACACGTTTAAGGGGCACACGATTTTTAAAGTCGAATTTTTGTGCCATATCGCCAGGCAGCAGGCGCTCCCAGGCACCCTTAGTTGGGAACGGACCTGGCGCAATAGCGTTGGTGCGGATGCCATGGCGCCCCCACTCTACGGCCAAAGATCGCGTCATGGCCAGCACACCACCCTTAGCACATGCCGATGGCACTACATAAGCCGAACCTGTAAAGGCATAAGTGGTTATTATATTCAGGATATTACCGGTAATTTTTTGATCTATCCAATACTTGCCCAACGCCAGCGAACAGTTGGCCGAACCCTTCAGCACGATATCAATCACCGCAGCAAACGCGTTTGCCGATAGCCTTTCAGTTGGCGATATAAAGTTACCCGCCGCGTTATTCAGCAGCGCATCTACTTTTCCAAAGGCTTCGATAGATTGTTTCAGCATGGCCTCTACCTGGTCGTAGTTGCGTACATCGCAGGCAATTGCCAATACCTTACCACCTGTGGCAGCTTCCATTTCGGTGGCGGTTTTTTGCAGCACATCCAGTTTGCGGCTGGTGATCACCAGGTTGGCGCCTAACTGCAGGAAGTATGTCCCCATGGCTTTACCCAGGCCGGTACCGCCCCCTGTTACAATAATGGTTTTACCTTTCAGGGCATCGTCCCTTAACATTCCGGTAGCGATCATATCTTGTTGAATTAGCTATTTTTTCGACGTTAGTTGCTGGATCATCATCTCCAAACCTTTGCGGGTTGCGGGTGCCCACCATTGATTCAGCATCATATCTAAAGTTTCGGTTTGATCGGCATTGAGCTGACTGATCAATGCTTTGCGCAGGTTCAATTTGCTTTGGCTCCAGGTTACCCGGTTAAACTTCATGTAGGCCCGTACCTTTGCTTCGGCTGCTGCCACTAAATTCTCGGCGCTGGCCACCTCATCCACTAAGCCCACATCCTTCGCGTCATTGACATTCAGCAGCTTACCTTCCATCAGGTACTGATAGGCCAGGCGTTGCCCCAACCAAAAAGCATATACATTAAAAACACTATCCGGCACAATGATGCCTACCGGTACTTCATTCAAACCAATAATATAATTCCCTTCGGCCATTATCCTGTAATCGGCACAGATGGCCATTACGCAACCGCCTGCCGGGCTATGCCCGCTGATAGCTGCCACCAATGGTTTTTTGAATGATGCCAGCACAGTTTGCATGTGCATAAAATCAGTCCAGAAAGCGCGGCTTTGTTCCTGGTCATAGCCATACGCTTCAATCAAATCGATGCCGGACGAGAAGAAGCCTTCCTTACCGGTCAGTATCAACCCGCCTATCTCATCATCAGTATCCAGGTCCTGAACGCAACTGATCAGTTCCTTTACCATGTCGTGATTGATGGGATTGGAACGCCCCCTGTCTAACTGAACAACAGCCAAACGATCATTAATGCTTATTTGGAATGTATTCATTTGGCAGTTGGGTCAATAGGATCGGTCTCCGTTTCGCCGTCATATAGCTTATCTATCTCGTCCTTATATTTTTCCATGATCACTTTGCGCTTCATCTTGCCGGTTGGAGTTAGTTCACCGCTTTCTACCGACCATTCGTTGGCCAGCAGGGCTACTTTTTTCACCTGTTCCACATGATTAAACTCCGGATTAAACTGCGCGATAATACCATTAAAAAGCGCAATTACCCGCCGGTCTTTGATCAGTTCGGCATGGCTGTAAAACAATACGTTATTCTCTGTACACCATGGAATTAAATTGATGTATGATGGTACGATCAGCGCTGCTACAAACTTCCTTTCCGACCCAATCACCATCATCTGCTCAATAAAATGATTTTCCTTCATCTTATTTTCAATAGGCAGCGGGGCCACATATTTACCACCCGATGTTTTAAAGATCTCTTTTTTACGGTCGGTTATTTTAAGGAACTTGCCTTCGTCCAGCACGCCAATATCGCCCGTATGAAACCAGCCACCCTGCATTACCTCTGCCGTCATTTCGGGGTTTTTGTAATAGCCAAGCATTACATTATCTCCCTTACATAGTATCTCGCCGTCTTCGGCAATCTTTACCTGCACATCTCCCAGCAAGGGGCCTACTGTACCAAACTTGCGCATGTTATTATAGTACTGGTTAACGGCTATCACCGGCGATGTTTCGGTAAGGCCGTAGCCTTCCAGTATCACAATTTTAGCCGCGGTAAATATCTTCTCTAACTTAATAGGCGTGGCCGAACTGCCAATTACTATCGCTTTTACATTACCGCCCACTGCAGCACGCCATTTGCTGTAAACCAATTTATCTGCAATAGCCAGCTTTATTTTATACCATAAACTGGTCCCTTCAATTTCAAATTCCTCGGCCAAAGCTATCGACCATAAAAACACCTGCTTTTTAAATCCTTCCAGCTTTTGCCCTTCGGCCATTATCCTTTCAAAAACTTTTTCCAGCAGGCGGGGTACTGCGGTAAATATTCCGGGTTTTACCTCTCTTAAATTAGGGCCGATGGTTTCCATACTTTCGGCATAGGATATAGAAAAGCCAAAAAAGAAATAGATATAGGTACACATTTTTTCAAAAATGTGGTTCAGCGGCAAAAAGCTAAGGGCATGTTTATGACCGGTGGGAATCTGTTTCAATACCTCGCCCGAATCCATTACGTTGGTCAGGATATTTTTATGGGTCAGCATTACGCCTTTGGGATGGCCGGTAGTACCTGATGTATAGATAATGGTGGTCACATCACCTTCCTTCACGGTATCGCTAACGGCTTTTATCCTTGCCAGATCGCCATCCTGCAATGGCTTCAGCAATTCTGACCAGTGCGCGCAGTCGGGTATCTGATCAAAGGAATAGATCTTTTTTAACGACGGGATATGGCTTTGTATCCCCGTTATCTTTTCGCAAAGATCGGGGGTGCTTACAAATACATATTTAACTTCGGCTTCGGTGAGTATTTGTTCTAACTCTTTAGCATTGCTGTTGGGATACAAAGGCACCAATATCGCGCCGATTTGCTGTACTGCAAGATCTACGATCAGCCATTCGGGCCGGCCATTGCTAACAAGGGCTATCTTATCCCTTCCTTCAGTTGTACCGTCACCGGCGGTTACCCCTAAATTCAGCAAAGCCACGGATAACTGATTGATGAGGGTGTGCACTTCCTGGGTGCTATAAGCCCGCCATACACCATTTTCCTTGGCATTCAGCAGGTTGGGCACAGGCGCGGCGGCCTGTATGGCCATACAATCAAATAATCTTGTCGCTGTCATTCTTTTAGTGATTAGAGATTAGTTAATTAGTGATTAGTTGCGTGTTAGTCATCATCTTATAAGCCTAATCTCTAATCACCAATTAACTAATCACTATAATAATTCAAATATCCCGGCGGCGCCCTGACCGGTACCTACGCACATGGTCACCATGCCGTACTTTTTATCGCGCCTTTTTAATTCGTTAAACAATTGTACGGATAACTTTGTCCCGGTGCAACCCAGCGGGTGCCCCAAAGCAATCGCTCCTCCGTTTACGTTAATCACATCCGGGTTTAAATCCAGGCCTTTTATCACCGCTAATGATTGCGACGCGAAAGCCTCGTTCAGCTCAATCAGATCCAGATCCTGCTGCTTCATACCGGCGGCTTTTAATACTTTAGGAATAGCCACCAGCGGACCAATACCCATTATCCGCGGCGGCACACCGGCAACCGCGTAGTTTACCATGCGCGCAATTGGTGTCAGATTATTGGCTTTCATAAACTTTTCGCTCACCACCATCACAAAGGCGGCGCCATCACTGGTTTGCGATGAATTACCTGCTGTAACCACACCCTTCGCATCAAACACCGGCTTCAGTTTAGCCAATGCATCCAACGATGTATCCGCACGCGGACCTTCATCGGTATCTACCTTAAATTCGCGCTTTTGTTTTTTGCCGCTCTCGTCAACATATATTTCGGTTACGTTCATCGGCACTATTTCATCCTTGAATTTACCATCAGCAATAGCCTTAATAGCCTTTTGGTGCGAGTTATAGGCAAACTGGTCCTGCTCTTCGCGGCCAACGTTATACTCTTTGGCTACCGCTTCGGCGGTTAAGCCCATACCCCAGTAATAATCGGGGTTGCTTAACGCGATATCGGTATTAGGCACAATACGCCAGCCGCCCATAGGCAGCAGGCTCATACTCTCTACACCGCCGGCAATAATACAATTGGCAATACCGGCATGTATTTTAGCAGATGCGATAGCGATAGTTTCCAAACCCGAAGCGCAATAACGGTTCACCGTCATGCCCGGTACCTTATCCGTATCCAGCGCCATCAGCGAGATCAGCCGGCCTACATTCAGGCCCTGCTCCGCCTCGGGCGTAGCGTTACCTACTATCACATCTTCAATCTGTTCCTTATCCACATTGGGTACCGATGCCATCAGTTCCCTGATCACATCTGCCGCCAGTGTATCCGGCCGGGTGAACCTGAAGCCTCCCCGCGTTGCTTTACCGATGGCGCTGCGGCTGGCCGCTACTATATATGCATTCATAATGCCCCCTAACCCCCTAAAGGGGGAATTTTGTTTAAATATCTAATCCTTTATTTATCTCTTTCTCCCCCTTTAGGGGGCCGGGGGCTTTTAGTTTCTCAAAACCTTACCACCCGTAATTATACTCTGTATCCGCTCCAGCGTTTTGCGCTCGGTGCATAGTTGCAAAAAGGCTTCGCGCTCCAGGTCCAGCAGGTAATTCTCGCTGACGATGCTGGGTTGCGATAAATCGCCGCCGCAAAGTACGTAAGCCAGTTTTTGCGAGATCTTTACATCATGCTCGCTGATATAGTTACCGCTGTACATGCTGTTGGCGCCAATATAACCCAAACCCAATGCCTGTTTACCCAACACCCGGATATCAGTACGCGGGATAGGTTGCACGTAGCCTTCATCAGCCATTACCAGGCATTGCTGCTTGGCTTCGGCTAATAAACGTTTTTCGGATACGACTACCATATCGCGGCCTTTTTTCAGGTAACCCAGTTCAAAAGCCTCGTAAGCCGAGGTAGAAACCTTAGCCTGTCCGATGGTGAGGAACCTATCGCGGAAGTTGTTCATTTCTATATCGCCATCCTGTAACTCGTCGGATAGCCGCAGGGCAAACTCCTTGGTGCCGCCGCCGCCGGGGATGAGGCCTACACCAAATTCCACCAGGCCCATATAGGTTTCGGCATGTGCTACTACCTTATCGGCATGCAGGCACATTTCGCAGCCGCCGCCTAAGGCCATCTGGCGCGGGGCAATTACTACCGGGATAGATGAGTAACGGATGCGCATCATGGTATTCTGGAAAGCGCGGATCACCATGCTCAGTTCATCATACTCCTGCTCAACCGCCATCATAAATATCATACCCACATTGGCGCCGGCGCTGAAATTGGCGCCCTCGTTACTAATCACCAATCCTTTGTACGATGCTTCGGCCAGGGTAATGGCTTTGTTAATACCTTCAATCACCTCGCCGCCAATGGTGTTCATTTTGGTATGGAACTCCAGGTTGATAATGCCATCGCCAATATCGGTAATGGTTGTCCCGCTGTTTTTCCATACGGTTTTGCTGGCGCGGATATTATCCAATAAGATAAATTGTTCCGTTCCCGGGATAATTTTGTAGGATTTGGATGGGATATCGTAATACTTTTTGTGCCCATCCTCTATTTGATAAAAGGACTTCGCACCACTCGCCAGCATATCATAAACCCATTGCGCGGGCTTGTTGCCGGCAGCTTCCATGGCTTTTAAGGTAGCTTCTACACCCAGTGCATCCCATTTTTCAAACGGCCCCATTTCCCAGCCGAAACCGGCGTTCATGGCGGCATCTATCTTGTATAATTCATCCGATATTTCGGGGATACGGTTGCTGGAATAGGCAAACAGCTGGTAAAAAACAGCCCGATAAAAATCGCCGGCTTTATCTTTAGCGTCGAACAGCATTTTCAGCCGGTCGCTCATATTGTCAACCGTTTTGGTGGTTTCCAATACCGGGAACTTCACTTTTTGTGATGGCTTGTATTCCAGTGTTTTTAAATCCAGCGCCTGGAACTCGCTTTTACCATTAATCTTTACTTTTTTATAAAAACCCTGTTCGGTTTTGCTGCCCAGCCAGTTGTTCTTTTGCATTCCGCTCACATATTCAGGTATGTTGAACAACGCGTTAGCCTCATCATTGGGCGCATTCTCGCGTAATCCGTTAGCTACATGCACCATCGTATCCAAACCCACCACATCGGTAGTACGGAACGTAGCCGATTTAGGGTGGCCGATAACCGGGCCGGTCAGCTTATCCACTTCCTCCACCGTCATGCCGGTTTTTTCTACATAGTGCAAAATGCTCATGATACTGAACACGCCGATACGGTTGCCAATAAAGGCAGGGGTATCCTTAGCCAGCACGGTGGTTTTACCCAGGAATTTCTCGCCAAAGAGCATCAAAAAATCGGTTACTTCGGGCAGGGTATCCTTTGTGGGGATGATCTCCAAAAGTTTCAAATAGCGCGGCGGATTGAAGAAGTGGCTGCCGCAGAAATGCTTTTTAAAATCGTCGCTGCGTCCTTCAGTCATTAAATGAATTGGGATGCCCGAAGTGTTGGATGTGATGAGCGTTCCGGGTTTACGGAATTTCTCTACATTGGCAAACACCTGTTGCTTAATATCCAGGCGTTCAACCACTACTTCTATCACCCAATCGCACTCCGTAATTTTGGATAGATCATCCTCAAAGTTGCCGGTAGTAATACGTTTGGCAAATGATTTCAGGTAGATAGGTGACGGGTTAGATTTCAGCGCGAATGTAAGCGCGTCGTCAACTATCTTATTCCTGCTTTTTTTATCGGCAGGGGCATCTTTTGGCACAATATCCAGCAGCAACACCTGTACACCGATGTTAGCGAAATGACAGGCAATCCTGCTCCCCATAACACCCGAGCCCAGTACAGCTACTTTTTTTATCACTCGTTTAGCACTCATTTTTATGCTTGTTTATTTTTATATCTTAAATCACGTCATTGCGAGCGTAGCGTGGCAATCCCCGATTTACAGAGCGGCTCTACAGGTAGGGGATAGCCACGTCGCTCCGCTCCTCGCTATGACGTTGTGGTCATTCCACCCTCGTCCACGTAGTGGTACGCCCGAACAACGAGATCCCGATATACCCGCGGATATCCAGCGTTTTGCCTTTATAAGTCATTTTACATGAATAAGTTTTACCGTTCAGCGGATCGTAAATGGTACCGTCAGTATACTTCTTATCACCATCTTTTACAAAGCCGTTCAGCACGGGTAAACCCAAACGCGGACGGGTGCGCAATTTTTCGTCGGTATTCATTTCATCCAGCTTAGGCTTTCCGTCTTTTAACGGCTCCTTCAGCCATACCACTTTACCATTAAAATGGCCGCTGGCATCTTTTTTAATTTCTACCTTACCGGTTTTTTCGGCATTATACCACAGGCCCTCGATGGGGTCGGTTTGTGCCTTAGCGGCGATATTGAAGCAACATACAGCCAGCAGTGCAAATGCCAGGCGAATAAAATGTTTTCTAAATACAGACATGATGTTTGGATTTTAGGCAGGCAATTACGCTCTTTTTACAGATCAGCAAATTACCGGCAGGTTTATAATAATTTAGTATTGGTTTATATGCAAGTAACGTATTCCAAAGCAATTTACAAAGGTCTAAATGACGGCAACATTTGTCAAAATTTCGGTTAAAATTAATTGTCATTGCGAGGAGTGAAACGACGCGGCAATCCCATAGGCAGGTCCTATTTGCTTGTCCTATGAGATTGCCACGCTATCGCTCGCAATGACAATTCGTTCTTATTTGCCTATTACCCCTTCAACTCCCCTACCAAATCAACATAAGCCTGCATGGCATCATCAGCTGATAATCCTTTTTGCCCTTTCCAGGCATTGTATTTGGCCTGGGCTACCATATCAAACATATGTGGCTTTTCGGTATCAGCGGGCATATCGCCCTCTGTAGCCTGCTTGTACAGGCTATATAATTTCAGCAGTATTTCATTACTGGGGCGCTTGCTTAACCCTTTACTATCTTTAGCTGCTTGCTCAAAACTTTGTTTCAGATCGCTCATATCGGTATTTGTAGATTTTTATTTTAAGATTTCGGCGCTTCTTCCATATAATCGGCGCTTTTAGGTGCCTGCGCAAACAGGTCGCTTATCTCCTTTGGCAATACAGCCAGCTTACGCTTTTCCGTATCTATCCATGATCCATCGGCAATAATGGTAGCCGCTTTTACATCGTCCTGGCGGTAAATCTCGTGCCTGATGCTCCACCTGGAACCATCCGCGCGCGATTTGATCACCTCGCAAGTTACCTTGATACGGTCGTTAAAACCAACTTCCCGCAGGTAAAACAGTTCTTCGCGGAACAGCACCGGACCAATTTTATATTGAAAAAGCTTACCCGGTTTCAATCCAACGCTTTCCATCATGGCCAGGCGTGTCTGCGCCGCAAAATCAGCATAGGCAGAGTGTCGCATATGCATATTGGCATCAATTTGTGCCCAAAGCACCGGGCCTTCAAAAAACACGTTTTCCATTATTAAATTATTTATGGCTTTCTTTAAATTTTTTAACGGCGGCTGTCAGGCGTGGTAATATTTCCATCGCATCGCCTATCACCCCATAGTTGCCTGCCTTAAAGAACGGCGCTTCGGGATCTTTGTTTATCACAACGATGGTTTTTGATCCGTTCACCCCCGCCAAATGCTGGATAGCGCCCGAAATGCCCACCGCGATGTATAAATTTGGCCGGATAGTCCCGCCGGTTTGCCCCACGTGTTCGTGATGCGGGCGCCAATGCGCATCGGCTACCGGGCGCGAGCAAGCTGTGGCCGCGCCTAATTCCTTAGCCAGGTCTTCAATCAATCCCCAGTTTTCAGGGCCTTTCATGCCACGGCCGCCCGATACCACCAGTTCAGCTTCACTCAACGGTACTTCGCCTTTTACCTTGTTCACCTCTTTAACGGTTATACCAAAATCCTTATCGCCAAAAGTAACATCCAGCTTTTCAACGGTAGCGCTACCATCAGCTTTTTGCGGTTGAAAAGTGTTTGGCATCAGCGTAATCACTTTTACATCGCTCAGGATATTTACATAAGCAAATGCTTTGCCCGAGAATACTGCTTTTTTGATCACAAATCCTTTTGCCGTATCCGGGTAGGATAACGCGCCGGCAAGCAATCCGGCTTTTAGCTTAACCGCAACGCGCGGAGCAACCGCCCGCCCGTTAATATCGTGTAGCGTGACAATTACCTTACTGCCCTCCTTTTGCGCGGCAGCAATTACCGCGCTGGCATAAGCACGGGCATGCAGTTCATTTAAACGGGCATCGGCTACGTGCAATACTTTTTGCGCGCCATACTGGCCAAGTGCAGCCATTTCGGCATCGGCAACAGTACCTAATACTAAGGCAGTTACATGGGTGCCCTGTGCTTTGGCTATGCCGGCCGCATATTGTACGGCTTCAAAACTCTTCTTTTTTATATTCCCTTCGGTATGTTCTACCAATACTAATACAGACATGCTATTTTTAGATTTGAGATGTTAGACATGAGATCTGAGATAAGTTTCGTGGTATTGCGATGTAAGCAAATCTCCATACTCACATCTCAATACTTATATCAAGAGATCAAATAACCTTAGCCTCGCTGTGCAGTAGCTCTACCAGCGCATCCATATCATCCGGGCTAACCAGTTTGATACCCGCTTTAGCCGGAGGCAATTCATACAATAAGATCTCGGTAACCGCTTCAACCGCTGTAGGCGTAACCACCTTTAGCGGACGGGTACGCGCTGCCATAATACCACGCATGTTTGGTATCCGGGCCTCGGCCACACCTTTCTGACAGGAGATGACCACGGGCAAACTACAGGTATCGGTTTCTTCGCCGCCTTCAATCTCGCGCTTCACGGTAGCGGTAGTACCATCAACCTGGATATTAGTCGCGAAGCCAATGTAATCCACATCCAGCAACGCGGCCAGCATAGCGCCGGTGGTACCGTTATTATAGTCGATGGACTCCTTACCGCACAGTATCAGATCATAACCTGCTGATCTGGCGTATTCGGCTATATAATTGGCTGTTTGGTAAGCGTCGTTACTATCCGCGTCAATACGGATGGCTTCATCGCCACCAAGTGCTAATGCTTTACGGATTACCGGCTCCACATCGGCTTTGCCGACGGTAATCAAATGCACATCGGTAGCTGTTCCGGCTTCTTTCAATTCTAAAGCACGGATCAAGGCATACCATTCATCGTAAGGGTTAATTACCCAGGTAGTACCCTGGCTGTTAATGGCCGTATCGTTATCCTTCAATATAATTTTGGTGCTGGTATCCGGCACCTGGCTAATACACACTAATATTTTCATAATGGTAAATCTATAGTTCCCTCCCTTGGGAGGGGTGTGTTAGGATGTGAGGTGGCAGGGAGGGGTTTCATCGCCTGGATAAACCCCTCCCTACACCCTCCCCATGGGAGGGAATCGCACCTTCCCTTATCTTAAAAGCAATACTTATTCTCCGCAATCACTTTTGCAGCTATGTTTCTGCGGGCGGCGGTGGTGTTAAAATCTTCGGTTTTGGTATAGCGGCGCAGGCCCATCATCATCATGCGGCGTTCGTCGCCTTCGGCAAAGGCATTTAGCGCCTCCTTGCCGGCTTTCATAATCTTTTCGGCAGCATCATTAATAAATACCCGCATCATATCCAGTTGCAGGGCGCAGGCTTCCTCGCCACGCATGCCTACCAGTTTTTCAACCCGTAACTGCAGCGATTCGGCAACATACAGCTGAATCAGCATATCGGCCAGGTTCATCAATACTTCCTGCTCCTTGCCTAACTGCGTCATTAACTTTTGCACGGCTGCCCCGGCTACCATTAGTACGGCTTTCTTAAAATTAGCCACATATTTTTTCTCTTTGCTAAACAAGGTTTCCTCTTCGCCGGCGCCAAAATCGGGGATACTCATTAATTCACCTGCTACTTTTTGGGCGGGGCCCATCAGGTCAAGTTCGCCCTTCATGGCGCGTTTCAGCATCATATCAACGGTTAACATTCGGTTAATCTCGTTGGTGCCTTCAAAGATCCGGTTAATGCGCGAATCGCGGTAAGCCCTGTCCATCGGCGCTTCGGCGCTATAGCCCATCCCACCATAGATCTGCACACCCTCATCCACTACATAATCCAATGTTTCAGATGCATCCACCTTAATAATAGCGGCCTCGATAGCGTATAGCTCGGTGCCTTTCAGTTTAGCTTTTATCGGATCCATACCCTCGGCTATCATGTGCTCGGTTGCTTCTTCCATATTCTGACTGGCACGATAAATGGCCGATTCGGAAGCGTAAGTACGGATCACCTGCTCGGCAATTTTATAGCGGATAGCGCCATATTTTGCTATCGGGCGACCAAACTGCTCCCGTTCGTTAGCGTACCTTACCGAATAGTTAATGATGGCCTTGCCCCCTCCTAAAGTAGCGCCGCCTAATTTGATACGGCCCAGGTTCAGGATGTTCACGGCTATTTTAAAACCATTCTGGCGCTCGGACAGCAGATTTTCTACCGGCACCTTGCAATCGTTAAAAAACACCTGGCGGGTAGAGCTGCCCTTGATGCCCATTTTATGTTCTTCGGTATTCAGCGATAAGCCTTCAAAACCTTTTTCTACAATAAAGGCGCTCAGGTTTTCATCGTCGTCAATTTTAGCAAACACGGTAAATACATCTGCAAAGCCGGCGTTGGTGATCCACATTTTTTGCCCGGTGATCAGGTAATATTTACCATCTTCGGATAAGCGTGCCCGCGATTTACCCGAATTAGCGTCCGACCCTGCTCCCGGTTCGGTTAAGCAATAAGCACCCTTCCACTCGCCGCTGGCCAGTTTAGGGATGTACTTAGCTTTTTGCTCATCATTACCATAGTATAATATAGGGAGGGTGCCGATACCGGTATGCGCCGAAAAAGCCACCGAGAACGAGTTGCCCGCGCCCAGTTTTTCGGTTACCAGCATGGATGTTTTAAAATCCTTACCAAAGCCGCCATATTCTTCGGGGATGGAGATACTCAGCAAGCCCAGCTGACCGGCTTCTTCCATCAGATGCTGCATCAGTCCTTCTTCCTGTTCGTCGATACGGTTAAGGTTTGGGACTACATTCTGGGCCAGAAAATCGGTACAGGTTTGGGCAATCATTAATTGCTCCTCGTTCCATTCTTCGGGTATAAAAATGCTGTTGGCCGGGGTATCCCTGATCAGGAATTCACCTCCCTTAATAGCGCTTGCAGTTTCGGTAGTGCTCATAACGTGTTTTCAGTAATATTTAATAAAGCCGGGGTGCAGCTTTTCAAGTTTAATAATCGAATGTAAAATTAGATGCGATTTAAACGAGATGAAAGGTCTGCAATGCGGAGATGTTGGTCAAAATGTCGGTATCGTAAGTTACAAACATCTTGCGCTCGTTTGTAACGAGTGCAAGATATAACCACCGCGTCATTGCGAGGCACGAAGCTCTCCAACTGGCTTCAGTCTATGACTGAAGCCAGCTATATTAGATCTGCACGATTAGACCTGCACTGCTCTAATTCCCGCTCACCACCCGATAATCCGACGGCGACATACCCGTATGCTTTTTAAAATACTTGCCAAAGGTAGATTGATCGGGGAAATGGATATCATCGGCTACATTGGCTATGCTGATATCGTTATTGCGCAGCAATACTTTGGCTTCCAGTATCACGGCATCATCTATCCACTCGCCGGCGGTGCGGCCGGTTACTTCCTTAATAGTTTCAGTTAAATGTTTGGGCGATACAAAAAGGGCATCGGCGTAATACTGCACATTGCGGTGCTCTTTGTACTGCTGAAAAACCAGGTCCTGAAACAGCATATTTAATTCCTGCTTGCGGGTTTGCTTGCCTTTAATAATGGTATGCTGCTTCTCATAAACCGATTGCACCTCGTACAACATGGTAGTAAGCATGCTGCGTGCTATTTGCATCCGATAAGGGTGCTGCTCGCGCTCCAGCTTTTGTTGCATCAGCAGGTAAATATCCAGTATCATTTTCGCATCGGCATTATCGGGGTAAATAACCGGGATAGAGGCGCTTTTAAAATAGCTGAACGTTTCCAGAAAATGGCTGTTGGCATTATTTTCGGTCAGGAATGCTTTGGAAAAAACCAGGAAACGGCACAAAAAATCGGGGCTGCTGTTATAGATCCTTAATACATGGAATGGCGTGGCCAGCAACATGGCATCGGGCCCGGCTTCGTACACCTGCAGGTTTACCTCAACCTGGGCATTACCGCGGGTACAAATGCCGATAATATAACCATCCGACCGGTAAGGATATTCGCTTAAAGTTAACAGCTGCTTTTCATCAGCCACAAAAAAATCAGCGCTTACAAAATTGTCTGCATACAGGTCTGCAAATTTTGACAAGCTTAACTGACCGATCTTTTTACTCATATAGGTTATATATTGTGATAATTTAACCACAAAGTACACAAAGGTTTTTGCACAAAGGGCACAAAGCTTGGGTTGCTTTTTAACGAGTTAATTTTGTGTTCTTTGTGGTTTCTTTTCTTTGTGTTCTTTGTGGTTAAATAATTATCAAACTAAAATTAAAGTTTTCTCCGACATATTGACTAATATCTCCGCATTATAGCCCTTTTTTTCCTTTTAAACCACCGTATTTTTATTTTTTTAAAACTGTATGTTAACGCCCAACGTTAAACTACATAATTATAAACCATTTATAAGAAATTATGAGAAAACTACTACTCTTGCTCCTGGCAACTGTGCCTGTTATGGCATTTGCCCAGGGCTTCCAGGTTAACTTACACGGACAGAAGCAGATAGGCATGGGCCACACTGGTACCGGCTTGCTGCAGGACGGCGCTTCCGTTCTGTTTAACCCGGGCGCCGTGGCCATGCTTCCCGAAAACTATATCCAGGCCGGTGTTAGTCCGCTTATGTTTAAATCGGCCTTTGTACCCACCGGCAGCAATACCCAATACAACAACGCCAATAAAATTGCTACTCCGTTTACCGCCTACGCGGTATGGGGGCCTAAAAACTCTTTCTGGAAGTTAGGCCTGGGTGTTTATACACCTTTTGGCGGTTTAACCGACTGGGGTACCAACTGGACTGGTAAATACGCGCTGGAAAGCCTTGACCTGAAAGCGATTTATATACAGCCAACTATCAGTATCAAACTGGCTGATTTTGTGAGTATAGGGGGTGGCTTTGTTTACAACCATGCCAGTGTCGACCTGACCCGCGCTATCCCACTGTCGAGCTCGACCGGCGCAGATGGCCAGGCCGAACTTAAAGGTGATGGCAAAGGCTACGGCTGGAATGCCGGTGTTTATTTCAAAACCGAATCGGGCGTTACCATAGGTATCACCCATCGCAGCAAAGTAAACACAACCGTTAGTAACGGCGATGCTATATTTAAGGTACCGGCTTCGGTACAAGGCAACTTCCCCCAGCCAAATACCTTTAATGCCAGCCTTCCGCTGCCGGCTACCACATCATTAGGTATGGGTTTTTATCCCTGCAAGGATTGGACACTGGCATTTGATGTGAACTATGTACACTGGAGTGTTTACAAGGCCCTGGCATTTGATTATGCTACCAATACCGCAGTTTTGGCCGATACCTACTCGCCGCGTAATTATAAAGACGCCGTAGCGCTACGCTTTGGCGCCGAACGCAGGGCCAGCGAAAAAGTTGCCATCCGTTTTGGCGGCGGTATCGGGATCACACCTGTAGCCGATGGTTATGTAACCCCCGAAGCACCTGATGCCAACCGTTATTATGTAACAGTCGGACTGGGTTATAAACTGACCAGGCATTTAGATCTCGACCTCTCATTCGAATACGAAAATGTTGCGGCACGTAAACAAACCAATATCGAATCTAACCTGTCGGGCACGTTCAAAACCAATGTTTATATCCCCGGTTTATCAATTGCTTATCACTGGTAGAACTTAATAACTTAATTAGATGAAAAATTTCAAATCATATTCATATATACTTGTATTGGCCGGTTTGCTGGGCTTTTCGGCCTGCAAAACCAATATCGATACACCTAAGCCTTCCGCCGGGTCGGTCAATTTTTCAAGGTACATTTCGGTAGGTAATTCATTAACAGCAGGCTACGCCGATGGTGGTTTATACCGCGAAGGCCAGTTAAACTCGTACCCAAGCATTATTGCCGCCCAAATGGCAAAAGTTGGTGGCGGTACCTTTACCCAGCCCTTATTTACCGAAGCACAGTTTAACGGATCGGGTTATATAAAACTGACCGGCTTTGATGCTACAACCGGTTCGCCTATCACCACACCACAAACTACCAACCTGGCTGTAACAGGCGTGGTGGCCGTCCCTGGTTTTGGTAACGTAACTACTTATACCAAATACAGCGGCGATTTAAATAACTACGGTGTACCGGGCATTAAATTGCTGCACGTAACTTTGGCATCATACGGTAACCTGAATGGTTATTACGAAAGACTGTTACCTAATCCAACGCCAACCAACACCACCACCTATTTAGATTTTGTTACCGCCAAGCCATTTACCTTCTTTACCAATTGGTTAGGGAATAACGATGCTTTAGGCTATGCAACATCAGGCGGTGCAGGCGATGTGCTGACTGATAAAAGCACCTTCGCGGCATTATACCAGACCACAATCAGCAAATTAGTTGCAGGTGGTACAGGCGGCAGCGGCGCTAAAGGTGCGGTAGCTACTATCCCCGATGTTACTACTATCCCTTATTTTACTACCGTAACTGTGCCATTGATTTTAGGCAGCGTACAAAAAGCTAACCCATCTGTACAGGCGCTTTATATCAACGCGCTGGTTCCGGGCACTACATCAACATACGCGCCAAGGGTAGCTACTGCCGCCGACCTGATTGTGCTGACTTTTCCTACATCTAAAATGGGTGTACCAAATGGCAGCGGCATCCCTTATGGTTTGCACCCGCTTAACCCTATCGAAACACAATATGTTTTAGATGCAGCCGAGCAGGGTTTGGTTAAGGATTATGTAAACTCATACAACACCACTATTAAATCGGTAGCATCTGCAAATGGTTTAGCTGTGTTTGATGCCTTTACCTTTTTGAGCGATTTAAAAAAGAACGGCCTGGTTGTAAATGGTGTAAGCTTAAGCTCAAACTTTGTTAGCGGCGGTGTGTTTTCGTTAGATGGTGTGCATTTAACCCCGCGTGGTTATGCGATTGTTGCTAACGAGTTTATTAAAGCTATTAACAGCAAATACGGTTCAAGCGTTCCGCAGGCTGATGTATCGGCTTATAACGGTGTGAAATTCCCGTAAGGATTTTTAGATAGAAAGCGCCGGAAAATGGCACGCGATATTGACAGGCATTACCGAAAGGTGATGCCTGTTTTGGTTTTAAGATTGGGGCCTTGTGGGGATGGTTAGCACACGGGTGTCATGCTGAACTTGTCGAAGCATGGCGGGCAGGCCACCGCTCCACCCTTCGACAAGCTCAGGGTGACAGCCGCTGCCGCTGTTTCAGAACCTACTTAAATATCACCAGCAGGTAATCCAAAAAACCGTCCTCAATAATATCGTCTATTACAAACTGCTCATCAATCTGAGCAGAAAAGTCTATTAGTTCCTGGCTCATCGCTTTAATTTTTATTATGCTAACATAGTATTTTTTATACCAAAAACCAAATTGGTTTTCATTATGTTTTAAAAAGATTAAATTATGTTAACGGCGACTTAACATAGAGAGCGGTATCTGTCGTAAAATAGTCCATCCTTTGTAAAAGTAAATCCATTGTTATACTTTTAATAAACTACCATCTTTAACCAACCTATAAATCAAAATTGTGCAAACTGAAACCTTTAATAATAAATACATTATCGGCATTTCCTTTATATCGGCCTTAGGCGGGTATTTATTTGGATTTGACTTTGCCGTAATATCCGGCGCGTTGCCTTTTTTACGTACACAGTTTATGCTGGATGCCTGGTGGGAAGGCTTTTTAACCGGGTCTTTAGCTTTAGGCTGCATAGTTGGCTGCCTGATAGCCGGTAACATTACCGACCGTTACGGCCGCAAGCCCGGACTAATGATAGCGGCGGCAATTTTCGCAATATCGTCCATCGGTATCGCGCTGTCGCAGGGTTTAACGTTTTTTGTCGTGATGCGTTTCGCGGCGGGCATTGGCGTGGGTATGGCATCTATGCTTTGCCCCATGTACATTGCCGAAGTATCGCCCGCCAAAGTAAGGGGCCGCAATGTAGCCATTAACCAGCTGACGGTAGTGATAGGTATACTGGTAACCAATTTGGTTAATTACCTGTTAGCCGATAACGGCCCCGATGCCTGGCGCTGGATGTTTGGCTTAGGTGTAGTCCCTTCCCTCATCTTCCTGGTGGGGGTAATCTGGCTGCCCGAAAGCCCAAGGTGGCTGTTAAAAGATGGACAGGTAGCCAAAGCTAAAGCTGTATTAAACAAGATAGGATCGGAAGCCTTTGCCGAAACCACTACCGCGGCTATCCAAAAATCGCTGGTGGGCCATACAAAATTATCCTACAAAGCCGTGTTTGAGAAAAGTGTGCGGCCGGCCGTAACCGTAGGGATCATCCTGGCCATATTCCAGCAGTTTTGCGGCATTAACGTGGTGTTCAATTATACCTCTACCATATTCGAGTCGGTGGGCGCTAACCTTAACCGCCAGCTTTTCGAAACCGTTTCCATAGGCGCGGTTAATCTGATCTTTACCATTTTGGCTATGTGGCTGGTTGATAAACTGGGCCGCCGGCCGCTGATGCTGGTGGGGTCCTTAGGTTTATCTGTGCTGTACATTATACTGGCCTTTATGCTGCAAAACAGCTACCCGGCCTACCTGGTATCCATATTTGTACTGCTGGCTATCAGCATATATGCTATATCCTTAGCGCCGGTTACCTGGGTGCTGATATCCGAGATCTTCCCTAATAAAATACGGGGCGCGGCATCGTCGGTAGCTATCGTATCGCTTTGGGGGGCTTATTTTATACTGGTTTTCACCTTTCCTATCCTGGCAAAAAAATTAGGTACTTATGGCCCGTTCTACCTGTACGCGGTTATCTGTTTCCTGGGCTTTTTGTTTGTGATGCGTAAGGTAAAGGAAACCAAAGGCCAAACGCTGGAAGAGTTGGAAGATAATTTGGTGAGGCATTAGTACCTCACCCCAACCCCTCTCCGAGGGAGAGGGGAAACTAAACGAAGCAAGGGATTTGCTTGCCTGTGTACTGCAATTGGATACCGGACATCAAGGTGAAAAAACGCATTGTAGCCTGTCGGTAAAGCAGGTTGAATTGCAGAAATAATCCTGATTTAATAAACAATAATATAGTCCATCGTATTAGTTTAATATTCCATTTTTAATAATTTATATCATCCATAGTTTTGCATATTTATTTCTTCTCAGTTTAAACCAATTTTAGTATGACCAAAGCCAGAATAATAACGATATACCCCGCCTTAGTTTTCATTGTTTTGCTGGCCGTTTGCACAGCAGGCAGAGCCCAGCAAATTACCAAAGTAGCGCCGGGGATATGGAAAATTGTTTATGGCGAAGGCGAAACTATCAAGCCTGGCGATTTCAAAGACGCGGCGATGGACGACGCCCTGAAGCAGATGGCATCGGGCAATGAAACGCCGGACATTATGAACACCATTAAATTCAGCCGGTTAGATGGCGGTGTATCGGCCCATTTAACTATGGACGCAGCAGAGCGCATTTATGGCTTTGGCTTACAGGTAAACACGTTTGAACAGCGGGGCATGCGCCGCGAGATCCGCACCAATAGCAAAATCGTGGGCAATATCGGCTATAGCCATGCGCCTATGCCTTTTTACATTTCATCAAAAGGATATGGGGTACTGGTCAACACCTCGCGCTATGTAAATTTCTATATGGGCTCGCAGCATAAGCTGTCGGAAAGCGTTGGCATTAAGGACAATATCACTAAAACAGCCGAGCCGGGTTCTACGCTCTCGGCGCTTTATAACAAGCAGTACAAATCATCAAACGATGTAGAGATCCAGGTAAAGGGCGCTAAGGGGATGGAGATCCTGATATTTGAAGGCCCTACCATGAAGAACGTAATGGAGCGTTACAACCTGTATTCGGGCGGCGGCGCTATTCCGCCGCTTTGGGGCCTCGGCTTTAAATACCGCGCTAAAAACACCTTTACCGAAAAAGAGGTATTACCCTTCTCGCAATACTTCAGGGACAACCACATCCCCTGCGATATGTTCGGGCTGGAACCGGGCTGGCAATCGGCAGCTTACTCGTGCTCTTATATCTGGAATCCGGTAAAATACCCAACCCCCGATAGCCTGATCACCGTAATGACCAACAGGCACTACAAACTGAATTTATGGGAGCACGCCTACGTACACCCCACATCGCCCATATTTGATGCGATAGTACCTTACTCCGGCGATTACGCGGTTTGGAAAGGCGCAGTGCCCGATTTTACTATTCCAAAAACACGAGCTATCTTTGGCGATTATCATAACACCAACTTCATAAAAAAAGGCATTTCCGCCTTTAAACTGGATGAATGCGACGGCGCCTATTACGATGAAGCCAGCGGCGAGTGGAGCTTCCCGGATATCGCCAAATTCCCTTCCGGAATGGATGGCGAGCAGTATCGCCAGATCTTCGGCCTGCTTTACCAGAAGACTATTTTAGATCAGTATAAAAAAGAAAACAGCCGTACCGTGCTGGAAGCCAGGGCTTCATATCTGTTTGCCGCTCCCTACAGCGCCGTACTTTATACCGATATGTACAGCCATGCCGATTTTGTGCGCATGGTGGTTAACTCCGGCTTTTCGGGGGTGAACTGGTCGCCTGAAGTGCGGGATATCCGGTCGGAGAACGACCTGCTGCGCCGCCTGCAAACCTCCATGATGTCGGCCCATATGAATGTGGATTGCTGGTTCCTGAAAAACCTGCCCTGGTACCAGTTTAACCGTGATAAAAACAACAAGGACGAATTACTGCCCAATGCTAAAGAGCTGGAACAAAAGGTTAAAAAGCTAATAGAAACCCGCATGAGCCTGATCCCTTACCTGTACGCGGCCTTTGCCGATTATCATTACAAAGGCGTGCCGCCCTTCCGCGCATTAGTTTTGGATTATCCTGAAGATAAAGATGTTTGGAAAACCGACGACCAGTATATGATGGGCGAAAGCATCCTGTGCGCGCCGTTTATTGATGGCGTATCAACCCGTGATGTATACTTCCCTAAAGGCACCTGGTACGATTTTAACAGCAACAAAAAGTACGAGGGTGGCAAAAAATACAGCATCACCATGAGTTTGGACGAAGTGCCCATGTTTGTAAAAGAAGGCACCATCCTGCCTTTAGCCAAATCCGTTGAATATATCACGCCTGAAACCGTATTTGATATTAACTGCCGCGTATACGGTAATGCTGCTAATAGCGCTGTACACCTGTTTGAGGATAATAGCTACACTTTTAATTACGAACAGAACCAATACAACTGGCTTACCCTGCAATGGAACGGCAAAAAAGGCACAGTCACCCGCACCGGCACATTCAAGAAAAAGCTATACCGCATTGCAGCCTGGGAGCAGGTGAATTAACCCCATCATTATTGTTTATCTGACAGATATTTTTCCGGCATATTAACTTATTGTAAATCCATAACAAAGCCATTGTTATGGATTTTCTTATTTATACAATTTTGTTTAAAAACAATAAGATAGTCCATCCAATTCATTAAATCTTCCATTTTAGCGCGCTTGCTTACAGGTAACTTTGGTATAACATCATCTACCTACCATACGGCTAACCAATTTATAATCAAACCAATCAATATGAGAAAACTTCTATTATGCTTTTTGTTACTCATGTCGCAGATCTGGCTCGTGCCCGGTCATACCTTAGCAGCAAACCTGGTTGCTAAAGTAGCAGTGGCAGATAAAGTAATAACCGGGACAGTTTCCGATGCATCAGGATTAGCACTACCGGGTGTTAATGTGCGCTTAAAAGGCACCTCAACAGGTATCACAACCGACCCTAACGGCAAGTACAGGATCAGCGTCCCTGACGATAACGCTATACTGGTATTCAGTTTTGTGGGTTACGCCCCACAGGAGGTTAAAGTTGGCGACCGCTCCCTCATCAACATTACCCTTGCCGAAGAAAAGAACGCCCTGAACGAGGTAGTGGTTGTAGGTTACGGCACACAAAAGAAGGTTAACCTTACCGGCTCCGTTGCCTCGGTAACATTTGACGAAAAGATCACCGACCGTACGGTAACCAATATGTCTACAGCCCTGTCGGGCTTAATACCAGGTTTAGCGGTACAGCAAAGTACTTCATTGGCGGGCTCAAGCCAGGCAAACCTGCTCATCAGGGGCTTAACATCGCCATCAAGCCCTACCAACCCATTAATTGTGGTAGATGGCATCCCCGATGTAGATATTAACCGCATTGATATTAATGATGTGGAAAGCGTATCGGTTTTAAAGGATGCCGCGGCGGCGGCTGTTTATGGCACAAGGGCCTCAACCGGTGTTATACTGATCACTACCAAATCGGGCAAGGGTTTAAAAAAGCCTAAAATATCCTATACCGGTACCTACGCCGGCAACAGGCCAACCAATTTTTATAATTTCCTGAAAGATTACCCCATGGCGCTTACCTTAGAACAGCGCGCAATGCGTAACGGCCGTACCGCCCCTTCTTTTTACGATGGCACTATTGATGAATGGCTGGCCCAGGGCATGGTTGACCCTATTAAGTTCCCCGAAATTAGTCAGATTGATTATTTAACCCGCCGGGGTAAAATTACCACCAATAACATTTCGGCTGCCGGCGCAAGCGATAATGGCAACTACTTTGTATCCGTAGGCGCTTATGATGAGCGGGGCTATATGGTTAATAACGATGCTAAACGCTACAACCTGCGCTCCAACATCGATTATAAGATCAGGAAAAACGTAACCATCGGTACCCGCTTAGATGGATCATGGACCAACCAAACCTTTGGTATGGCAAACGGCTTTTTAGATTACGGAAATACTAACGTACCGCTTACGGTAGCCATTTCGGGCTTATTGCCTTATAACCCCAATACCCAACAATACGGCGGCGCTATGGCTTATGGCGAAGCATCAAATGCCGATAACCTTTATGCCGAAATTATGGGCCGCCATAACCTGGTACAGCGCCAGGAGTTTAACGGCAATATTTACGGCGCCTGGACACCGGTTAAAGGGTTAACCGCACGGATTGATTACTCGCTGCGCTATTACAACCAGTTTCAAAAAAGCTATACCGATTTAGGGTTAGATCTTTATAATTTCCAAACCGGCGGCGTGGTATTTAACTTATTCCCAACCACTGCCAACCTTTCAAACTCCAGCAACCAAGGCTATAAAACCCTGGCACAGGCCAAAATAGATTATACCACCGAACCTTTTAAAGGCCACAAATTAAGTTTACTGGCTGTTGCCGCGGAAGAGTATTTCCTTGCCCGCAACTTCGGCGTGAGCGCCGGCGGCCGCTTAGACCAAAGTATAACTGAATTAGGCAACCAAACCCTGGCACCGCTGGCCATAGGCTTTAACGGTGGCTCAACCGATGACGGCCTGCGATCGTTTGTTGGCCGGTTTAACTATAGTATCGACGAAAAATACCTGCTGGAAGCCAGTATCCGCGCCGATGGCTCGTCCAGGTTTTTACCGGGGCACCAATGGGGATATTTTCCGGCTATATCTGCAGGCTGGCGTTTCACCGAAGAGAAGTTCTTTAAACCGCTCAGCAATGTATTATCATCCGGTAAGTTAAGGCTTTCATGGGGTTCGCTGGGTAATAACCAGGGCAATTCTATCTACTCCCAGCTGCAAACCTTTATCAGCACACCTTATGTGTTAAATAATAACACCCTGGTATCGGGCGTCAGCGCCAACAAACAGATCAACGAAGATTTTACCTGGGAATCTACCCGCGTAGCTAACATTGGTTTAGACCTGGGCTTTTTTAATAATAAGCTAACGTTAGAAATAGATGCCTATGATAAGCTGACCACCAACCTCATCCGCCCGCTCACCCTGTCAACGCTGCTTACCGGTTATCAGGCGCCAAACTTTAATATCGGCTCGTTCAGGAACAATGGTATCGAGTTAAACCTTACCTGGCGTTCCAGCATCAACAAATTTAATTACGGTACAACTTTTAATTTCTCCTACAATATCGACAGGTTGGAATCATGGAACCAGCGCCTCAACTTCAGTAAAAACTACCTGCAAATGCCCTGGTTTTTTGCTTATTACATGAAATCGTCGGGCATAGCGCAAAGCTGGCAGCAAATTTATGACGCCCCTTTCCAGGGAAATGCCAACGTATCGCCCGGCGACCTTTTATATAAAGACCTGAACGGTAACGGGCAGATAGACAGTTACGATAAATACGCCGTACCTACCACAAACGAGCAACGCCCTACCTGTAACTACGGTATGAACCTGTTTGCCAACTTTAAAGGGTTTGACGTTAGTGTTTTATTACAGGCATCTACCGGTCGTAAAGATTATTTCCTGGAGGATATTACCAGCACCAATGTGGCGGGGCAGCGTTTCAATTTCCAAACCTTATATCTTGATCAAACCTGGAGCCTGGATACCCGTAACGCCATGTATCCGCGTATAACCGCGGCCAACTCGGCCAACAACCGTCCCGAATCTGATTTTTGGTTGAAGAGCATGGATTACCTGCGCTTTAAAAACATACAGGTAGGTTATACCGTACCCGCTAAATTTTTAAAGAAACTGGGGATAGACCGCATAAGAGTATACGGCACAGCCGAAAACCTGTTTACCATCAGTGGCTGGCCGGGCGTCGATCCTGAAAAATCCACACTTAATAATAGCCAGGGCGGCAACTTTAACGATGATCCGTTCCCTATCCTTAAGTCGTACTCTTTTGGTGTAAACGTAAGCTTTTAATAAATAAAATTTCAGTTTTATGAAAAAGAAAATATTGATCCTGTCGTTACTGCTTATCGCTTTAATTACGGATTCGTGCAGAAAAAATATCTTAGACTCAACTGACCCCAACAAACTAAATGAGCAGGGCTTTTTTGTTAAAGTAAGTGATGCTACAGAAGCGCTGATGGGTGTATATGTGGCCGCAAGGGAAATGTTTTACAAAACATACGCCTGGGATGGCGGCAGCGAAATGATGTACAGTCGTGTATCGGCCAGGCCATACTCCAACTACGCGCCAAGCAATGCATTCGGCAGTTCGGTAGCAAGGCACTGGGCCGATGGTTACAGGTGCATTAACCGGGCAAATTATGTGCTAACCCGCCTTAAAGAGCTGCAGGCAAAAACAACCAACACGGCCGACTTAACCGAATTACGACGCATTGAGGGCGAAACCTTGTTTTTGCGCGCCATGGTCTATTTCAGACTGATTGACCTTTGGGGAGATGTACCGTATTACGAAAATATTTTAAACGGCAATGACGAAGCGTACTCTTTAACACGTACCGATAAAGCGATCATTAAAGATAAGATCTTAGCCGATTTAACTAAAGCCGCCGGTTACATCCCTATCAGTGTGGCCAAAGCCGACCAGGGACGCGCTACCCGTGCGGCGGTATATGCTTATAAAGGCAAAATAGAATTATACTGGGCCTGCTGGCAAAAAACTGCCGGCAATACCGGCGATGCAACAACCTATTATAACCTGGCTGCTGCCGATTTTGCCGAAGTGATGAAACCCGCCTACGGCCGCACGCTTTATAAAGGCGGCGATCCGGGTACTGCGGCCAGTCCATCTTACGGCGAGCTGTTTGATGGCGCGCATGAAGATGCGGCTTATGCATCGGAAGTAATATTTGCCTTTACCAATGGCGGGCCAACCTTCGGCGCGTCTGATTACCAAAGCGACGAGTTTTATGGCGATACTTATTTATATGATTTTGGTACCCGCAGCACCGGCGCGGGCGGCACAAATGTTGCGCCTGAAATTCGCCTGATGAACCGTTACCAGCTGATCTCGACCGGTGGCTTTGCGCCGCCGCTGGTACCGTTAAATCCAACCACCGTTTCCGATGCCAAAACCCGTGTAAACAGCGCGGTTAACCCGGCATCGTACGTTGGCCGTGATTACAGGATGCAAGCCTCTATTATGTGGGATGGCACTACCATTAACGAGGTATTGGCCGATGGTACGGTTACATCAAACGTACTGCAGTTTTTATATAAAACTACCGCGCCTACCCCGCCTTATCTTTTTGCCGATGGCGCGTTTACCGGTTATATCTACCGCAAATTTGTGCGGCAGATAAGCGGTTATGCCCGCGAAGCCGGTCCGCAGGATTCATGGATGATGCGCTTGCCTGATGTTTGGCTGATGTATGCCGAAGCGGTAAATGAAGTGAGCGGCCCAACCAACGAGACCTATAATTTAATCGATGCTATCCGGCATCGTGGTAACCTGCCGCCGTTAAACCGCGCAAACTTTGCTACCAAAGCAACCTTTTTTGACGCGATTGAGCAGGAACGTATTATAGAACTGGTAGCCGAAGGCAGCCGCTTTTTTGATATCCGCCGCTGGCACAAGGCCGAACAGATCTGGACGCAGCCAAACGGTTCGCCGCTGATCAGTTCGTGGAACGAACTGGTGCGCGATGAATTTAAAAACGCGATAGACCGGGATTTCCAAAGGTTCTACATCTTCCAGATCCCTACAAACGAGATACAGAACAATCCCAAATTAACCCAAAATGGCCCCTGGTTATAATCCTAAACAAGAACGGAAAATGAAAAGATATATATTACCAATTATGCTTGCTGCCAGTTTGATCACCGTGGTGATATCATCGTGCAGAAAATACCCTATTGATGATAATGGTTTACTGATAACCGATAACTCCATTTGCTACATGAGCAGCTTTAACCTGGTTGGGTCGGATAATCAAACCGTACTGGTAACACAGCCCACCTTTGCCAACGGCCTGATTGATACTGTTAAATGCACGGTAACCGCTGTGGCCAAATTTGGCACTAATATCACCAAGGTTAAGCCTTATTGCAGCTTGGGCGTAAATGATATGCTGGTTGACCCTTTTATGGGCGTATGGACGGATTTTACCAATCCGCAAACGTATACCTTAACATCGGGCAACCGTAAAATAAAAAAGCCTTACACCATTACCATAACCGTTCAAAAATAAAAACAGCGTCATGAAAAAATTATCAAAACTAATATTCGGCTTGTTTTTATGTGCGGCATTTATGGCATCATGTAAAAAGGACGATAAGCCCACCAACCTGAAAAACGAGTTTATTAAACGCACCATGTCTCCCATGATAGTGGGACAAACCATTGAGTTTGCTTATGGGGCGGGCAGTACCAACGGCAAACTAAGCGCCATGCAGGTAGTAGCCAGCATTCCCGGCGCTACCGGTACCGGGTTTGAAACCGTAACCCACCGTACCGTTAACGCGGTTGACCTGACCACCGTTGTAGGCAGCAATGCGGTTACCAGCGGCGGTACATCAAGCGTAACCATTATTGATACGGGAGCTACCACCCTGCGCTACATTTATGTAATACCCGAGGCCGCACGCGGCCAGCAGGTAACGTTCTCCTTCTCGGTAAGCAATAAGGCCGGCGATCAGGCCAGCACTACTACGCCGGCCTATACGGTATCTAATATGGATATGGCCCGTAACATTACCATGGTAGGTACCGCAACAGGATCAAGGTATTTTTCTATCGCCGATATGCGGTCGTACACCCAGGCCGAAGTTGACGCCGGTAACCTATCCGCTAAAATTGACTTTGTATATGCCTACGCGGCAACTATCACCCCAACTACAACGGCTTATACATACGGGCATTCGTTGGTATCACCTGCCGCGTCGACCTATTTCCCCGCCGGGTTTACCATACCGGCCGCCTGGACAAAAAATAGCACGCCAATGGAAAAAAAGATCGGTTCGACCCTGTATGACGGACAGCTAAAAGGCGATGTTAACAGCAATATCTATGTGGCCGACCTTGACCTGCAACAACAAACGTTTACCGGCTCGGCTAATTATGCCATTACCCTGGCCAATGATGGCAGCGTATTTATGAAAACCGCGGATGGTAAGTATACCGCGTTTGTGTATATCAATACGGTTAATAATACCACCAGTACAGCGGTGATCAGCCTTAAAAGATTAAAGAATTTTTAGTTGTTAAATTTAATAAATGGTTATACGAAAGCCCGGAAACGGGTTTTCGTATTTTTAAAGACGAAGAGACTAAGTACCTGTTTATATAATGGAGCTAAAAGAGGATTTTTGGGGTAGTTACGAGGGGCACGATATACAACTATTTAAACTGGCTAATGATAACATGGAGGTAATGCTCACCAATTTTGGCGCGGCTATTACCAGCATCGTCACGCCCGACAGGCAGGGCAGCACCAGCAACATTGTTTTAGGATACGATACCCTGACCGGCTATGTACATGACAAATTTTATACCGGCTGCACGATAGGTCGTTTTGCAGGGCGTATAGCCGATGCCAAATTTTCTATCAACGGGTCATCGTACCAGCTGGCCCAAAACGATGGTGATAACAACATCCACCTGCATGGCGGCAATAAAGGCTTCAGCAAGCAGGTATTCACCGTTACCAGCCAAACAGTTAACGATACCATGGCATCGGTCGAGTTTTACTACCGCAGTAAGCATTTAGAAGAAGGCTATCCTGGTAACCTGGATGTATGGATCACTTACCAGCTATCGGCCAGTAATCAGTTAACCATTAAATACAAAGCGGTTACCGATAAGGATACACACGTTAACTTAACCAATCACAGTTATTTTAATTTGAGCGGCAAACAGCAAAGCGCCCTGAATAACCAATTATTTATTGATGCCGATAATTACCTGGTGATCAACAAAAACCATATCCCCACAGGGGAAATTGAACCGGTAAAAAACACGCCTTATAATTTTAATATCCCCCGCCCGATCGCCAATGGCTCGCCTAAGTTTCCGGATACGGGATATAACGAATGCTATGTACTGAACAAAAAACCGGGTGGCCCCTGTGCCGCCTTAAGCGATGAGGAAAGCGGCCGCCGGGTTACCCTGGAAACCGACATGCCTGCCTTGCTGTTTTACAGCGGCGATTACCTTGGCGGGAATTTTTTGAAAAATAACGGCGTATGCCTGGAAACCCAGTTTTTCCCGGACACCCCCAATCACAGTGATTTCCCCAGCACCCTGCTCGAAGCCGGCGAAGAGTGGGATAGTTATACAAGATTTAGCTTTTATTGGGATAAATAGTTATTGACTGTAGGAGTTTGGCTAAAGCCCTCTTCTGTTGCTTATTCCATCCGTCCCATAAATGGGACGGCAATGAATTGATTTGCAAGTGTTACTTCAGCCGCTTTATTACAACAATTCTATCCGCAATTCATTTTTCATCACAACAGTCACACTCGCATTAATTCATTGCCGTTGGCTTCAGCCAACGGATAACAATCACCAACAACGGGGCTTTAGCCCAATTCAAATTTCCGGCATGCCCATTTGCGGCTGATAACCGCTCACAAAAGCATTAACCACCGAGCGCGGTGTCAACACAGTTACATTGCCTTCAGGTAGCGGTAAATTCCGATCATACCCAAAAGGTGTCCAATGATGAAGGGATGAACCGGCTAACAAATAAGGCTCATTGCCTATCAATATAAAAGCGCCATCCGGCAAATCGTCTATAGCTGCTTCATAGGTTACCTTACTACCGTCCTTCGCTATCCTTTCCGCATGGATAACCTCGTCTATTTTACCAATTGCTACCTTATCGGCAAAACCATACTGAGGGTTACCTTTCAACCAGGCCGCTTTAAACTTAACTGCATCTTCCCGTCTACATTCAAAGCATGGCCGGTGGCCCGCCGCGAAGGCGGTGGCTTCATCAAAAAAGAATAGTTCTGTCCAAAGCCCGGGCGACATCACCTCCCTGTGCCGCCCCTTAAATTGCAGCAGGCAGATGATCCAGGCCTGATGTTTGAATGGGCGCAGGATAGTTTTACCTTTCCCATGTAATTGTCCCCGATTACCCAGCCAGGCGCCACGGGCGCTGGTACTGATGATATTCCCTTGCGGATCGACGCGGTTTTGCAGCATGGTGATTATTTAGCGGGCGGGACTTTTTATTCGTCCCAGTTAAATATTACTTCCTTACCGTTTAGCTTCCATTTTTTTGGCCATTGCTGCTCCAGCCAATCTAATGGTTCGGCTACAGGCTGTTTTTTAGCAGCAGCGGCGAACGAGCGTTTGATATACTCTTTCTGCTCTGCCCCGGTAGCTTCCTCCTGTGCCGATATAAACAGCGGCGAACTGCTTTCGGCTAATAACTGCATCCATTGCTTGTTTTTTGCCCAGGGCACGGCATTGGTTAGCCCCACACAATCGCCATCGGCGGCGTAAAAGGTGTTATGCTGGGTCATCCGGAAGCCTAAAGTGTTCACGCCCATTTTACGGGTGCGCGCCCAGTCTTTCCCGCTGGTATCGTCCCCTATCCGGTTAATTTCAAACAAACCTGCCGAAAGGTGACTGGCCGTATTACAGCCCAGCAGATAAATATCCTGCGCCCCATCGCGGATGGTACGGTACAGGTTCAGCATTACTTCGGCCGTAGTTTTGGATGGATCGTTAAAGCCCCAGCCGGGTGTGGTGATATCGGCATCCATCCGGAAACCCCATTTACCCAGTATATCGTAGGTGGTAAAATCGTGCTTCACCAGATCGTAACCCCATTCCCGGTACAAACTTACGTTATGTTTTATGCGGGCCAGGTTTTCGGGGATAGTAGGATCGAGTACCGGCTGCTGGGCATCCGTTCTGCCGGGAATAGGTGGCAGCAACAGCGACTTAGCATCTTTATAGGAGGCGCTTAAAGGGCGTGTCCACAAACCGGCGCGCATGCCCAGCTTTTTTATATTGTCGGCCAGCAGGTGCATATCCTTAAAATGATCGTTCGGTCGCGAAAAATCATCCTGCCAGCAGCAATCATTAGGCCGCGATGGCGAGTAAACCGCCCAACCCGAATCAACTACCGAAAAAGGCCGGTTATTGGTATCGGTAGATAATTCTGCCATACGCGCAGTATGGTTCAGGATAATCTCGGCCGAGTTCATCCCATAGGTAACATACCAATCATTAATACCATAAACCGGTTGCTTAGGCAGGCGCGGCCTGGCACACATTAGTTTGCAAAAGCGCCTGGCGGTAGCAAAAGTATTCTCGCCGGCTTTGCTTTGCGTGGCGATGATTTCGGCAGCGATCAGCTCACGACTGCCTAAAATAACACCGTTGCCGCCATTGCGGGTATCCATGGTCAGCAGCATTTTACCTGCTCCTGTTTGCCAGTGGCAAATGGTATTGCAGCCGGTTTTCACCCCGAAACATACCGTGCTTTTTAAGTTATGCTGTACAAAGTACCAGGGCATTTTATGCGCGGGATTAGCCGGTTGAAAGTGCAGATCGCCATAGCTGCGTTCCCAATGGTCGCCCAGTATTTGGGCTTGCTTGGGGGTATCATAATTCCACATTAAAGCCACATTATGTAAGGCATCTTTAGGCGAACTTACCCTCACCCGGATCCCGCCATCGGCATATTGCAGTTTCACCCAAACATCTTTATAAGTCCATGTTTGCGATGCAGATTGCTTTAGCTCATGGCGGCCATCATCCAGCGTTACAAAAACCTGGTTGGGTAAATGCACTAATTGGTTATTCTGCGCAAAAGCGTCGATGCTGTCAGCAAAAAGCAAACTGCCAAGCGCGGCTCCCGAAAGGTATACAAAGTTCCTGCGGTCCATAATTAGGATAGATAAATTAAGTTGTTGATTTAGTTTTTTTAGATGCCGGCGTACTCTCGGCAAACTTCTTCCGGTTCCTGAATTCTAAAGGCGATAAGCCCATTACGTTACTGAAAAGGCGCGAAAAATAGTACGGATCGCTGATACCCAGTTTATAGCTTACCTCTTTTATGTTATTACCCGTAAACTCCAGATACTGGCAAGCCTTTTGAATTTTAATATGGTTAAAATATTCCAGCGGCGGATAGCCTGTCTTTTTTTTAAACAAAGCCGAGTAATGTGATGGCGAAATAAGCGCCTGCTCGGCCAGTTGTTTTAAGGTTAACAGGTGGTGCAGGTTCTCGCGCATATAGGCGATAGAACGGTCGATAGCATCCTCCTTGCGGTTCTCGGCCGTGGTATGGAACAGGTCGGGGTAACTGAATGAGGACAGGAAATGCCACAGGCACATATTGATGTACTGCAAATTGGCATCACTGTACCCTTTCTCTAAAATATTATACATACTATCGAACAGTTTGATCCGCTCTTCGGAGTAAGTGATGGTCCGGCAAAAGCTGGTGCCTTTCAGACTTAATAACTCCGATAGCTGCCCGGCAAAAGTTCCTTTAAAGTGCATCCAGTAAATACTCCAGGGGTGCTTTTCGTCCGATCCATACTTGTGTGGCACGTTAGCGGGAATAATGATGTACTGCTCCCGTTCAACGGTGATATCCTTACCGCCTATGTTAAGCCAGCCTTTTCCATCCACACAGTAGATGAGGATATGGGTTGACGTGCCCGCCTCACGCTCGTAATAATGGAATTTGGCCTTAGGATAAAAGCCGATATCGGTAATAAATATATTGCTGATCAGCGCCGATTTGCGATAGCTTTTGATCACCTTATCAGGCAGCACAATGGCGCGCTGGCCATTAAACCCCTCACTTTTCCTGACGGTATGTTCGGCTTGTTCTGCTGCTTCCTGCATATCCTGTTATTTTTTTGCAATCAATTTATTCACCAGCCACTCGTTAATTTTCACCTGCGTTTCGGGAAACATCCAATGGCCTGATTCCTGCGTGATCCATAGTTCTTTTGGCGCCGTAATTACATTGTAAACCGAGTAAGCCGTGGTTGGCGGACAGGTTTCATCATTATATCCCCAGGTATAAAAGCCGGGGATGGTGATCAGTTTGGCAAAATTCACCGCGTCGTAATATTTAGAAGTGGCTATCTTATCAGGCGTAGCATAAGCCGGAGCATTGCCTTTGTTAAACATGTGCGGCCAGCCGCCGGCACGGTTATGCAGGTAGCCGGTCAAATCACTCATGGCCGGATACATGGCTACCATATATTTCACCCGCTTATCCAGCGCGGCTGTCATGATGGAAAGTATCCCGCCCTGGCTGCCGCCGTACACGGCCAGGTCGCCATTAAATTCGGGCATGCTGCTTAAATAATCGTTGGCACGGATACAACCCATGTAAACCCGTTTGTAATAGTACTTGTCTTTATTATCTAAATTAAGAAAAGGGTAATCGCTTAAACCTGACGCGGCCAAATTGTTATACACTCCGGCATCCATAATCACCGGGATGCCGTGGATGCCGATTTGCAAGGTAATTACTCCCTTTTCAGCCATTTCAATATCACCGTTATACGGACGGATGCCCGCGCCCGGCGGCTCTAATATGGCCGGATATTTACCGGGTTTTTTAGGCACACACAGTATCCCGTAAAAGCGCGAACCGGTGCGGTAATTTTGCAGGTTCAATTGATAAACATTGGTCTTTTCGGTACAACGGTCGGGCAGCAGGGTTAATTTGGGATCCATCGGGATCTTAGCATTATCCTGCATAGCCTTATCCCAAAACTCCCTGAAATCGGCCGGGGTTTCGGTAGTTGGTTTTATATCATGCACATCATAGGCGGCAGTTGCCAGTCCGCGGTATTTTTTGCCATCAACATCGGCCGTTACTATACAGCGTAAAAAGCCTGGCTCTTTCATGGTGCCGCCGTCAATGGTGATCTCGCTGCTGATCTCTCTATTCTCATTCACAACAGCCGGCATCTGCTCGGGGCCTATCTGGATATTGATCTTGCAGTTTTTTACAACATTGTTGTGCTGCGTTACCGAGATCATGAATTTTGCTTTTTCGCCCCGTTTATAGGTCCAGTCGGCATGGTCAGCCGCTACACTAACAAAGTAAAGCGGCTTGGGCGGCTGCGCCCAACTGTAGCAATTCAGCAGGATAAGTAACACCAGGCCGGATAGATATTGATATGGTTTCATGAAGTGGTTAGATAATTGTTTTTGCCGGGCAATACAGTTTCCCCCTAATCAAAGATGGGGAAAATCCATAAGTGCCCGATAGAATTTATTACGAAAAGGATGGACTTTATTACGATGTCATCCATATGCTATAAATATAAAAGATTTATAATTTACTTTTATCAATAAGTTAAGCAATATACTACTGGACAATATGCTTAATTAACCAGAACAAACCCATTAAACAATCAACAAAACAAATATGCAGTTAAGGCGGGTAAAAAAGGCGCAATTATTGTTGGCCACGTTTCTATTAAGCGCATGTTCGGCTAAGGTGGCACCGCTTAAAAGCAGTCCGCCCGGCGGTGTGGGAACATTGAAGGTAATGTCGTACAATATCCATCATGCTAACCCGCCATCTAAAGCCCGGGAAGGGCTGATAGATGTAGACGCTATTGCCAGGGTGATTAACGATCAGCACCCCGATCTGGTAGGTGTGCAGGAGGTTGATAAAGGCACCAAACGATCAGGCAATATCGATGAGGCGGCCCAGCTGGGACAAAAAACAGGGATGCATTACCAGTTTTTTAAAGCGATAGATCATGATGGCGGCGAGTACGGCCTGGCTATCCTGAGCAAATATCCTATTGAATCATCAGCAAAAGTTGACCTGCCGCAAGCGATGAAAGGCGAAGCCCGTATACTCTCCTATATTACGCTGAAGATCCCCGGCAAGGGTTTAATTACATTTGCCAATACCCACCTGGATGCCCAGCGGCCAGACAGTAACCGCGTAGTGCAGGTAAAACGCATTATGGAAGAAATGGGTAAAAAGGCCGGGCCTATCATCATAACGGGCGACTTTAACAGCACGCCTGATAAGGAAACCATCCGCATCCTGGATCAAAATTTTAAACGCAGTTGCGTGGACGGCTGCCCCTTTACCATTCCCGAAACCAGGCCAAATAAAACCATTGATTTTATAGCCATCAAAAATGCGGATTGGGCAGCTAAAGAACATACAGTGATCCCCGAAACCTACGCATCAGACCATAGGCCGGTGACCGTTATTTATCAACTGAAATAGATGGGAAGACACGTACTCATATTACTTACGTTGGTAGCAGCTTCGCTATTAGTTCCCTCCCTTGGGAGGGGTGCGGAAGCCCGTGTAGTGGCAGGGAGGGGTTTAGGCCTCACCCTGCCCTCTCCAAAGGAGAGGGTTCTAAAAACTGTGCATTTAGAGAGGTCTTCCGCTGACATCTACGCCCTCATCAAACGTATTATCCCCGCCCACGCTGCCCAATTCAGCATCAAATTCATTCCCAAAGCCGGTGATAAAGATATTTTTGAACTCGAATCAAAAAACGGCAAAATCATTCTTAGCGGCAATAATGGTATCTCTATAGCCAGCGCCCTCAACTATTATCTGAAAAACTACGCCCATTGCGATATCAGTTGGAACGGCACCAACCTAAATCTGCCTGCAAAGTTGCCCCTGGTAACCGGAAAGATCAGGCACGTATCGCCTTATAAATACCGCTACTATTTAAACTATTGCACCTTTAATTATACTATGAGCTGGTGGGACTGGCAACGCTGGCAATGGGAAATTGACTGGATGGCGCTTAACGGTATCAATATGCCACTGGCTATCACCGGGCAAAATGCTGTTTGGCAGCGGGTGTATAAAGACTTGAAATTTACCGACCAGGACCTGGGCAAGTTTTTTAGCGGACCTGCTTATTTCAACTGGTTTTACATGGGCAATATGGATGGCTGGGGCGGGCCGCTGCCGCAAAGTATCATTAACGGTCAGGAGGCTTTGCAGAAAAAGATTTTGGCACAGGAACGCTCATTGGGGATGACACCTATTTTACCAGCCTTTACGGGGCATGTGCCAGCTAATTTCAAAGAACGCTATCCCGATGCCCAACTCAAAAAAACGCATTGGAGCACCTTCCCCGAAGTAGCTATCCTTGATCCCAACGATCCGATGTTTACGCTGATCGGTAAAAAGTTTATGGACGAGCAGATCAAAACCTTTGGTACCGATCACCTTTATACCGCTGACACTTTTAACGAGAATACCCCGCCCACCAACGATTCGCTTTACCTGAACGATATCAGCAAAAAGGTTTATCAATCTATGGCCCAGGCTGATGACAAAGCTAAATGGATTATGCAGGGTTGGCTGTTCCATTTCAACGAGAAATTTTGGAAGCCGACGCAGATCAAGGCCCTGCTGAATGCGGTACCGAATGATAAAATGATGATCCTTGACCTGTGGAGCGAAAACCACCCGGTTTGGAACCGCACCGATGCCTATTACGGCAAACCCTGGATTTGGTGCATGCTGCATAATTTTGGCGGCAACATCAGTCTATACGGCCGTATGGATGAAATAGCGAGCGGACCAGTTAAGGCGTTAAATGATCCCTCCGCAGGGAAAATGACCGGAATTGGCCTCACCCCTGAAGCTATTGAACAAAACCCGGTGATGTATGAGCTGATGCTGGATAACATATGGACGGATAAACCCATTAATGTAGATGAATGGCTGAAAGGCTATGCCTGGCGGCGCTACGGCGCTAAAAACCCACATGCCGATAAAGCCTGGCAGGTGCTGCACCATACTGTTTATACCGGCGGCATTTTAAATGGCGGACCGGAATCTATCATCACCGGCAGGCCTACTATGGCAGCTACCACGCGTGGCACCCGTACGCAAAAAAACTATAAACCTAAGGATCTGCTGCCGGCCTGGGACGAGTTGATACAAGCATCGGCACAATTAAAAAACAGCGATGGTTTTAGGTATGACCTGGTTGATGTGACCCGGCAGGTGCTGGTGAACTATGCCGATACGCTGCAACGCCAGTTCGCAGCGGCTTACGCTAAAAAGGATCAATCGGGGCTAAATGCATTAAGCGCAAAATTCCTAATGCTGATTGACGATGTTGATCAGCTTTTAGCCACCCGTAAGGATTTCCTGTTGGGCAAGTGGATTAACGATGCCCGTAAATGGGGCGCTACGCCCGATGAGAAAAAGCTGTTTGAACGCAACGCCCGCAACCTGATTACCCTTTGGGGCGATGAAAAGGCGACGCTGACCGAATACTCGTGCCGGCAATGGAGCGGAATGCTGAGCGGCTATTACAAGCCCCGCTGGCAGCAATATTTTAAATATATAAACGCCCAAATGCAGCAAAATAAGCCTATCGATCAAAAAGCCTTTGAAACAGAAATAGCCCATTGGGAATGGCAATGGGTGAACAGTCACGAAGCTTACACCGATCAGCCGAAAGGCGACGCGGTTGCTGTGGCTAAACAACTATATCAAAAATATCATACCGAAATCAATCAGATCTACCAATAATACCTTTAAAACGTTTGTTATGAACCGTAGAAATCTCATTAAAAATTTAAGCCTTACACTGGGCGCTACCATTATTGCCAAGGAGAGCATAGCCGATATCGGCAAGAACATCCTCAGCTACAAAATACCCGCAAACCCATTACACAAACCTTTGGCAAAGCCCGTAACAGCAATTACCTTAGGGGCAGGTAACCGCGGCAATGTGTACGGTGGTTTCGCGCTGGCTTACCCGGATCAGCTTAAGATAGTGGGCGTGGCCGAACCTATCCCTTTCCGGAACGACCGGTATACCAAATTCCATAAAATAGAAGAGAAAAACCGCTTTAAAACCTGGGAAGATGTATTTAAGCAACCCAAGTTTGCCGATGCCATTATCATTTCCACACCCGATAACCTGCACTATGCGCCCTGCATGAAGGCGCTGGAAATGGGCTACGATATCCTGCTGGAAAAACCCATAGCCCCTACCGAAAAGGAATGCCGCAGTATACTGGCGCTGGCTAAAAAAACGGGGCGCATTGTGGCGGTTTGTCACGTATTGCGCTATGCGCCTTACTTTGTAAAAATGAAAGAACTGATTGCCGCCGGGGCTATCGGCCCGGTAATGAGCATACAGCATTTAGAGCCGATTGAGCATACACACATGGCGCACTCGTATGTACGGGGCAACTGGCACAACTCTAAACAAACCACACCTATTTTGCTGGCAAAATCCTGTCACGATCTGGATATTATCAAGTGGGTGATCAACAAACCCAGCAAGGAGATCATCGCCATGGGCGATTTAAAATGGTTTAAAAAAGAGAACGCCCCCGAGGGCAGTACTGCCCGCTGTACCGACGGCTGTAAAGTAGAACGCACCTGCCCCTACTCGGCCATACGGGAATATGTGGAAGATCAGGGCCGAAACAAAGTGCTGGATATCCCGGACGATGCCAAGGATAAAAAACCGATCATATTAGAGCGCTTGAAAACGATGGACTACGGCCGCTGCGTGTACCGCATGGATAATGATCAGCCCGATCATTACATTACTAATATCCGCTTTGAAGGTGGTATTACCGCCAATTTCAGCATGGAGGCCTTTACCTCATACGCCGGCAGGCGCACCCGCGTGTTTGGCGCCATGGGCGATATGGTTGGCGATATGGAAGAACTGGTGGTAACCGATTTCCGCACAAAAAAAGTAATGAAGTACAAACCTATTGCCGAGGATGTGGAAGGCTACAAAAATAGCGGCCACGGTGGCGGCGACTGGTTGCTGGCCCGCGATTTTGTACAGGCCGTGGCACATCAGGACGCTAAAATGCTAACATCAACCATTGATGAATCGATAGAAAGCCACCTGATGGGTTTTATGGCCGAGAAAAGCCGGGTAACGAAAATGATAACGCCGATAGTGGTGTAGACACCCACCACCGTGTCATTTCGAACGAACAGCGATGGGTTGAGGAATAGGGTGAGGAGAAATCTTCTGCGCAATGCAGTCCTCTCGTAGAAGATTTCTCTCTGTCGTTCGAAATGACACCGTTTTTATGATTCCTATAAAAATGGGCTAATAGGACTTATCACCTTAGCCATGCATCATCGTAATATTTTAATTAGGTAACACCCTGTTTACACTATTTTTCTATTTTTACCCGTCCCCGGTTAATGTAGCGTACACGCGTACTCTTTACTTATTTAAAAACAATGACTTTTTACAAATCATCAGCGTTCAGAATTTTTACCCTGTTCATTTTTTCGTCAATAACATCTGCCACTTTCGCCCAAAAAGCAAAGCCCCAAAGCCCGGATATAGTTAAACGCCCCAAGTTAGTTGTAGGTATTGTGGTTGACCAAATGCGCTGGGATTACCTGTACCGCTATTATGACCGTTATAGCGACGGCGGCTTTAAACGTTTGCTTAAAGACGGTTTCCGCTGCGAAAATACCTATATCAACTACCTGCCATCGGCAACGGCTGTTGGTCACGCCGCTATTTTTACCGGCTCTGTACCTGCCATTAACGGCATGGCCGACAACGATTGGGTTGATCAATTAACCGGTGCAGCCCAATATTGCGTAACCGACAGCACGGTGAATGGCGTTGGCACCACAGCCGAAGAAGGTAAACGATCGCCCCGTAACCTGCTATCATCAACCGTAACGGATGAACTGCGCCTGGCCACCAACTTCAAATCGAAAGTTGTTGGCGTGTCATTAAAAGACAGGGCCAGTATATTACCCGCTGGCCATATGCCAACCGGCGCTTTTTGGTTTGATGATGCCAGCGGTCATTTTATCACCAGCACTTATTACATGCAGGAGTTGCCTGCCTGGGTAAATACCTTCAACAATTCAAACCAGCCCGAAAAGCTATTGGCCAATGGCTGGAATACACTATATCCGATAAACACATACATGCAAAGTTCGCCGGATAATTCGCCGTGGGAAGGCAAATTTGCAGGGGAGACCGCACCAACCTTTCCGCATAAGGTAAATGAGATCTATAAAACCCGCCATACGGTTATCCGCAGCACACCTTTTGGCAATACCCTAACGCTTGATTTTGCCAAAGCAGCCATTGACGCGTACCAGTTAGGCAGTAATAATACGACCGATTTCCTGACCATTAACTGTGCTTCTACCGATTACGTAGGCCACATGTTCGGCATAAACGCGATTGAAATTGAAGATACCTATTTAAGGCTTGACCGCGACCTGGCCGCTTTTTTTACCAACCTGGATAATAAGCTGGGTAAAGGCAATTATACCGTTTTCCTGACTGCCGATCATGGCGCGTCGAATGCGATAGAATTTAATAAGGCCCATAACATGCCCGCCGGCGCATGGAATGGCAATGGATACAAAACCAAGCTCAATCAGCTGTTAAAAACCAAATTTAAGGAGGATAACCTGGTGCTATCAATTATAGAATACCAGGTAAACTTTAATATCCCGCTGATAGAAAAATCAAAATTGGATTACTCAGCGATTAAACAAACCGTTGTCGACTATTTCAGGGCCGAGCCAACTACCCTTTTTGTGGCTGATATGGCCAAAATAAACGATGCGGCTATACCCGAGGTAGTAAAGACTAAGATGATCAACGGTTACTATTACAGGCGCAGCGGGGCGGTGTTTGTGATCCCGATATCAGGGTGGTTCCAGGGTGGCGCTACCGGCACTGGTCACGGCGAGTGGAACGCGCATGATACCCATATCCCCCTGATATTTATGGGCTGGGGCATTAAGCCAGGCGTAAGCTATGGCAATGTTTATACTACGGATATTGCCCCTACGGTTTCGTCGCTGTTGCATATCCAGGCGCCAGGCGGTGCCATTGGGTCGCCTATCAGCGCGGTTTTAAGTGGTGCAGAAAATAATGTATCTTCACCTCTTAAACCAATCAAACCAACCAAAAAATAAATGAAAAAAGCATTAGTAAGGGTAACGCTGAAATTCGGCGTTATCCTTGTTTGTCTTATAGGCAGCCTATCAGTCTTTGCCCAAAAAGCCGAAAAGTTTTTTAACAAGGCCGATCTGATGCAGGTGGGTACCTATTATTACCCCGAACAATGGCCTAAACAAGACTGGGCACGCGATATTAAACGCATAGGCGAACTGGGCTTTGATTTTACTCACTTTGCCGAGTTCGCGTGGTCGACCATGGAACCTGAAGAAGGTAAATATGATTTTACCTGGCTGGATGAAGCCGTAAGGCTTGCCGGCGAGAACCACCTGAAGGTAATTATGTGTACCCCTTCGCCCGCCCCACCCGTTTGGCTGACCAAAAAACACCCCGAAGTATTAATGGTGAATGCCGATGGCCGCACCATGGTGCATGGCGCAAGGCAACAGGCCTCATGGTCGAGCGAGTTGTACCGGCAGTATGTGGATAAGATCGTTACCCAGCTGGCTAAACGTTATGGCAAAAACAAGATCATCAGCGGCTGGCAAATTGATAATGAGCCATCGCACTACGGTAACGAGTATGATTTTAGTCCGAATGCCCAAAAACGTTTCAGGCAATGGCTGCAGGCCAAATACAAAACCATCGACGCGCTGAATGCATCGTGGGGTAACGCTTTCTGGAGCCTGTCTTATAATAATTTCGATCAGATAGACTGCCCTAACGGCAAGGAGTTGGTAGCTCAACCTAACCCGCACGCGGTGCTTGATTTTAAACGTTTCACATCTAACGAAGCCGCTACTTTTGTATTAGATCAGCAAGCTACTTTACGCAAGTATATTGATAACAGCCAATGGGTAACCACTAATATCATGTCTGATTATCCCCCGGTTGATCCGCACGGGATGGCCGGATTGGATTTTTTAACCTATACCAAATACCTGGTAGCAGGTTTAAGCGATGGTACCGGCGATCAGGGTTTCAGACTGGGATCGTATCTGAGCATTGGCTTTTCTAACGATTTTATACGCCCTATTACCGGCGTTACCGGGGTAATGGAACTACAGCCGGGGCAGGTAAACTGGGGTAAATACAATTCGCAGCCTATGCCCGGCGCGGTGCGGATGTGGATCTATCATGTATTTGCCGGCGGCAATAAGTTTGTTTGCACCTACCGTTACAGGCAGCCATTAGTAGGCGGCGAGCAGTACCACAACGGTATTATGAAAGCCGACGGTATTAACGTAAGCCGCAGCGGCGCCGAATACATTACCGCCATTAACGAAATTGCCCAATTAAAAAAAGCCTACAAAGCTAACACACCTGAACCTGCTGCGCACAAAGCCCGCCGCACAGCCATACTGTACAATGCAGATAACCGCTGGGAAATGGATAATCAGCCTCAAACTAACCAGTGGGATTATATGAGGCACATGATGAAGTATTATGGCGTGTTAAAATCATTCGGCGCGCCGGTTGATTATATTGATGAGCAGACCGATTTTTCTAAATACCCGGTAATGGTTGCCCCGGCCTATCAATTGCTTGACGCTAACCTGGTTGCCCGCTGGAAACAATATGTAGAACAGGGCGGCCACCTGATATTGAGCAGCCGCACAGGCGAAAAAGACCGCGAAGCACGGATATGGGAAGCCAAATTTGCCGCGCCGATATACAGCCTGTTGGGTATAAAAGAATTATACTATGATCATCTGCCCGAAAACCGCATGGCCAAAGTAAGCATGGACGGGAAGTTATTTAACTGGAATAATTGGGGCGATATATTGCAGGGCGCGGCGCCCGGTACCAAAATGGCCTTGTATAACGATCAATTTTATAAAGGCGAAGCAGCAGTAGTGAGCCGCAAACTGGGTAAAGGAACCGTTACCTATATTGGCCCTGATACGGATGACGGTAAGCTGGAAAAAGAGGTAATGAAGAAAGTATACCAAAATGCCGGTATCCCGGTAATGGATCTGCCCGAAGGCGTAACTGTTGAATGGCGCGATGGTTTTTGGGTAGGCTTAAATTACTCATCTGCCAACCAGATATTACCTGTACCGGCAGGTGCGCAGGTATTAATCGGCACTAAAACACTGCCGCCCGCGGGTGTAGTTGTTTGGAAATAACAATAGAAGAAAAGCAAAGAGGCCGTCTCATCAGTCAAATTATGAGGCGGCTTTTTGTTGGAATTAAAACACGTATTGGGCAACCGCTCTGTATGGCACTCTTTTACTCCGGCACCTTAAATCCGATTTCCGCAGGGTAGCAACTTTAAATTATCCTATTATTATTATACTTTTATAACGGTTCATGAAGCAAAGAATGAACTATAGCAAATTGATATGTCGCGATTACTGGCCATACGACAAAAACTAAACCTAACCCAGGAAGAGCTGTTTGAAAGGTCGGGCATTTCCGTGCGCACCATCCAGCGCATTGAGGCCGGCACCAGCCCTAAAGGATACACACTGAAAGCCCTGGCGAAGGGATTAGGCGTCAGTGAAGAAGAGTTGGTTGAAAAGGAAGAAGCAGTTGCCCCGGAGGATGCTAAATGGTTAAAACTGATCAATCTCTCGGCATTGCCGTTCATGCTGGTTCCCCCTTTAAATATTTTCGTTCCGCTGCTTATTATGTTCGCAAAAAAGCAATTCACCCCTGTTACCAAAAGGATCGTCACCATTCAAATTATTTGGACACTCATAGCCATCGTATTGTTTTTAACCGTCATCATGTTAAACGACGTGTTTGCGGTAAGGGGTAATTATATGATGCTGGTGCCTTTTGTATGGGTGCTCGTCAACACCTTTATCATCCTTAGAAATGCAGCGGAAATAGTGAAGAACAAAACATTGCGCATTGGAATGGGTTTTAGCCTCATATAGCCTTGTCGTGGTATTGGCGGGGCATCGTCGCCCCTTTGGCGGCTGGTGAATGATCGGGTCTCTTTAATTTTTATCTTTCTTTGGGTCGATTAAATAACTAAAAATGACCACGATCAAAATTACTTTAAGGCCGATACCCATCGTCACTAAAACAATGCTATTATTAGGGCTATGCCTGGGTTTGCAGGCATCAGCACAAAAAAAGCTTCCGGTTATCAGGGCCAGCAGCAGGAACTCCACCATATACGACGAAATGATAAAAGTGCCATGGGCTTTAGATCCTAAGCAAAAGCTTGATATTTACTATGTAAACGTACCGCATAGAAAAAACAAAGTAACACTCGTAACCGATCAGGGTAAGATCAGCTTTAACACCACCTACGGCAATAATTACGACCTGGTGGTTTTGGTAAACGATAAGGACAGTTGCTTTGTCCGCATCAGTGCCGTAGACGACCCGGCAACAAAGTCATTAACGCCCGGCGGATCATTTCCTGACACCATACCATTTACCTTAAAAGGTTCGCGGATTTACTTGCAGGGAACGCTTAACGGGAAAGAGCAGGTAAGCATCCAGTTTGACACGGGTGCCAATGCACCCTGTGTCAGTAAAGCTTCGTCCGAAAGGTTAAATCTTGTTTTCGGCGCTAAAACTATGCTTAGCAATTCGCAGGGTGTTAATGAAGCCCGCAGGAGCCTGAATAATACGCTGACCGTCGGCCATCTCAATTTCAACAATATGTCATTCGTAGAAACCGGCAATATGCAGCCCGGCGAAGACCTGATTATCGGCTACAATCTGTTACGTCATAAGATCATTGAGATTGACTATGATAAGATGCTGTTCATCGTGCACGATAAGCTGCCTGCCCATGCCAAAACCTTTACTAAACAGCCCATGCTTAACCGGCTGAGCCTTAAAACACAGATTGTACAGAACGGTAAAAAATATATATTTTGGGTTGGGATGGATACCGGGCGTGATGGAACGATGCTGATAGGACAGGAATTTACGGAACAACCGGGAGTATGGGATAACCTTAAAGAATTAACCATCATAAATGGGCGCAAAATTATCAGGCTTGACGCAACCGTAGCAGGGGTAACCTTTAAAGATATTGTAACCAACGCTGCCGACCCAACCAAACCGGCAGCAAGAAGAACAGGAACTTATTTTGGCAATGTGATCCTTAATCATTTCAATTGGATAATTGATAACCTGAACGGCTATATTTATCTAAAACCCAATGGCCGTATCAACGAGCCTTATTCTAATTACTCAAGCTACGAAAGCGAAATGCGGAAATTGAAACAATAATAAGAGGTTAGTTTTAAGTCGAAAGTCTTTAGTCTTTAGTCTTTAGTTCTAAGTAAAAAAGAGCGAAATCTGACTTAGGACTTTCGACTTAAGACTTAAGACTTAACACTAACGATCAGCCCTTTAATACCTGTTTGCAATAATCCAGGCATTTGCCAACTTCTATAGCGCTGTCGCCGCCCTTGTATTCATATTCAATATCGGCTGGGATCGGGTATTTATTGTCGCGGATCAGGCGCAGTACCGGGCCTATCGGGGTATCGCCCTGGCCAAGCGGCATATTTTCGCCCTGGTTCTTTTTACGGTCTTTCACGTGAATACAAAATATCTTGTCGTGATGTTGTTTGATATAATCCACCGCGTCAAAATTGGCAGCGGTAAAGTGGCCGATATCCAGGTTAATGCCGATATATTCCGAACAGCCCGCCATGCCCCTTGCAAAACTATCGGGCGATGAAAACTCGTTAGGGTCGGTCACTTTGGAGTGGCCGTGCATGCCTACCTTTATTTTATATTTCCTGGCGTATACATCTACCCTTTTCATCACACTTACCGTGGCCGATGTGGTAATGGTATCGGTACCCAAAGCCTGGGCCACCTGGAAGATCTGCTCTATCTCCTGGTCGCTAAAATTATCCCTGAAGCCATCGGTATAGGCCATAATAGTAATACCCGCGGCATCAAATTTAGCGCGGATGGCTTTCATTTCCGCTACATGCGCGGTAGCCCGCCATTGCTTTAAATCGCCTTTGGGTTGTACGTGGCCATTCCAAAGCTCACAGCTCCTAATACCTAACTGGCTCATGATCTTAATGGCATCATCCAGGTTATGATCGCGGAAGCTATAGGTTTGGGCGCCTAATACCACCCCTATGTTTGCCGCTTGTTTAGCCGCCGCTGTGCCTTTTAATATGGGCGGCACAGCTACACCCATGCTTTTGCACGATGACAGCGCCGAGGGCAGCATTAATGCCCCTAAACCTGTCAGTGCCATTCCGGCCCATTCCCGGCGTGTATAGTTATCTTTCATAATTTATTTGGTGATGGTTAATCTATCATTTTCATTTTGCCGGCTCTTCATCCTTTACACAGCGGAAGCCCAGGTTGTTCGATGCGCTGTTGATCTCGCCCTTGGCCCTGCTGCCGGCGCGGTAACGGATACAATACTGATCGCTGCATAAAAACGAGCCGCCTTTTTGCACCCGCTTAATGGTATTCGGTTCTTCGGGGTCGTAGCTGTCCTTAGGTCCCTGCGGGTTATCTTTCGGACTGGTTTTATAATAATCGGGGCGGTAAAAATCATTGCACCACTCCCATACATTGCCTTCCATATCGTACAAACCATAGCCATTTGGCCCGAAACTTTTTACGGGGGCTACTCCTTCAAAACCGTCCTCTTTGGTATTGGCATCGGGGAAATGGCCTTCAAAAATATTAGCCTGCCACTTACCGCCGGGCTTCAATTCGTCTCCCCAGTAGTATTTATGCGATCCCCTACCGCCTTGCGCGGCGTATTCCCATTCGGCTTCGGTAGGCAGGCGTTTGCCGGCCCATTTGGCATAGGCCAGGGCATCGGTATAACTGATATGCACTACCGGATCGTTCGGCTTACCGCTGATGTTGCTTTGTGGTCCAAAAGGGTGTTTCCAGTTGGCGCCGGGCACATAACGCCACCACTGCATGGGGTTATCCAGCGGAACGGGTTGCGATGTTGGTGTAAATACCCCCGAACCGGGCACTAAATTTTCAACAGGCACACCGGGAAAATCAGCCGGATTAATAGGGCGCTCGGCTATAGTTTGGTAGCCCGTAGCGTTTACAAAATGCTGAAAATCGGCATTGGTTACCTCGTGCTCATCCATCCAAAACCCCTTAACACTTACCCGGTGCACAGGATGCGCATCCACAAAAGCAGGATCATTTGAACCCATATCAAACGAGCCGCCTTTAATGTACACCATTTTGGCCGGCACAGTATCGGTTTTTGCGTCGGTAGTATTTGCAGTATTTTTTTGCGCATGCTGCCCGCAACCCGCATTTAACAATAAAATGCCGGGTATGGCTACCAAAAGCGCTATCCTGTTTTTTAAAAACATCATATCTATATTACTACCAGCAACCGATGATAACGGTTTCGCCGTAATTGGTTTTACTTTTCGAATATAGGGTTTAATGAGATTTGTTGCGGCCTTTGTTTTAACGATTCAAATAATTTTTCATTAATGGCCATTGTTGCAGGCGTTTGAATACTTTTCGGATATCAAAATCCGTTATAAAATCATTAATTTTGCCTCTTAATACTTATAAATAGCGCAAACCACATGAAAGATGTGATAGAAAAAATAGCAACGATATTCAGTATTTCGGTTATCCGTTATTTTGTGATAGCGGGCATCCCTTTTCTGGCCTGTTACAAGTTATTTACAAATTGGTTAAGCCAGGCAAAAATCCAGGGTAAATATGCAGCCCGCCGCGATTTCATCCGCGAGATATTGCACTCCATGCAAACCACCGCGGTTTTTACCGTTATCGCGTTTTTAGTTTTAAACACACCTTTCCGGCAGTTTACACAGGTTTATTTAAACGTATCCGATTATCCCACCTGGTGGTTGTTTGCCAGTTTGGTTTTAAGTTTGGTAATACACGATACCTATTTTTACTGGATGCACCGCCTGCTGCACCATCCAAAACTATTTAAGCACGCGCATTTGACACACCATCAATCCACCAACCCATCGCCCTGGACATCGTATTCGTTCCACTTTATTGAAGCCTGGACCGAAGGTGCCATACTGTTAGTGATCACCATGATATTACCCATGCACATGATCAGCATCCTTTTATTTGTGATAGTAGGCTTTATCATTAACGTTTACGGGCATTTAGGTTACGAGGTAGCACCTAAATGGTTAAGAAAAACCTTCCTGTTCGAAATTGTGAATACATCCGTACACCACAACCTGCACCACAGCAAATTTAAAGGCAATTACGGCCTGTACTTCAGGGTGTGGGACCGCCTGATGGGCACCGAACATCCGGATTATGTAAAAGATTACGACCGGGTGCAGCAAAACAGGTTTGGTGTTAAGCAGGAAGTTGTTTAACGTTTATTTAGCCTTTGCGGCCTGCGCCTCAAAATAATTGTGAAAATATAGTAATTGATACGGGATAGAATTTCTCCAGTAGGCCCAGGTATGCGCGCCGGGGCGCGAAATAAAATCGTGCGGGATCTTGCGCGCTGCTAATAACTCGTGCAGGTTAACGTTTACTTTGTAAAAAAAGTCGTCCACACCGCAATCAAAAATAATATTCAGTTTGCCGGGGCTGAGCAGGTCGACCAAATTAACAACGGTGTTTTTGTCCCAGTTGTCGGGTTTATCGGCCAGGGTGCCCAGCTTTTCGGCTATCTTCCAGTTATTCGGGAATGGGCGAATGTCAACTCCCCCACTTGTCGCACCGCCTGCGCCAAAAACATCCTGGTGTTTAAAGCTAAGGTATAAGCCGCCATGCCCGCCCATACTTAAACCGGTAATGGCCCGGCCGCTGCGGTCTTTAATGGTTTTATAATGGCTATCTACCCAGGTTATCAGTTCGGTAGCCACGTAGGTTTCATATTTCCAGTCGGGGTTAACCGGGCTGTCCAGGTACCAGCTGGATACATTGCCATCTGCACAAACAATCATCATATGGTCCTGATCGGCAATGTCTTTAATAGCCGGTACATTATTGATCCAGTCCGAATATTTGCCGCCGTAACCATGCAATAGGTAAACCGCGGGCATAGCAGCCAGCCGGTCATAATCATTGGGCCTTACAATCACTGCTTTTATCTTTTTATGCATAGCGTCGCTGTAGGTTTCTACCGTATCCACCTTAGCGGCCGAGGCTAACTGAACAACCAGCAATAAATTCAGGGCAATAGCAAATCCGCGGAATAGGTTTTTCATCATTATCAGAGTAATTTCAATAGGTTTTTTGTGCTTCAAACATAACAAAACCACCTATTTAACACAACAATTCCCAACAACATATTAACTGATGTGCATAATTAAATTTGGAATTATATAAGCACTTATATAATTTAGATCATGAATTTATATCAACACTTGGGTTACCTGGTTTTGGGCAGCAGGTTAAGACGGATCAGCGAATCGTTCCTGGCCGAAATTACCCGTGCCTACCAACAGGCAGGTATCGAGTTTGACGCCAGCTGGTTCCCGGTATTTTATCTGTTATCGCAAAACAAATCGTTATCCATTAAAGAACTGAGCGAACAAACCGAAGTGTCGCATCCTGCCGCCAGTCAGCTGATCACCAACCTGAAACAGCGGGGACTGGTAAAATCAACCACCAGCAAAACCGACGCGCGCAAACAACAGATCGCTTTTACCGATAAAGGCCGCGCGTTATTAGAGCAGGTTTTACCTGTTTGGGATGCGATATTATTAAGCATGGCCGAGATCAGCGAAAGCCAACCCGGTTGCGATGCCTTGTTGCCGGCCGTTACCGCTTTTGAACAGGCGCTGCAATCGCATAACCTGTCCGACCATATCAGTCAAAATCTCCAAAAACAATTAAACCCTGCCGATCATGACTAACGCCTTCCATTACGGCACTCAACATTTAACAATAGGTATTTGCCTGGATATCGCGTCGGGCAAAACCAAAGGTATTATTGGCAATGAGGCTACAGCAGCCATACGCAATAGCTGGCGCGAGGTAGAGAAGATTGTCCATGCCCAGCATCCCGTTTACGGGATTAATACCGGCTTTGGCCCGCTTTGCGATACCCGCATCTCCGAAGCCGATACCAGCCTGCTGCAAAGCAATATCCTGCGCAGCCATAGTGTGGGCGTAGGCAATGCTATCCCGCAGGAAATTGCCAAATTGATGATGATCACCAAAGTGCATGCGCTGGCACAAGGCTTTTCGGGCGTTGCCCCTGAAACTTTAGAGCGGATCATCTGGCATATTGATAACGATATCATTCCCTTTGTCCCCGAAAAAGGCTCGGTCGGTGCTTCCGGCGATCTGGCCCCCCTATCGCACCTGTTCCTGCCGCTGATCGGTTTGGGCGAGGTGTTTGCAGATGAACAGCGTTTACTTGCGGGCGAGATCCTGAAAAAGTACAACCTGCAACCATTAGTGTTGGGCCCTAAGGAAGGCTTGGCTTTGATAAACGGTACGCAGTTTATCCTATCGTTTGCTGTAAAAGCCGTGCAGCGGTTAAATGACGCCCTTAACCGTGCCGATCTGATCGGCGCCATGTCCTTAGAAGGGCTGATGGGTTCGGCACGGCCTTTTGATGAGCGCCTGCATGCTATCCGGCCGTTTAAGGGGACTAAACATGTAGCCGCGCGGTTATCCACCTTATTGGCAGCATCAGAGATCAATTCCTCGCACGTTAATTGCGACCGCGTGCAGGACCCCTACTCGCTGCGCTGTATGCCGCAGGTACACGGCGCATCGCGTAATGCCTGGCTGCATTTAAAGGAGTTGACCGAAATTGAACTCAATTCGGTTACCGATAACCCCGTCATATTTAACGCCGAGGACACCATTAGCGGCGGTAATTTCCACGGGCAACCCCTGGCTTTGCCTTTAGATTATGCCACCGTAGCCGCTGCCGAATTAGGCAATATAGCCGATCGCCGCTGTTACCTGATGAGCGAAGGCCGTTATGGTTTGCCTAAATTACTGGTGAACGATGCAGGGCTCAACTCCGGCTTGATGATCCCTCAATACACCACCGCCGCTTTGGTTACCGAAAATAAAACGCTGTGTTTCCCGGCCAGTGCCGACAGCGTACCAACCTCGTTAGGGCAGGAAGACCATGTTTCCATGGGCTCCATCAGCGGGCGCAAGCTGCACATGGTGCTGGATAATCTGGAATATATTCAGGCTATTGAAATGTTATATGCCACACAGGCTATGGATTTCCGGCGACCCTTACAATCAACACCTGTTATTGAAGCCTGCCACCAATTAGTGCGGCAACATGTACCTCACATACAAAACGACCGTGTTTTTGCCGACGATATTAAACAACTACATCAATTAATTACCGATGGCAGCTTTTTGGCTTTAGCCGATGAAGTAGCCGCCAACCATCAAATAAATTTAAACCATGACGAGTTCGGAATTTATTAATACCTACGCCAACCACCCGGTGTACAAAGCGCCGCGCGGGATGGAACTGCATGCCAAAAGCTGGCAAACCGAAGCGCCCTTAAGGATGCTGCTGAACAACCTGGACGGGCAGGTTGCCGAAAACCCCGACGAACTGGTGGTATACGGTGGCATCGGCCAGGCTGCACGCAACCCCGAAGCTTTGCGCAAGATCATTGAGTTGTTGCTGGAACTGGACGAATATCATTCGCTGCTGGTGCAATCGGGCAAACCGGTGGGTATTGTACGCAGCCACCCCGAAGCGCCGCGTGTGCTGATAGCCAATAGCAACCTGGTACCTGCCTGGGCCAACTGGGAGCATTTTAATGAGTTGCGCGCCAAAGGACTGATGATGTACGGCCAAATGACTGCCGGCAGTTGGATCTATATTGGCACGCAGGGTATTTTGCAGGGCACTTATGAAACCTTTGTGGAGTGCGGTAACCAGCATTTCGGCGGCGACCTGGCTGGTAAATTAATCGTCAGTGCCGGATTGGGCGGTATGGGTGGCGCTCAGCCGTTAGCGGCTACCATGGCAAGCGCGGTATTTTTAGGTGCCGATGTGGATGCTGCCCGTATCCAAAAACGGGTGGATACGCAATATATCGACCGGATGACCGACTCGTACGATGAGGCCATTTTGTGGGTGCAGGAAGCCATGGCTAAAAAGGAAACATTATCGGTAGGCTTAGTAAGTGATGCCGGCGATATGCTGGTGAAATTATTAAAAGACGGCATCGTCCCCCATGTACTGACCGACCAAACATCGGCGCACGACCCGCTGAACGGCTATATCCCCGATGGTATGACTTTGGAGAAAGCCGCGCAATTGCGCACCAGCGATCCGCATATTTATAAAGTACGCTCGCTTACCAGCATGGCCCGCCACGTTGGGTTGATGCTGCAATTGCAACAATTAGGCGCTATTACTTTCGATTACGGCAATAACCTGCGCGAGTTTGCCCGGCAGGGTGGCGAGGCCGATGCTTTTAACTTCCCGGGCTTTACGCCGGCGTATATCCGTCCGCTGTTTTGCGAGGGCAAGGGGCCGTTCAGGTGGGTGGCCCTATCCGGCGATCCCGAAGATATTTTTGTGACCGACCGCGCCCTGATGGAAGCTTTCCCCGAAAATAAACCGCTGATCAACTGGCTGGAAAAGGCACAGCAAAAGATCTCGTTCCAGGGCTTGCCCGCCCGCATTTGCTGGCTGGGTATGGGCGACAGGGAAAAGGCTGGGTTGTTATTTAACGATTTGGTCAGAACCGGCAAAGTAAAAGGCCCGATAGTGATTGGCCGAGATCATTTAGATTGCGGTTCGGTAGCATCGCCCAACCGCGAAACAGAATCGATGAAGGATGGATCGGACGCGGTATCCGACTGGCCGCTATTGAACCTGATGGCCAACGCATCGGGCGGCGCTACCTGGATCTCGTTCCACCACGGCGGCGGCGTAGGCATGGGTTATTCGCAGCATGCGGGCATGGTGGTTTTAGCCGATGGTACCGAACGGGCGGCCACCTGCCTGAAACGGGTATTGCATAACGACCCGGCCATGGGCATCTTCCGCCATGCGGATGCGGGTTATGATAAGGCAGAGGAATGGGCGGATAAATTTGGATTGAAGGTGTGGTAGACACCCCTCCCAACCCTCCCCGAGGGGGAGGGCTTTAAAAAATAAATCGTCATGCCGAACTTGTTTCGGCACCCCACGGGACAGGCGACTATATAAAGTATACTTTGCAAATGGGGTGCTGAAACAAGTTCAGCATGACATGTTATAAATAACAAAAATGAAAAAACTAACCGGCCCGTTTACCCAAATCCTGCCCTTAACAGATCTCCCATTAAAGGGAGCCTTAACGGATGAGCAATTGCAGATCATCCCGCACGGTGGTGTGCTGACCGAAAATGGGATGATACTGGCTGTTGATGACTTTGAAAAACTGCGCAGGGAAAACCAATCGGCACAGGTAGAAGAAATTACCGGCGCGCATATATTGCTGCCCGGCTTTGTAGATTGCCATACGCATATCTGTTTTGCCGGTAACCGAGCTAAGGACTACGCCATGCGGATCCAGGGCAAAACCTATCTGGAGATAGCCAAAGCCGGAGGCGGCATCTGGGATTCGGTCACGCAAACGCGTGAGGCAACGGAAGCGCAACTGACAGAATTGTTGTTGCAGCGCGTTAATCGCCATTTGGCCGAAGGTGTTACTACCATCGAAGTGAAAAGCGGTTACGGTTTAAGTACAGAAAACGAGTTAAAACAGTTGCGGGCCATTAAAGCCGCAGCTCATAAAACCAACGCAAGCTTAATATCTACCTGTTTGGCCGCCCACATGAAACCAAAAGACTTTGATGGTTCGGCAACGGATTACCTGAACTATATTTTGCAAAACCTGTTGCCGGTTATCAAACAGCAAAACCTGGCTAACCGGGTAGATATCTTTATCGAAGAAAGCGCATTTAATACCAGCGATGCCCTGCACTATCTGGCCAAAGCCAAACAAATGGGCTTTGAGGTAACTGTCCATGCCGATCAGTTTACTACGGGCGGCAGCGAAGTAGCGGTTAAAGCAAGAGCTGCTTCGGCAGATCATTTGGAAGCCAGTACCGATTACGAGATCAGGCTGCTGGCGCATTCGGATACCGTGGCCGTAACTTTGCCCGGCGCATCTTTGGGTTTAGGGATGCCCTACGCCCCTGCCCGTAAGTTATTGGATGCCGGAGCCTGCCTGGCCATTGCCAGCGACTGGAACCCCGGATCGGCACCTATGGGCGACTTGCTGATACAAGCCGCTGTAATGAGCGCCGCCGAAAAACTAAGCACAGCCGAAGTATTTGCCGGGTTAACGTTCCGTGCAGCAAAGGCTTTAAAATTGAATGACCGCGGTATTTTAGCTAAAGGTATGCTGGCGGATATGCAGGCCTACCCTTGCGGGGATTACCGGGAGATATTGTATTATCAGGGGAAATTTAAACCCGATATTGTTTATACAAATGGCAACCAAATATAGCTTGTCATTTCGAACGAGGTACGAGGAGAAATCTTATGCGTGCAGACAGTCCGCTCATATAAGATTTCTCTCTTCGTTCGAAATGACATATTGTTTACTAATCTCTAACCTCTGATTAACTAATCACCGACATGAAACTAATAGAATGTGTACCCAACTTTAGCGAGGGTGTAAACCTTGATATTATTAAACAGATCACTAACGAGATCGAATCGGTAGATGGTGTGCGTTTGTTAAACGTTGATCCCGGCAAGGCCACCAACCGTACCGTGGTAACTTTTGTAGGTGAGCCTGATCAGGTAATTGAGGCCGCATTTTTAGCCATCAAAAAAGCCGGCGAACTGATTGATATGAGCCAACACAAAGGCGAGCATCCCCGTATGGGCGCTACTGATGTTTGTCCGCTAATACCCATTAGTAACATTACGATGGAGGAAACCGCCGAATATGCCCGTAAACTGGCCAAACGTGTGGGCGAAGAATTAGCTTTACCGATCTACTTATACGAAGGGGCGCAACCCGATAAAACCCGCAGCAACCTGTCGGTGATCCGTGCCGGGGAGTACGAAGGTTTCTTTAAAAAGATCAAGCAACCCGAATGGAAGCCCGATTTTGGTCCGGCGGAATTTGATGCCAAACGTGGGGCTACCGTGATTGGCGCGCGCGATTTCCTGATCGCTTATAACGTGAACCTCAACACCACCTCTACCCGCAGGGCAAACGCTATTGCTTTTGATGTGAGGGAGGCCGGCCGTATGGTTGATGGGGTGAACCAGCCCGGCACGCTAAAATCAGTAAAAGCTATCGGTTGGTTTATTGAGGAATACGGCGTGGCGCAGATCTCTATGAATTTGACCAATATCGAGGTTACCCCTTTACATATCGCCTTTGATGAGGTTTGCACCAAAGCAACCAATCGTGGTATTCGGGTAACCGGGAGTGAATTAGTGGGCTTGGTACCCCTGAAAGCTATGCTTGATGCCGGCAAATACTTCCTGCGCAAGCAGCAGCGTTCGGTTGGGGTAAGCGAGGCCGCATTGATCCACATCGCTATTAAAAGCATGGGCTTGGATGAACTGGCACCCTTTCATCCGCAGGAGCGGATTATTGAATACCTGCTGAAAAACCCATCCGACAGCAAGCTTATTGGCATGACCTTAACGGATTTTGCAGATGAAACTGCGAGTGAAAGCCCGGCACCGGGCGGTGGCTCTATATCGGCTTATGTAGGTTCGCTGGGCGCATCGCTGGCAACTATGGTGGCCAATTTAAGCTCGCACAAAAAAGGCTGGGATAGCCGCTGGGAGGAGTTTAGCGATTGGGCCGAAAAAGGCCAGCATTACAAAGATGAATTGCTGAAACTGGTTGATTTGGATACCGTAGCCTTTAACCGCATTATGGAGGCATTTAGCTTACCAAAAGCTACCGATGCCGAAAAAGCAGCCAGGAGCAAAGCGATACAGGATGCTACCAAATATGCTATAGAAATCCCATTTAAAGTGATGCAAACCGCCTTAAACAGCATGGATGTGATTAAGGCCATGGTAGAAACAGGTAACCCCAATTCGGTAAGCGACGCGGGGGTGGCTGCCCTTTGCGCACGCACGGCGGTGTTAGGCGCGTTTATGAATGTAAAGATCAACGCGGCCGGCTATCAGGATAAAACTTTCACCAAGGGCATTATTGCCAACGGCACAGAAATAGAAAAACAGGCCATGGCTATGGAGGCGAAGATCATAGAAATGGTTAATCAAAAAATAGCATAACAAGGTTAAGACAATCCTTATATTGCAGTACAATTTATAACCGATGAGCGAGCCATTAATAGTAAAAAACACCATCACCCTCAACTCCCCGGCGACCACAGTTTGGGATGCGCTGGTTAACCCCGAACAAACCAAAAAATACATGTTCGGCTGCGAAACCGTATCCGATTGGAAAGTTGGCAGTCCGCTGTTATGGCAAATGGACTACGAGGGCAAACCCTTTATCCCCGTAAAGGGACACATTGTACGTATTGAGCCTAACCATTTACTGGAATACACCGTGATAGATCCCAACTCTGCTACCATCCCGGATATACCGGAAAATTACCTGAACGTAATTTACGAATTGGAAGAAACCAACGGACAAACGCTGTTAACGGTAACCCAATACGGCTTCGACCACGTTGCCGATGGCGAACGCCGCTATACCGAAACCTACAATAACGGCGAAGGCTGGAACCCTATTTTGGTGCAGATAAAGTCCTTAGTCGAAAGTCTTTAGTCCGAAGTCAAAAGTCTGAATCGGAGACAAGCATGACTTCGGACTAAAGACTCGGGACTTACGACTTACATCGCGGGCGGCCCGGCAGGGTCTAACCACATTACTTCCCATTGGTGGCCGTCAAGATCGGTGAAACTGCGGCCGTACATCCAGCCGTAATCGGTTGGTTCTTTAGATGGGCCGCCACCGTTAGCGATAGCGATATCGAACATCTCGTCAGCTTTCTCTTTACTTTCCACCGATACGCAATTCAATACCTCGGTAGTTTTGGTAGCGTCGGAAATTTCCTTGTTAATAAAAGTTTTAAAAAAAGGTTCGGTAACCAGCATAAAGAAGATGGTATCGCTTACTATCATGCAGCCGGCCAATTCATTGGTAAACTGCGGGTTAAAGCTATAGCCTAACGCTTCAAAAAAGGCGATGGACTTGCTTAAGTCCTTCACGGGTAAGTTCACAAAAATTTGAGTTGCCATAATTTTAGTTTTTCATTTTAATTGTTAGTTCAAAGATAGATCGCATAAGAAAACCTGATGCTGTGCAAAAGCGACATTTTAGGGGGTGAATCAGGACATAGCGTTGAACGAAATGCTAAAATTAAATAATCCTTTAATTCCATAATACGGATAATTATTCGGTATTTAGTGTGGTATGCTTTCTGCAGACAATAACCTGAATATAAAACCAATCTATCTAATAACATTTACAAATTATGATCTGTCAAATTAAAAAAGGATTATTAATGGCTGGCCTAATCGTTAGCCTCGCCGGTACTTCTTCATACGCGCAAAAGCAGCTGTTTCCCGAAGCGCCGGGGATTGTTTCATTTACCTACCGCGATAATTTTGCAAAAGATGTACCGGCCACATTAGATATGGTTAAGGGCAACGGCATTACGGATATTGAATTCTCGAACCTGTTTAAACAAACGCCCGAAGACCTGCGCAAAATGTGCGACGAAAGAGGCATCAAAATATCATCGTACGGAATTAGCTATGATGACCTGGTAAACAAAACCGACGAGGTAGGCAAAGCAGCCAAAACAATGGGTGCAAGCTATGTGCGTGTTGCAGGCATACCGCATAAAGGCGCTTTTACGCTGGAAAATGCCAAACAGGCAGTAGCCGATTTTAACAAATACGGCAAAATACTGAAAGACCAATACGGCCTTACCTTTATTTACCATAACCACGGTTTTGAATTTGAGCCCTACGAAGGCGGCACCCTTTACGATTACCTGCTAAACAATACCGACCCTAAATATGTAAGCCTGGAACTGGATATCCTTTGGGCGTTTTTCCCTGGGCAGGATCCTGCGCAATTGCTGGCAAAATACGGCAAGCGCTACAAAGCCCTGCACATGAAAGACCTGAAAAAAGGTGTGGCCCGCGGCAGCTTGTCGGGTAGTACACCTAAGGATAACGATGTGATATTAGGTACCGGCCAAATTGATATCCCCGCCGTTATTAAAGAAGCGCGCAAAGCAGGTGTTAAACATTTTTATATTGAAGATGAAAGCAGTTCATCTATTACCCAGGTACCCGAAAGCATTAAGTATTTGAATAGTTTGAAGAAGGATTAGTATATCCGCTATTAAATTACTGTATTAACCACAGCTTACACGGGGTTCGAATAAATCCTGTGTACGCTGTGGTTTTTTTATGTGAATTTATTGTTAACGCTAAATACATTCATCTAAAACTAAATTCACTTTTTCAGGTTATATTTCCTTGAAGACCTGCGTTGCAGCTATAGCATCACTACTGATGCCAATGGCTGTATTGAAGTTCAACCTATATATGAAACCAGCCATACACATATTCCCTAAAAAATTACAATGGCCAGTTTGGCTTTTACTGATCGTTTTGTTAACACCATTGCGGTTATTGGCCCAGCAGGCACCTTTTTACACACCGCCAAAAGTTTCGCCACGGGTATTGGCCCGCGAAAAACGCGATAGCCTGCGTAATTACAAACATCTTGGCCGCGCATTTATAGAGTTGGGTATTTCGGAAGTGGTACCTTTTACCATTGATAAATTAGCCGGGAAAGATTATGTAAACATCAGCTGGAAATCGACAGCATATAACCTTAATCCCGGCCACTGGGCCTGGGATAACGACCCTTTCCAAACCAACCAGTTTGGGCACCCTTATCACGGCAGCTTATTTTTCAATGCGTTCCGTACCAATGGCTACAGCTTTTGGCAATCGGTACCGGCGGCTTTTGCCGGCAGTTATCTTTGGGAAACCTTTGCCGAAAACCAGGCCCCTGCCCCTAACGATTTTATTAATACCAGTTTTGGTGGTATTATATTAGGTGAGATGACCTTTCGCATGTCAAACAAAATTGTGAACAACCACACCCGCGGCTTTCACCGGCAAATGAGCGAGGTAGTGGCTTTATTGGTATGCCCAACCAATGGACTTAACCGTATTTTAGATGGCAAATGGGGCAGGTATAGTAATAATACCCTGGAGGTAGACTCATCTAAGGTAAGTGCCGAGTTTGATTTGGGTTACCGTAAATTTGGCGCTAACAATCAAAGCTTGTTCAGCAGCTCAAGTCACTCGGGTTGGTATGCCCACGCCAAATTACTTTATGGTACACCTTACGAGAATTTCCGTAAGCCTTTTACCAATATTATCATTAACGCCGAGGTAGGCCGCGATGATAGCACGGCGATAAATATCATCAGTGTTTACGGCTCGCTTACCGGCTGGCAGTTAAACAATTCAGAGGATGTTAAGCACCTGCTGGTGCTATCGGCCAATTATGATTATATCCACAACGTAGCTTTCTTTTATGGCGGCGAAAGTGTGAAGTTTAACCTGTATTCCCTGTTTCAGCCATATAAAAAACTAAAGATAAATACTATACTTAACGCGGGGCCGATATTACTGGCCGCTATACCAAGTCCGTATTTAGTAAACGGGCGTAATTATGATTATGGATCGGGGTTTAGCTATGGCGCCGGCACCAAGATAGGCCTGGCAGATAAAATATTTGCAACGGCCAACTACAACGGCGCCTATACACATACGCTAAATGGCAGTCAATCCCATTACTTTTTGCACACGTTATCTACCGAGTTTAGCTACATGCCCATTAAGGGCATTTCGGCCAATGCCGAATTGGGTTATTTTAGTTTGGAAGGCCATTACAGGCAGCACCCCGATGTAGACCGCAGCTATCCTTATTTAAAAATATCAGCCCGCTGGGCGGTAAATATCAGGTAAGTTGGCCATGCACTTATCCACATTGCTATTTTGTGGATAAAGCATCGCACAATTTTTGCATTTTTGCGCCTACTACCATAGCACGCAAAACATGGGGCAATACTATATTATAGATTTCGACAGTACATTTACACAGGTGGAGGCGCTGGATGAACTGGCCCGTATTTCGTTAAAAAGCCATCCCGACCGCGAAAAGATCTATCAGCAAATTGAAGATTATACCAACGCCAGTATGGAAGGCCGCCTATCTTTTGCCGAAAGCCTGGCCGCCCGTGTAAAATTGCTGGAAGCTAACCGCGACCATTTGAAACAACTGGTTACCCACCTAAAAAAGAAAGTATCTACCTCGTTTTCCCGTAACAGCGTTTTTTTTAAGAACCATGCCGATGAGGTACTGATCGTATCGGGTGGGTTTAAGGAGTTTATTATCCCGGTTGTTGCCGAATATCATATCAAAAAGGAAAATATCTACGCCAATACCTTTGTGTTTGACGAGGAAGGCAAAATCATTGGGTACGATAAAGAAAACCCCCTATCGCAGGAAGGCGGCAAAGTAAAACTGTTGAAGGAACTGAACCTGCAGGGCGATATTTTTGGCATTGGCGATGGGTACTCAGATTTCCAGCTGAAGGAATCGGGGATGATCAAAAAATTCTTTGCCTATACCGAGAATATCGAACGCAAATCGGTAACCGAGCGCGCCGACCATATTACGCCCAGCTTCGATGAGTTTTTGTATATCAACAAGCTGCCGCGCGCTATCTCCTATCCCAAAAACCGCATTAAGTGTTTAGTGGTGGGAAATATCGACGAGGAGGCGCTGTCGCAGATGCGCAAAGAGGGTTATAACATCCGCCAAAAGGAAACTATTGAAGATAAATACTTGCAGGAAGCCGGGGTTTTGTTTTGCGATGAAGCCAACCAGCCAACACCCGAGCAGATAGAAAACGCCGGCCGGTTAAAAGTAATTGGTTGCTTTGGCAAGATACAAAGCCGCAAACTGGCCGACACGGCCTGCGCCGCCGGGATCATCATATTTGACGACCCGAAGGATAACCCCCGTAATGTGGATTTTATCCCTAAGCGGGTGATCGCTTTTATGAACGAGGGTAAAACCCATACCAGCTGTAATTTCCCCGATCTGCAGCCGCCGCGCGTCAGCAATGCCCACCGACTGATCCATATCCATAGGAACGTGCCCGGTATACTGGCTAAAATAAACGAGGTATTTGCCCGCCACAACATTAATATCGTTGGCGAGTTTTTGGTGACCAACCCGCAAATTGGCTATGTAATTACCGACGTTAACACCGGTTACGATACCCAGGTACTTGAAGAATTGAAAGCGATTGAGCAGACGATAAGATTCAGGTTGCTGTATTAAAAGAAAGGATTTCGAAATTCGGAATGTCAAATGCGGAATGATAAGGCAATTCGCATTTGGCATTCCGAATTTCGCATTTAAATTAGATCCCCAATACCTGCTTCAGCTTTACATAGCCCGATTTACTTACCGGGATCTTAGCGCCCGATTTCAGGATGGCCAGGTGGGCGTCTTTCTCGTAAGGATCTATCCGGGTAATTTCCTGCACCCTCACAATGAACGAGCGGTGCACCCGTACAAAATGGCGCTGATCAAGCGTTTGCTCAAAAAATCCCATGGTTTTATTTTTCAGGAATGATCCTTCGGCAGTATGGATGCTTACATAATCATCATCAGCCTCCAGGTACAACACATCGTGCACGGGGATGATCTTAACCTTGGTGCCTGTTTTTACAACAATCCGCTCGTGCTGGGCAGGTGATAGCGCCGGGCTTTCCAGTAATTCCTCGTTCTGCTTTTTGGTTTGGGCCGGTGTTTGTGCCAGGTATTTCTCTACCGCTTTTTGAAAACGGTCTTTACTAAAAGGTTTTAACAGGTAATCTACCGCGTGGGCTTCAAAGGCTTTAATGGCGTATTCATCAAAAGCGGTGGCAAATATTACGGCAGGCTGCTGCTCCAATAACTCCAGCATTTCAAAGCCGTTTATTTTGGGCATCTGCACATCCAGAAAAACAAGGTCGGGCTTATGCAAGTTAATGGCTTTAATACCTTCAAAGCCATCGCCGCACTCCTGCACTACCTCAATACCGTCTATGTCTTGTAAATATTCCCGTACAACCATCCGGGCCAAAGGTTCATCATCAATTATCAATACGCGTTTCATGCCTGCGGTACTTTTATTATGGTTGTAAATATATCATCATTTGCGTGAGTTTCCACCAAATCATTACGTGCAAAAAGCAGGTATAGGCGGCGCTGTACCCCGCGCAGACCAAAACCCGTGCCTGTGCGCGGGCGGGTAGTTTTAGCGTCGTATGGGTTTTGCACCATTATAACCAGGTAATTCTCTTCCACTTCGCCACGTATGCTGATGGTTACATCATCGGTAGTATCATACAAGCCAAACTTAATGGCATTTTCTACAATAGGTTGCAGCAATAATGCCGGCAACATGGCTGTACCGCACAAATTATCGCAGCTAATCTCGGTATTAAGGCGATGCCCAAAGCGTACTTTCTCTATATCCAGGTACAATTGCAAATGCGCCAGTTCATCGGTTAGGGTTACCAGTTGCTGATCGTCCTTTTTAAGTGTGCCACGCAAAAAATCAGATAGCTGGTGGATCATTTTCCGGGCCTCATCGGGTTTAAAGCCTATCAGCGCGTTAATAGAGTTTAGGCTGTTAAATAAAAAGTGAGGTTGCAATTGCTGGCGCAGGTTATAAAGTTCGGCATCGCGGGCCAGGCGCTCGGCCTCGCCTTTGCGCTTTTCATTTTCTTTATTGTCAATTTGTGCAAACCATATCAGGCTAATCATAGCCATCCAGCCAATAGCTAAAAAGTTAGTGAAAAAACGGATAACCAGCGATTGCGACAGGAAGTTGAGATAAGTAGCCTCTGAATTAATAAAAGGCAAACAATACCGGCTACCGGCCATGCTGAAAGCAGCCAGCGCCACGCACCATATAAACAGGTTGATGTAGCTGCCCTTGCCCGGCTGGTAATAGCGCAGGTTATTATTAATTAACCAGCAGGCAGCGGCCAGTAGAACGGTACTCACCAGTCCATCTATCGGGGCGGTATACCAATCGAAACCGAAGCTGTGGATGATGTAGGTTTGCAAAGCAAACCACGCCACGCCACAGCCGGCAAATGCCCAGTCTAATTTTAACGAAGACGATGTTTGATTGCTCAAAACTATTAACAGTTAATTTATTTTAGTTGCCAACACCTAACAGTGCCGATTTATGATGCGCCCATGCCGTGTATAAGTCGGCATCGGCAGGCTCGTGTATCTGGTAATAAAGTTCGGTACCGTCGGCCAGCTCATTCAGCTGGTTAATCTCGGCTACGTCAATAAATTCCCAGCGCACGGGTTGTTTTTCGTTATTCATAAAGCTATCCTGGCATATTTGCCCCAGTCGCGCGGCCTTATCAAATGCCTGCTTATCGTTATCGGCGCTAATCAGGCGCAGTTGCTCATCAAACTGTGCATCGTGGTTGCCCTCGCCGCTGATGATCCTGAAAACTATTTTTGCTACGTACCAGTTCATTACTGTTTTATTTTTGGTATTGATTAAAAACTCCTGATATCAACCCCGGCAAAAATGGATACACCTTTTATCACCAGTACCTTATCGGGACTAAGCGGTGTGCCCATGCTGCGGCGTTTATCATCTACACTGCTAAAAACCGCGGCCACATCTGAGGTTACCTGCCAATGCGGCGGAATGATAAGTTTGATGCCGCCAAATAATTGCACGATCTCTATTTCAACGCGGCCATTAATATCGGCCTGGGTAAGGTCGAGGTCGGTGCCGCCGAAAATATTGACGATCTCGCCGCCTTTAAAGGTTTTTGATAAGATGGTACGCTTTACGCCGCCGAAAACAGAAACGGTATCTATATGGTCGTCGCCGGTGTAAGGTGGGATACCCGAAGTATTTGTAAAGTCGGCAGTTGGCCCTGTTGGGTCGAAGTTAGGATCGGGCTTGTAGTTTGGATCGAACGGGTTAGTAAAATCGTGCTTATCGAAGGGGTTGCCTCCTTTTAATTTATCAAAGCTTTTATGATCCCACTGATGGCGTTTGCCCATAATCATCCACAGGCCTAAACTGATGATCATTACCGGCCAGAATATACGCCAAACATGTAAGCCGGGTATAATATCATTGGCCAGGAAAGCGGTACCTATTACGATTAGTATAATGGCGGTAGGTTTTTTAAAATCGTGCTTGGCGCCCTGGTATAAACCGATTACGATTAAAAGCATAGGCCAGCTAATAAGCCAGTTGGGGAAAAGAAAGCCCCCCACTTGTTCCAGCAGCAATATGGCACCTACTGCGAGTAAAATAAGACCGGCAATTATTTTTCCGTTGCGCGGCCCGTTAGGATATTTTGATTCGATACTCATGATCTATGTTGTGTTGGTATTTATATCTGTTGTAAATTATTGATGATGTAAAACTAATATAATGCTACAGTTTTGCAAACCCATAGTTGGCAGGTTGATGAACAAAGTCGGTAAAAGCGGTAGAAAAGTCGGTGAAAAATTTGGGCGCGCAGGCTTAAAGGGATAAATACGCGTTAGTGCTTAATCAATATCGCTTTCGACCCAAACGCTACATGAAAAATATCATATAACAAAAGCGCCAGTTTAGTTTTAATTTCGATGCAGGAATTATTGGAAGGGATAGTAAACAACAGCCCGAAGCGTTTATTACGTTCCTTGTTTTTAGCAAAGCCCAGCCTTTTAATTTGCTTATTACTGATGTTAGGATCATACCAGTAACTGTAGGCATTATTCAGTTCGGCTTTGGTGGGTAGTTCGCAATAAAGGTTGTCATCAGCTTGTCGAGTAAACGAGAGGTAAAGATCCTGGTGCGGTTGCAGCATCAGCGTGAAGCCTTTGATCTTACCGTCACGGAGTTCGATCAGGGCATCGTCTATTTGCTGCCCGTCAAAACCAGGGGCGGAAGCTATCAGGTTTTTAATTGTTTTTAGTTGGGTTAAAACTAAGCCTAATGCACGTTGGTTATGGCTGGCATATTTATAATCACCTTCAGCCACGCAACGGTTTAACTCAAGCTGTAACGTTTCGGCCTCGGCTTCCAGTTCTTCAATATAAAGTTGCAATTCGTTAGGCAAGGCTGATGATTTTGAGGCAAGATAATAAGTCCGGGGTATAAATTCAATAGTTAAAGTCTTCGCAGGGTCTCTCGGAGAGGACAAAGAAACCAAAACCTTTTATTTAGGCTAAAGGGGCATCGCCCCGGTTCATATTTAATCAACGGATTGAAATCCGTTGATTAAAGGAATAGTTTATGGGAGGGAGAGCCGTAGGTTCGGGCCATATCATTATCGTTTCTATATTCGACAGGATGTTTGCCATTTCCATGGAACGGGTTAAAACCCGTTGCTACAAGATATTTCGTCCGCTATGCGGACTTGCTAACAGTATTTATAGCAATTTTTTTTTTGGGGGGGGGGGGGTAACTTAAACCCGGAGAGGGACCCTGCGAAGACGCGAATGGATAATATGCAAAGAAATTCATTGCCGTCCCATTTATGGGACGGATAAACAGGCATTAACTATCGGCTTTAGCCAAACTGAACACCGGGTAAGAATAGGAGTTTGGCTAAAGCCGGGATACATACCCCATGGTATCCGTTTGCTGAAGCCAACGGCAATGAATTAACAAACTGCCCGGTGCCTGTGTCCCCACAGGCACTTAACGCTTTGTCTTGCACGGGCCACACTGACTTTTAAGTCATTTTATGTTAATCCCGAAAAGTAGTTAAATATCTGATTATTAACTACTTAATAAATTGTAAAATTGAATTATGTTAAGGCGTGTTACCCACCTTTACACCTCTGGTTCCTGCTGACTTAAACAATGGAAGCTGCCCAATCCCCAGATGATATCCGTTGAATCTATACCGACTACCCGCCTGTCGGGGAAGCATTGCTGCAGGATGTCCAGCGCTTTATCATCTTTATCGCAGCGGTAAGTAGGCACAATAACCGCCGAGTTGGCGATATAAAAATTAGCATACGATGCCGGCAGGCGCTGGTCGTCCCAGATCACCGCGTCGGGCATGGGGAGTTCTACTATGTTCAGTTGCTTGCCGTTCAGCAGGCGCATGGTTTTAAGGCTTTGCAGGTTCTCCTGTAAAATGTGGTAGTTCTCGTCGTTTTTATCTTGCTCAACAACAGTTACCACGGTATCCTCATTAGTAAAGCGGGTAATATCATCTATGTGTCCGTCGGTATCGTCGCCGATAATGCCGTCGCCCAGCCAAAGGACCTGCTCTACCCCATAATAGTTTTGCAGGTAACCTTCTATTTGCTGCTGGTTTAAATGTGGGTTACGGTTAGGGTTAAGCAGGCAGGCGGTGGTGGTTAACAAAGTCCCCGCACCGTTAAAATCAACCGATCCGCCTTCCATCACAATACCGGGATGGTATACGGGCAGGTCAAAATGTTCGCCAATCTTAGTTGGGATCACATCATCCAAATCAAACGGCGGGTACTTGCCACCCCAGGCATTATAGCCCCAATCCACAATAGCCTTTTGCTTAGTCGCACGGTTCACCAAAAACGCCGGACCATGATCACGGCACCAGGCATCGTTAGTAGGGAACTGGAAGAACTGGATTTTGCTCATATCCGCACCAACCATTTCCAATTGCAAACGGGCAAAGGCCTGCATCCGCTCATCAGCCACGTTAATGCGCACCAGTTCGCCTTTGGCCACCTCCTTCACAAACTCCGCATACTTACCGTATATCAGGCTGATCTTACCCGGCCATGATTCTTCCTTATGCGGCCAGCTGAGCCAGGTGGCAGTGTGTTTGGCCCATTCAGCGGGAAATGTAAAGCCGCTTGCGGCGGGGAAGGTGTTTTGGTTCATAGTGGTATTATTCTCTTTATTGTCATTGCGAGGTACGAAGCAATCGCGAACTATGCATACCACTCTTTGGGTGTGCGATTGCTTCGTACCTCGCAATGACATGGGGGTTTGTTAGTCATTATCTAAAAGGCGTTTGGTAATGGGCTGATACGAATCAATCCTGCGATCACGCAGGAACGGCCAGTGGCTCCTGTAATAATCCGATTTATCCAGATCCAATTCCTTTACCACAACCTCTTCCTCATCAACAGTAGTTTGGTGTAAAAGTTCGCCAAAGGGATCGGCAAAGAAAGACCCTCCCCAGAATTTAACGCCGGCTTCTTCACCTACGCGGTTCACACTTACCACGTGTACGCCGTTGGCTACCGCATGACTGCGCTGAATAGTTTGCCAGGCATTGTATTGCTTAGTATTAGTCGCCTCGTCCTGCGTGGTAGCCCAGCCTATAGCGGTGGGATAAAATAAGATCTCGGCACCCATCAGGGCGGTAATACGGGCTGCTTCGGGGTACCATTGATCCCAGCAGATCAACACACCTATAGTAGCAAACTTGGTTTTGAAAACCTTATAGCCCAAATCGCCCGGGGTAAAGTAAAACTTTTCGTAAAAACCCGGATCGTCCGGAATATGCATTTTGCGATACTTACCCAGGTAAGCACCATCGGCATCCAGCACGGCGGTAGTGTTGTGGTATACCCCCTGCGCGCGTTTCTCAAATAATGACGCGATGATCACCACACCCAGTTCGGCCGCTACTTTAGATAGCTCATCAGTTGAAGGGCCGGGGATAGCTTCGGCCAGTTTAAAATTATCATAGTTCTCCTCATCGCAAAAATAAAGCGATGTAAATAACTCCTGCAGGCAAACGATCTGCGCGCCTTTAGCCGCAGCTTCGCGCACTTTCACTATTGCCTTTTGCAAATTCTGCTGCTTATCAGCCACACAGGTCATTTGCACTATTCCAACTTTAACCTTGCTCATATTAGATCAAATTTTGCGCAAAAATAGTTCTTTTTAGAGATTAGTTAATTAGTGATTAGAGATTAGGAGGAAATGATGACAAATAGGTTTACCATGCTGATCAACTTTATCGCTACATTTTCAACATACTAATCTCTAATCAACTAACCTCCAATCACTACAAATGTTAAACTTTGTTAATTCTACGTAACGATATTGTCCTAATCACCAATCAACTAATCACTATTTAACTAAATCATTATCTTTGCACCCGAATGTCAGAAATAGAAGAATCAGTAGAGTACCAGCCCGCAAAAACCTGGAAGCAACAGCTTTGGAACATTACAAAAACGTTGCTTAAAGTTGCCGTAAGTGCCGTTTTATTATATTTTGTTTTTCGCAAGGTTGATTTAAACGCTGTAAAAAACAGACTGATACATGCCAATTACTGGTTTATGCTGGCCGCGCTGCTTAGCTTTTTTGTTTCGATGGTGATATCTTCATCGCGGTTAATCAGTTTCTTCAAGTCCATCAATCTTAAGCTCGATTTTAAATTCAACTTCCGTCTTTACCTGCTTGGGTTATTTTATAATTTCCTGTTGCCGGGCGGCATTGGCGGCGATGGTTATAAGATCTACCTGCTGCATAAAAACTACGATATGCCAGCAAAAAAGGTATTCTGGGCTATTATGTTCGACAGGCTGAGCGGTTTATGGGCTATTGGTTTAATTACGGTTGCCCTGATATTCATGATCCCCCAAATTGATGTGCATATTGGCATTCCGCTGGGGATCTTTACGGTAGCCTCGGTTATCTATTATTTTGTGGCCTATAAATTCTTCAGGGAATATACCCACTTCTTTTTCGAGGCGCATCTAAAGGCGGTATTGGTACAGGGTTTCCAGGTAATGGCTATTGTTTTTGTTTTAATGGGGCAGGATTTCCAGGGCAAGTTTTCACCTTACCTGTTATCCTTTTTAATATCGGCCCTGGCTACTATTATCCCTATCAGTGTGGGCGGTGCCGGTGTACGCGAAACCGTGTTTACCTATCTCACCAAATGGTTCCCTATGGATAAAACCCTGGCCGTATTTTTACCGGGTACTTTTTATCTGATCTCGTTACTGGTGGCCTTATTAGGTATTTATTATGTACTGCGCCCAAGCCGTTTAGCCGATGGCTTACCAGCAATGCAGAAAAGATGAAGAAATAGTTCAATTCTCTGATTACCTTTTCCTGTAAAGAACCAAATTTGTTTTAACTTAATAAAAAGGAATATAATTCTGAAATAAGATACGGAATTAGAATCATATTCTGAAATTTGCATACCTCCCAACCATTTCTTTAACTTGGCGTTCTGTTATAAACCAACAGCGGTATGAGCCAGTTTAACGATTTTAATAACCCGCAGGTAGCTGCCTTGCCGGCGCACTTAAAACAATTTATAGTCGACCAACATTACGAGCATTACACACCGATAGATCATGCCGTTTGGCGCTACGTGATGCGGCAAAACTACAGCTATCTTAAAGATGTAGCCTATTACCCTTATATCCCCGGATTGCAAAAAGCCGGGTTAACCATTGAGAAAATACCCAACCTGCAGGACATGAACAACGCGCTGGCCAAAATTGGCTGGGGCGCCGTTACGGTTGATGGTTTTATCCCCCCTGCTGCCTTTATGGAATATCAGGCCTACCGGGTGTTGGTGATAGCTGCTGATATCCGCCAGTTGAAGCATATTGAATATACACCCGCGCCGGATATCATTCATGAGTCGGCGGGGCACGCGCCAATTATTGCCGATAAGGATTATCACGAATACCTGAGCTATTTTGGTTCGATAGGTGCCAAAGCTATGTTCTCGGCACAAGACTTTGAATTATATGAGGCTATCCGCGCGTTATCCATATTAAAAGAAATGCCCGATGCTGATCCTGATGAATTAAAAGCAGCTGAAGATCTGGTAGCCTTTCGGCAGGAAAATATGGGGCCGCCATCCGAAATGGCCCTGCTAAGCCGCCTGCATTGGTGGACGGTGGAATATGGCTTGATCGGTACGCTGGAAAACCCAAAGATCTATGGCGCGGGCCTGCTCTCCTCTATCGGCGAAAGCGTAAGCTGCATGCTCCCCGAAGTGAAGAAATTGCCCTATACCATTGATGCCGTAAAGTATACCTACGATATTACCAAACAACAGCCACAGCTGTTTGTGACCCCTACCTTCCAAAACCTGATAGATGTGCTGGAGGCTTTCGCCGATAGCATGTCGTTCCGCAAAGGCGGCGCTTACGGGTTAAAAAAGGCTATAGAAAGTAAAAATACCTGCACCGTGGTTTACAGCTCGGGCTTGCAGGTGAGTGGTACGGTTACTGATTTTAAACAACATAAAGGTACCCCATCTTTTATTAAACTAAGCGGCCCCGCTGCTTTGGCTTATAACCAAAAGCAGTTAAAAGGGCACGGTAAGGATTATCATAAAGATGGGTTCAGTTCGCCGGTTGGTAAGTTGAAAGGCAACAGCGCCCCCTTAGAAGATTTTACCGAGGAACAGCTTATAGTTGCCGGCATACGGGAGGGAAAAACCGCTTATCTTGATTTTGAAAGCGGAATTAGCCTGGTGGGTAAGGTAAAATCGCTGATGATGAATAACGGCAAGCTGCAGCTGATCACTTTTGTAGATTGTACAGTTAAGGATGCCGATGGACAGATCCTGTTCGACCCATCGTGGGGAACGTACGATATGGCAGTGGGCGAACTCATTACATCGGTGTTTTGCGGCGCGGCCGATAAGGAGGCCTTTGAAGAGATCAGCTATAAATCAAACACCGGGACACACCATATCCAATACGACGCGCAGATGCTGGAATTACACCGTCTGTACCAGCAGGTACGCACTTGCCGCCAAACACAAACGGATTACGATTTTTTGGGCAACGTGTGGGAACAATTAGAGAAAACCCATCATGATGATTGGCTATGCGCCATGGAAATTTTAGAAATACTAGACCATGAGGGAATTGAACCGCAACTGGCTGCTGATATCCGCGCCTTTTTGGAGAACAAGGCGACTACCGAACCTGAGTTGAAAAAATTGATCAGCGATGGGTTTTATTTGATCAAGCATCCGGTAGAACAGAAATTGGTGGTTTAAACCACTACGGCCATGCCGAACTTGTTATTGGTTCGACAAGTTTTTCATATTTTTAGCGCTGTTAAAAACAATAATTCCCCCTTTAGGGGGTTAGGGGGTATATGAATATCATTATAACAGGCGCCAGCAGTGGCGTGGGCTTCGAGGCCGTTTTGGAGTTATGTTTATCCGGCGGGCATCAGGTGATTGCCCTGGCACGGTCGCAGGATAAGTTGAGCCGTTTATTAGAGATAGCTTTGGGATTAAACCCCGATGCTGTGCTTTACCCGCTGGTATTTGATATTGTGCACGATGATTATCACGATCTGCAGCAGTTTATCCAAACCCGTTTTGAGGGAGGCATCGATATCCTGATCAATAACGCGGGCGTACTCATTAACAAACCCTTTACCGATCTGGACGAAACTGACTTTGTGGAAATGCTGCAAAGCAATTATATAGGCCATGTGCGCATGATCCAGGCTACTATTCCGCTGATGGCTAAAGGATCGCATATCGTCAATATTGGCAGTATGGGCGCCTTCCAGGGCAGCGCCAAGTTTGCGGGACTATCGGCCTATTCGGCCAGCAAAGGTGCCTTACATACGCTTACAGAGTGCCTGGCGCTGGAATTAGCCGACAAGCAGATCAAAGTAAATTGCCTGGCCCTCGGTTCAGCACAAACAGAGATGCTGGAACAAGCCTTCCCGGGATACGAATCGCCGGTGATGGCTTTTGAAATGGGTAAGTATATTGCCGATTTCGCACTGAGCGGGCACCGGTTTTTTAACGGGAAGATATTGCCGGTGGCGGTAACCACGCCGTAAGTATTTTTAAGAATTTAACCACAGAGGTCACAAAGGGAGAAATCACAGACAACACAGAGTTGTTTTAAAATTTATTTATTACAAAATCACTCTGTGTACTCTGTGAAAAAATCTCTGTGATCTCTGTGGTTAAATCGCCACTATCACCCGTTCCACAGCAATTTCTTAACACAAGTTTAAAACAAACACAACATCAGGATGATTATTATTGTGTGTGACACTTTAATAATTTGAAAACCATGAGTTCTATACTGGAAATAACCGAAAATGAATACCTGATCAAATTAAACCGCTCACGGTTTAACTTATCATTTGTGCGTAGCTTGTTGAAGATGGTAGAGTTTTCAAGTCCGGCTGACGAGGAAAAAACCGCTGAACGTGTATCGGCCAATCGTAAGGTTAAGGCTCATGCTTCATCATCTTTAGATGATGACGATGATGTGGAAATACCCGACAGGCATATCTCGCCCGGCCAAAACCACAATTCGGAGCCCGACTATTTCGATTCGCTGGACGAGAAGTAGTTTTGAGTCTTTAGTCTTAAGATATCAGTCTTTAGTCAGCAGACTTTGAGTTGAGACTACAGACTTAAGACTTTGGATTAAAAATTTCGGTAACCGCGTACTACCTGCTTATCCATCTGCGCCATTTGGCCCTTCATCATCTTGATCTGTTCGGCCAGCAGCTTGTTTTTATCATCTTTAGCGGCTTCCTGCAGGTACATTTGTGCTTCGCGTTTATTGCGTTTAGCCATAGCTATACCGGCCAGGCTTAACTTAGCCAGCGCAATGTTGTGCGACATCTTCATACCCAGCGATAATGATTTCTTGAAGAATTTCTCAGATTTCATCGGCGTTTTACGCGATTCTATCAGGCCCATCAGCAGGTTGTAATAACCCCACTGGCCTTTATGCAGTTGTTTTTCGTAATCGGTAATCTTCAGCAACCATAATTCTGCTTTTTCCTGGTTCTCTTTACGCAGGTAAAATTGCGAAATGATCATGTTCTCGTTAAAAAAGAAGCTTAATAATACTACGCCCCCTAAAAACAGGACCAGTATTCCCCATCCCCATATACCAAAGCCGGCCATAGTAACGGCGGCTCCCATAATCACACACGCTATAATTAAACGAACAATATTTGACATAATTTGCTATTCTATTTTACAGGATGCAAATATCCGTTAATTTGCACTCTAAATCAAATACTACGTAATAATTATGTCGATTGCATTACCCCCATCGTGGCTGGCTGTTTTAAAGGATGAATTTGAGAAGCCCTACATGGCAGAACTGAAAAAATTCCTGCAAAAGGAAAAAGAAGCGGGGCAAATTGTATACCCAAAAAACGCCGATATTTTCCGGGCGTTTAACGATACGCCTTTTGATCAAGTGAAGGTAGTGATCCTGGGGCAAGACCCCTACCATGGCCCCCATCAGGCACATGGTTTGTCGTTTTCGGTGCAAAAGGGTATTGCTATACCTAAATCGCTCATTAATATTTACAAAGAACTGGCAGCCGATATCCCCGGCTTTGTAAAACCCGCGCACGGCAACCTGGAAGACTGGGCCAAACAAGGTGTACTGCTATTAAATGCCACCCTAACTGTACGGGCCGGCGAAGCAGCATCACATCAAAAAAAGGGATGGGAGGTTTTTACAGATACGGTGATCAAAAAACTATCTGATGAACGCAAAGGCCTGGTATTTATCCTGTGGGGAAACTATGCGCAATCAAAAATCCCGCTGATCGACCAAAGCAAACATCATATTATTAAATCGGTACACCCATCCCCCCTATCTGTTGAGCGTGGCTTTTGGGGATCGAAACCTTTTTCTAAAGCCAATGCTTATTTAGAAAAAGAAGGAATTGAACCGATTGATTGGCAGATTTATTAATGTGCAGATGCGGGGATGTGCAAATATGCAGATGAAGGAATTAGCAAATGCATTTGCACATCTGCATGTACGCACATTTGCACATTAATTAATACTCCAAAGGCACAATAGGCTCCTTCTTGCTCGTCGACATGATCATCATGGTTTGGAAAGTTTTTACCACGGGGATGCGGCTGATCTTTTCCATAATCAATTGCTCGTAAGCTTTAATATTGCTGACGTATACTTTCAGTAAAAAATCGCACTGACCAGTTACGTGGTGGCACTCGGTTATCTCTTTAATGCTTTGTATCTCATCCAAAAATATCTGGATGGTATTCTTCTGATGGAAATCCAGCGAGATCTGGATAAAGGTTTTAATACCCAAACCCAGTTTTTCCTCGTCTACCAGTGCATGGTAGCTTTTAATGTATTCGGCATTTTCCAGTTTACGCACGCGTTCCAGCGTTGGCGCGGGCGAAAGGCCAATCTCGTTAGATAACTGCAGATTGGTTATCCTGCCGTTTTCCTGTAATATTTTTAATATCTGTAAATCTGTTTTATCAAGTTCTGCTGCCATATTGGAACAAATATAGGATTTAACAAAATTAAATTTTTTATAATACCCACAAAACAAAAAATAATTTTTATTTCTGATTTTTAGATAAGTCTAAATTTATTCTTAGATTTGCCTTAAATGAACACGTTTACCGAGGAAAACTACTTAAAAACAATTTACCATTGCTCTCTTAATGCCGGCTGCGCCAGTACCAATCAAATAGCGGCGGCTACCAATACCCGTGCAGCATCGGTAACCGATATGCTGAAAAAACTGGCCGATAAAAAACTGATCAATTACACTAAATACCAGGGCGTTACCTTAACCGGAGACGGCGAGAAGATTGCGCTGGGCATTATCCGGAAGCACCGACTGTGGGAATATTTTTTGGTAGAAAAACTCCATTTTAAATGGGATGAGGTGCATGAAGTTGCCGAGGAACTGGAACATATTTCCAGCACCGAACTGATAGACCGCCTGGATAAATTTATGGAGTACCCCAAGTACGATCCCCATGGCGACCCTATCCCCGACCGTGAAGGCCAATTTAAACAGCCCGAACTTAAACCTGTTTCGGCTTTGCTGGTTAACCAAAGCGGCGTAGTGGCCGGTGTGGGCGATCATTCCACCGCCTATTTGCAATACCTGGAGAAAGCATCTCTTACCCTGGGTACAAATTTAACCGTACTGGAAGTGGTAGATTATGATCACTCGGTTATACTGGAAATTGGAAGTAAAAAATTCAACATCAGCCGCGAGGTGGCAAAAAATTTACTGGTGGCTTTATGACAACAAAACATACACAATCGCAATCATTAGCTAACGTACATAGTACAGTTGATACCAATAAGGCAACCGGCTGGAAACGTTTACTGGCTTTTATTGGCCCGGCTTATTTAGTAAGCGTAGGCTACATGGATCCCGGCAACTGGGCTACAGATATTGCCGGCGGCAGCGCTTTTGGTTACAAGTTAATATGGGTGCTGCTGGCATCAAACATGATAGCCCTGCTGCTGCAATCGCTGTCGGCGCGGCTGGGTATTGTGCGCGGGCTGGACCTGGCCCAGGCATCAAAGCATAGTTATCCGCGCTTTGTAAATTTTTGCCTGTATATACTGGCCCAAATAGCCATTATAGCCTGTGATCTGGCCGAGATCATCGGCATGGCCATCGGCTTAAAACTACTGTTTAACCTGCCGCTGATATGGGGGGTATCCCTTACCATTACCGATACCGTGCTGATGCTTTGGCTGATGAACAAGGGCATGCGCAAGCTGGAAGGCTTTATTGTATCGATGATATTCATTATCGGCATATCGTTTTTGGTAGAGATGTTTATTGTAAAGCCTGATGTGCTGGAACTGGCCAAAGGCTTTATCCCCGGTAACCTGTTCAACGGCGATAAGATCCATCAGCAAATGCTTTATATCGCCATAGGTATTATTGGCGCCACGGTAATGCCGCATAACCTTTACCTGCATTCGTCACTGGTACAAACGCGGCAGATCAACCGCACCGACGAGGGGATCCGCACATCCATCAAATTCAATTTGTTTGATACGGTAATAGCCCTTAACCTGGCCTTTTTTGTAAACGCGGCCATACTGATACTTGCCGCCAGCGCCTTTTTCCGGAATGGCTATTTTGAGGTGGCCGAAATACAGGATGCTTATAAACTACTGGAACATATTTTTGGCGCTACCGCACCTACGCTGTTTGCCATCGCGCTGATAGCCTCGGGGCAAAGCTCAACCATAACCGGCACGCTGGCCGGGCAAATTATCATGGAAGGGCATATCAATTTGCGTGTTGAACCGTGGATGCGCCGCTTGCTTACACGTTTACTGGCTATCATCCCCGCGGTTTTTACGATATTGTATTATGGCGATAGCGGCCTGGGCAGTCTGATCATTTTAAGTCAGGTTGTTTTGAGCTTGCAGCTGGGTTTTGCTGTAATTCCGCTCATCCACTTTACATCCGATAAAAAACGCATGGGCAAATTTGCTATCGGTTTAACAGCTAAAATATTAGCATGGGGCAGCGCGATATTAATTGTATCGCTGAATGCCAAACTGGTAGTTGATCAGATTGGCGATTGGCTGACGGGTAACCCTGCTGCCCGTGTGTGGATCTATACGCTGGTAATACCTATTGTGATAGGTGTAGGCTTGCTGCTGATCTATGTATTTATCCGCCCGCTGATATTTAAGTACAGGGAGCGGCCAATTTATGTACCACATGGCCTGGCCGAAGCACTGTATGAAATGAATGCTATTATCTATCATCATATTGGCATTACGATAGATTTTTCTAAAAACGACCGGGAGACCATTCGCCATGCGATTATGCAGGGTGGTAAAAAAGCGCGTTATACACTTATCCACATAGTAGAAACTGCGGGGGCCCGCTATCATGGTACCGAAGTAATGGACCACGAAACACAAAGCGATGCCGACAACCTGGATAAATATGTGGAAGAAATAAAAACCCTTGGCTACCAGGGCACGGGACAAATTGGGTTCGGTATTCCGGCTAAAGCAATAGCCGAAGTTGTTAAAGCCGAAAAGATCGATTTCCTGGTGATGGGATCGCATGGACATAAGGTAATAAAGGACCTGATCTATGGCTCGACAGTGGATAAAGTACGGCACAAGGTGAACATCCCGGTGCTGATTGTTAAGCCGCCGAAGAAATAAACTCACCCGGTCTACGCTTCGCTGGACCACCCTCTCTTCGCCTTCGGCGGAAAGAGGGTAAAAGCAATATTTAGCCATTACACCTCCTGCCCTCTTTCCGCCGAAGGCGAAGAGAGGGCCGACGAGTGAAACGATGTCGGGGTGAGTAATAATTTTCGCATATTTGCAATCCCAAAAGGAAAAGTGATGAGTAAGGATAATATCTATATCAAGAATAAAAAGGCCTATTTCGAGTTCTTCATATCTGACAAATATGTGGCCGGGATAAAACTGCTTGGTACCGAGATCAAATCTATCCGCGAAGGCAAAGCCAACCTAAACGATGCTTTTTGCACTTTTATTAACGGCCAGCTTTATGTGCGTAACCTGCATATCTCCGAATACAGCTTCGGCTCGTTTTACAATCACGAGCAAAAACGCGACCGCGTACTATTACTCAATAAAAAGGAACTAAAAAAGCTGGAAACCCGCGGCGAAGAAAAAGGCTTTACCATTATCCCTCTGGCCCTTTTTATCAGCGAGCGTGGTTTTGCCAAACTGGAAATAGGCCTTGGCCAGGGTAAAAAACTGTACGATAAGCGCGAAACCATGAAAGAACGCGACACTAAAGTAGAAATGGACCGGGTAATGAAGCGCTAATTTCGGCCTTATTCCGTACCATCCTCCGCGCTTTAAATAAAACTTGTTTGCTGTTTATTATACGTACATTTATCCTATTAATTCACTCGTAATTAATTAAATCTACGTTATGTCCCTTATTCCGCTGCCTGAAAATGAAGAAGACAGGTTAGCTGCGCTTAAATCATACAATATTTTAGATACCGGCGAAGAAGAAGATTTTGACGAGCTAACCACACTGGCATCTGCCGTATGTCAAACCCCCATTGCATTAATTACCCTGCTGGATGATAAACGCCAATGGTTTAAATCGCACCCGGGCGTACCGCATAAAGAGACCGCCAAAGAACTTTCCTTTTGCGCACACACTATTGTAGCCGACGACGATATTATGGTGGTGAACGATGCCACCCGCGACGAGCGTTTTGCCGATAACCCTTTAGTAACCGGCGATAGCAAAGTGATTTTTTACGCGGGTGTCCCATTGGTAAATGAGGATGGCTTCGCGCTGGGATCATTATGTGTAATAGATCATCAGCATAAGGAATTAACTGATAGCCAGACCAACGCCTTGAAAATTATTGCCAGGCAGGTAGTTACTAAATTAGAGTTAAGGCGCAAGGCCATAGCGCTTGAAAAACTGCACCAGCAAGTGCTGACAGCAAATGTGTTTATCGAAAAGTTTGCCAGCATGGCCGCCCATGATATTAAAAACCCGCTAAGCAGTATCCTGCTATCATCGCAAGCATTACAAATGCGCTTGATAAAGCTGGAAGATACCAGTTGCGAAAAGTTGGTTGGTATGAATATTGCCGCAACCAAGCGTTTAATACTGATGCTGGACGAAATGCTGAACTATTCTAAATCCCCGGAATTGCTATTGCTTAAAAAAGAGCGCATTTACCTGAGTGATATTTTGGGCCAGGTGCTTAGTTCCGTTAAACTGCCCGAACATTTTAAAATCAATATGCCTGCTCCTGGCTACCAGTTAAATATTTCGCCCGTAGCCGTCGAACAGATATTTATTAACCTGTTCAGCAATGCTATCCGTTATAATGATAAAGATCAGGGCGTATTAACTATCCGCTTTAATTATGATGATGACAATTATCTTTTTGAAATAGAAGACAATGGAATAGGTATCGACCCGCAATACCACGAAAAGATCTTCAGTAATAATTTCACACTTAAAATCACCGATCGCTTTAACAAGAAGGGGTCGGGCATTGGCCTCTCAACCGTTAACGAACTGATAAAGGCCCTTAATGGCGCAATCCATTTACAATCCACCCCTGGCGAGGGGACAACCTTTTTTATCGCTATACCTAAATAGCCGGCTTTTATTAGCTATTCTTTTTGCCTGTAAGCAGCATCACAATACCGCCAACTATTAATATACAACCCGCATAGGGTGGCCAGTTAACGGTATGTTGCTTATCTGCCGAGATCTGTATGGGCCCGGCATCAATCACTTTTTCTTTTTTTGTATAAGTAAAGCCCGACCAAATGAGCATGATGATGCCTATAGCCAGCAATATAATTCCGATTGGTTTATTCATGATCTTGTTACCTGTTTAGGTAACAATGCAGAAATAGGGGGAAATGTTTTGGACTATTCTTCCACCACGTCATTGCGAGCGATAGCGTGGCAATCCCCGACAGGCAGAGCGGCTCTACAAGTCGGGGATAGCCACGTTCGTTATGGCAGATTTAGGCAAGGTGTCATGGTGAGCTTGTCGAACCATGGTGGGCAGGCCTACGCACGCACCCTTCGACAGGCTCAGGGTGACAGCCCCCCTCTCTGTCACCCCGCCGGCATGACTTGCAGATTTTTACTGCGCCGTAATCTCCAGCACTGTACTGGTGCGTTCAATAGCACGGCCGGTAGCCGGACTGATCCCTACCGACATTAAATAGTCGCCGCTTAATATTTTCCCATTTTCGGGCATGGTAGCTTTAGCACCTTCCATCAGGTTGATCTCTTCAATTTTATATAGCTTTTGTGGATCAAGGCCCTGCAGTTTTACTTTGTTGTACGGCTCCTTGTAGCGCACGTTCAGGATATAGCTAAACACTACCGCCTTATCCTTTTTCTCGTTCACGTACATTAAAACCGCGCGGCTTTCATCATACGGCGATATCAACCGGTACTGATCGCCCTGCCAAATTACGGGGCTAAGCCGGTTATAGTTCTCTACCGCCATGTGACTAAACTTCACGTCGGCCGCAGGCATTTTACTTACGTCGATATCATAACCCATACGGCCCATCATGGCTACATCCGTACGGAATTTAATGGTGGCCTGTTTATTCCACGAGGTAATGTGGGCGGCAATAGTGTTGGATGGGAAGAAATTAGAATACCCCCATTGGATATATACCCGTTCCATTGGGTCGGTATTATCACTGGGCCAAAACTCGGTGAAGTACTTCATCGCGCCGTAATCTGTGCGCCCGCCACCGCCACTGCAAAGCATTATCGGCAGGTGCGGGTATTTTTCCCTTAGCTTGTCCAGTACCTTATAAAGGCCAAGTGTATAATCTACGTATAAATGTGTTTGCTTATCCTTTAAATATGCCGAATAAGTATTGCTCATGGTACGGTTACAATCCCATTTAATATAAGCGATGCCCGGGTTTTTAGTCAGCATGTTATCCAGTATACCGTAAACATAGTCCTGCACTTTAGGGTTGGTCAGATCAAGCACTAACTGGTTGCGCTGATAATTTTCATCGCGGTTTGGCAGTTTTAAAATCCACTCCGGATGCTTTTCGTACAGTTCGCTTTTAGGGTTTACCATTTCGGGCTCAACCCATATCCCAAACTTAATGCCTTTCGCTTCGGCTTGCTTTACCAGGTATTCAATATTATGCGGCAATATCGCTTTGTTCTCTTCCCAATCGCCCAAACCGGCCTTATCGTTTACGCGCGGATATTTATTACCAAACCAGCCGTCGTCCAGCAAAAACAGCGGGACGCCTAACTTATTGGCATCATCAAACAAGGCAACCAGTTTCTGCTCATCAAATTTAAAGCCGGTAGTTTCCCAGTTGTTCAGCAGTGTCATGCGGGGTTTGGTACCATCCAGCACGCCATAATTACGCGCCCAGCTATGCATGTTACGGCTGGCCTGCCCTTTACCGGTATTACTGTAGGTGAATATCAGCGCGGGGGTGGTAAAGGTTTTGCCTTGCGGCAGATGATATTCGGACGCGTATGGATTAATGCCCGATATTACCCGCAGGCCATTTACCTCATCCAGTTCAAACTGAAACTGGAAGTTACCTGTCCATGCCAGGGTAGCGGCTATTACTTCGCCCGTAGTTTCGTCGGCTGGTTTGTTTAAGGCCAGCATAAACATGGGCGCCTGGAATTTATCGGCACGGGCACCAAGCTTGCTGTCGATTGTTTTAATGCCGCTGGTTAGCTGGCTTTCCTGCTGGCGCATTTCCATGGCCCAATCGCCATGAAACTGGGTGAGCCAGTATTTAGGCGCGTCAAAATGCAACATGCTTGATGCATAATCGGTTAGCGTAAGCGCGCCTTTTTCGTCGTTTTTGATCTCGGTCCAGGCCTTAATTACGTTTTCCTGTGCGTAGGACTGGTAGTGTAGCACCACGCCAATCGGGTATTTGGGGTCCTTTAATTCGATGGTGGTCTCGGTGATATCGCCCTGCTTATCCTGCTTATGGGATACGTACTCCAGCACTAAGGATGGGTTACCATCGGTATGGGTTACCTTAATGGCTGGTTCAAACTGGTCTTCCATACCGCCGGTCATATAAACCTCTTTCCTGCCGATAGGTAAACCCGCGTACTCTGCCGGGTTAGCTAATTTTTTTCCAAAATAGGTTTGATAAACCCTGTTATTGCCATAAACCCTCAATACGAGGTTCAGATCTTTTGTCTCAATAATAATTTGCTTAACATTTTGCGCCTGGACAATAAAAAAGCAGGCCATAGCTAACAGGGTGGTAAATGTTCTTTTGATCATACCTAAGGAATAATTGGGTTAATGGTTATCATACCTTTACTTCGGCATAAAGCTACGGTAACCTTGCGGGGCAATTATAACCGATTTTACCCATTTATTCAATGGACTAATCCATTATCGAATGGACAAAATTACGGTGCCATCTTTTTACCGGTGCCCAACCATAGCAATGTATTGATGATCAGCCTGCATTCGGCTTCGCTGCCGAAGGTACTGGAAAGGGTTTTATTGGTTGTATCATACTTATGCTCATAGTCCATATCGTTATGGCCCATATTGATGTATACCATTTTGTAATTCCGGTTACTCCATACCACGGGATAATAGCCGTTATGCCATATCTCGCTTTGTTTGGGCCCCGTACCCAGCGGGAAACTGCTGGAATCGATAGCACACAGGATCTGTATATCCGGATTCTGGCGCAGGTCTTTCTCCCAACGGTACCATTCGTTTGGCGATGCTTTAAAGGTTTGAGGCAGGCCTTTGGTTACCGGATGCTTTTTATTTTCTACCCGCAAAACAGCCGTTGTTGGCCGCCAGGTATTGCTGCCATATTGCCCCGATCCTAAAAACTGGTTATGATACCAGTCCCAATTTTGCGGCACGCCCGATTGGTTAAGCCCGAATGCCGCGAAATGGAATCCCAGCCAACCGCCTCCCCCTTCCATATATTGCTGAAAAGCCAGGCGCTGTGCGGCGCCCTCGGGACGGGTATCTAAAAACAATACTACTTGGTATTGCGCCAGAAATTTGGCATTCAGGTTATCCCAGTTTTTGGTTGAATCGTACTGAAAATTATATTTAACAGCCATTTTAGCAAACCATGGATTAGCCTCGTGCACATAGCTAATGTGCGCCAGATCGTTTTTGGCCGTAAAAAACGCGATGACCTTAAACTTAGGCTTTCTGCCTTGTGCAAGGCTTTGATCAATATTAAAACAGGTTATCAATAAAAAAATAATGCACAAGCTTAACTTCAGTTTGCTGATCAGGTTCATATATAGGTTAGTTTGGTTTATATAAAGGTAAAGCTATTATTCTTTACGGTTAAACGCAGATGGATCATGTTATTTAAAATCAGCAGATGAGTAAAGCGTATATGCCATGTAACCTGATCACCGTGTATAGCAATTATACTAAACGGGTAAACAACAGCAATAAAATTACTGCTGATATCAAATAGCCTTTATTTAAAAAGGCTATTTTTGTAGTATCCCAAACCATTGGTAAATGATTAAACGCTTCCCCCTGTTAATTTGTGTCCTGTTGTTTGCAACGCTTGTACGCGCGCAAACCACAAAAACGGATGCCGATACTTCAAAAACCCTTAAAACAGTTACCATCAGGGCCTACCTTTCCGATCAGCCTGTACTGAGCATTCCCGCATCGGTAAGTGTATTAAACCCGGCACAGTTAAAATTACAGGCCGATAATTCGCTGGTGCCCGCTATGAATACCATTCCGGGGGTAAAAATGGAAGAACGTTCGCCCGGGAGTTACCGCTTGTCTATCAGGGGGAGTTTGCTGCGCTCGCCATTTGGTGTGCGGGATGTAAAGGTTTATTTTGATGAGATCCCCCTCACCGATGCCGGGGGCAATACTTATTTAAATGCTATTGATATTAACAGTGTGCGCAGCCTGGAGATATTGAAAGGCCCCGACGGCAGTCTGTTTGGCGCCAACTCGGGCGGTGTGGTCATACTGCGCCCTATGGGCACTTCTGCCGATAGTAATTACGCCGCGGTAGGGTTAAACGGAGGTTCGTACGGATTGATCCATGAGAACGCTAAATTGCAAAACAGCACCGGGCGCAACCAGCTTAACATCAGCCAGGCTTACCAAAGCTATGGCGGTTATCGCGAACACAGTTATATGCAGCGCCATTATTTCCAGGCTACAGATAAATACACCATTTCGGCAAACGACCAGCTAAAAGCCCTGGCCTTATATTCCAACCTGAGCTATCAAACGCCGGGCGGTTTAACACTGGCCCAAATGCAGGCCAACCCGCAATGGTCAAGGCAGGCCACCAAAACCTTACCCAGCGCTATCGATCAGCAGATCCAGATCAGTACCAAGGTTTTTTTAGGCGGCCTGGTGAACGAGGCCAAACTGAGCGATCATCTTAAAAACGTGACGTCCCTATCAACTATGCATGTTGATTTTGCTAATCCATTTATCACCAATTACGAGCAGCGCACCGAAAACACCTACAGCCTGCGCAGCTATTTTGAACTGGCCGGCGGCGGGCAGCCATACAATTGGAAACTTAACCTGGGGCTGGAATGGCAGCAAACCAATTCGGCTATTAATAATTACGATAATAACAAGGGCGTAAAAGGGAACCCGCAAAAACTGGATAAGGTAAACAGCAACCAGCATTTCATCTTCGGGCTGTATACCGCCGACATTGACGCGCGCTTACATATTGAAGCAGCCCTAAGCCTCAATGATTATGATTACGATTTTAAAAACATTTATCCATTAAATCAGTCTGCATTTACCGATCGCGGTTTTACGCCGCAGTTGATGCCCCGCCTGGCATTATCCTACCAGTTAACTAACAATTTTATTGCACGGGCATCCGTAAGCCGGGGCTACTCTACCCCCACTACCGCCGAAGTACGCCCAACTGATAATGTGGTGAACACCAGCCTGCAGGCCCAAACCGGCTGGAACTATGAAACCGGCCTGCGTTTGCGTAATCACGATGAAACTTTACTGCTGGATGCTTCGGTGTTTTACTATCGGATAAAAAACTCCATTGTGCGCCGCCTGCATCCCGACGAAACCGAATACTACATTAATGCCGGCGGTACCAACCAAACCGGCTTTGAACTGGCCTTTACCGATTGGCTTATCCGTCAAAACCATATCCAGTTTATCCGCGGGTTGCAATTAAATACAGCCTACACGCTAAGCAGTTATTTTTTCAGGGATTACGCCGATGCTACTACCAATTACTCCGGCAACCCTTTAACGGGTGTGCCACGCCACGTAATAGTGAGCAGTTTGCAGGTTAAACTGCCGCAGCAGCTTTACGCGTTTATTCAGCATAATTATACCGCCAGCATCCCTCTAAATGATGCCCATACTGTATTTGCGCCGCAATATCACCTGCTGCAAGCCAAAGCAGGCTGGATGCATCAAATCAACTCAACAATAAAGCTTGAAATTTATGCCGGCGCCGATAATTTGCTAAACGCACGCTACAGCTTAGGCAACGATCTGAATGCTGTAGGTAGCCGGTATTTTAATCCGTCGCCATTACGTAATTACTTTGCCGGTTTTAATTTGATGTTTTAAGTGGTGGCTTTATTGTGGTGATTAACCACAGAGGTATTGTGCAGATTTAACCACAAAGGTCACAAAGAGAGGAGCCACAAAGGGCACAGAGATTTTTATTGGTTAAACAAATGACCTAATGACAGTGAAGCGAATGACCCAATGACAGCGAAGCGTAATGACTAATGACAATCAAAGTTCCATACCTTTTTCCTTTTGGCGGATAACGACCGAGTTTTGGGTATGGTCATGCGGCATCAGGACGGTAATGTGGTTAAGCAGGTTATCGTAAATAAATATTTTACGCTGTGCATCCTTCCCGGTAAAAGTAAGGCTGTAACCAAAGCGCATGATCTGTTTACGCAGGCTATCAATATAAGCGGGGTAAATAGTTTGGTAGGTTATCGTTTTTAGTTTAATACCATCGGCAGTAGTACGGTAAGCACCTATAACCATGCTTTCACCTTTTATAACTTTCTTATTTTTATCAATGCTTTGGTAGTGGGTAAGGATCTGCCCAAACTGTTCTTCCTTGTCATTTATTTTAAATTTTCCGGTTTGGATCAGGATGTTATCTGCCTGGGGCAGGCTCAGACTAACCAGGTCGGCCAGATCAGAAAATGCGATACTTTGCGCATGCGACACAGCACAGCAAAACAGTAAAAATGTGGCAACCAGGTACTTCTTCATTTAATCAGGGTGATCAAAAATAAACAAATTTTTAATATTTGGGGGTGTTTATTTACATCTGGTATGTTTAAAGTGCGTTGGGCGTTGCCTGCGGCCCAGGTTTTCCACTCATACCCCCTACAGGTTTAAACACGGGCCAATATCCGCTTCAACCCCTAACACATTCACAAATTTGTCATTGCGAGGTACGAAGCAATCGCGAATTATGCAAGACCGATTTTTGGGTGTGCGATTGCTTCGTACCTCGCAATGACATGGTGATTATATTTACGGATGATTCGTCCGCTCCGCATGTTTCAGCACATCTGCTTTGTAAAACAGCACATCTTTAAATTGCCCGTTAATGTAGCCTTCGGCCTGATCGTTAAAATGTTTGGATTGCGGGTCGAATGATTGGCCGCCGGTCATGATACTTTTCGCTTTGACCTTCGGGCCAAATTCAACGGCGGCAATAAAGCTGTTGCCCGAATAACCGTAGCGCTTTTTAGTGCCATTTATAGGCCGGCTCACAAACGATGGTAACTGACCAAACAGCGAAGACACCTGCCCTACCGGGATGCTCGGCGCGCTGTCATCAAACACACCATTGGCCGGGCGCTGGTAGCGGTTAATATCGCCCCATTGTATTTTCCAGTCGCCATAGCGGCTTTGCAGGCTTTTTACTGCGCCGGCCAAATCATCCAATAATTGTTTTGGGCTTACGGTTTTCAGCATCGCGTCCACGCGCCCGGTTTGATAGGTGCCTTCTTCTGATGATTTTGCACGTGGCAATGATTGCATTAACCGTGTCCCCCATTCAAACCCCAGTGTAGTTGCCACCGAATTAACTGCCGAACGCCTGTCCCATTGCTGCAAAACCTGTATCGGTTCTTTTAACAACGCCCGGGTGCTATCAGGGGCCGATGCATAAGCTTTAAATAATGGCGGCAGCATTACATCAAACGCCGCGAGGTATTTATCGTATCCTTTTTCAATGAGTTCATCCATCGTTATATTTTTGGCATTGCTGAATAACCTGATGGCGTTTACGGCACGATAGTTCTCGCCATCGGGGGCCATATAAGCAGGATACTTAGTTTTATCCGGACTGGCCGCTCCCGCCGAACTGAAGGGCGTGGAGTTACAATTCTGGATCCAGCCTGTTGATGGATTATAAACATGGACGATCTCGTCCTGCTTGTGCAGGCCCTGCCATTCGGTAGCCGGTGTTGTACCATCTACAGGCTGTGTCCAGTCCAGTTTGGGATCACGCTTCGGCATAAAATTACCATACCAAAAGGCGATGTTGCCCTGATCGTCGGCGTAAACGGTATTATTGGTGGCGTTATGGCCTATATCCATAGCCTTTTTATATTGGGTAAAAGTATTGGCCTTAGTAATCAGCCACGATTCCAGCAATGCCAGGTACGACCGGTTATCATTACGCAGCGCCAACCATTTGCCGTTACGCGCACCCAGCACCGGGCCATGATGCGTGTAATATCCGGTAAATGTTTTAGGGACAATCTTATCACCCTGCTTTACATTAACGGTGAGTTTGCGTTCGGTTACCAGCTTTTGCCGGCCGTCATATTCATAGTACCATTTGCCGTCCTTTTTGGTCACCTTTTCGGCATACAGGTCGCCCACATCGGCATTACTGCTGGTATGCATCCAGCCGCAGTGTTGGTTAAAGCCCTGGTAAACAAAAAACTGCCCCCAGGTAACCGCTCCGTATACGTTCAATCCCTCGTTACTTACCAATTGCACCTCGCTGCGGAAATAAAAGGGCACATGCGGATTAATGTACAACATGGCATGTTTGGAAGCCGTAACAGCCGGCGACAAGGCAAAGCCATTAGAGCCTATCTCCCGCTCGTCCATTTCATCCTGCACAGTTTTTGGTTTGGGCAAGTTTAACTTACCCATATCCATCCCCGGCTGGCCGTAAAAACGGGCGGTCTCGTTCAAACTCAACCCACCGGTTACTGTGGCCGATACGCTACCATCGGTAAACATCAGCGCGTACCAGGGCTCAAAATGTTTAAATACCAGGGGCTTTACTTCGGGATGCTTATACAGGTAATAGTTAATGCCATCCGCAAAGGCATCCATTAGTTTTTTAAACCAGGGCGGACTGGCTTTATAGTCTTTTATCGCGTCGGCGCTGTCGGCTATCATTTGCAGCTGCACATCGGTGTAAAGGTTCCCCTCACCATCTACCTCGGCCTGACGGCCCAGTTGGTACAGGTAATTGCGCTCAATCCCTTTAAAGTTATCCTCGCATTGGGTATACATCAGGCCAAATACCACCTGCGCGTCGGTTTGCGCATAGATGTGCGGCACCCCATAATTATCACGGATGATGGTAACGGCCTTGGCTTGTTGTTGATATCGGATTATCTCTTTTGGCGTAGCCTTTTGGGCAAAGCTATCAACCGGGGCCAGGAAAAGCAGAAGGATAAGTAGCTGTTTATTCATCATATATTTGGGAATATCAGCTCTAATTTATGCATTTATGGCGGGAAAGCTCTGCGGCACTTTGTAATATTGATTATACATACCTCTAAATCAGGCCCGGCCCATCGTTATGTAAAGCCTTGTGAGGATTATGCAAGATAAATATAAATTGAGGATTTAACTGGCAGGCAGAAAACAACAATCCCCGCTATGTACAGACTATCTGTAAATAGCGGGGATGCTATGATCAAATCCAAATTATCTGCTTTGCAGACGGTATATCACTTTATTTGCCCGCTGCCTTAGCATGATCGGCTAAAAAGGTAGCCAGGCCGTTATCAGTTAACGGGTGTTTCAGCAAGGCGGTAATGGCTGACAGTGGCGCGGTAATTACATCAGCGCCGATTTTAGCGCAGTTTACAATATGCATAGGGTGGCGTACCGATGCAGCCAGGATCTGCGTGGTATAACCGTAATTATCATAGATCAGGCGGATATCTTCTATTAATTGTAGGCCATCAACCGAAATATCATCTAAGCGGCCAATAAACGGCGACAGGTAAGTCGCTCCGGCTTTGGCGGCTAAAATAGCCTGCCCGGCGCTGAATACCAGTGTGCAATTGGTACGGATCCCTTTTTGTGAGAAATATTTAATAGCCTTAATACCGTCTTTTATCATAGGCACCTTAACTACAATTTGCGGGTGCAGGGCGGCAAGGGCTTCACCTTCTATCACCATTTCATCAAAAGTGGTGGCAATCACTTCGGCGCTTACATCGCCATCGGTAATTTCGCAAATAGCTTTATAGTGGGCAATTACATTATCATGGCCCGAAATACCTTCTTTAGCCATCAGGGAAGGGTTGGTGGTTACACCATCAAGTACACCAAGCTCATGTGCCTCTTTAATATGGGCAAGGTTGGCAGTATCAATAAAAAATTTCATGTAGGGAACTGTTAATTGTGTGCAATCGATTGAATGGCGCGAATATCAGCACTGCTGAACAGAAAACCAAATATAAAGGCACAAAAAATGGGTAAGCTACTTCTATCGCACCGCTCAACCTTCTACCCTTGCTGTGTTCCCACCCTGGGGGAGTTCAAAAGGAGCTGGTCGTAAAAGACTTACCCACCGCAAATATAGCAAAAAAGGCGGGGCAGGGTTAAATAATTGTGAAATTATTGGGATGGCGCAATTAATCAACTAATAGTGAGTGGATTTAAATTGCATTTGGCGGGGATGCCATAAACAGCAAAGCCCCCGGTTTTAGCCGGGGACTTTGTTGTAATATCAACTGTATTGATCAGGCGAATCCTACAAGATAATCGCCATAATCGTAAGCGACTGAATGGATGTCGTCATAACCGGCTATGCTAAGATAATAGCCATCAATAGGGTTGCCGTAAAATGCACCTATAGAAAAGGAGTGCCCTACATCAGCAAAACCACCATAGGTATCGCCAATGTACACCACCGTGTTTGTGGTTGTATCCGCAAAAACAGAATACCAGATGCCCGAATACATATCCTGGAAATCACCAACTTCAATAGTGTCGCTAAGATTGTGAACTTTAAACTTACCGGCTGTTAAGTTGCTGTTTTTTAAATGCATTGCCCGGTGATTGGTTGTAAAAGAGAACAAAAATGGCAACACAAGCATCATTAACACTACAATAGGAAACATTTGCTTTTTCATGAGATCAAAGGGTTTAAGTGAAGTTATTAACTAAAGTTAAATGAAATTTTTCTTAAAAAGCAAATTCAATCGTGCATTATGAGTTTTTATAATAACGGAAACTTAAATAAAGCAAAGTGCTTATAACTGGCTGGAATACAACAATAACGTAAAAGCCCATTATGCGTTTATAATAAGCATAACGGCCTTTACTGATATAAATAGGCATTCATTTGCAAATCTGCAGATCCCCGCATGTGCACATTCACTACGCCGCCCGCTGGAACGGGCTTGCCTTAACCGGTTCTATCATATAGTTGGTCATCAATTCCTTTTCAGTCATGATCATGCTGAAATCGTTATAAATAACGCCGCCTTCAAACGGATAAACGATGTAGCCGCGTTTGTTGGCATCGTATTCGCCAAGTTCAAAAACCTCTTCCTGTGTTTTGCCTTTTATTTTAGCGCCTTGCACTAACTGATAGGCATCTTTTATATCGTTAAAACTGATGTTTTTCATGGTATACATGCCTATACAATTATTTTGCCAGTTTAGGTTAAAGGCGAGAGGTAAAAGGCGAAAGGTAGCACGAAAACCAACATAGATTAAAGATCTTTAACCTTTTACCTCTCGCCTTTTACCTTTATAAAAACCAATTAAATAAGTCGTTTTGAGATAATGCAGCCTTTTTTTCGGCAGCCAAATCGTGCAGGATGGCACCTTCGCTCATCTGAATAATACGGTTGCCGTAGGTAAAAGCATCCTTTAAATTATGGGTGACCAGTATTGCGGTCAGTTTAAAATCTTTCACCAATCTATCGGCCGTTTGCATCACTACCTGGGCCGAGCGGGGATCGAGCGCGGCAGAGGGTTCATCCAGCAAAAGGATCTTACCATCATCCATCACGCTCATCAGCAGGGTAAGCGCCTGGCGTTGCCCACCGCTGAGGGCGCCCATCAACTGATCGGTTTTGTTTTCGAGGCCCATATTCAGCAAAGCTATTTTGTCTTTTACCTCTTGCTTAAAAGCATCGGTAACCCCAACGCCAAAGCCTTTAGTTTTAGTGCGCAAGGCAGCAAGACGAAAGTTATCCAATATACTGAGATCGGGCGCGGTACCGCTCAATGGATTTTGAAATACCCGGGCTATCCATTTACTGCGTTGATGATCGGCCAGTTTGGTTACATCCGTACCATCAATAATAATTTTGCCGCCGGTAGGCAAGATGCTGCCTGCAATTAGATTTAACAGGGTGGATTTACCCGATCCATTCGATCCCACAATAATCACATACTCACCGGCTGTAATATGCAGATCGATCCCGTTAACGGCCTTCACCTGGTTAGGCTTGCCTTTATTAAATGTTTTATGGAGTGATGTAATCCGGATCATGCCGCCCTCCCTAATAAACGTGGTATGCCTACAATCAACAATACAAATAAGGCCGTAACAGCTTTCAGATAAATGGCATCAACGCCACTGCTTAACGTTAATGCCAGCACCAACTGAAAAACAACAGCGCCCCCCAGCACCAGGGCCAAACTTCCCCAAACCGACGTAATGCGCAGCCAGTTGATCATCGTTTCGGCAATAATAACCGAGCCGAGGCCCGCTATTACCACCCCTATCCCCATACCTATATCCGCGAAGCCCTGCAACTGGGTAATCAGGTAACCGCTTAGCGCCGTCAGCGCGTTGGCCAGCGCCAGGCCGGTGATCTTCATTTTATCGGTATTTACACCCAACGCCCTAACCATGCTTTCGCTATTGCCGGTAGCACGCATGGCTATACCGAAATCGGTTTTTAACAGGTAGCCTATCAGTAGCGTAACCATAGCTATAAAGGCCGACAGGATCCAAAAAGTATTATAGTTAGCATCGGCACTGATATTCACCAGCGTAAATAACGACGGCAGATCGATCAGCGGTAAATTAGACCGCCCCATTATGGTGAGGTTGACCGAGTATAGCGCCGTCATGACCAGGATGCCCGCCAGCAAGGCGTTTATTTTTAATTTGGTATGGATAAGCCCTGTCAGCGCCCCGGCAAGCGCACCAGCCGCAATCACTACCGGCAAAATCATGTAAACAGGCTGCTGGTGTGTCAGCATAATGGCCGTAACGGCCCCACCGAGTGTATAACTCCCGTCGGTAGTAATATCGGGGATGTTAAAAATTTTCATGGAAATATAGATCCCCAACGCCAGGGCGCCGTAGCAAAGGCCTTGTAATAACGCGGTGAGGTAAAAATCCATTATTTAACTGCCTGAAAATTTGCAGGGATAGCAATATGATATTTAGCAGCAACAGCGGCATTATATACCCGTTTTCTGACCTTCACCATCTCGGTTGTTAAACCGGTGGTATCGCGGTTTTTCAGGTATTGGGCGGCCTGTTCGCCGGCCTGGTAACCCCATTGGTACATATCGGCGCCAAAGGCAGCCACCGCGCCACGCTTAACCAAACCGGCTTCGCTGGTAAAAATGGGCACATATTTTTGGTTGCAGCTTTTTACAATGGTCTCAAACGACGAGAAAACAATATTATCCGGTAAGGCAAAAAAGGCATCGATGTTTTTATTCAATAAGGATTGGGTAACCAGTTGCGCGTCGGACGAGGTAACTACCGGAGTAGCCAGTATGGTGATGTTGTTTTTATCAGCTAAAGCCTGTATCAGCCGCAAGGCATCAGCCGATTGCGGTTCGGCATCGTTGTAAACTATACCGATAGTCAGTTTGCCCATTTTGGGTTTCAGTAACTGCGGGATCAGCAAAAAAGAGGTGTCAATATAATTCAGGTCTTCCACAGCCCCATACAGGTTTTTGGGCAGGTTACCGTTCTTATCCATCACCTTCATACGTTCGGGAGTTGGCGATACCATAGCAAAAACGGGAATAGTGCTGGTTTTTTGCACTGCGGCCAGGGTGGCTAAAGTGGTACATGTGGCTAAAATATCAACCGGTTTATGTATAAAGTAATTGGCTATTTGTACCACGTTGGGTATACTGCCCTGCGCATTGCGGTATTCAATTTTCACGGTATGATCGGCTTCGCTGTAACCGCTTTTTTTTAACGCGTCGGTAAAGCCGGTACGGGCCTGCGCTATGGTAGCATCCTCAAATGCATCGATAAAACCTACAACAGGCACTTTTTTATTGGCCGGTGAACAGCCGGCAATTAAATAAACAGCAAAAATAAAGGCGATGTTTCTAAGCAGTTTCATGCAGGCTAAGTTAAATAATTTGTCTGTAACCCAAATTTAGGGAAATATAGAATTTACAATAGATAAATATAGGCCGCATGTCGTTGATCACCGCAGCAGAAACGATCATTAACAAAAAGAAAGCCCTGCAATGTTTCCAAAGCAGGGCTTATATAATAAGAGTTAATTAAGGGCTTTAAGCTACCATCATGTTATTTACCATCATGCTGATATCGGCGCGGTTGCCGTTAAGGTTTGATAGCATATTACCCACCGCAAATTCCTGTTCTTCGCCGCTTTTTGATTGCTGTACCAATTGCTGCAATACACCAGGGATCAGCATTTCGGCTGTTTTGTGGGCAGCTTCAGGTTCAACCCCATAAAACTTGTTTAGTTTATTGGCGAAGCGGTTTACCATACTTGCTATTAATGCCGTGCTGTAAATACCCGAGTATTTGAAAAATTTGATCAGGTCATTTATTTTTCCACTTTCCATCTGATTCTTCAGCACCTCAATAATTGAGCTGGAAGCTTCAATGATCACTGCATCACGATCCTTGGCAGCGATTACCGGATTGTCAATAACAGCCGTCCCGGCGTTATTTTTTACAAGCAAAAACAGTTTTTCAAACATGGTGTCTTTTGTTTTTAAGGTCGATTAATAAAATGATTAAAAAATCTATCTTTATTTATCAATAAGACAAAGATAGTAATTAAAAGTTTTAATATTCAAAATATATGTCAAAATAATTTCAAAATATCGCAAATCAGATGGTGTATTTTAAACACTATGGTAAAGTGTTATAGCTACACTTAGGAGCAGTGTTAATCAGACACTTAGCAAAATGTGTATCAAACACACAATTAGGGACGGTTTATAACAAAACAATGTCAGATTTTAAAAAACAATAATGCAGGTTTGGGCATTAATTTGTTTATTTGATACAAATACTTCAATTATGCTGCCAAACATCGATTTTACAACTACCAACGCCTATAAATATTTAACGGATCATTTTATAGATATCGCGTCTATTGACCTTAAAGCCTTATTTAAAGCTGATAATGAGCGCTTTAAAAAATTCTCTATCCAGTTTGAAGATATCCTGGTTGACTATTCAAAAAACCGCGTTACCGACGAAACCCTTGCGCTGTTGATTCAACTGGCCAGGGAGTGTAGGTTAAAAGATGCAGTGGAGGCTATGTTTAACGGCGAAAAGATTAACGTTACCGAGGGCCGGCAGGTACTCCATACCGCCCTGCGCAACCAAACTAATCAGCCGGTGTTGGTTGATGGTAAGGACGTTATGCCCGATGTAAACGCGGTGCTGCAGCAAATGAAAACTTTTAGCGAAGCTGTAATTAGTGGTACCTGGAAGGGCTATACCGGCAAGCCAATTACCGATGTGGTAAACATTGGTATTGGTGGCTCGGACCTGGGCCCGGTGATGGTTACCGAAGCTTTAAAGCCATACAAAACCCGGCTTAACCTGCACTTTGTATCCAACGTGGATGGTACCCATATCGCGGAAACGCTGAAAGGACTTGATCCCGAAACTACCATGTTCCTGATTGCCAGTAAAACCTTTACCACTCAGGAGACGATGGCCAACGCCCACTCGGCCCGCGACTGGTTCCTGGCTGCAGGTGCAAAGGATGCTGATGTAGCCAAGCATTTCGCGGCCCTATCTACCAATTCAAAGGCCGTTGAAGCTTTTGGTATTGATACCGCCAATATGTTTGTATTTTGGGATTGGGTTGGCGGCCGCTACTCGCTGTGGAGCGCTATTGGCCTATCCATTGCCCTAAGCATTGGTTTCGACAATTTTAACGAACTGTTGGCCGGCGCCCATGCCATGGATGTACATTTCCGTACGGCTGAGTTTGAGGAGAACATCCCTGTGATACTGGCGCTGAATGGCATTTGGTATAACAATTTCTTCGAAGCCGAAACCGAGGCTATCCTGCCGTACGACCAATACATGCACCGCTTTGCTGCCTACTTTCAACAAGGCGATATGGAAAGTAACGGCAAATCAACCGACCGTAACGGCAAGGCTTTGGAATACCAAACCGGCCCTATTATTTGGGGCGAACCGGGTACTAACGGTCAGCACGCATTTTACCAATTGATACACCAGGGCAGTAAATTGATCCCCTGCGATTTTATAGCGCCTGCACAATCGCACAATCCGCTGGGCGAACACCATACCATGTTGCTCTCTAACTTCTTCGCGCAAACCGAAGCGCTGATGAACGGTAAAACTTATGATGAGGTTGTAGCCGAACTAAAAGCCAGCGGAAAAAGTGATGCGGAGATTGAGAAACTGGCACCATTTAAAGTATTTGAGGGTAACCGCCCAACCAATTCTATCCTGGTTAAAAAGATCACCCCGCGCAGCCTGGGTTCGCTGATTGCCATGTATGAGCATAAAATATTTGTTCAGGGCATTGTTTGGAATATTTACAGCTTTGACCAATGGGGTGTTGAACTCGGCAAGCAATTAGCCGGTAAAATATTACCAGAGCTAAAGGGCGATGGGGAAGTAACATCGCATGATGCATCGACTAATGGGTTGATTAATTTGTATAAGGCTTGGCGGTAAGGGGTTTGGCTAAAGCCAAAGACTTTTGCTTTACTATCCGTTGGCTAAAGCCAACGGCAATGAATAGAACGAAGCAAGGAAATTCATTGCCGTCCCATTTATGGGACGGATAAAAAGGCATTAACTAAATGGCTTTAGCCAAACTGAACATCGAGAATAGAAGTTTGGCTAAAGCCAAGAACCTTGCTTTGCTATCCCGTTGGCTGAAGCCAACGGCAATGAATAGAACGAAGCAAGGAAATTCATTGCCGCCCCATTTATGGGACGGATAAACAGGCGTTAACTATTGGCTTTAGCCAAACTAAACTTTACACAAGCGTAAATTTCATTCATATATCAAACCATGTCATTTGTAAAGATCTGGATTCATTTAGTTTTCGCGACAAAAAACCGCGAGCCGTTATTGAAAAATGAATTCAGGTACGATGTATATAAGCACATTGCTGAAAATTGCTTAGCCAAAGACATTTTTTTACAAGCTATTAATGGTTATACAGATCACATACATTGCCTTATTTCGTTAGGTAAAGATCAAACTGTTGCCAAAATAAGTCAGCTTATTAAAGGCGAATCATCATTCTGGATCAACCAAAATAGTTTTCTTGCCGATAAATTTAGCTGGCAGGACGATTACTTTGCTGTTTCGATAAGCGAATCGCAGGTTGCAGCAGTTGTCGGTTACATTAAAAACCAGGAGAAACATCATTCAAAAAAGTCATTTGCTGAAGAAGTGGATGAGTTTATGAGAAGGTACGGCTGGGAGATTATTAAAGATTAACATGTTCTTTAGAGTAGAATCCATCCCCAAAAAACACTTCATCGGTAAACAGTTCACTATGTCGTTCACCCAAAACAAAACCTTTAAACTGTGGCAAAGCTTTATGCCCCGGCGTAAGGAAATTCAAAACAGCATCGGCACCGATCTGTACTCCATGGAAGTTTATCCCGCGGGATACTTTAAACAATTTAATCCAGCTGTTGAGTTTGAAAAATGGGCGGCTGTAGAAGTAAAGAATCTGGAGGCTGTACCCGCCGATATGGAAACCTTAACCGCACCAGCAGGGCAATATGCTGTATTTTTACATGTGGGGCCAGCCAGCAACGGACCGCAGACCTATCAATATATCTTTCAAACCTGGTTGCCAAATTCAGCCTACTTATTGGATGACCGGCCACATTTTGCCGTTATGGGCGAAAAGTATAAACAGGAAGACCCAAATTCGGAGGAAGAGATCTGGATCCCGGTTAAACCCAGGTAGCTTTTATCTAAGTATTTTACCATGCACCCTGATTCCAATGACCGGGATTAGCTTTGTGAAAAAATGCACGAAGACAAAAGGATTAATTATTTAATAATCAGCGTATCCACAATAGCGGTTTTATCAGAATTATCCGAGTTGTAGAACTTAAGGTAATAAGTACCTGCAGTGGCTGCTTTAAATTTATAAGTAACTGAATTGGGGCCGCCTGGAGATACGGAGGCGGTATCAGGCACGTTGGTTAAAGCAAACAACCTGATGAATTTGGTATTATCGGATGTAGAATCCTTCAGATGATCAAACTTTGTAGTGCCTGCTGTATTTTGCCATATAATACTAAAAGTAAGCTCCTGGTTAACCGATCCTGTGGTAGGCCCGTTAACCCCGGCTATGGTGCTTTGTACCAGTTTACTTTCAGCCTTTTTTTGCACGCCATCATCTTTCTTGCAACCCGCGGTTATGCTGAGCAAGGCAAACAAGACAGTACAATATCTTAAATATTTATTCATTAATAACGGCGCGGTAAGCTGCTGATTTATTTAAAATAAAGGTAGCAGTATTTATATTAATTATACGTCGGTAAAATGTAAATAGTTTGTTGGCCTGTAATTATTTATATAAAACTAATTGCTTATCTTAGTCAGGCACCCAACACCTATACATTTTTATGAAAAAAATATATCTTTTGGCTATTATAGCTCTGTTAAGCACCGCCGCCATGGCACAAAAAGTGAAGCCGGTAATAAAAGCAGGCACTGCTGCTGCTATGGACCTGGACTACCACGGACAGCCTTTGCAATTAGGCATACTTGTTAAAAGTATGGGCGATGTGATTAATATCGACTGGAATGTATCCGGCAGCGGTGGCACCTTTGCCATGAAAGCCAAAGCGCTGGAAAACGGAACCAAATTTGGCGGCGACCAACCAACACCGGATGCAGTTACTGCATTAACCGATGAGGAAACTTTTATGTGCATTTCCAAATCGGCCTATCAAAGCCTGGTAAAAAACAAAACGTTTATCTACAGCGGACTTACCTATGTAGTTAAAGATAACGCCGATGGCTTTAAAATTGGCGGCCAGGTTATGGACGCCACTTTTGCAGCAACAGCCGATGGAAAAACATCCCTATGGATCTTAAACAATCCCGATTTCCCGCTTACTTTAGCCATGAAAGGCAGTTCGGGCGGAATAGATTATTCGTTTACCGATCTGAAATAATTACACGTTAAAAGTCCAGCTGTTTAATACTGGGATAGCATGGTGCGCCGTCATATCAAATTGTACGGGCACTACTGACGCGTAGTGGTTATCCAGCGCCCACGAGTCGGTATCCTGCCCGTTATCGTTTAACTGGAACACCCCTGTAAGCCAGTAATAGGAGCGTTTATAAGGGTCAACCCGTTCATCAAATTCTTCGGCCCACTTGGCGTTGGCCTGGCGGCAGATCTTAATGCCTTTAATATGCGGGGTATTAGGAAAGTTTACGTTCAGCAAGGTACCCACAGGCAAACCATTTTGTAATACCTGCTGGGCAATTTCCTTTACATATTTTAAACAATGGCTAAAATTAGCCTGCATGGTGTAATCATCCAGCGAAAAACCAATGGATGGAATGCTTTCGATAGCCCCTTCAACCGCTGCAGACATGGTGCCCGAATACAGCACATTGATGCCGTTGTTTAAACCATGGTTAATGCCCGATACGCACAAATCGGGCTTTTTACCTTTAAACACCCGGGTAACGGCCAGTTTCACACAATCAACAGGTGTGCCCGAGCAGCGGTACATCTCTACATCCTCATACACTTCCTCCCTATCTAAACGTAGCGGCTTGCCAATGGTAATAGCGTGCCCCATGCCCGATTGCGGGCTATCGGGCGCAACCACAACCACATTCCCAAGCTCTTTCATTACATCAATCAGGGCCTTAATACCGGGAGCGGTTATGCCGTCGTCGTTTACAACAAGTATGGTAGGTTGGGTTTTCATGGTGCGAAATTAACGATATCCGCCAATAGTCTGTAAATAATACTATACACTCTTAAAAATAACACTTAGGCCGGCCATCCCGGCTGCCGCTGCCGCGCGAACCTAAATAGATCCCTACCGATACCTCGTGTGTGCCGTAGTTAGTTGTGCCGATAGGCGTAAGCGAATAGTCGAACGCATAACCTACCCTAAACTTCTCCGTAGCAAAAAACTCGGCCATCCCGGTAATTGAATTAGATTTTTGGAGGTTGCTTTGCAAATGCGGTTTAGCATACAGCGGCACGGCTGTACGGTAAGTGCTGCCTATCCAAATTCTTTCACCTAATAAAAAGAAGGCGTTAATATCCAGGCTGGTTGGCCCGGCGGCATCATCTTTCAATAAAAACGATGGTTTAAATTTAGTAGCATCGTTTAATTCAAATAAGGCGCCCGCTGTAAAGTAGTAATGCGGCTTGGGGATAGGTACCAGCAGCGACTGATCGCGCTTTAAATGCTGCGCCAAAAGGTTATCAGCCGAAAGGCCCACAAAAATATCGTCGTTGGTATACAATATGCCTAAACGCGCGTCGGGCAGTAAAGTACTTTGATAGCCGGCGGGCACATAGGTATCGTCATCACGTACGGCATGCAGTTGCGAGCCATCAATGCCAGCCTGTACAAAACCGCCCCCTATACCAAAAGATAAGCGGCTATTTTCGTTATCGCCTATTTGTAATTTATAGGCATAATTGGCATAAGCAGCCAGCGTACTTTGCGCGCCTATTTTATCCTGCGCTACAAGCAGCCCAAGGCCTACCCTGTTATCATTTAAGGCAGCATCGGCCGATACCGAAAAACTTTTCGGCGCCCCATCCAGTCCCGTCCATTGCGAGCGGTAAAAGCTTTGCAGGTAAATATCCTGCTTATAACCGGCATAAGCCGGGTTAATAAACAGCCCGTTAAACACGTATTGGCTGTATTGCGTATCCTGTTGCGCCCTGGCCATCCCGGCCGACAGGCATAAAAAAATCCATAAAAAACGCTTCATCATTTTGTCCTTTTAAATTTATCAGCCCAACTCCCAGGGAGGGACTATCATTCCGCACCCCGCGAACGCAGCAGGGTGATATATCCTTTATATGTTTCGGATACCCCGTTGGCATCCTTAACCTGCAGCACATAAAAATAGGTACCCTCGTTCAGGCCATTCCCTGTCCAGTCGCTCAGGTATCCCTGTTTGTGATAAATACTGTTGCCCCAACGGTTAAAAATATCGATGGTATTATCCGGATAATCTGTTAAACCGGGTATCTCAAACGTATCGTTCACCCCATCTCCGTTAGGGGTAAATACATTGGGCACGTTTAGCCCTTTAATATCTTTTATGGCGGTCGAACTGTTATCAGACGGATCGATATCAATCTCGGCCGAGCTAACAATGGCCGTATTACTTACCATACCGTGCTTGCCGGCCTTTACCAGTAATTGGATCTCGGCATTGCTTTTCCCTTTTAAATCGCCTATATACCAGGTAATCGTCCGGCTGTCTGCATCATATTGCCCGGTGCCGGTAGTTGCCCCTTTTATCCCCACATACACCAGGTTAAGCGGTAAAGCATCCCTCATTTTCACATTGGTTGCAATTTGCCCGGTTTTATTCCCTACTGTTATCCGGTAAATAAATACCTCGCCGGTTGCTACGGGTTTGGCCTCAACTACTTTTAGTACATCTAAATCTACCTGTGTAGATATGGTTGAGGTGGCCATAATTACCTGCAACTGCTCCGATTCATCAGAAGGGCAGCTCTCTTTATTATAGGCAATTACCGTGTACATCCCGGCTGCCGAAGCCGTATACTCGCTTTTTACCGCGCCGGGTATAGCCTTTTTTTGATTATACCATTGATAGGCCGCAGCGTTAGCTACACCGGCATGTAACACCACTTTTTGCCCTGGTTGTAAAACAATTACATTGCCGTTGGCATAAATGCCTTTTACCTTATTAAAGGCAAAGGCATTTATCCAAAGCATTAGTATGCTGATAACAGCTATGTAATATTTGTACCGCAAGGTCTGTATGGTTTATCCTGGTTACGGACCGGCTACAATTACCGGTTTACCTGGCACAGGTACTACTGTTATTACCTGCGTTGCAGTTTGCGTACAGCTATTATTAAGCGTGTAAGCCACTTTTACACCAAAGGTTACACTGCCGGCCGTTTGCTCGGTAACGGTGTAGGTATTGGTATTAGCCCCGGCTATATCGGTACCATTTCTTGTCCACTGATAAGTGTAAGTAAAATTGGTATTAGCCACACTTGCAGTTAATATCGTAGTTGATGCCCCCTTCTCGCAAACCGAGGTAACATTACCCGTTGGTGTGATGGCCGGCGTTAACTGCGGCAATACGTAAACCTTAAACGGATCGGAGATATCAGACGAGCAATCGTTTGTGTTGGTAATTACCAGTTGATAGGTATAATAACCCGCACCCGTCGAAACTTCGGTATAGGTGTTATCGGTACCATCTTTAGCTAATTGCTTGTTGCCGGCATTATCCATTTTGTACCATTGATACTTTTTGTAGGTAGATCCCGGATCAGCAGGGCCTTTTAAACTAATAGTGGACCCATAACATAATACCTGCGCCACAGCCGAGGCACTGGCTGGCGGAGCGGTAATAGCATCGCTTGGACCGGGCGTAACCGACTGTGCAAAAACAGCCATGGTTGCCACAGATAATAAAATAGTTAGTGTTGCTTTAATAAATGAATACATGTTATTTAATAGTTATATAGTTTGTGTCTGTGCGTGTGTTAATTCCCAGTTATAGTTGGCTTTGGCGGATTAGGGTTTAGCGTAACATTAAAATACTTGCGGCAAATGGGCGCAAAAACAATGTCGTCCAGCGCGAAATCGTTGCCGTTGGCAATGGTGTTTTGATTAATAATGCCAATAGTCGCAGATGTGCTGGTACCCGATGTCCACTGTACGGTAAAGTTTGTCCAAACGCCCGTATTTGCGGTTAGTTGTATTACCCCTAATTGTGAGCCGTTGATAGAAAAATTAAGTTTAGCCGGGTTAGCCGGATGCGCCGATGCTGCCCAGATAGAGAATATGTAGGTAGTGTTGGGCTCAACCGCAATGTTCTGCCACCATACTTTGGCGTTATTTACCGGCGATCCGTTGATCACCATCATAGTGCCGCTGCCGGTTGTATGATCGGCAAAGTTTGAAAAATTGGTATGGGTAACGCGCGGACTGGTACTAACCGAATAGTAACCTTCGGCACTCAGGGCGCCGAACGATCCGGTTGAACCGGTTGGACTGATATAAGTATAATCGCTGCTGAAGCCGTTGCGGCCATTAGTAAAATTACCGTTGGTAACCGTATTACGGCTCAGATCAATAAATTGCCACCAATACTGGCCGGACTGGGTAACCGTCATATCCGGATCAACCGCGCCATTGCTCCAGGTATAATTGCTGACACCCGGATCGGTATGTAATACTACACTGGTGCCACATTTGGTGATGGTTTCATCAGCCGAGATCTGGCATATTTCCGGCGCACGCGCGGCAGCGGTATTGGTATTGGATGTTTTGGATGAGTTATTGCTATTGTTAAAAATTGCGCCGGCGCTCCCGAACAGGAATAACAATAGCCCGCCGATAACAAACGGCAAAACGGAATAATAAGAAAGCGTAAATTGTTTAGTATAAATCCCCTGCATAAATCCAACCCCGGTAATACTTTAATCAATACAACAATACGTTGTACGGCAAAGCATTAGCTTTAGTTACGATTTATTTCATATTAGGATAATAAAATTCTTAACAGTTACTTATATTAATCTCTTTATTACTTTGCGTTATAACTTCTAAGCAATTTCAGATTTCCGGTATAAAAAAAAAAGACCCGAACAATCGGGTCTTTTTTAGTGTTACAAATTGTTTATCCAATTCACTAACTCATCGCGGGCCTTGCCCGTTTTTTGCTGGAGCCGGCCTAACAATTCGTCATCCTGGCCCTCTTCGTATTTCAGGTCATCATCAGTCAGGTCGGCATAGCTTTGTTTAACCTTGCCTTTTATCTCGTTCCACTTGCCTTTAATTTCTAATCTGTCCATGGTGTTTTTCTTTTTTAGATGTATTAGAAGAACACTGGGAAAAGGGATTGGTTTTAAAACGATAAGGTAAATCAGTTACAACGTCTTCACAGGCTCTCTCGGAGAGGAGGAAAAGTTCTAAAATTTTGGCTTAACATGATTTACCTGATTTTTGAATTAATTAATTGATTATCAATAATTTATTATTAATTATTCTCGAAATAGTGTTAAGTCGTGTTAACCCTGTATCGGATAGGATCCTATAATAGCGGTCCGCAGGGCTCACATTTTTGTTATCGCCGCGCCTCTCGTAGAGGACCCTACGCACGGCTGCAAAGCGGATATTTGTCGGACCTTCATGCTTCCACAGGGCCTTCCCCGAGTTTAAGTTAACCCACAAATTTGCTATAAATACTGTTAGCAAGTCCGCATAGCGGACGAAATATCTTGTAGCAACGGGTTTTAACCCGTTGATTAATGAATAAAACCAACAGGAGTTCCATGGGAACGGCAAATATTCTGTCGAATATAGTAACGATAATGATATGGCCCGAACCTACGGCTCTCCTATAAACTATTCCATTAATCAACGGATTGAAATCCGTTGCTAAAATATGAACCGGGGCGATGCCCTTTAGCCTAAATAAAAGGTTTTGGTTTTATGGGTTAACTTAAATAACCGAGAGACCCTGCGGAGACGAAGAATGACCCAATGACGCGAAGCATAATGACAGCGCAGCGAAATGACTATAACGCCCCCGCCTTGATCTCCTCAACAACAGCCGGATCTAATAGTGTAGAAGTATCGCCCAAATTACTGGTATCGCCTTCGGCTATCTTGCGTAAAATACGGCGCATAATTTTACCCGAACGTGTTTTAGGCAATCCGCTTACAAACTGGATCTTATCTGGCTTGGCGATAGCGCCTATAATGCGGGCCACAGTCATCATGATATCCTTGCGGGATAACTCTTCATCACCATGCTGATTAGGGCTTACTACAAAGGCGTATACGCCTTGTCCCTTAATATCATGCGGATAGCCCACCACGGCCGATTCTACCACGCTACTGTGCATATTAATGGCGTTCTCCACCTCGGCCGTACCAATACGGTGGCCGGATACATTCAGCACATCATCCACACGGCCGGTAATGCGGTAATAGCCATCCTCGTCGCGCAGGCAGCCATCGCCGGTGAAGTAATTGCCGGGATATGTGGCAAAATAGGTTAAACGGCAGCGTTCATGATCCCCATAAGTGGTGCGCAGCATTCCGGGCCACGGGAACTTAATACACAGGTTGCCGCTTACACCGTTACCCTCAATCTCGTTACCTTTTTCGTCAACCAAAATAGGTTGCACGCCCGGCAACGGGAAACTGGCATAGCCAGGTTTAAGCGGTGTAACGCCGGCAATAGGCGTTATCATGTGACCGCCATTTTCGGTTTGCCACCAGGTATCCACAATTGGGCATTTACCGTGACCTATTTTTTCATCAAACCAGTGCCAGGCTTCTTCGTTAATCGGCTCCCCTACCGATCCTAATTTAGTCAGCGTGCTCAGGTTTTTACCTTTCAGCGGTTCTTCACCAAAGCTCATCAGCGAGCGAATGGCGGTTGGCGCGGTATATAATATGTTAACTTTATGCTTATCTACCACATCCCAAAAACGCCCGGCATCCGGCCAGGTAGGCACGCCTTCAAACATCAGCGAGGTAGCCCCCTGCGATAGCGGCCCGTATACAATGTACGAGTGGCCAGTGATCCAGCCGATATCGGCCGTACAGAAAAAGATCTCTTCAGGCTGATACTGGAAGGTGGTATCAAACGTATACCCGGCGTAAACCATATAGCCGCCGCAGGTATGCACCACGCCTTTAGGCTTACCGGTTGAGCCGGATGTATACAGGATAAACAACATGTCTTCGGCTTCCATTTCTTCGGCCGGGCAGGCTTTGTTCCCTTGTGTCTCTACTTTTTTAACTTCATCTTCCCACCATACATCGCGGCCTTTTATCATGGCCACTGGTGTACGGGTACGGGTAAGCACAATTACGCGCTTAACCGAGGGGCACTGTACCAGCGCATCGTCAATTACATTCTTTAACGGGATATCCTTGGCGCCGCGGAAACCACCATCGGCAGTGATCACGATATTACACTCTGCGTCCTGGATCCTATCGGCAATAGATTGTGCCGAAAATCCCCCGAATACTACCGAGTGGATAGCGCCGATACGGGCGCAGGCCAAAATAGCGATAGCCAGTTCGGGCACCATGGGCATATAAACGCAAATACGGTCGCCTTTTTTAGCGCCGTTGTTTTTTAGCACATTGGCAAACTCACAAACCTTATCATACAGTTGTTTATAAGTCAGCACGCGGTGGTCTTCGGATGGGTCGTTAGGCTCCCATATAATAGCAGGCTTGTCGCCAATGGTTGTTAAATGCCGGTCGAGGCAGTTCTCGGTGATATTTAGTTTCGCCCCGTCGAACCAGCGTATTTTAGGCTCGGTAAAGTTCCAATCCAGCACTTTATCCCATTTTTTTCGCCATTGAAAGGTATCGGCTACGCCTGCCCAAAATTGCTCGGGTTGCTCTACACTTTGCTGATAGATCTGCTTGTATTCGTCGAAAGAGGTAATTTTCATAACTAAGTAAATGGTGGCGTAAATTAGTAATTTCTGCTTGATGTGTAAATGAAAAATATCAGAAATACAGGATTATACCATTTACCGGATTACTTTATGTTGCAACCGTTCTCATCAGCAAGTTTTAGGGTTAACAAATGGCTGATTACCCCATCAAAAAGAATTTAAAAATATTTTGAACACCCTATTGAATATTTGACATAAAAACCTGATATTTGCAAACTCTTTTGAGAAAAAGAACACAATTAAAAAGATTTGTCATGTCAAGAATATGTGATTTAACCGGAAAAGCTGCTATGACCGGTAACAACGTTTCTAATTCGAACCGTAAAACCAAACGCAGATTTTACCCGAATTTAAAACTGAAAAAGTTTTATATCCCTGAGGAAGATAAATGGATCACACTGAAAGTTTCTACTTCGGCTGTAAAAACCATTACTAAGAACGGCATCACTGCCTGCATCAACAAATTTGTAAAAACAGGAAAAATTTAATAGTAAATTAGATCTGGCGATGGGCTTTAGTTGTGAAACTGATGTCCCTTAAAAATCGCCCCGATCACAACATCATACTACAATGGCAAAAAAAGGCAACAGGGTTCAGGTAATATTAGAGTGCACCGAGCATAAAGAAAGCGGCATGCCGGGTATGTCTCGTTACATTACCACCAAGAACAAGAAAAATACCACTGAAAGGTTAGAGATGAAAAAATTTAACCCGGTATTAAGAAAAGTAACCGTTCATAAAGAAATTAAATAGTTGAACTGATCTATCGATCATTCACTAATTCAATAACTCAATAATTAAAAAGAGATGGCAAAGAAAGTAGTTGCAACCCTGCAAACAGGTAAAGGCAAAGAATTCTCAAAAGTAATCACCATGACCAAGTCGCCAAAAACAGGTGCTTATTCATTTAAGGAAGCAATTGTTCCTAATGATATGGTTAAGGACGTGATTGGTAAGAACTAATTACGAGCATAAAAGAATATAAAAGCCGTCTTGTATTTACGAGAGGGCTTTTTTTATTATCGGTCTGAACCGTGATTAAACGGATTTAAGGATTTACAGGATTATGTAAAATCATGCGATCCTTCCAATCTTGAAAATCAGGGTCGAACAATAATCTGCATATTTGCACATCCACACATTTGCATATCCATAATGGGCTTATTTGATTTTTTTAAAAAGAAGGAAACTACCCCGCAGCAACAGCAGGCGCTGGATACCGGTTTAGAAAAAACCAAGGATAACCTGTTTGCCAAGTTAACTAAGGCCGTTGCCGGCAAATCAACCGTTGATGATGATGTGCTGGACGAGTTGGAAGAGATCCTGGTCACTTCAGATGTGGGCGTTAAAACCACCCTCAAGATTATTGAGCGTATACAAGCCCGCGTAGCCCGCGATAAATACATCGGCACATCCGAACTGAACGGCATCCTGCGCGACGAGATCCAGCAACTGCTGGCCGAAAATAACAGTAACGATTTCAGCAGCTTTGAATACGGCACGCACAAACCCTATGTAATTATGGTGGTGGGTGTTAACGGTGTAGGCAAAACCACTACCATCGGCAAACTGGCGCATCAGCTAAAGCAAGCCGGCAACCAGGTAGTATTAGGCGCTGCCGACACCTTCCGCGCGGCGGCTGTAGACCAGTTATTGCTTTGGGGCAAACGTGTAGATGTAAGGGTGGTGGCGCAACCTATGGGGTCGGACCCCGCTTCGGTGGCTTTTGATACGCTTAAATCGGCCGTAGCCAATGGCGATGATGTAGCGATAATAGATACAGCCGGCCGCCTGCACAATAAAGTTGGCCTGATGAACGAGCTGACCAAGATTAAAAACGTGATGCAAAAGGTAGTCCCCGGCGCGCCGCACGAGATTTTGCTGGTGCTGGATGCATCAACCGGGCAAAACGCCATTGAGCAATGCAAGCAATTTACCGAAGCCACTAACGTTAATGCCTTAGCCCTCACCAAACTGGATGGCACGGCCAAAGGCGGTGTGGTGATTGGCATTTCCGATCAGTTTAAGATCCCGGTGAAGTATATAGGGGTTGGTGAAAGTATGAATGATTTGCAGCTGTTTGATAGGAAGAGTTTTGTAGAGTCATTATTCAAATAGAATACAAATTGTCATTGCGAGGAGCGTAGCGACGCGGCAATCTCGTAGTACGCAAATCAAACTACGAGATTGCCACGCTATCGCTCGCAATGACATAATAATAGGTAATGAGAACAAAAGAAGTAAGCAAAACACCAAAGCAACCGGTTAAACAGCGCGTGAACGTTGTAACGTTAGGCTGCTCCAAAAACATTTACGATAGCGAAGTATTAATGGGGCAACTGCGCGGTAACCAATTTGATGTGGTGCACGAGGCGGATAAAGTGAATAAGAACGACATTGTTGTCATTAACACCTGCGGGTTTATTGATAATGCCAAGCAGGAATCTATCGATACCATTCTGCAATACAGCGAGCTGAAGGATCAGGGTAAAATAGGCAAGGTAATTGTTACCGGCTGCCTGTCCGAACGCTACAAGCCCGAGTTGGAAGCCGAAATTACCAATGTAGATTCGTGGCACGGTACTAACGATCTGCAAAACCTGCTGGGTTCCTTAGGCGCTAACTATCGCCATGAGCTGATTGGCGAACGCATGCTGACCACCCCATCGCACTTTGCTTATTTTAAAATTGCCGAGGGCTGTAACCGGCCCTGCTCGTTTTGCGCCATCCCATTGATGCGCGGTAAGCACCTGAGCACACCGATGGACGAACTGGTGCGTAATGCACAGCATCTGGCTAAAAACGGCACTAAAGAACTGATTTTAATAGCCCAGGATTTAACTTACTACGGATTAGACCTGTATGGTAAACGCAACCTGGATGAGTTATTACGCCGCCTGAGCGACGTAAATGGCATCGAGTGGATCCGTTTGCAGTACGCCTACCCTTCCGGTTTCCCGATGGAAATTTTGGATGCGATGAACGAGCGCGAGAATATTTGCAAATACCTGGATATGCCATTGCAGCATATCAGCGATAACATGCTGAAATCGATGCGCCGCGGGATCACCAAACAAAAAACCATCGACGTGGTGAACCAGATCCGCGATAAGGTGCCGGGCATTGCCATGCGTACCACACTTATTACTGGTTACCCGGGCGAAACCGAACAGGATTTTGCGGAAATGCAGCAATGGGTAGCCGATACCAAATTCGACCGTCTGGGTTGCTTCACCTACTCGCACGAGGAAAAAACACATGCCCATACCCTGATTGATGACGTGCCCGAAGAAGTAAAACAGGAACGTGCCGATGCTATTATGGAAATTCAGCAGGGTATTTCGTTTGATAAAAATCAGGAAAAGATCGGTCAGACTTTTAAAGTACTGATTGATAAAAAGGACGGCGACTTTTTTGTGGGCCGTACCCAATACGATTCGCCCGAGGTAGATAACGAAGTTCTGATTGACGCGAAGGTGAATTACGCCACCGTTGGCAGTTTTGTAAATGTAAAAATTGACAACGCCGAAGATTTTGACCTTTATGGGGGAATAGTGAAATAAGTTTATATGGCTTTGAGTCTGCGTACGACTGGCTTCAGTCTGCGACTGAAGCCTACAGATAAATGAAGTCTGTGACTTCATGAACAATAATCCTTATAAATTAGGATCGGTAGAAAATTTATATGGCGATGCCTGCGGCCCGGGCTTTTCGTTCCAAGTCCTCGCCATTCCCACGCACCGTCCACCACGGCTCCGGGCTTTCCTCTGCAATCCCTATCGCGAAATTTTGTTGAGCCCGAGGATTTTGACCTTTATGGACAAATTGTAAAATAATACGGTTTGCCTTGCGGCGATGTTTGTATTAAGAATATAAAATCTAAATTCGATTTTTGTAAGCGGGTTTTGTTTTAATTCCGAACTTGAACTTTCGCATTTCGAACTTTTTACATGGACATCAGTTGTATCAGCTATAAAGACACCGGGTTTTTCTCGCCAACAGTTGCAAACTACCTGGACGATGCGCCCGATCTGCGCTCATTTTATAGCCATCGCCCTACTATGGAAGGCTTTGCCGAACTTTTTAATCATAAAAAAGTTGTGGCCGACAGGGAATTGCTGGCCAGGGTGTTAACTCATCAATATTTTGATAACGAAAAAGGTAAAAGCCACAATGCCCAAACCGTGCTGGCCAATATCGAACTGTTAAAATCGCCCGATACATTTACCGTAACTACTGGCCATCAACTCAACATATTTGCAGGGCCACTGTATTTTATTTATAAAATAGTTACCGCCATAAAGCTTAGTCGCCAGTTAAAGGAAGCCTTCCCGGATAAAAACTTCGTACCGGTTTACTGGATGGCATCCGAAGACCACGACTTTGCCGAGATCAATTACACCAACATAGGCGGTAAAAAAGTACATTGGTGGTACGAGGCCAGCGGCGCCACCGGTCGCATCAATCCTGATACCATCCGCCAGGCATTAAATCAATATAAAGGCGTACTGGGCTTGGATGGTTATGCTTTAGAGCTTGGCGAAATAGTGAGCACCGCCTATACCAAATTTGACAAACTGGCCGATGCTACCCGGTATATGGTGGATGCTTTGTTCGGTCAGTACGGTTTAGTGATCATTGATGCTGACGATCATGAATTGAAAAAGCAATTCGCCCCTATCATCGAGCAGGATATTATTGAGCAAAACAGCTTTAAACATATTACTGAAACTAATAAACTACTGCAAGCCATTGATGTTCATATCCAGGTTAACCCGCGCGAGATCAATTTCTTTTATTTGAAGGATAGCCTGCGCGAGCGGATTGTATTTGAAGATAACAGCTATAAGGTTTTAAATACGGAAATCGCTTTTTCGGAGGCGGAACTGAAGCAGGAAATAGCCGCGCATCCCGAACGTTTTAGTCCGAACGTAGTAATGCGCCCGCTTTACCAGGAAGTGATATTGCCCAACATTGCCTACATAGGTGGTGGCGCCGAGATGGTTTACTGGCTGGAACTGAAAGCCAACTTCGATCATTACAAAGTTGATTTCCCTATCCTGATCCTGCGCAACTCGGGCTTGATTATCCCCAAAGAATACACACCCAAAATAGCTAAGATGGGTTTATCCCCTCAGGATTTTTTTAAACCTGCCGATGAGTTGAAAAACTACTGGATCAAGCAGAATACCGACAAAGACCTGAGCCTGCAAAAGGAATGGGAGCAATTAGGCGCTATTTTTAAAAGCATAAAAGAGCGTGCAACACAAATAGACCCTACCCTTGCCCCATCAACCGCTGCGGTAGAAGCCCGGTTAAAGCACGCCATGGATAACCTTGAAAAGAAGTTCACCCGTGCCGAAAAACGCAATTATAGTACGCGGCTTACCCAGATAGATCATATTAAAGCCGATTTATTCCCTAAAGACAGCCTGCAGGAACGTACCGAAAACTTTGGCTTGTTCTATGTAAAATGGGGCCAAAGCTTTATTGACGAGCTTATCCGCAATTTCCAGCCGCTGGCTTTTGAGTTTAGTATTTTGGCCGAGTAATAACCAATTGTCATTGCTGACAATTTCCTTATATTTGCCCATGACTTCTTCGCAAAGGTATGACCAGCGGGGCGTATCCGCCTCAAAGGATGATGTACACAATGCCATCAAAAACATTGATAAGGGTATATTTCCCCAGGCTTTCTGCAAAATAATTCCCGATATTTTAAGTAATGACCCCAACTGGTGCAATATTATGCATGCCGATGGGGCAGGTACCAAATCGTCATTGGCCTATAGCTATTGGAAACAAACCGGTGATATCTCGGTTTGGCGGGGCATTGCCCAGGATGCCGTCATCATGAACTTGGACGATTTGCTTTGCGTAGGCGCCACTGATAATATCCTGCTGTCGTCAACCATTGGCCGTAATAAAAACCTGATCCCTGGCGAGGTGATTGCAGCCATTATTAATGGCACCGAGGAGGTTTTGGCCGATCTGCGCGCAGCTGGTATAGGCATTTATTCTACCGGCGGCGAAACTGCCGATGTGGGCGACCTGGTGCGTACCATCATTGTCGATTCGACCGTTACCTGCCGCATGCAGCGCAACGATGTGATATCTAACCATACCATCCAGCCAGGCGATGTAATTGTGGGCCTGGCATCATCCGGACAGGCTACTTACGAAACGGAATACAATGGCGGCATGGGCTCAAATGGCTTAACGTCTGCCCGTCATGATGTGTTTAACAAATCTATAGCTAATAATTACCCTGAAAGTTATGATCCGGCTGTTCCGCAGGACCTGGTATTTTCGGGCAGCAAGCAATTAACCGATCTGGTAGAGATTGGTAACGGCCAAAGCATTACAGCCGGTAAGCTGGTATTATCCCCTACCCGCACTTATGCGCCAATCATTAAACAAATATTAGACGCCTACCGCCCGCAGATACACGGCATGGTACATTGCAGCGGCGGCGCGCAAACCAAAGTGCTGCACTTTATTAATAACCTGCATATTATTAAGGATAACCTGTTCCCCGTGCCACCGCTGTTTAAGCTGATCCAAACCGAATCGGGCACCAGCTGGCACGAAATGTATAAGGTATTTAATATGGGCCACCGGATGGAACTATACGTACCTGAAGCCATAGCAGCCGATTTAATAGCCATATCCCAAAGCTTTAATGTAGATGCACAGATCATCGGCCGCGTTGAAGCTGCCGAAAGCAAACAGGTAACTGTACGCTCGGAGTTTGGGGAGTTTGTGTATAATTAATACATAGATTGTCATGCCGAACTTGTTTCGGCACCCCATCCTAAGGTCAGATTTGCACCCCACTTTGCAAGTGGGGTGCTGAAACAAGTTCAGCATGACATATTAATCCCACAAAAAAGCCCCGCTTGCAAATGCAAACGGGGCTTTCAATTTTAAAATCTCTATGTATTAGAAGCTGTAACGTACGCTGAATTGTGCACGGAAACGTGACAAGTAATCGCTGTAGTTATACACTTGCAATTTACCGTCAACTGTGTTTAACCTTGTTTTATCAAAGGTAAAGGTTGGGGTTGCAGTTTGCGATACTACACCAAATAAGTTACCGCCCTGGTTAGCCAGGAAGTATGCGCGGCCAAATTTTTGGTTAATTAAGTTACCTACGTTCAATATATCGGCACTCACAGATATTTTGTGTTTGTTAACCAGGTAAATATCCTGGCTTACTTTCAAATCGATATGGTTTTCCCATGGTAAACGTGCGCTGTTACGTTTAGCAACCTGGCCCATGTGCTCTTTAATATATGGGTTTTTCTCAGCAAATAAGTAAAAATCTGCCCATTGTTGTGCTGGAGAAACTACTACACCGGCTGAGTTAGTAAACTGAACAAACTGAGCTTCAGCAGCAGATGCAGGTATGTAAGCTAAGGCAGCTACGCTGGTACGGGTAGTAACGTCGTCACCGTTGATGTTAGCACCATACTGATAAGAGAACGGCTGACCTGACTGGCCAATGTAAACTAAACCAATAGTGGTTGATAAACGGCCTTTTGCATAAGTAAACCTTTTTGATACATAACCAACAATGCGTGATCCCGGATCAAAGTTTGAAGTTGCCTCATCAGGGTTATTTAAACCGTTGATATTGTATACAAACCTCCAGTTAGAAATAGCTGTTGAGCTGGTACCATCACTAACCGAAGTTGAGTGGCCATAAGTATAAGCTAATGAACCAGACCAGCCGTTACTGATTGGTTTTTGAATTTGAGCTGTTACGTTGTAGGCATAACCTTTGCTGGTGTTAGTTAACATCAGCACATCGGTATAGTTAGTATTAACCCTTGTAAAGTTATAATATGGCCTCGTAGTTGGGCCAATAGCAGTAGTTAAAGTAGGATTTGAAGTTAAGTTGATATTTTTCCAAAGTACATCGTTGATCTTTTTGGTATAAATACCTTCTAAACTACCAACTAAACCCCAGATACCCAATTTTTGGTCGATAGCTAAGTTACCGCGCAAAGTTTTAGTGAATTTGAAGTTACGATCGGTAACGTCAATCTCGCCCGGGGCATTAGCTGAACCTAATGTAGCGCCCAAATGCGGGTCGGTTGGATCATATTTGAAACGGATAGGAGTTAAAGCTGTACCTGTAGCAGAGTATCTAACTAACGTTGCACCAGTTGCACCGTATTGGTTGCTTAGGTAAACAAAAGGGATACGGCCAGTGAACAAGCCGGCACCACCACGTATCTGTGTAGTTGCATCGCCGTATACATCCCAGTTAAAGCCTACACGTGGCGCAACCATAATTTGTGATTTAGGCAATACGTTTGTAGAAACGTGATTAGCCTGTGCAATATCTGATGCGTTAAATGCAGCGTTTTCTGCTGGTTTGTTAAAATAAACAGGCATATCAAAACGTATGCCGTAAGTTAATTTAAAGTTTGGTTTAATAGTCCAAACATCCTGACCGTAAATACCTAATTGCGCGGCATGTATTTGTGAAGGCGCAAGATCACTACCACCTGCTACCGAATAATAAGCGCTATAACCTGTTGGGGCAGCGGTATTATTTTGGAATGCAGCTATACTGTTATACCTGTTATAATAACCATAATAGTACTGAACAAATACGTTATTACTGTTATAGAACAAGTTATCGGTACCAACAGTAATGGTGTGGTTGTCTTTGTAGATAGTTAAGTTATCAGTTAGGGTAAAGTCGTTCTGATCAAGGCTATTTTTTGGAGATGAACTTTCGGCACCCAGGTTATAATTTAAACCTGTACCTGAAGCAGCATCAGAAATAAACACTGAAGGGAACAAAGCTGTAGTCCTGTAATCTTTAATGTTAGTATAAGTTAAACGCAAAACGTTTGACATTTGGCTGCTGAACGAACTGTTTAATTCGGCAACGGTTGAGTTGGTAGTGTTGTTAATTACATAACCGCTGTTAGCAAAAGTCATGGTAGTTGCAGTACGGCTGATCACATCGTTATGGCTGATAGCATAGTTATGACGGATAGTCAGCTTGTTTTTATCGTTAATGTTCCAGTCTAAACGGCCGAAAGCATCTTCCGATTCAATAGTTTTATTGATAGCGCCAAAACCACCTACATCAAATTTGTAGGTATTTAATACATAATCATGTAGCGATTGCAGAGTAGCAACATCAAATTTCGAACCTGAATTAGCTTCAGTCGGGTCGAAAGCCAACGGAGTAGTGCTTTTTTGTTTCTCATAGTTGGCAAAAAAGAACAACTTGTTTTTGATAATGGCACCACCTAAGCTGGCTCCAAATGTTTGGTTCTTATAAGTTTGGTATTTAAGACCGGTGGTAACGCTTTTACCAATAAAATTTTGGTTTTGGCCAAATCCGTAAACCGAACCGTGGAACGCATTGGTACCACTTTTGGTAACCGCGTTAATGCCGCCGCCTGTAAAGTTACTTTGGGTAACATCATACGGCGAAAGCAATATCTGTAACTCCTGGATAGATTCCAATGGAATTGGGTTAGAAGCAGACTGGCCACCATTTGTACCTGTAGCGCTCAAACCAAAAACGTCATTCGCCATAGCACCGTCAATGGTGAAAGAGTTATACTTGTTGCTTTGACCAGCAAAGCTAATACCCAGCGGGCTACCGTCGGTACTGCTGTTAGTAGAGATAGCTTGCGGAGTTAAACGGGTGTAATCCTGGATACTGCGGCTAACCGTTGGCAGGTTCTGGATTTCAGCTAACGAAAGGTTGGTTGATGCACCAGTTCTTTCAGGGCTGATCACACTACCTTTTTTTGCACCTTTAATGGTTACTTCAGATAGTGTTTTACCGGTTTCGGCTAAAACAGCATCGTACCTTAATGGTGTACCTAACGAAAGTACAAGGTCGGTTTCAGTTTTTGATTCGTAACCAATAAATGAGATTTTTACCGTGTACGGGCCACCTGCCTTCATATTAGGGATGGTGTACTGGCCATTGGCCCTGGTTGATGTGCTGTACACCGAACCTGTAGGCACGTGTGTAGCTACAATGGTTGCACCGGGCAGGGTAATACCCTTTGCATCCTTAATGGTACCTGTTAAGCTACTGGTTGTAACCTGGGCAAAGGCTGCAGCAGTAGTAAAAAGGGCCATAATTAAAAAAAGTAAAGACTTCCTCATACTTGTTGGGGTTTTAGTTTAAATATTTTGGGGGCAAATATAAGTAAACACTCAATAGCTTATGTTAAGTTATTGTTAACAAAATTTCACACTTTTCAACATTTAACCTACCGGATTAATATCATAACGAAACAAAATTTGTTTTTTTAATAATTTTCGCAATAATATTAATATTTTTAGGCATACATGCCTATTATACCTTTATGTTATTGCGCGCAACTCTCCAAATAACATTGTTTTTAATTGTTAATATCACGACAAAATATGCTAAAATAACTTGCTATCCAGTCCGTTAGTATTGCAAAATCACCGTAAGGCAAAATCTTCTTTGTCCAGGGCGGCGATATTCTGGCTTTTTTTGAATAGCCGATGCTTATATTGTCTCCATCATAAGCTATGCCATTCGCGGGTAATATATTGCTGTATAAGCGGGCACAATATTTTTCATTCCGTGGTTTTTGTTTAGCTTTGGCTCAAATTCAAAAAAGCATATTTAATCGATATTATGGATTACGATGTAATTGTTATAGGGTCGGGCCCGGGTGGCTATGTAGCCGCTATCCGCGCATCCCAACTGGGTTTAAAAACCGCGGTAGTAGAAAAAGAATCACTGGGTGGCATTTGCCTTAACTGGGGTTGTATCCCCACCAAGGCTTTGTTAAAAAGCGCCCAGGTTTTTGAATATTTAAACCACGCGGCCGATTACGGCATAAAAGTAGCCGGCGGCGAAGTGGATTTTGAAGCCGTTGTAAAACGCAGCCGCGGCGTAGCCGACGGCATGAGCAAGGGCGTTCAGTTCCTGATGAAGAAAAATAAGATCGACGTAATTGTTGGTACGGGCAAACTAAAGGCAAAAGGCCAGGTTGAAGTGACCAATGATGGTGGCGCTAAGGTGTACACCGCTAAACATATTATACTGGCTACAGGCGGCCGCAGCCGCGAATTGCCTAATCTTAAACAGGATGGCAAAAAGGTTATCGGTTACCGCCAGGCCATGGTGTTGCCAAAACAACCAAAATCAATGGTGGTGGTTGGATCGGGCGCTATCGGTATCGAGTTTGCTTATTTTTATAATGCTATCGGCACTAAGGTAACTGTTGTTGAGTTTTTAGATAACATCGTTCCGCTTGAGGATGAGGAGATCTCGAAACAACTGGGCCGTATCCTTAAAAAACAAGGCATCAATATCATGACCGGTTCAACTGTCGAGTCGGTTGATTCAAGCGGCGAATTGTGCAAGGTGAATGTAAAAACAGCAACCGGTGTTGAAGTGCTGGAAGCCGAGATCGTTTTATCGGCCATCGGTATCTCTACCAATATTGAAGGTATCGGGCTTGAAGAGAACGGTGTTAAAACCGACAAAGGCAAGGTATTGGTTGATGATTACTACCGCACCAATGTGGAAGGTGTTTACGCCATCGGTGATATTGTAAAAGGCCAGGCCTTAGCTCACGTAGCATCGGCCGAAGGTATTACCTGTGTAGAGAAAATTGCCGGTTTAAACCCCGAGCCTATTAACTATAATAATATCCCCGGCTGTACTTATTGCCTGCCCGAAGTTGCCTCGGTTGGTTATACCGAAAAAGCGGCTAAGGAAGCTGGTTATGAAATTAAGGTGGGTAAGTTCCCGTTCTCGGCATCGGGCAAAGCTGCTGCCGCAGGCGCTAAAGATGGTTTTGTTAAAGTGATCTTTGATGCTAAATATGGCGAATTTTTAGGCGCGCACATGCTGGGCCATAACGTAACCGAAATGATTGCCGAAGTAGTAGCCGCCCGCAAGCTGGAAACTACCGGTCACGAGATGATCAAAACCATTCACCCGCATCCAACCATGAGCGAGGCATTAATGGAAGCTGCCGCCGATGCTTATGGCGAAGTGATCCACTTGTAAGTGAGTGATTAGAGATTGGTTAATTAGAGATTAGTTAACCTTGATGATATAAAACGCCGCCCGGTTTCCGGGCGGCGTTTTTTGTTTGTCTGAACCGGGATTAAACCGATTTACACGAGAGCCAGGATGCTCCGCTTCTAAAAAACCTGTAAATCATCAAAATCCGCTTAATCAGGGTTCAGACGTTCATCCCTAAACCTGATAGCAGCGGAAACCCCGGACGAAGGAGGAGTTGCAGCGGATAGCAGGAACAAACGTAAATAGCAGCAGTAGCCTTGCTTTTCAAACGGGCTGACTCACCCGCCCATCGCTTCGCTGGGGCACCCTCTCTTCGCCTGCGGCGGAAAGAGGGGATTATAAAGCCGGTACCATATTTCCTCCTGCCTTCTTTCCGTAGCGCCGTCTGGGTTAGTCGAATTGTAACAATATCCTTTCAATTAACTGCATACAGGCCTACCCTCTTGCGGTCGACCGGTTTAAATATTAGCTTTACTATTTAAGTATCACCTATTAAGTATGAAACTAAAACCTTTACTAACTATTGGGGCCGCTTGCCTGGCGGCAGGTATGCTGGGCAGCCTTGAGGCGCAGGCCCAGCACGATTCGCCAAAATCAATAGCGGGCCGTTTCATTGTCGAAAAAAACATGGATAAAACCGTGCCTCCCGGCGATGACTTTTTTGAATACGCCAATGGCAACTGGGTAAAGGATAACCCTATCCCCGCTAAGGAAACCCGCTACGGTACTTTTGCCGTGCTGCGCGATGCCAATAACAAAAAAGTGCAAAGCATATTGGTTGAGGCCAGCAAACCCGGCCAGCCCAAAGGCAGCGCTAAACAGCGCGTGGGCGATATGTATTACAGCGCTATGGACAGCTTAACTATCGAGAAACGCGGCTACGCCCCTATCCGTTTTGATTTAGAACGTATTAGCCAGATCAAGACCGTTGAAGGTGTGATCAACGAGATCACTTACGAGCGTGTGAACGGACTTGGCGGCAGCCTGATTAATGTGGGTGTGGGTCAAGACTCTAAACACCCGGATACTTATATTGTAAGTGTTGGCGCAGGCGGCACCGCCTTGCCGGATAGGGATAACTACCTGAAGAACGACCCACGAAGCTTAAAAATACAGGCCGCCTATAAAAAATACATTGCCGACTTGTTCGCGTTAACCGGTGTACCAACCGAGCAGGGTGTTAAAAATGCCGAAATCATCTTCGCTATTGAGAAGGAGATTGCCAAATCGCAAAAAAGCCGTGTTGAACTGCGCGACCCTAATGCCAACTACAACAAGGTGAACATTGATGCTTTTAGCACCAATTATAAAAACTTCAACTTCAGGCAGATCCTGGCCAATTCAAAAATTACCGGTCAGGATAGTATGCTGGCATCGCAGCCAAGGGTGATAAAAAAAGTGGATAGCCTTTTAAGCGCTGTCCCGGTGGCCGATTGGCAAACGTTTTTAAAATGGAAGATCATCAGCGGTAATGCCGGTTCGTTAAGCTCGCCGTTTGTTAAGGCCAGCTTTGCTTATAGCAGCACATTGAGCGGTCAGCAGGTACAAACCCCGCGTAACGAGCGGATGGCTAACCTGGTTGACGGTAGCCTGGGCGATCTGTTAGGGCAGCTTTATGTACAGAAATACTTCCCGCAGGCCGCCAAAACCTATATGGTGAACCTGGTGAACAACCTGAAAATTGCCTTAGGCGAACGGATCCAGGGCCTGGACTGGATGAGCGCCGAAACCAAGGCCCGCGCCCTGAAAAAGCTGGCAGCCTTCTCGGTTAAAATTGCCTTCCCTGATAAATGGCAAACTTATGATGGCCTGGTGATTAACCGCGACGATTACTATGGTAACCTGCGCCGTATTGCCATATGGCGCTATAACGAAAACATTGGCCACTTAGGCAAACCGGTTGATAAAACCCGCATGGGCATGACCCCGCCAACCGTAAACGCGTCGTACAGCCCTAACCGTAACGAGATCACCTTCCCGGCCGGTATTTTACAGGCCCCCTTCTTTGATTTTGATGCGGATGACGCCATGAACTATGGCGGTATTGGCGCCGTGATCGGTCATGAAATGACCCATGGTTTTGACGACCAGGGCCGCCAGTATGATGCCGATGGCGCCCTGCGCGACTGGTGGACCAAAGAGGATGCCGACAAATTTAAGGCCCGTGCCCAAAAAGTGGTAGACCAGTACAATGCCTTTGTGATACTGGACAGCATCCACGTAAACGGTAAACTAACCCTGGGCGAAAACCTGGCCGACCTGGGCGGCCTGAACGTGGCCTATGCCGCTTTTAAGAAAACCAAGGAGGGACAAAGCAATACCAAGATAGACGGCTTCACGCCCGATCAGCGTTTCTTTATGTCGTGGGCGCAGGTATGGCGCAGTTCGCAGCGCCCGGAGTCGGCCCAGCAACGCATCCAAACCGACCCGCACTCGCCCGAGCAGTTCCGCACCAACGCGCCTATTACCAATATGGATGCCTGGTACCAGGCCTTCGACATTAAACCTACCAACAAGCTTTACAAAAAGCCCGAGGACCGGATTAAGATTTGGTAAGGTAGTCCGGAAGACGGCAAGACCGAAAGTCCGGAAGATAGTATTGCAGAACGCCCCGAAACGAATGTTTCGGGGCGTTCTGCTTTTATAAATGGCCTGTCAGCCTGAGCCTGTCGAAGGGTGCATGCAGCGGCCTGCCCGGCCTGCTCCTAAAGTTCCCTCCCACGGGCCTCGTGCGCTATAGCTTTAGCGGCGGAGCAAGGGGTGCGGCTGACTGTGCGGTGGCAGGGAGGGGTTAGCCACAAACCCAATCCCCCCCAAGTCATACCGAACTTGTTTCGGTACCCCATCAATCAGGTCAGATTGCAATAGTGGCCACCTTGCGCGTGGGGTGCTGAAACAAGTTCAGCATGACATGGTGTTTTGAGAGCGAAAGCGGTTCCCTCTTTAGGGGGTTAGGGGGTGTAAAGGGGGTTAACACAACTTAACACAATTCAAGAAAAATTTTTTGTAAATAATTAATAATCAATTTATTATAGAAAAAACAGCCAAAATAGTGTTAACCCAATTATTTAATATTTCACCACCCATAAGGGCTCTTTGCGACAAAACACAGACTGACAAGGTTGTGCCACCATCACCATCCAACTTTTATGACAGGCCGGCACTTTTTAACCGGCCTGCGGCCGAACGATGTGGCCGCATCCTCACCACCAGGTCATTGCGGGGTAGGAAGCAATCTCCCGATGAGCAGAGCAATCACGCAAATCCCCAACAACCTTGTCATTGCGAGCGTAGCGCGGCAATCGCGAATAGGCAGAGTAGCCAACCAGTTCCCTCCCTTGGGAGGGGTGCGATGCCAGTGCGGTTGCAGGGAGGGGTTTCGTCATCCCTACATTCACCACCCCGTCATAGCGAGCGGCAGCGTGGCTATCCCCGGCAGGCAGAGCAACTATGTAAGTTACTACGATATTATCGTCGGTCTGCTCTTAGCCGCAGGGGCCAAGATACTTTTGGCTTGGGCCCAAAAGTATCCAAAAACCCAAGTCATAAAAAAGCTTCTGCCCGCCCTGCCGAGGCAACTACTCGCCGGAGGCGGTTGCCACGGGCATTCCCGCCAACGCTGGCCCGCTTTTATGACGGGGCGACGCTCTTTTTAATTGGCCTACGGCCGAACGATGTGGCCGCATCCTCACCACAACGTCATTGCTGTAAGGGACACACCTAACAGCAACAGGCAAAGCAGCAAATTTTATTTTAGCTACTTGCAGAAGTTTTCTTACCCTTGGGTGTCCCTCCATCATAAACGTCTTTGAAAGATTTTCCTAACAGATATCCCACTATACCCGAAATAACAGGCAGTCCAGCATCGGATTTGATTTTATCTTCCAATATCATGGTAGAAATCACACCAATAACTAAAACACCAAACAATATTTGAGCAGTAATATGCATTTGACTAACTACAATTTTGGCCATGGTTATGGGTTTCCCGGAACCAGTAAATATATTTTTTGCACTTAAACGCAAAACGTTCCATGCATATATAGAATTACTATTAATATAAAAGCAATTGTAACGACTGAAATCAAAATTGAAGATGGTTGCATTGTGAATAGGTTAATAGATTAAGTATATATTAAAGTTATAAACGACTTTTAGATATTATCTATTACATAGATAGACTATAAACATTTATTAAACAAATATTTACAGCATATTATTTATATTATTTGTTTAATATATTATATATTTACAATTAAATCTAAACCTCCAAAAACATGTCAAAATTTTACAGACAATCTTTAAGTCATCAGGAATTAGCTGACGACAACTTTTTAGTTACAATAAAAAAGTCCCTGAATTTGATTGAACACAGTGAATATTATGATGAACTTATTGAACTATTTAAAATTGATGTACAATCAAATGAGCCCATTCCAATCTTAGGTTTAAACAAATTAATCACGTCCATTATATATAAAGATAGTCAATTTGAAAAATTTGATTACAATGTAAGTCTTTGCAATGTTTCTTTAAACAGCTTCACTCAAACTGGATCAGCTATACTTAGCGTAATATTAGACTCTGAACAATATGGCGAGACGCAATTAATCAAAGTTGAAACAGCTTATAATACAAAATCGGACTATTTTGAAAGCGTTTATAAAATAGACCAATTTGCGAAGTTTTGCTTCAAAGAAAATCACATAAAATTATTACAACAGAATATTGAAATTTTAAATGAGCATTACAGAAACTCTATTAGTTTCGATCGAAATTTCAGGCTTTTAAAAGATAATGATGGAGTCTTATATGTTAGGGCAATAACATCAACAACACATTACAACAATTACAGCATTAGATTTTCATTATTTGTTTCAATAATTACTTTAAACAATTTAATAAAAACGAAGCAATGGGAGTTTAAAATAAATAGAGCGGAATATGATGAATCTGTTATAAAAGTATTTTTTGAAAAGGTTTCCGCTAAATACATAAAAGGAATTGGGACTGTTAAATTCATTATCGAAATGTCTAATGATGAAATCAAAAGGGAAGCGATGCGTTTTTCTGCAGTATACTCGATCAGTTCTGATAATTATGAGGTTTATGTTAAACCTGAGAAACTAAAAACTGAATTAGTTTCAATTCAACATAATTTCACACCGGCTACCGTCTTCAAATATCTTTCAAATCTTAACGAATTTATTGAACAAGCTGAAATTGAAATTATAAATGACATTCAAGATCTTAATAGCGTAAAAGATCCGGACGAATTACGATTTATGTTAATGAGAAAGGTTCAGAAAACGAAAAATGAAGATATCAAAACTCACAAACAGTCTATTTTAAGGATGCTAGAAACGCGAATTAATACGATGTCTGATTTATTGGTTATAATGAGCAAGGTTGATTTAATTGTTTCAAATTTGGAAACTAAAGAATATTTGCGATATATATTCTCTGATATACTTACTAATAAAAAATAATATTCAACTTTCCGAATCTCGTTACTGGCGCACGCTTGCGGCGTGTTTCCTTAGCGCACCAACCCCTCCTCCCACCCTAAACCCGATTGGCGGGAAAGCTTTTGCGAGGGGTGGCCGCTGCGCAGGGGCAAAACTTGGACAGAAAGCGGGGCTACCGGCTGCCATGAAATGCTGAACGTTCGTTTACCAATACCTTTTTAGCGGCTCTGCCTGTTCGCGATTGCTTTGTACCTCGCAATGACAGGGTGGTTATGTTGGATTGGCGAAACCCCTCCCTGCTACCGCTTGGGCAACCGCACCCCTTGCTCCGCCGCTAAAGCTATGGCGCACGAGGCCCAGGGGGAGGGAACTGGAATGCTCTGCCTGTTCGCGGTTGCCGCGCTGCGCTCGCAATTGACAATTAGTGAGTGAGAGCGAATACCCCCAACACCACCCTATACGGGGGATATTTGCCAAAACCTTGCAGGTAAGCCGCTAAAAACATAAATTTACCTTCCTAAGGAAAATCAATGACCAATAAATTAAAAAATTTAACAAGTGCTGTTACCGCGGCTTGCTTTGCTGCCGCTTCGTTGAGCACATTTACGGCCAGTGCCCAGCACGATTCGCCGAAATCTGTAGCCGGTAAGTTCATCGTTAAAAAGAACTTCGACGAAACGGTTGCCCCCGGCGATAACTTTTTTGAATACGCCAACGGCAACTGGGTAAAGGATAACCCTATCCCCGCCAAGGCTACCCGCTGGGGCAGTTTCGGTATCCTGGCCGAGAATAACACCAAACAGGTTTTAACCATCCTGAACGACCCGACTGTCAACAAACCTGGTCAGCCTAAAGGCAGCATCAAGCAACGCGTAGGCGATCTGTACGCCAGCGCCATGGATAGCATTGCCATAGATAAGCGCGGCTACAACCCCATTAAGCCCGATCTGCAGCGCATCAGCCAGATCAACAGTCTGGACGGCGTGATCGGCGAAACCATTTACGACAGGTTAAACTCGGTTTCGGGCCCCATGTATAGTATCGGCGTTGGTCAGGATTCGAGGCATCCATCGCAAAACATTATCCAAATGGGCCAGGGCGGCACCAGCTTGCCCGACAGGGATTATTACCTGAAGAGCGACGCCCGTACCAAAACCATACAGGATGCTTATCATAAATATGTAGTCACCCTGTTTACGTTAACCGGCACCCCGGCTGCCGAGGCCGAAGCTAATGCCAATACCGTTTTCGGCATCGAAAAACAACTGGCAGCCGCCCAGTGGAGCCGTGTAGATCAGCGCGACCCGAATAAAACCTATAACAAATTCAGCATAGCCGATTTCAGCAAGAAAACGCCTCATTTAAATTGGGTAGATATTACGGCCAAATTAAAAATGGGCGGACAAGACAGTCTGCTGGTTGGTCAGCCGCCGTATTTTAAAGTATTGGATAGTCTGTTAGGCGCCGTGCCGGTGAAAGACTGGAAAACCTACCTGGCCTGGAACGCGCTGAAAGGCTCGGCGGGGCAGTTAAGCGCGCCGTTTGTAAAAGCCGGTTTCGAGTTTAACAAAGTGCTCACCGGCCAGCAGGTGCAGGCCCCGCGTAACGAGCGCATGGCTAACCTGGTTGATGGCAGCGTAGGCGAGTTGTTAGGTCAGATTTATGTGCAGCGCTTTTTCCCGCCCGAGGCTAAGGTTTATATGGCCAAGCTGGTAAACAACCTGAAGGTTGTTTTAGGCGATCGTATTAAAAGGCTGGATTGGATGGGTGCCGAAACTAAAGTACGCGCCCTGAAAAAGCTGGATGCCTTTACTGTAAAAATTGCTTATCCGGATAAATGGCAAAACTATGATGGCCTGGTGATTAACCGCGATGATTATTTTGGCAACCTGAAACGTGTATCGCAATGGCGTTATAACTATAATGTAAGTCAGTTAGGCAAGCCGATAGATAAAACCCGCTGGGGGATGACGCCGCCAACCGTGAACGCGTATTACAACCCGGTGAATAACGAGATCGTTTTCCCGGCCGGGATTTTGCAGTTCCCTTTCTTTGATTTTAATGCGGATGACGCCCTGAACTATGGTGGTATTGGCGCTGTTATCGGCCACGAAATGACCCATGGTTTTGACGATCAGGGCCGCCAGTATGATTATGACGGCACCCTGCGCGATTGGTGGACTAAAGACGATGCCGATAAATTTAAAGCCCGCGCCAACAAGGTGGTTGAACAATATAACGCCTACACTGTTGTAGATACAGCCACACATGTGAACGGTAAACTAACCTTAGGCGAAAATCTGGCCGATTTAGGCGGCCTGAACATTGCCTACGAAGCGTTTAAAAAGACCAAAGAAGGACAATCCAACGAAAAAATTGACGGTTTTACGCCGGATCAACGATTTTTCTTATCTTGGGCACAAGTTTGGCGCAGTTCTCAGCGTGATGAAGCGGCCCGTCAGCGTATCCTGACCGACCCGCATTCGCCGGAATTGTTCCGTACCAACGCGCCGTTAACCAATATGGATGCCTGGTACAAGGCCTTTGATATTAAACCGACTAACAAACTATATAAAAAGCCGGAAGACCGCATTAAGATTTGGTAGGTTCATAACTGCCGGTCTTAAATTTTGAATCCAATCAAAAATAAGCCCTCTAACTACGGTTGGGGGGCTTTGTTGTTGGGGCAACATTATTAATATTAATCACATGAAAAAATACCTTTTGCCCTTAATAATAATTCTGATCGTAGCAGTATACTATCTTTATTCGTATGTACCTTTTCAACCTAAATTATTACGTACAGGGCAAAATAGTGGCTACTATTCTATTAGTGTTGATGATAATTTCCAGGTAAGCTTAGGATTTATATTAAAAAAGTATGATGTTGATTATAAGCTTAAGAATGGTAAAATTTATATCCGCAGAAGATTATCGTTTGATGATGAACTGGTGTGGAACTATACCGAAAAAGCTTTAGCTATTTCTAAAGACAGCCTCACGCTTAAAAATCAACATATTGTACCGCAACCATCTGATAATTAAAAGACAAATATTGACAATCAAACCATTTAACCTTTTTTGCACTTTTAACTAAAGCGTTATCTTTGCCCGCTCATGATCATACATCAATTTTACGATACCGGGCTGGCCCATGCATCCTACGCTGTTATCCGCAATGGCAGTATGGTGGTTATCGATCCCGCCCGCGATCCGCAGCCTTATTATGATTTCGCTACCCTGCACGAAGCGCAGATAACCGGCGTGATCGAAACGCATCCCCATGCCGATTTTGTAAGCTCGCACCTGGAGATCCACCAGGCTACCGGCGCAACCATTTATGTGAGCAAACTGGTGGGTGCCGAGTACCCGCACGAAACTTTTGACGATGGCGATGTGATTAACCTGAGCGATATTAAATTAATATCCATGAATACCCCGGGTCACTCGCCCGATTCGATCTGCATTTTGGTGGAAGACGAGAACGGCCGGCAAACCGACCTGTTTACAGGCGATACCCTGTTTGTAGGTGATGTAGGCCGCCCCGATCTGCGCGAGAGCGCGGGCAATATCACCGCCCAAAAAGAAGACCTGGCCAGGCAAATGTACCACAGTACCCGCGATAAGCTGATGAAGTTGCCGCACCATGTAAAGGTTTATCCCGCGCACGGCCCCGGCTCGCTTTGCGGTAAAAACATGAGTCCGGATCTGAGCAGTACTATTGGTCGCGAGATTCGTGAGAACTATGCCCTGCAACTGATGGATGAGCTGCAATTTGTAAAACTCCTCACCGCCGATCAGCCTTTTGCGCCGCGCTATTTTGGGTACGATGTAGAACTGAATAAAAAAGGCGCCGAAGGTATGGACGAAAACATTGCCTCGGTACCCCGCATTAACCATAAAGTATTTAAAAACGGCACGCTTATAGTAGATACCCGCCCCTCTGCCCAATTTAAAAAAGGCCATATTGCCGGCGCCATCAATTTACAGGATGGCGGCAAGTTTGAAACCTGGTTAGGTTCTGTAATCAATCCTGGCGAGCAATTTTATTTAATGGCCGCCGATGAGGATAGCTTAAATAATGTGATCAGGAAAACAGCTAAGATTGGTTACGAGAAGAATATCAAATCGGCACAACTGGTACCGGATGGGGCCGACACTACATCGCCAACATTTAACCTGGCCGATTTTGAATTGCACCCTGATAAATATACCCTTGTAGATGCCCGCAACTGGACAGAAATAAATGAAGGCAAAGCATTTCAACACGCTTTAACCATCCCCCTGCCCGAATTACGCGAGCGGATTGGCGAGATCCCAACCGATAAACCCATTGTAGTACATTGCGCCGCCGGTTACCGCTCGGCAGCGGGCAGCAGCATTATTGCTGCAAAAATAACCAACGTACCGGTTTACGATATGGGCGAGGTAGTAACGAAGTACATAGCCCATTAACCCCTGAAGGGGGAATAGAATTTATGGAGAGCGACCGAAGCAATTTATCAGATACTAACTCCCCCTTTAGGGGGTCGGGGGGCTTAAGTTTTGTCATCACCGGCGACGGTTCTAAAACCATCTATAACCCAACTGTCGGCGAAAATTATCACTCGCGGCACGGGGCTTTGCAGGAGAGCACCCATGTTTTCCTGAATTCGGGCCTGCGCTATTTTTTGGCAGGTACCGATGCCCAACAGGTTTCCATACTGGAAGTTGGTTTAGGCACAGGCCTCAACTTTTTGCTTAGCGCTGATTTTTGTAGCAGTAAGCAGATCCACCTGGAGTATACCGGCATTGAAGCCTACCCGCTCAGTACAGAAATGATCGGTGAAACCGGCTACCAGGAATATATCGCATCCCAATTGTGGGAAGATTTTAATAGCTGGTACCCGTCATCCATCAATCATTTGGTAGCTGTAAACGAATATTGCAAACTCAAAACCGCCCACTGCAAACTACCCGCCTTTGAAAGCCCAGAACTTTACGATGTCATTTATTTTGATGCCTTTGCCGTTGCCCACCAACCCGAAATGTGGAACGAAGAAGCCATTAACCATACCATCCAATTTTTAAAACCCGGCGGCGTATTTGTCACCTACGCCATAACGGGCAACCTGAAACGCATGCTGAAAGCTTTGGGACTGAAGGTAGAGAAAGCGCCGGGCGCGCCGGGCAAACGTGAGATGTTGAGGGCGGTTAAGTCGGTATAATCAAAACACCGCCATTGCAAGTTTTGGAATCCCGGCGGGACTTTGAAGGTGGGATGACGTTAAAAAGATTGTCATTGCGAGGAGCAGCGGAGGGGAATGTGAAATGGGGCGACGTGGCAATCTCGTAGCTGTACGGCTCTGCATTATTATCGTCGATCTGCTCAAGGCCACAGTGGCCTACTACTTTTTCTTGAAAAAAAGTAGCAAAATTCAAGACAGCAAAAATGCTTCCTTTGCCGCACTGAGCCTTTGCCCTGCAAACCGGGCAGAACCACAGGGCCGCACCTTGATGCTCCGCTATCGCACCCACAAGCCAGCGCTTCAGCACCAAGCTAATGCCCTTTCCAACCGCACAGGCCACCATTGTTCTGCCCGCTTTCATCCGGAAGCTCCTTTGCTGTCGGAAAACTAAAAAAAGCCATAGGTAGGTGATACGACGAAGCAATGACGTGGTGGTAAACTTTTGCTTCCGGACTTCCCGTCTTTCGGACTTCCACACTTTCTCCCTACCTTTATCAAAAACAAATATCTATGCCTCTTATACCTCCCGGTACCGGCCTTACGCCGGCCACTTCCTTTGAAAGATTATTAAAAATTATGGACGATCTGCGGACTAACTGCCCCTGGGATATGAAGCAAACCATGGAGAGCCTGCGCCACCTCACCATTGAGGAAACTTACGAACTATCGGACTCGATTTTAAGCGGCGATATGCAGGAGATCAGGAAGGAACTGGGCGACATTATGCTCCATTTGGTTTTTTACGCCCGTATCGGGTCGGAAACTAATGATTTTACGATTACAGATGTGCTGAACGGTATCTGCGACAAGCTGATTAGCCGGCACCCGCATATTTACAGCGATACCGAAGTAAATAACGAGGACGATGTGAAACGCAACTGGGAAAAACTCAAACTAAAGGAAGGCAATAAATCGGTTTTAGGCGGTGTGCCTAATTCGCTGCCGGCATTGGTAAAGGCATCGCGCATACAGGAGAAAGCACGGGGTATTGGGTTTGACTGGGAGCACAAAAACCAGGTTTGGGAAAAGGTGGAAGAGGAAATGCAGGAATTTAAGGCCGAGTTTAACGCCGAAGATGAAAGCGATATCGACCATGAAAAAGCCGAAGGCGAATTTGGCGACCTGCTGTTCTCGCTCATTAACTATGCCCGTTTCATCAACATCAACCCCGAGAACGCGCTGGAAAAAACCAACCGGAAATTCATCAAACGTTTCCAGTATTTAGAAGCCAAAGCCCAGGAAAGCGGCAAGAAACTACAGGACATGACCTTAGCCGAAATGGATATTTTTTGGAATGAAGCTAAAAAGTTGTAAATTTTAGATAACGCTTGTAGCATTTAAACCCCGGCTTACGTATGGGTTATAAATGGTATAGTAGGTTCATCAAAAAAGAGCAGCATTCCGTCAATAAATGGGAGGACAATTTCACCAAACGTTCCGCTGGAACGTATCGGTTTTGCTTCAATTTTCTACCAACCAAACATCCCTACGGGATGAACAATGCAAACCGTTCCGTAGGAACGACTGGTTGGTAGCAACGTAGCAATAATTTTGTTTCGCTCCGTAGGAACGACTGGTGCATCTGCATGTTGACAGACAATTACTTAAAAAAACAGGGACTAAACACAATTAATGCATCCACCAACGGGCACAGCCGAACTTGAATTGATAGGTCTGTGCAAAAAAGGCAATCTTAAACACCAGGAAATGCTTTATAAGCATTACTATGGGTTTACTATGGGTATTGCCCAGCGTTATTGCCTAAACCGAGATGATGCTATGGAGGTGGTGAACGATGGTTTTATAAAGGTGTTTAAAACCATTGAAAATTATAATATGGACAAGCCTTTTAAAGCCTGGCTGCGCACCATTGTAGTAAATACAGCGATAGACAGGCGCCGCAAGGAGTTGAAACACCAGTTAAATATAGAACTGGACAGCGCTATGCCTATTAGCGGTGGTACCTATATTATTGAAACCATTAATGCCCAGGATATTTTAAAACTGATGGATACACTGCCGGGCATACAACGAGCCATTTTTAACTTGTATGAAATTGATGGTTACAGCCACGATGAGATTGCCAATATGCTAAACATCGCGGTAAGCAGCAGCCGGGTTTATTTAACCAGGGCAAAAGAAAAATTAAGGAAATTATTAGTTGCGGCCCCATGATGGACGAGGATAAATTACATAACGAACTGAACAACCGCATCCAAAGGGTATTCGATAATTACGAGGATACCACCGCAGATGAAGGCTGGGCATTGCTGCGCCAAAAATTCCCGGAAGAGAAGAAAGACCGCGGACTGGGCTGGTTATGGTATGCCGCCGCCGCTATAGTGTTGCTTGGTATAGGCTTATGGTTTATGGAAAAACCGGTTGAAAACAAAAACCTGGTAGTTAAAAATTCAAAAACGACAGTGCAACCGGATCATAAAACTAACGGGCCTGCTCCTGTTGATTCGTCGGTTAACCGCGCCGAAAACACGATGGCGCAAAGCGGCACGCAACAACAGCAGCAGCAAGCAAACCCCATAGCGCAACAGCAGCAGATGCAACCTTCGCCAGGTTTGCAGCAGGTACAAACACAGGTTAATCAATTGGCCAATAACCAGGTTCAAAAAGGATCGTCAACCAATCCGGCAAATGTGCCGCCTGTGGGCGCATCCACTGCAAAAACAGGTATAGATTCCATATTGAATAAAAACACCGCGACAAATATCATCGCCAGCAACCAGCAAAAACCTGGCGCATCTGTTAAACCGGCAGATACCGCCGCTAATGCTAACAATGCAGGCCAATACATTGCCGCGAAACCTGTTGACGCGCCTAAACCGGCAGATGCGGCCAAAACAAACTCGGCCGAGGCGATGAACAGGCTGTTGGCCGAAAAAGGCCCGGCTAATAAAGAACCAACGAAAAATATTAAACGAGGTATGATCAGCGTATACGCGGCAACCTATTTTAACTATGCGCAGGGGAGCGAGAATAATATTAACATAGGCGCCGGTTTCAGTTCCGATTTCCGCATCAGCAATAAGCTGAAGCTATCAACCGGTTTGGCTATAGCGCAAAACTCATTGAAGTACAATAATAGTCAGCCAGCGGTACCTAACAACGGCCGGGCTAATTCCGCCGCTGCAGCCGATGTGGTATCTACTCCGGCGCAAGGTGCGCTCAACCAGGTAGCCGGCGTATCTTCCGGTACGGCTAATGCGTTTGCTATAGTGCCGACTTTAAAAAATTACAATGCCAGTTTAATAGGTTTGGATCTGCCTATCAATTTAAAATACCAGTTTAATCCGCAAAAAAGCGACACGTATATATCGGCTGGTTTAAGTTCGGGAACGTTTATTAATGAAACTTATATACTGAACTATACTTCGGCACAGCGCGAAGAGCAAAATACCACACGCACCAGCTTTAGCGGTTTCGATTTTGCAAAAACCCTTAATGTTTCTTTTGGCGTTGGCTACCCGCTGGGTAAAAGCAATCGCTTAATTGTTGAACCGTTTTTGAAATATCCGCTGGATGGTTTAGGATCGCAACAGATCAAGTTCGGGGCGGGCGGTATCAACCTGAAACTGAATTTTAACGCGGCAAAAAAGTAATCTGGTAATAGCTTAAGGGCACTTTTCGCGCACATATTTCAGGTAACCGGCATATAATGGTTGCTGTACCATGCGCTTTAAGGCAACCACATGCGGATCAGCCAGGTTAGTGCCCTCGCTCCTTAGCTTCATAAATTTAAGTCCGGTTTTTAAGGGCAGGCAATCGCCGTTTTCGGCTATCTCCTTTGTTTTTAGTAAGGAGTACTCAAAAGCAGCCTGCTCGCTATCGTTAGTATTGCGGTTAGCCGGGGGTACAGTCATAAAGTAATGCAGGTGGCCAATTTCATGATATAGCACTACAATCAGCCGGTCATCGCCAAAATTGGGCTGTTCGTTTTCCAGGTATTTAATATCAATAAAAATATTGCCTTTAGGCCCTGCCTTAGCCGGCCCGGCATCGGCCCCCGTGCTGCGTACAAAGATCACTCTTTTGATGAGGCTATCATGAGCTACAATGAATTTATACTCACGGTAAAACTTGGGAAATTTAGTAGCGCAATTGTTAATTACCCTGGCAGCCGTAGCGCTATCTACCAGGGCGTCCATCTGCGCAAACGACCTGACAGTGAGTAAAGCGAATAACAGGAAAAGCGAAATCCGTCTCATTTTTTCAAATTTTATTTAAACTTAATTGCCTTCACCGGAGATATGCGGCTCACCAGCATAGAAGGAATGATGAGCACCAGTAACGATATGACCAAAGTGCCCGCATTCAGCAGCAGCACATCCAGCCATTCTAATTGTACGGGTACAAATTTCATGTAATAGGATGTTTCATCCAGCTTAAACAGATGCGTTTTAAACTGCAGCAAGCCCAAACCTATGCCTAAAATATTGCCCAATAATAAGCCCAGGCCAATCAGGTACAGGGCGTTATATAAAAATATCTTTTGGATCTTCCAGTTGGTGCAGCCCATGGCTTTTAGCATGCCTATCATGGTGGTACGTTCCAGTATCATAATCAGCAGGGCCGATATCATATTGATCACCGCTACTACCAGCATCAGCCCTAATATTACCTGCGTATTGGTATCCAGCAATTGCAGCCAGCCAAAAATAGTAGGATAATTATCGCTTACCGTATACGATTTCAGCTCTACAGGCATGATGTCCCTTATTTGCCCGTTATCCTGATCTATTTTTTCAAAATCGCGCACACGCAACTCATAGCCGCCAATCTCGTTCGGTTTCCAGTTATTCAGTGTCTGGATCAGGGATAAACTGCCTACCACAAAAGCTTTGTTCACATCTTCTACCCCGGCGTCATAAATACCGGTAATGGTAAACGGGCGCCTGCGCAGGTTTTCCTGCACAAAATACATGATAAACTTATCGCCTAATTTCAGTTTTAACCTGTTGGCTGTATAAACTGAGATGATGATCTGCTTGCGGGCGTCCGTATCTGTAAAATCGATCACTTTACCGGCAACCAGGTTTTTTTTAAAGAACGACCAATCGTAATTTTTATCTACCCCCTTTAGCACTACGCCTTCAATTTCGTTATGTGCTTTAATAATGCCCGGTTTGGTGGCAAAAGGCATCATATGGGTGATGTATGGACTTGATTTTATGCGCTGGATAAATTGGCTGTCTACCTGCACGGGTGAGTTTTCGAACGAGTTATTCAGATCGTATTTAAAAATGGTGATATCGCCCGAGAAACCCCGAACTTTTTCCCTGATCTCTTGTTTAAATCCTTTTACAATGGCTACCGACAAGATCATTACTCCCAAACCCAGCATAATGCCAATAATGGCTATCCGTACGATTAGCTTAGAAAAAGTACGTTTTGATTTGAAACTGATACGGGCAGCTATGAACCTTGAAAAACTCAATGCAGATGATTTTTTGTATTTTAGCAAATATGCAGAATTAAGGCGAAAATGGCCGTATTTTGCGTCAAGAAGGAAATCGTTTTTAATATGGTGGTGATTTAACCACAAAGGCCACAAAGAAAGAAACCACAAAGGGCACAGAGATTTTATTAGGAATTGATTGAATAAAAGCGCTGTGACTATGTAGTTAAACTCCAATTTGTATGGTGGCGATTTGAACGGCTTCTTTGAAATATCGAACAGGGTTATAATTTTTTTAGATAATGAATAAAAATACGTTGATTTTATTACCGGCCATATTTTGCATGTTGGGTGCCTGTGCTCAAAATACCCAAAACAGCAATAGTGCAAGTTTGCCTGCACCATTGCACGGTGATCCGGTATATCATTCAAATACTACTAAGGCAACCACACCGCCCAGCAGCAAGAACATCCAAACCGGCGCCGACCAAACCGCGCTTTACCTGCCTTATTTAAAAGGCAAGCGCGTGGGTATGGTGATTAACCAAACATCGGTAATAGGTAAAAATCTGGGCTTTAGCGTAGATAGTTTAGTAAAGCTGGGGGTTAATGTGAAAAAGATCTTCGGGCCCGAGCATGGCTTTAGAGGTAACGCGGCCGATGGCGGCAAGGTAGAGGATACGGTTGACCCTAAAACTGGTATCCCCGCATTATCCCTGTACGGTAGCCGTAAGCACAAACCCCGCCCTGCCGATTTGAAAGACCTTGACCTGCTGATATTTGATATGCAGGATGTAGGCGCGCGCTTTTATACTTATATCACCACCCTGCATTATGTAATGGAAGCCTGTGCCGAAAACAACCTGGAGCTGATGATACTGGACAGGCCCAACCCTAACGGCTATTTGGTTGACGGGCCGGTGTTGGATACCGCGTTCCGCTCATCTGTCGGGATGCACCCTATACCCATTAGTCACGGGATGACGCTGGGCGAATACGCGCAAATGATCAACGGCGAGGGTTGGTTGAAGGGCCATATTAAATGCAAACTGAAGATTATTAAAGTGGCTAATTACGAGCACGCTATGCTGTACAAAGTACCTATTAACCCATCGCCAAACTTAAGTACCAATCAATCGGTATTGCTATACCCCAGCATTTGTTTGTTTGAGGGCACTACCCTTAGCCTGGGCAGGGGTACCGAATTTCCGTTCCAGGTGGCAGGGCACCCACTGTTAAAGGATAAATATAAGTTCAGCTTTACACCGCATAGCATCCCCGGCGTAAGCGATAATCCGCCGCAAAAAGATGTTACCTGCTATGGCATTGATTTACGTAAATATGACACGGATAAGTTTTGGAAAAGTGGTAAATTAAACCTGTCGTGGATAATGGACCTGTACAAGGTATTTCCGGACAAGGCGCACTTTTTTACAGCTTATTTTACCAAGCTAACCGGGTCGGAAGAAATGCGCAAGCAGATAGAGACCGGTAAAACTGAAGAGGAAATAAGATTGAGCTGGGAACCCGCGTTAAGCCGGTATAAGCTGATGAGGCAAAAGTACTTGTTATATAAATAATATACGGTTCACTAAAAATTCACACTTAAAACGTAGCATTACTGTATATATGAGAATAGTATTCATGGGTACGCCCGAATTCGCGGTAGCATCACTGGAAGCTTTGATAGATTCGGGCGCTGATATTGTAGGCGTAGTAACCGCTCCGGATAAACCGGCGGGCCGCGGGCGAAAGCTTAGTGAATCGGCTGTGAAGCAAAACGCAGTGGCCAGGGGCATTAAAGTGCTGCAGCCCGAAAAGCTGAAAAGTCCTGAATTTTTAGAAGAACTAAAAGCGTTAAAAGCCGATCTGCAGGTAGTGGTGGCATTCCGCATGCTGCCCGAAGCTGTTTGGAATATGCCCCCAAAAGGCACCATTAACCTGCATGCTTCACTATTGCCGCAATACCGTGGCGCGGCCCCTATTAACTGGGCTATTATTAACGGCGAAAAAGAAAGCGGCGTAACTACTTTTTTGCTGAAGCATGATATTGATACCGGCAATGTGCTCTTCACAGAAAAGGTTACCCTTACCGGGGAAGAAACCGCCGGCGAATTACACGACCGCCTGATGCATAAAGGCGCCGGTCTGCTGGTGAAAACAGTTAAGGCCATTGAAAGCGGCCGTTACCACGAACATCCGCAGGATAGCTTTGAGGCTGCGGATATTAAACACGCGCCCAAACTATCTAAGGAAACAGGGAACATAGACTTTTTGCAACCCGTAGAAACGGTTTATAATTTGATACGCGGCCTAAGCCCATCGCCCGCCGCTTATACTACCCTGAATGGTAAAACCCTGAAGATCTATAAGGCTACAAAAGAAATAAAAGAACCCGGCATACAACCCGGCGGTTTTTTAACCGACAGCAAAACTTATCTTAAGTTTGCCTGCCAGGATGGTTTTGTATGTGTAACAGATTTGCAGTTAGAAGGTAAAAAACGCATGGATGTGGAAGCATTTTTGCGGGGCGCGGGTTTGTAGTTGCTATCAAATTAATTGGCAACCGGATACAGCTTTGCCTTATAGATCCCCTTCTTTTCATAAACCTCCCGGTTCATTGTAAAATGAAATTCCGACATCTGGTTCAGGTAAACATTAATGGGTTCCAGGCCCACTTGTTTTCTTCGCTCATCTAAAGCCGAACTATCTGCTACCGGCCTGGGTAATGCCTGGCAAGTACTAAGATTATAGGTTACCTGTGTGCCATAAAGTTGTTTGTGACCGGTATTCAGGTTTACCCTATCGGTTAAATACGCAAAGTTTTTAGGGTCGGCATTGCCTTTATCAACCTCCTTTTTCATGGCGGTTAAAATTTTACGCTGAAAATCCGGGTTTTTATCGCAGTGCTGCACCATCAGCCAAAAATGATTAGAACCCTTTTTGCCTACCAGGTCGTAACCGGGGTATCCATACTGGTTAAATATTTTGTCTAAGATCTTCTGGTGGGTAGTAAACACACTATCTTTATATAAAGCCCATTGCTGCTGATCCATATTTGCAAACCTGCCGGTGGCCGGCTTTACGTTGGCCGCAATCTGGTCAATGGTTACCCAATTGGCCAGGCTATCTGCCAATGCGGTATTAAGCTCCGTTTTCTTTTGGGCAAAAGCTGTGGTAGCGGCCATGCAAAAAACCATTACAAGCATTACCGACCTTGTTATTTTATTAAAACCTGATGCTATATTCGTTTTCATAAGTTTGTTCATATAATGAAGCAAAATTAGCTTGCAGACTTACCCTAAAATTGTATTTTTCGGCCAATAAGACATTTAGATACCGGGGATTTTACCATTACAACTTATTCAACTCGTCCATTAAGTCTTTACTTAACTTGTTAAAATAGCGTTTAACGCCGTAGCCCATTACCCATTGTATACCACGGGTGGCATTGGTTAAAAACACTTCATCGGCCTCGTATAAAATTTCGGGGTTGATCTGGGCTTCGGTAACCGGGATATTGTTTTTAAGGGCCAGATCGATCACCACCTGCCGCATTACACCCTCTACACAACCCTCGCTTAAGGCAGGCGTATACAGGTGGTTTTGATACCATACAAATACGTTTGAACTGCTGGCTTCGCACAAAAATTTATTTTGGTTCAGGATAAAAACATCCTCCAGCTTTTGCTGATTTTTAAAGATACCCGCCATTACATAAGTAAGGGAATTGCACGATTTGATGTTGGAGAGGTAATTCAGCGGTTTACCCAATTCGGTAAATACATCCATAATCAGGCCTTTCTCGTTCAAAAAATATCGTGGCTCATCCATGGGCTGCAGCTCCATGCAAAAGCCGGCTTTGTTTTGGGTTGGGGTATACAAACCACCGGCATCCCGGTAAACGGTGAGCCTGATACGGCCATGTTTACACTTATTACGTGCAGCCAATGTTTCTGTCCTGTCTTTTAAAAACCAGGTGTCCATTTGCGAGTAGCCATCAATTTTAAGCGCCTTCATTCCGCGTTGCAGGCGGTCGGCGTGCAAATCGGCAAACTTCAGCTCTCCTTTCATCAACCGCATGCTCTCAAACAAGCCATCGCCATATTTAAATGCACGATTGGACACGCTCAATACTTTGCTGTCGGCAGGTAAAATCTCGTCGTTAAAATTGATAAATGTGGGTTGCATTTCCTGATTATAAACTACTGATTAACCATTTTATTCTGCCGATGTTGCAGTATAATTACGCCATTTTTTTAAAACCGACTCAAAGTCCTGTGGCAAAGGTGCTTCAAAATAAATATTTTCTTTTTTTGTGGGATGCTTAAACCCTAAGCTTTGCGCGTGAAGCGCCTGGCGTGGCATCAGCTCAAAGCAGTTTTCTACAAACTGTTTGTATTTGGTAAACACCGTGCCTTTTAAAATTTTATCGCCACCATAGGTAGCATCACTAAATAATGGGTGCCCAATATGCTTCATATGCGCGCGGATCTGGTGCGTGCGGCCGGTCTCCAGCTTACATTCTATCAGGGTAACATAGCCCATGCGTTCTAACACCTTGTAGTGTGTAACCGACCATTTGCCCTTCTCCTCGTCATCGTAAATAGCCATCACGCGCCTGTCGCCAACACTGCGGCCAATATAGCCGGTAACGGTGCCATCGTCGGGTAAATCGCCCCAAACCAGGGCTATATACTTACGATTAATGGTATGCTCGTAAAACTGATGGGCCAGGTAGGTCATAGAGCGCTCGTTCTTACTGATCAGCAGCAAGCCCGAGGTATCCTTATCAATGCGGTGCACCAGCCCGGGGCGGCCATCGTTACCCGGCAGCGTAGGCAATTGCTGAAAGTGATATACCAGCGCGTTCACCAACGTACCGGTATAATTATTATAGCCGGGATGCACCACCATACCGGCGGCTTTGTTTACGATCAGCACATCATCATCCTCGTAAACAATATTAATGGGGAGATTTTCGGGGTAAACTTCGGTATCGCGCGGTGGGTGCGGCAGCACTACCGATATCACATCCAGCGGTTTAACTTTATAGCTGGCCTTAATAGCTTTATCGTTCACCAGCACATTGCCGGCATCAATTGCGTTTTGTATGCGGTTGCGCGATGCGTTTTCAATGCGGTGCATTAAAAACTTATCTATCCGCAGCAGCGATTGGCCTTTATCTACAATTACCCTTAAATGCTCATAAAAGTCCTGTTCCTCAATATCTTGCAGGTCGGTGTTATTTACCATGGATTGCAAAAATACTTGTTTTTTAATATTAAATACCTCAATATTGTTTAATTATAAACCAACCTAATTATTTATGAAAAAACTTTACTTCCTGATTATTGCCGCGTTATTGTTAACGCCGGCACTAAAAACCTATGCGCAAAACAGCGATGACGGCTTTAGTCAGCTGATCAAATCCAGTCCGGCTGATGCCACCAAACTATTGCAGGCTTATGCCGAACCCATGTTCAGGGGCTTTGGTACGGGATTAAACGGAGGCTGGAATAATACCGCCAAAACCAAGTCGTTATTACATTTTGATTTACGTATTACCGTTAGCGGCGCCCAGGTACCAACCAGCGACCGTACTTTTGATGTCACCAAGATCGGCTTATCGAACCACCTTACACCTAACGATGCTTCAAAAACCATTGCCCCTACTTTTGGTGGCGATGATGTTGATGGCCCCGTTATGCGTATTAATGATGATAATGGCGCTAAGATCAGCACGTTCACTATGCCTAAGGGTATATTTAAATATGTTCCTGCACCCAATGTTCAGTTAACTATTGGCCTTGTACATAACACCGATATTACTATCCGTACCATACCCAAAATCAATCTTGGCGATGATGCCGGTAAAGTTGGCATGATAGGCTTTGGTGTTAAGCATAATATTATGCAGGATTTTGCAAAGGCAGGCGTGCCAAAACCGTTCGATCTGGCTATCGCGGTAAACTATAACCGTATTAATTACAGCAAAACCCTAAGTGTACAACCAGGAACCGCGTTGCCTGCGCCTGGCAATACTAATACAAACTTCAGTAATCAAAGTATCGACGCGCACTTTAGCGGCACCAACGTACAGGCAATTATCTCTAAAAAATTAATGTTCTTTACACCATTCCTGGCGGTAGCTTACCAAACTTCCAGCACCGAGTTTGGTGTATTGGGTAATTACCCTATTACCTCTACTGTTCCGGGCCAGGGCGCCTTTTATACCACCATTACCGATCCTGTGCACATTAACGAAACCAGCATCAGCGGTATGCGCGCCGATATCGGTTTTCAAATGAACTTAGCTATATTGCGCATCTATGTATCTGTCAGTACCGGCAAATACGCGTCGGGCAATGCAGGCATAGGCTTTGGTTTTTAATATTTGAATGCACAAAATAGATCTCGAAATTTTCAGCCCCGTTCATCAGCTACAGCATCAACTGTTTGATGAAAAGGGGCTGAAAGTTTTTATCAAACGCGACGACCTGATACACCCCGTTATATCGGGCAATAAATGGCGCAAGCTAAAATACCTGCTGATAAAAGCACAAGCCGAAGGCAAAAATCACCTGGTAACCTTTGGCGGCGCTTATTCTAACCACTTACTGGCTACTGCCGCCGCGGCGGCAAGGTTCGGCTTTAAAACAACCGGCATTGTGCGTGGCGAGGATGTGCAAAACGATACGCTGTTTATGTGCCGCCTGCATGGTATGCAACTGTTATTTACCGACAGGGAAAGCTACCGCGATAAGCCGGCGCTTTTTCAAAAACACTTCGGGGATGATAGCGATGCTTTTTTTATTGACGAAGGTGGCGCGTCGATTGAAGCGGCACAGGGCTGCAGTGAACTAATTGCCGAACTACCCCAACCATACCAGCACCTGTTTTGCGCCTGCGGAACGGGGACTACCGCAGCAGGTATCATCAATGGATTGCATCAGCAGCAATTACCTACCCAATTTCACGCCGTACCTGTTTTTAAAAACGGGGAGTTTATGCGGGATGAGATTGGCAAATACCTGATACCTCACCCTGCCCTCTCCAAAGAAGAGGGTTCTTATATTATCCATACCGATTATCACTTTGGCGGATACGGAAAAACTACCCCTGAGCTGATTGATTTTATTAAGGAATTTGTAGCCGATACCGGGATATTAATTGAACCCATTTACACCGGCAAAATGCTTTACGCTATTTTTGACCTGGCACGTAAAGATCACTTTATGCCGGGTAGCAGTATACTCGCCATCCATAGCGGCGGCATTTGGGGTTTATTGGGGATGAAGGATAAGTTTATACAATCGCAGCCCTAAAAATTAATCTTCCGCTCACGGGCTATCACCTGCCATTCGCCGGTTACCTGGTGATCTTCTACCGTAGCCATACTGCCATACAATGCAACCGTTGGGCAAATATGTGCCGGCAAACCGTAAAATACATCGCCCACCTTATACCGATGCTCTATACCGGCATCAACAATTAAATGCTCTTCGCTTTGGCTAACGATAGTGAGTTGCGGCGCATTGATAAACGCTACACGCCTGGTTAACGGCTGCTCGGCCGCTACCGATTTATGGCCCAGGTCCAGGCAAAGCAAACCCGGCCCTGGTAATGATACCACCCTGGTAAGCACCAAAGCAGCCGGTAAAAAATCCAATTCGGGATAGGCCTGCCGGTAGTTAGCATCCCAGTATACAAACGTGCCCGGGCTGCATTCCACATCAGGCATTTGCGCGTAGATCCCAAAGTTGGGGCTACCGCCTATTACAATTACCGGCATGGCAATACCGGCATTGGTTATTTCTTTTTTTAAGTTGTTTATTGTATCAAGGATCTTGTTGACTTGATCTTGCCGCTCGCTTAAATCAGCCGTATCTGCATGTCCATCGTAAGCGTGTAAGCCTATCGGTTTAATGCCTTGTAAGGTAAGGCAGGTTTGATATAGTTGCAAAGCGCCGTTATCTGCATCAATCCCGGTTCGGTTCATCCCTACGTTTAAATCGATATAAACCGGTAAGGTCAATTGCCGGCTTCGCGCGGCCGCGGCCATTAACGCGGCGTTATCGGCATCATCTGCCAAACAAGCAAATGCTGTATCCGGATAATGCCGGATCAACTGCAACAGCCTTTCTATTTTAGGCCCCACCGGCTGATAGGCCAACAATACATCTGGCGCTTTACACATAGCCAGCATTTCGGCTTCGGCAATGGTGGCGCATTTAAATTTGGTTATACCGGCATCAAGCATCATCTGCACCACCTGTGCGCACTTGTGCGTTTTTACATGTGGCCGTAACCGCGATAAATCGCCGATGATTTTTTTAGCAGCAGCAATATTATGGCGCACCCTATCGGGATAAACAATAAGTGCGGGGGTATCTATTTTATGAACGTCGGTAATATCAAACCAGTTGGTTATTTTCATGGGTATTGAGCGTTATTTTCAGCGCTTTTTTCACATTAAATATACACTAAAAATATATCTGCCGGCAAAACCAAATCTATTATCAGTTCAAAAACTAACTTTAAATTGTTTAAACCTACTTTTTGGCACTTCGGTTCAAAAACCGCCTGAATTAGCTTATTTAAGGGTTTTTAGGTAAATTTGCATAAACCGTTAAGCCCATGTATAACCTGAAAATCAGTCCGGAGAACGTTAAAGCATCATTAAGCAAACACATTTTAGCCGATGGGTTCGACCTTACTTTTGATATGGAAAAAAGCGAGGGCGTACACATCTACGATTCGAAAAATAAACGCCGCCTACTCGATTTTTTTACCTGCTTTGCTTCGGTGCCATTAGGTTATAATCACCCCAAAATGCTGGCCGACGACGCCTTCACCAAAAGCCTGATGCTGGCCGCGTTAACCAATCCTTCCAACTCGGATATTTATACCGAGCAATACGCCCAGTTTGTGGATACTTTCGATCGGGTGGGTATACCCGACTATTTGCCGCACGCCTTTTTTGTGGCCGGCGGAGGCTTAGCTATAGAGAATGCCCTAAAGGCCGCTATGGACTGGAAAGTACAGAAAAACTTTGCCAGGGGGTATACTACCGAAAAGGGTTTTAAGGTTTTACATTTTGAACATGCTTTTCATGGGCGTACCGGCTATACCTTAAGTTTAACCAACACTATACCAGTCAAAACCAAATGGTTTGCCAAATTTGACTGGCCACGGGTAAGCACCCCTATTATGCAGTTCCCGGAGACGGAACAAAATCAGCAGGAGTTATTAAATCTTGAAGCCGCATCTATCGCACAAATTAAACAGGCCTTTACCGATAATCCCGACGATATTTGCGCCATTATTATTGAACCCGTACAATCCGAAGGCGGAGATAACCACATCAGCACGCGGTTTATGCAAACCCTGCGCCAACTGGCCGACGAGCATGAAGCCTTATTGATTTATGATGAGATACAAACCGGCGTTGGCCTTACCGGCAAATTCTGGTGCCACCAGCACTTTGGGCCCGATGCCCGGCCTGATATCATCGCCTTTGGCAAAAAGATGCAGGTATGCGGCATACTGGCCGGGAAACGGATTGATGAAGTAGAGGGGAATGTGTTTAAAGTATCGTCGCGCATTAACTCTACCTGGGGTGGTAATTTGGTTGATATGGTACGCTCATCCAAAATTATGGAAATTATGGACGAGGATGGCCTTTGTAATAATGCCGCGCAAATGGGCGCTTACCTGCAGCAACAATTGCTAAAATTATCTCAAAAACACGGCATCATCAGCAACGTACGTGGCAAGGGCTTGTTAACTGCTTTTGATTTCCCCGGCAAGGAGCAACGCGACCAGTTTATTACACAGGGGCTTGAGCACAACGTGATGTTTTTAGGATGTGCCGATAAAACCATACGTTTTAGGCCGGCGCTGATTATGGAGCAAAAACACATAGATGAAGGGCTGGATGTTATGGAGAAAATAATAAGCAGGCTATAGTGTTAACATAGTGTAATAATATTGCTACAGGCATGCTATTTCAACTCAAATAATACTTTTTTTACGCGTAAGAATACTATAATTGCCTCCACAAGCGTTTTCCGATAAACGCTCACTACACTACTACTATTTAATAAGCAATATCCTAATGTATTGTGCTATTGATACTATCTATTTTCTAATTTTAATTAGGGAGCTACTACACTATTTATCATGAGTAAACAAACTGAAAAATTAAAGAAACAATTAATTGAGATTTCCGAGGTGGTTAACCTGTTTAAATCCGAAGCCGTGCAGGTTAAAGTGATTGACAGATTATTTGATGTGATGATTGATGCGGAAAGATCTGAAGCCGATACGGAAACATTTAACAAACGGGGCCCAAAACAAAGAATAAACGGCTCGCACTATGAGCATGCAACATCCCGTAAAAAACCGGGAGCTACCAAAGTGCTGAACCAGTTATTAACCGGCACCGATTTTTTTGATACTCATCGCTCCATATCATCCATAGCCGATTATTGCAAAACTAACTACGACTCTGATTTTAAAACATCCGAATTATCCGGGATCCTTTTAAAATTAGCTAACGAGCATAAGCTAAAGCGCGAGCGCAGCAATACCAACAATCGCTTTGAGTATGTAAAAGCGTAATTTACTGTAAATCACATTAAAGGGGAAACCCCGCGGTAATTGCCGCGGGGTTTTTTGTTGTATAAAAACCAAACTAATTAGTAACTTCATATGTTTATCTAATATCCTTAAAACCAATACGATGAAAAAGTTTAGCTACACCTTTATGGCAATCGGGCTTATACTGATGATTGTTGGGAGTTTGATATGGCCGCATCTTAACCATGTAAACATGGTTGATTCGAATCCGTGGACGATTTATATTAATGGTTATAAATCATTCCGCTGGCCCATCTTTTTAGGGGGTATCATATTTGTAATCGGCGTTATGGATATGACTACCTGGAATACCCCAAAAGGCCGGAGATTTGATTGAACTTGTTATCCAGAATAACAACGTTATTTCTTTGATCCGGTAACCCCGTATAAACTTACTCAGGCAATTGATGTGGGATAGGATAGCTTTGTGTTACGAGATCAGAGGAATTGTTTCTATGCCCCATCGGGGCTACCTGTTTGTAGCAAGCCAGGCGAAAAGTTTTTTTGACCCGTAGGGTCTACCCTTCTTTCTATGCCCCATCGGGGCTACCTGTTTGTAGAGAAAAAAGCGAAAAGTAATAGGGTTTACTTATCGGCTACAAACAGGTAGGCCCTACGATTCATCGGAAATTAAAATCCTAAAAATCAAATATTTATATAAGTAATATTCTGTATATTACAAACCTTAACCTAATTTTTACTTATCATGGATTTTAAAGATTCGATTCTACAGTTCGCCTCAAGAGTGGACAAACTTTGCCCACAAATAAAAACCGAAGAAGCCACAAAAAATGCATTAATTATGCCTTTTATTCAATTGTTAGGCTATGATGTATTTAATCCCTTTGAAGTCAATCCTGAATTTATCGCAGATATTGGAATAAAGAAAGGTGAGAAAGTTGATTATGCAATCCTTAATAAGGATAAACCTATTCTTTTAATAGAATGCAAGCATCATACAGAAGACTTAAATCCTCATAATTCTCAATTATTCAGGTATTTCCATACTACAGATGCAAAATTTGGTCTGTTAACCAATGGTCTTATTTTTAAATTCTATACCGATTTGATATCTCCTAATAAAATGGATGATAAACCATTTTTTGAATTTAAAATAACAGAGATAAAAGATAACGAAATTGCTGAACTAAAAAAGTTCCATAAATCATATTTTGATCAGGAGAATATAACTAATACGGCAAGTGAATTAAAATATCTGAATGAAATAAAAAGCTTATTAAATAAGGAACTTATTGAACCATCGGAAGATTTTGTAAGACTTTTTGCCAAAAGAGTTTATCCAAGCGCAATTACCCAAAAAGTGTTAGAACAGTTTACGTCAATTACAAAGAAAACATGCAGCATCCTAATAAGTGATCTTATTAGCGAAAGATTAAAATCCGCATTGCATGTCGAAGCAGTTAAGGAAGAGCCCTTGACAGAAGCAGTTGAATTAGGGGCGGCAAATTCGGGAATTGTCACTACAGAAGAGGAATTGGAAGCGTTTATGATTCTTAAATCTATATTAAGAAAGACTGTAGATGTTAAGCGAATAATTATGAGGGATGCTTTGTCTTATTGCGCCATACTACTTGATGACAACAATAGAAGGCCTTTGTGTCGTTTCTATTTTAATGGAAAGAAATTGTCGATAGGGATTCCTGATGAAGCTAAAAATTTCCAAAAAAAGGATATTGCTCTTTTAGATGATATCTATAGTTTTTCAGATGAGTTAATTAGCGTAGCCGATAGCTATAAATAACATCACAAGGAAAAGGCTCAATGTATCGAGCCTTTTCCTTGTTTTTTATTAACTCCGTGTTCTTTGTGCTTCTCTCTCCGTGCCCTTTGTGGTTAAATCACCACAACGCATGCCTCACCTACCGCAAATCCATCAAACTATCCACACCCAATATTTTTTTACTGGTAAACCCTTCGGCAAATTTAACGCCGATGGCTTTGCCAAACTCGCGGCCGCGGCCTTCAACTACCGCGGTAAACTGGGGCGATGAAATATAAGTTTGGGGCTCGTCGCCGCTCCATTCGGGGTTGTGGAACTGCGAGCCATAGGCAAATACGCTGGCCATTTTTTTATCCCAATAATCGGTTACATCAACTACAATATCGGGGTGGATATAATTATCCTGTATAAAATGCAGCACTTGCTTTGGGCGCCAGGCTTCCTGTGGCTGGCCGTTGTTATCCAGCGTTTCAACCTTTCTTAAACCGGCCAAAAAAGTAGCAGCCTCTACCAGCTGACTGGCCCGGCCATGGTCGGGGTGGCGATCATGGTAGGCATTGGTAATTACTATTTCGGGTTGAAATTTGCGAATGGCGGCAATAACCTTTAGCTGGTACGCTTTAGTGTTTTCAAAAAAGCCATCGGGGATACTTAAATTTTCGCGTACGGCAAGGCCTAATATTTCACCTGCGGCGGCGGCTTCCCGGTCGCGGATCTCGGCCGAACCACGGGTACCCAACTCGCCGCGGGTAAGATCGACAATACCTACTTTGTGACCCATAGCTACGTGTTTGGCCATAGTGCCGCCACAGCCCAGTTCAGCGTCGTCCGGGTGGACGGCTAAAACCAAAATATCTAATTTAAGCATATTGTTTTGTTAGGCTTTTTACATTCATCACTATGTCATTTCGAACGAACCGGGGCGGGTTGTGTGTTGCGTGAGGAGAAATCTTATACGATCCGGTTTTCAAATGTATAAGATTTCTCTTTCGCCCAATCGCACTATGCCACCTCTTGCTCTATCGAAATGACAAGCTGTTTAGTAGTGTGTATTTACTAATGCCCCGCTGCCAGCAGGCGGTCTATCTTTTTCCTGATCTTTGATGACGTAGGTTTGGTGAACGGGTAAAAAAAGTCGGCCACTAAACCATGCGCATCAATCAGGTATTTATGAAAATTCCACCTTGGGGCGGTATTCACTTTACCATTCAATTTTTTATCAGCCAAAAACTTAAACAAAGGATGGCTGTACTGCCCTCTCACCCTTAGTTTTTCAAAAAGCTGGAAATGGGTACCGAAGTTAATGGCGCAAAATGTACCGATGGCACTACCTTCTAAAGGTTCCTGTCCGCCAAAATCGTTGGATGGGAAGGCCAGTATCTCAAAATCCTGGTCTTTATATGCCTTTCTTAACTCTTCAAGCTCTTTCAGCTGGGGGGTAAAACCACATTGCGATGCGGTATTTACGATCAATAACACCTTGTTTTTATATGCGCCAAGGTTAACCTCTTCACCGTTTAACTTTTTAACGTTAAACTGGTAAATGCTCTTATCGTCCATTATTTAATTATTGTAGGAAATATACCCTGCCGATTGCAGAATAGATTCGATATCCCGTTCTTCCTCGGGATTGTAAGTCTCTTTCAGGTTATGGCCAAATATCCGGGCTATCGACTGGAACATAAATGCGTTCAGTCCGCCCTTTAATTCTTTCAGCATTTCATAACTTGTATTTCCTGTTTCGCGGTTAACTAATTTTATCAATATCTCGCCCTGCGTAATCGTAAGGTTTTTTATTTCTTTATTAAAAAGATCTTTCACCTGGGTTTCGCAGGCTTTTATCATTTCTTTCTGTTTGTTTTTATCGCCTGTAGTAGCCAGATCGCGCTGTAGCTGCTGGTATTTACCACTGGCAAAACGCATGTAAGGCAGCACCTTATATACATTATAACGCAGGCGGCTGTAATCCATCCTTTCCTTTTCGCTTTTAAAAATACGGGAGTCAACTATCTTAACTTCGGGGGTAACTGTCCAGGGGATCAGTTCGCCTTGATATTCTGTCAGGTAAGTTTTAATGGTATCATTTTTGCCCATTTTAGGGCGTGGCAATGAGCTTTGCGACAACACGATGGTTGAGAGGCAACAAAACAGCAGTACAAAGCCAATTAATTTCATAATTTTACGTATTACAAAAATAATGCTATTTTTTGTGGTATTTCATAAAATATTTGCAATAAATTTTTTGGCAGAAAAGACGGGCCATATATTAGGGTTATAAATGAAAGAATTAGTGATAGATATAGAAGCCGAAAAGAACGAGATACTTAAAAGGTACAGGGCTTTGCTGCGCGCATCAAAATCAACTTTGCAAAAAGGGGATAAACGCATGATACGCAAGGCCTTTGACATGGCGCTGGAGAGCCATAAGGATATGCGCCGCAAATCGGGCGAGCCTTATATTTACCACCCCATAGCCGTTGCCCAAATTGCTGCCGAAGAGATTGGCCTGGGCACTACCTCCATTGTATGCGCGCTTTTGCATGATGTGGTAGAGGATACCGATGTTACTTTAGATGATATTGAGCGCGAGTTTGGTAAAAAAGTAGCCAAAATTATAGATGGGCTAACCAAAATATCAGGGGTTTTTGATACCAACAGTTCGCTGCAGGCCGAAAACTTCCGTAAAATGCTGCTTACCCTGGCCGATGACGTGCGGGTGATCCTGATTAAACTGGCCGACCGCCTGCATAACATGCGTACCATGGAGTTTATGCCGCGCGATAAGCAGCTGAAACTATCGTCAGAAACGGTATACCTGTATGCCCCATTGGCACACCGACTGGGTTTATATGCCATAAAGTCAGAACTGGAAGACCTGTCCATGAAATACATGGAGAGCGAAACTTACCAGTTCATTAAAAATAAGCTGAACGAGAAAAAGGCCGAACGCGAGAAGTTCATTCGCGACTTTATTGAACCGATTAAAAAGGTTTTAGAGGGACAAGGCCTGCATGCCGATATGTTTGGGCGGCCAAAATCTATCCACTCCATCTGGAACAAGATGAAGAAAAAGGCCATCCCCTTTGAGGAGGTGTATGATCTTTTTGCGATACGGATTATTTTGGATAGCACCAGCGAAAACGAAAAATCGGATTGCTGGAAGGCTTATTCCATCGTAACCGACCTTTACCGCCCTAATCCCGACAGGCTGCGCGACTGGATATCATCGCCCAAGGCTAACGGGTACGAATCTTTACATACTACTGTAATGGGGCCGCGCGGGCAATGGGTAGAGGTACAGATTCGCACCATGCGGATGAATGAGATTGCCGAAAAGGGTTTCGCGGCGCATTGGAAATATAAGGAATCGTCAACCGATAGCGGCCTGGATCAATGGGTACAAAAGGTACGCGATATGCTGAAGAACCCCGATTCAAACGCGTTGGACTTCCTGGATGATTTCAAGATGAACCTCTTCAGCGATGAGATCTTCATTTTTACACCTAAAGGCGCCCTTATTCAGCTGCCATCCAGCGCTACTGCATTGGATTTCGCCTTCGAGATCCATACTGATGTGGGCGCCAGCTGTATTGGCGCTAAAGTAAATCACAAGCTAGTTCCGCTGAGCTATAAGCTACAAAACGGCGATCAGGTAGAGATCATTACATCAGGTAAGCAAAGCCCTAAGGAAGACTGGCTGAACATTGTAGTGACCGCCAAAGCCAAGGCCAAAATTAAATCGGCCCTGAAAGAGGAAAAGCGCAAGATAGCCGAAGATGGCAAGGAAATACTGGAGCGTAAGATGAAGTCGCTTAAGATCACCTACAATTCGGACAATATCCATAAGCTGAGTTACTACTTTAAACTGGCATCGACCCAGGACCTGTTTTATAATGTAGCCAAAGGATTGATAGACCTGAAAGACCTGAAGGAATACCAGGCATCAGAGAAAACGATTGAAAATAAGCCGCAGGATAAAATAGATAACGATCAGGTACAAAGCCTGCTCAAAAGCATCAAGACCAAAGACAGCGATATGCTGCTGATTGGCGAGGATATGCAAAAAATTGACTATAAACTGGCCAATTGCTGCAACCCCATCCCCGGCGATGATGTGTTTGGCTTTATTACCGTGAGCGAGGGTATTAAGATACACCGTACCAACTGCCCTAATGCTACCAAACTGATGTCTAACTATGGTTATCGGGTAGTGAAAGCCCGCTGGACCAATCAGCAGGAGCTGGCATTTTTAACCGGCCTGCGCATTACGGGTATTGATGATGTGGGATTGATCAATAAGTTAACTACGGTTATTTCTACCGATTTTAAGGTAAATATCCGTTCGATCACTGTAGACAGCGATAACGGCATTTTTGAAGGCTCCATTATGGTATATGTAAACGATACCGAACATTTGGATAACCTGATCAAACGCTTAAAAGAGATCCGGGGCATTACCGCCGTAACACGTTTCGACTCGGCGCCGGTAGTGGAGAAGGCATCGTAAGCTTGATTGGAGATTAGTTAATTAGTGATTGGAGATTAGTAGATTAGTGATCAGTAAACTGTCATCGCTTAATGACATCTTCCGGACTTTCGATCTTTCCGACTTACGGACTATTTTAATACCTTTGAACGATTAATAAAAAAACATGTCGCAACAGGAAACCATAGGTATGGTTAAAAAGATTTTCGAAGCTTACCTCGAAAATAAAAGCCTCAGGAAAACTCCTGAACGCTTTGCCATTTTGGAAGAGATCTATTCACGCAGTGATCACTTTGATGTAGAGTCGCTTTACATCCACATGAAAAATAAAAAATACCGGGTAAGCCGCGCCACGGTATACAATACGCTGGAGCTGCTGGTATCGTGCGACCTGGTGACCAAACACCAGTTTGGCAAAAACATGGCCCAGTTCGAGAAATCATACGGCTATAAACAGCATGATCATATCATTTGTATCGACTGTGGTAAGGTGGTTGAGTTTTGCGATCCGCGTATTCAGCAGATCCAAAGTATGATGGGCGACCTGTTGAAATTCGAGATCAGGCACCACTCGCTTAATCTTTATGGTAACTGCAGTAAACTTAAAGCAGGTTATTGTGATAGAAAAGTCTAACTTTGCCCCCTTTCAATTCAATCAATAAAAAATAAATGGCTGTTGACGTTTTATTAGGCCTGCAATGGGGCGACGAAGGTAAAGGAAAAATTGTTGATGTACTGAGTGCCGATTACGATCTGATCGCGCGTTTCCAGGGCGGCCCGAATGCCGGGCATACGCTGGAGTTTGACGGGCAGAAATTTGTACTGAACACCATCCCTTCAGGTATATTTTTTGATAACACACTCAACCTGATCGGCAACGGTGTGGTAATTGATCCTATCACCCTAAAAAAGGAACTGGATAAACTGAAAGCCGCCGGGCACGACCTGCTGGCTAAAAAGAACCTGGTAATTGCTAAAAAAGCGCACCTGATATTACCTACGCACCAATTGCTGGATGCCGCATCTGAAAAGAAAATGGGCGACAGCAAAATTGGTTCTACACTGAAAGGCATTGGGCCAACCTATATGGATAAAACCGGCCGCAATGGTTTGCGTATTGGCGATATCACCCTGCCCGATTTTAAAGAGCGTTATAACAAGCTGGTTGCCAAGCATACCTCCATGCTGCAAGCCTTATACGGCGAGGTGATTGATTTCAGCGAACGCGAAGCCGCGTTTTTTGAAGCGCTGGACGTTATTAAGCAATTCCCGCTGGTTGATTCGGAACACTTTGTGAATGACTACATCCGCAAAGGCAAAAAGGTATTAGCCGAAGGCGCACAAGGCGCTATGCTGGATATTGATTTTGGATCGTACCCTTTTGTTACTTCATCAAACACCACATCTGCCGGTGCTTGTACCGGTTTAGGTATTGCTCCAAGTCAAATTGGCGAGGTAATTGGTATATTTAAAGCTTATTGCACCCGTGTAGGCGGCGGCCCCTTCCCTACCGAACTGGATAACGAAATGGGCGAAGAACTGCGCCAGATTGGTCACGAGTTTGGCGCCACCACAGGCCGCCCGCGCCGTACCGGCTGGATAGATATCCCTGCCCTTAAATATGCCATTATGCTGAACGGCGTTACCCAACTGGTAATGACCAAGGCCGATGTATTAAGCGGTTTTGAAAAGATCTACGCATGCACCCATTATAACTACAACGGCGAGGTAATTGATTATATGCCTTACGATATCTGCTCTATTACCCCTATCCCTGTTTTGCAGGAAATTGAGGGCTGGAACGAGGATATTACCGGCATTACCGAATTAGACCAGATCCCGGCATCGTTAAACCGTTATATGGAATTTTTGAAAGAACAATTAGGCGTACCGGTTAAATATCTTTCGGTTGGCCCGGACAGGGTGCAGACTTTGGTATTACCCGTATAAACAGGAGGCTGTCATCCTGAGCTTGTCGAAGGATGGTGCAGAGGCCTGCCCACCATGGTTCGACAGGCTCACCATGACACCCTAACATATATCGAATACAATATTTAAGATGCCTGCCTTACGGCGGGCATTTTTGTTTTGTTTAGAATTTAACCACAAAGTTCGCAAAGAGAGAAACACAAAGTTCACAGAGACCAATTTCATTTGTTTTATCTTTACACCCCGTGACTTTTACCGTGACCGACATAGCTGCCTTTAAACAAAAAGCCCTGCAATGGGCTAATGGCTTTGATGTGCTGTGTTATTTAGATTCCAACAACTTCAACGACCCATATTCTAATTTTGATTTATTGATCGCTGTTGGTGTAAAGCATGAGTTAAAGGCGAGCATTGGTACAGCTTTCGCTGAACTGGAACAGTTTCGCCAATTACATCCGGGCTGGATGACCGGTTTTTTTACTTACGATCTAAAGAACGAGATAGAAAACCTGTCCTCATCAAATCCTGACCACCTGCAATTCCCCGACTTATATTTTTTTGTACCCGAAAATCTGATCACCGTAAAAGGCGATCAAGTGAATATGATATCCGATAATCCAAGTAGCGTATTGTATGAAATTGAAAAGCAAAAACTAAAGCCATCGGAGGCACGTCCCACAATAAAACTACACCCGCGTTTCAGCAAAAACGATTATGTAAAAACTGTGCAGGAGATCCAGCAGCACATTGTTCGCGGTGATATTTACGTCAGCAACTTTTGCCAGGAGTTTTATGCGGAGGAGGCAACAATTGATCCGCTGAGTGTTTTTAATCAGCTTAATCAGCTATCGCCTAACCCTTTTTCCTGCTTTTTTAAACATTACAAACAGTATATCATCTGCGCCTCGCCCGAACGCTTTTTGGCTAAGCGCGGTAATAAGCTGATCTCCCAACCCATCAAGGGGACCGCAAAAAGACAGCCCGACCCGGCGCAGGATGAGATCATTAAACACCAACTCCAAACCAACCAAAAAGAACGGCAGGAAAACGTAATGATAGTAGACCTGGTACGTAACGACCTTACCCTATCCGCAAAGCCAGGCACGGTTAAAACCGAAGAACTTTTTGGCATTTATAGCTTTAACCAGGTGCATCAAATGATATCGACCGTAGTATGCGAATTAAATGATAGCGTAAGCGATGTACAGGCCATTAAAAACACCTTCCCGATGGGCAGCATGACCGGAGCGCCAAAAATAAGCAGTATGCAGCTGATGGAACAATATGAGCGCAGTAAACGTGGGGTGTATTCGGGGGCGATAGGGTACTTTAGTCCCGCTGGCGATTTTGACTTTAACGTTGTAATCCGCACTTTATTGTATAATGCCGAAAATAAATATTTATCCTTGCATGTAGGCAGCGCAATCACTTACGATGCCAATCCTGAAAAGGAGTATGAAGAGTGTTTGGTGAAGGCTTCGGCGATGTTTGAGGTGTTGGGGAATTGATAATTCTTTATCTGGTCGAAGTTTAGCGAAGCGTAACTTCGACCTAAATATCAAAAGCTTTCAGCTTAAGGGATAAAACTCAATGTTTCGCAAGCAGGATGCTTGATACATCATAGGTCGAAGTTACGCTTCGCTAAACTTCGACCAGTAATGCGTAATCTTGGGTATCAAGTACTAAACTTACTCCCCGCCCTTACTATTACATCCGATCCATCGGCAAAAAAGGCTGATACCGGCTTTTGTTTCAGCCATGGCTCAAATTCAGCGCCATATAGGCGGGCTATGGGCGCGTCAAACACGTAATCTGTTACCTCGCCAACCTGCCAGGTAATGTGTTCAACCTGGTATTCTATGGTTCGGGTTTCGCTTAGCTTATTATAGCCCCAGTAATGTTCAAATATAAACTCCTCGGCACTACCGGCTTCAATAAGCTTGCGCTGATTATTTACTGTACCGCCAAGCCGGCTCCATTTGCCCTTATACTTCCATTCATAATTAAAACCGATATGGTTATCATCAATCGGTGTAATGGAATGGCGCATAGGCATGGCCATATAATGCTCGTTATACAGCGAGTTTGCCACAAGCGCTATCATGTACTTAGGTACTATCTCGCTAATAAATACCGCGCCCCGCTTCAATTCGGCACCATCAAAATACCGCACGTAAAAGCGCAGGTTTACTTCCTCAAAATTAATATGAAAAGGCCACCTTATCCGCAACATACTGGTTTCCTGAAAAAGGAAACCTACCATACTCACCAGTGTTTTACCCTGCCAGGTATCCAATACTGTCCCCGGCGGCAGGTGCGGTTTTAATATCTCCGGATCAACCTCGTAATTTAACATCAGGAGGTTTGTCCATTTGGCTCTTAAAAACTCCCGCTTTGGCATTTTGAATCCATGTTTATTACCTCACCTTTCGGGATCTAATCAAAAACCTTTCAACTTACTTGCGATAGTATTTCATAGCTTCAGGTATGCGGGCCTGTATATCGGCAATACGGGTTGCATCAGCCGGGTGGGTACTTAAAAACTCGGGGGTACTGCCTTTGCTTTGGGCAGCCATACGTTGCCAAAAGGTAACGGCATTATGCGGATCGTACCCGGCCATAGCCATAAAGGTAAGTCCCAGCCTGTCCGCTTCCGATTCCTGTCCACGGGAATAATGCAGTAGCATTAATCCCCCGCCCACGCCGTATAATTGATTAACGATAGTTTGCGTGGTGCTACTTTGATTGCTGGATGCTACGCCAACCAGCGCACCACCTGTTTGTGTAAGCATTTGCTGCGATACCCGTTCGGCCGAGTGACGCGCTATGGCGTGGCCTATCTCGTGCCCCATTACCGTGGCCAGGCCGGCGTCATCTTTAGTTAATGGTAATATCCCGCTGTATACGGCTACCTTACCGCCGGGCATGCACCAGGCATTAACTTCGTTGCTTTGTATCAGGTTAAACTCCCATTTAAAATTATACTTGCCGGCATAACCGTTATCGTTTAAATATTTTTCGATAACGACCGACAATTGGTTGCCTATACGTTTAACCCGCTGGGCATCGGCAGTACCGGTAATCACTTTTGTTTTAGGATCGGATAATAACTGGGAATAGCTTGCCGCGGCCGATTGGTTAACCTGGGTATCATCAACCAAGCTAACTTGTTTCCTGCCGGTTAGGGGAACGGTTGCGCAGCCAAATAATATAACCGCGCTAAAGATTGTTAAAAAGGGTTTATAGTTTTTCATACACCTGTTGTTTTTTTTTAAACAGGTTTACTCTTGATTCCCGGCCGTGGAGCAAGCGTTCTATATTTTTTTGATGGGTAACCAAAATCAGCACACAAATACACATGCCATATATCACAACCGACCGAACGGATACCGGGTAAACAAACGTAACACCTATTAAGTAAGTAAAACTGGCCACTATTGAACTAAGCGATACGTATCCGGTAATTAATAGTATAATAATAAATACAATTACGCAAAGCAAAGCAGCCTGTAAATGCACAGCCAAAACCATTCCAAATAATGTGGCTACCCCCTTACCGCCCCTAAACCCCGCAAAAATAGGGAACAAGTGCCCCATAACAGCGGTGATGCCTAAAGCCAGTTCGTAATTGGTAAAAACTACCGAATGGGCGTTTACAGCCGATGGCATGCCTAAAATACTAAGATAGGCCAGGTTAGTGGCGCTAAAACCCTTCAGGATATCGATAAGCATAACCGGGATACCCGCTTTTTTTCCAAGAACACGAAATGTGTTGGTAGCGCCTGCATTACCACTGCCATATTCCCTCACATCAATTTTATAAAAAAACTGACCGATCCAAACAGCCGTTGGAATGGAACCTAACAGGTACGCCAATATCAGGGATGAAATTGAGTAGATAGTTATCATCTCACCACAATAATACTAAAATGATAGATCAATACAGCTATTATTTATTGTTTAACCGCCTTTAAACTCATATCCAGGCTTTTAACCGAATGGGTTAAGGCCCCCATCGATACATAATCTACCCCGCATAAGGCATAATCAAGCACATTATCAACCGTTATACCGCCCGATGCCTCGGTAATATACCGGCCTTCAATCATGGCAACAGCTTGTTTCAGCACATCAAATTTAAAATTATCCAGCAAAATACGATCTACCCCGCCTGTTCGCAGCACCTCTTCCACCTCTTCCAGGTTGCGTACTTCAATCTCTATTTGCAGTTTCTTATTCGTGTCGATCAAATATTGTTTGGCGTTGGTAATAGCATTGGCAATACCGCCGGCATAATCCACATGATTGTCCTTAATCAAGATCATATCGTACAAACCAAAACGGTGGTTAACACCGCCGCCTATTTTAACCGCCCACTTTTCCAGGTAGCGCAGGCCGGGGGTAGTTTTCCGGGTATCCAGCACGCGGGTATTGGTACCGCGCAAAATATCGGCTACCTCGTTAGTGGTGGTAGCAATGCCGCTCATCCGCTGCATGCAGTTCAGCACCAAACGCTCGGCTACTAAAATGCTGTGCGCGCTGCCTTCAACTTCAAAGGCTATGTCGCCATATTTTACTTCGGCGCCATCATTCAGGAATACGTTTACTATTAGCTGATCATCAACTTCGCGGAAGATCTCCAGCGCCAGTTCAACACCTGCCAGGATACCGGTATCTTTAATAATGAGTTTTGCTTTTCCCTGTGTACCTGCCGGAATGGTGGATAATGAGGTATGATCGCCATCGCCAACATCCTCGGCAAGGGCATTTTTTATAAACTGATGGATAATATGTTTGTCCAAAACTATGGTGGTTTTTGCCACAAAAGTAACAACATTTATGATTTATAGTTTTTTGGGCGTATGCTTATTTGTTTCTTAATGCCGACGTAAGTTTAAGGGAAGGAATGCGTGGTGGCTTAACTTGTGCCGGGGATACCTGAAGTCTGAGACTTCAGCGATGGGTAACCACAAGTTACGCTTCGCTAAACTTGCGGTAGGAATGGACGGGCATCTCTATCCAACACTTGGGCTCACCTCGTATCCGGCTGTACCCCCAGCATGGTAGAAAGCTTATGCTCCTTTAAAAATACGGCCACACTATCGTTATCCTTAAACCCGTGGCGGGCAAGCAGGTTATAGTAATCCGTAATGATCTTAACCGTCTGCATATTCGGGTCTTGCTTCATAGCCTTTTCATAAACCGCTTTTACTTCGGATGTAATTACATCATCATCCATTTCAAATACTCTTGAATTAGCCATGCCCGTTAATAAGGTTTCCAGGTAAGTAGTATAGTAATTACGGGCCTGGGCAGTATAAACAGTATGAGGAAAATCGCTCAAATACTTTTCCCAATGTTTCACCCTTTGGTACAATTGCTCAAAACTGATCAGTAAACCGGCATCTTCCGAAAATCCTTCAGCTAATTCATGCCTGCGGATCTCCAGGTATGCCCTCACCCCCGGCGACACCCGGTTTTTAAAATTGTTGTAAAAATAATCAGGTAATACATCCAGATAATAATTGCCTTCGGTGCTAAAAATGCCGATACCGCAATTTTTCAGATTTTTTTGAAATACCTTCAGCTTAACCGAATTAGAATCAGTATCCATTAGTTTAACTATCGAAGCATACTTCATTTCCAATGAATCTGTCAACCCATTGGCGATCTTAAAAAACTTCACATTAAAAAGCAACATTACCGAGTCCCTTTCGGCCAAATTAACGGGCAGGCAGGTTTTAATATAATCCAGTGCGTAAGGTATCGCGGCCGGGTCGGTATCCTCTAATCCCGTTAGGTATGCCTTAAATGAAATAAAATTGCCGGATATCCTTTTTAACTTAACGTGATTGACTATCACCAACTTATTGATGTTATTTGGCTTAAGCAGGTTGGTTTTTGCTTTTATACGATTCATCTTTTTATCTGATGAATGGCAAGCGATGAATAAGGTTATGATGAGGAAGAGGCAGGTGTATTTCATGAGTATTTATCGTAAAAGCAATATTAGGCTAAAGCCCGCTGAAGTTTCTATTTCGTCCGTCCCATAAATGGGGCGGCAATGAATTTAAAACATCGGTTTTATTCAACCAAATCCGGCTGATTGCCGTTGGCCAACGGATAAAGATATTAATAACAAGGCTTTAGCCAAACAATAGGTAAATGGTTTTTACTCCTTTTTCTCATTCTCTATCTTAATCTCGTTCAGCAAAAACTGGCCGTTAACCAATTTCAGGGATACGGATGTGCGATAGGTAGCAGTAGCGGTTACCAGCGATAGTACCGCGTAACGGATATTGGGGTTGGAAGTTACCCGGTGTACAATAGTGAGCGATTTTACCGGGTTGCTTTTAAAAAAATTCTGCAAAACCAGTTCGGCCTGGGTGGCCGAGTAAATATTTTCCTCGTTCAGGATGGTGATCTCCACTGTGGAGGCAAACATTTTTGCCAATTCGCGGATATTACCGGTCTTTAATAGCCCGGCGGCATTATCAATCGGCCCGTTTGCATCAATACCGGCTTTGGCAAACGGAATAAAAAGGAACAACAACGTAAATAATTTAATCATGGCACTTAAAACAAAGACGATACTGACCGTTAAGCAAATAAAGTACGTTTATTAATTTAATAATTCACAATGTTACAACGCTGGTTTTATATTTGCATTGTGAAAAACGAAAAAAAAGTTGCATTACTTATACTGGATGGCTGGGGATACGGCCGCCAGGACCAATCAAACGCTATCTATAACGCCAATACGCCGTTTTTTAAATCGATGCTGGCGCAATATCCAAACAGTAAACTACAGGCATCGGGCATGGCCGTTGGTTTACCCGACGGACAAATGGGCAACTCGGAAGTTGGCCATATGAACCTGGGCGCCGGCCGCGTAGTTTACCAGGAACTGGGCCGCATCCATAAAGCGGTTGAGGATAAGGAATTTTCATCTAACCAGGTAATACAGGATGCTTTTGAATATGCAAGGGCCAATGATAAGGCAGTCCACTTTATAGGGCTGGTATCCGATGGTGGCGTGCACTCCCATATTAAACACATAAAAGGTTTATGCGATAGCGCTGTAGAATACGGCCTGAACAAGGTATTTATCCACGCCTTTTTAGATGGGCGGGATACCGACCCTAACTCGGGCATTGGTTTTATGACCGACCTGCAGGATTATGTGAGCCAAACCCCGGTAAAAATAGCATCAGTTATTGGCCGCTACTTTGCAATGGACCGCGATAACCGCTGGGAACGGGTTAAAAAAGCTTACGATCTGCTGGTGAACGGCGTTGGCGAACATACCGATAATATACTCACCGCCATCAGCCACTCCTACTCGGCCGGTGTAACCGACGAGTTTATTGAGCCAATAGTAAAAACCGACGCGCACGGACAGCCCCTGGCTTTAATAAAAGACGGAGATGTGGTGCTTTGCTTCAACTTCCGTACCGACCGCGGCCGCGAGATCACCATGGCCTTAACGCAAAAGGCATTTCCCGAGCAAAACATGCACCCGCTTAACCTGCGTTATATCACCATGACTACCTATGACGAGACCTTTAAAAACGTTGATGTGGTATTCCATAAGGATGACCTGGTTAAAACCATAGGCGAAATATTACAGGATGCCGGTAAAAACCAGATCCGCATTGCCGAAACCGAGAAATATCCGCACGTAACCTTCTTCTTCTCGGGTGGCCGTGAAAAAGAATTTGCTAATGAGAAGCGCCTGCTGGTGCCATCGCCCAAGGTTGCCACTTACGATCTGCAACCCGAAATGAGCGCCGAAGGGATCCGCGACGCCATTTTACCCGAACTGGAAAGCCGCTGGGCCGATTTTATCTGCCTTAACTTTGCCAATACCGATATGGTGGGCCATACAGGCGTTTACAGCGCGGTGGTTAAGGCTGCCGAAACCGTTGATGCCTGTACGCAGGCGGTTGTGGAGACGGGCCTTAAAAACGGCTATTCCTTCATCATCATAGCCGACCATGGTAATGCTGATTATATGATTAACGAGGATGGATCGCCAAATACGGCGCATACCACCAACCTGGTGCCTTGTATTATTATTGATAAAGACGTTACCAAGGTTAAAGATGGCAAGCTGGGCGATATTGCCCCAACTGTATTGACAATGTTAGGCGTTGCTATCCCGCCGGAAATGACAGGCGATGTATTGGTTTAAAACCCTTTGTTCCCGCCGTCATCTGTTTGGAGGCTATTGGATGATCATGATGACAGCGATCGTAATAGCGCTGTCATCGTGCAAACCCGAGGTGAAGGAAACCAAAAACAGCCTGCAGTATTTTGATATCAAAGGTTATTTCAGGAGCGATTCGGCACGTTTAAGCGCTAATCACGGGTCGATCATCAAAACGGTAACGCACAACGGCGTAACGCAAACTAAAAAGGTTAAGATTGATAATTGGGGGCGGGAGTTAGAATTGTTTATCAATTCGGACATTAACAAACCGGCCTGGCGGGCAAGCTACAGCGTAAGCACCGGTAAGGACATCGTAGTGTATGAAGCCAAAATGCCCGAGTTAAAAACACGGCGCATCCTGATCGGCAGAAATAGCGGGCGGATCAAGTGGATCCTGATCTTCAATCATACCAAAAACCTGTTGTATGAGAATGTGGAAAAACTTACCTATTTCCCCGATTCTGTTTACCAGATAGAAAAATCGCAAAAAGTGCGTTTACTGGGCAAAAATATTTATTCGGTAAAGGGAGTTTTTAATTAGTGATGGCCCTGGGCGCTGGCCAGTTTCTCTTTAGATAAGGATAGTAGTCCTTCGATATCAGAACGCGACGGATCTGTGTTCAATACTTTTTCCAGGTCGGCTATAGAGGCTTTCAGGGAATTTATGCCCCGTATTTTATCGTTTGGTTTGCTGCTCTGCAATTTAAACACACCGTATTCGCGGTAAGCAATAGCCCGGTTTTGATATATTTTCATATCTGTAGGCTCAATTTCAATAGCCTTGGTAAAGTCAACTATCGCGCCCAGCATGCATTTGTCTTTATCGGCAGCGGTGGCCTGCGCGTCTTTAGCCAGGTAGGCTTTAGCCCTTGCACGATAGTAATAAGCCATATAATCAACTGGCTTTAAGGCTATTACCCTTGAATACGCTGAGATAGCTTTTTTATAGGCCTCGTTATGATAGTAGGAATAGCCCAGCATCCATAAAGCATTGCTGTTGGTAGAATCAACCACGCATGCTTTTTCCAGGTGGGTTACAGCCGTTCTGAAATCGCCGTCCATCAGGGCCTGCCGGCCTAAATTAACATAAGCGTTTTGCGCTACTGCCGGGCGTATGGCTGAAATGATTAAGTAAGAAAGTATGACCGATATTTTCATCAAGTGCCGACTCGTCTAAACAAAATAGTATAGTAATAACTTATATTGTATCAAATTATTATATCGAGTTAATGTTTTAATTTAAAATATTTTTCGCCTAAACACTCAAATATTCGCCATGACTTTTTAACATTCCCAATTATCTTCATATTTTTTGGCAATATCAAGTCTGATTAATATAAATCACAATCAATCAGCTATTTATATTTTTATCCGCTAATAAATAAAGTATAAATGGTAAGTTGGCATACAGATTGAAACATATCGGTGCAAAAGCAGTATGTATTTATAGCTGCTATTTTGGTTGGTTTGTAATATTACAGGCTGACATTTTGACGTTTTTACCATAAAGGTGTACTTGATGAGCTTTGATCCATTTGATTTTAAATCTGCTTTACCAATCATAAATGAGGATTCTGAATTCTTCCCGCTGATGTCGTCAGAGGATGAAGAGGAAATGAATAACGAACAGATGCCTTCTGTTTTGCCGATACTGCCCTTACGCAATACTGTTTTATTTCCGGGTGTTGTGATGCCTATTACCGTTGGCCGCGATAAATCCATCCGCCTGATACGCGAGGCTAATAAAAAGGACCGACTGATAGGTGTGGTTTCCCAACAGGATGTAAATATTGAAGATCCCGTTTTTGACCAGCTGAACCGGGTAGGCACTACCGCCCTGATCATTAAAATGCTGAAGATGCCTGATGGTAATACCACGGTGATATTACAAGGAAAAAAGCGTTTTATTTTACAGGACGAGGTACAGAGCGAACCCTATATTAAAGCTACCATAGAGCCTTTTAAGGAAATTAAACCTGCTGAAGATAAAGAGTTTAAGGCCATCATATCGTCGGTTAAGGATATGGCTATGAGCATTATACAGCTATCGCCCAATATCCCCAGCGAGGCCGGCATTGCTATCCGCAATATTGAAAGCACTTCATTCCTCATCAACTTTATCTCGTCGAACATGAACGCGGATATGACGGCCAAGCAAAAAATGCTGGAAACCGCCGATCTGCGCGAACGCGCTAAAATGGTGCTGGAACACCTGACCACCGAAATACAGATGCTGGAACTGAAAAACCAGATCCAAAGCCGTGTACGTACCGATCTGGATAAGCAGCAGCGCGATTATTTTTTAAATCAGCAGCTAAAAACCATTCAGGAAGAGTTGGGTGGTAATACCCCCGACCTGGAAATTGAGAACCTGCGCGAACGCGCGCAGAAAAAGAAATGGGGGCAGGACCTGAAAACGCATTTCGGCAAGGAATTGGAAAAACTGGTACGGATGAACCCCGCTGCTGCCGATTATTCGGTACAGATCAATTATCTGGAACTACTGCTCGATTTGCCATGGAACGAATTTACCAAAGATAATTTCGACCTGAAACGGGCGCAAAAAGTATTGGATAAGGACCATTTCGGGCTTGATAAAGTAAAGCAGCGTATTATAGAATACCTGGCCGTACTAAAGCTTAAACACAATATGAAGGCCCCTATCCTGTGCCTTGTTGGCCCTCCGGGTGTGGGTAAAACCTCGTTGGGTAAATCCATAGCCAAAGCGTTAAACCGCAAATATGTGCGCATGGCATTGGGCGGCATCCGCGATGAAGCCGAGATCCGCGGGCACCGTAAAACTTATATTGGCGCTATGCCAGGCCGTATTATCCAGTCGATTAAAAAAGCAGGGGCCGCTAACCCGGTGTTTATTTTGGATGAGATTGATAAGGTAGGCAACGATTTCCGTGGCGACCCATCGTCGGCCCTGCTGGAGGTTTTAGACCCTGAGCAGAACAGCACTTTTTATGATCATTATGTAGAGATGGATTTCGATCTGAGTAACGTAATGTTCATCGCCACTGCCAACTCATTAAGCACCATACAGCCTGCCCTGATCGACCGGATGGAGATCATCGAGGTAAACGGCTATACAATTGAAGAGAAAATAGAGATCGCCAAACAGCACCTTGTGCCCAAACAGCGCGAAGCCCACGGTATAAAAACCAAGGATGTTACGCTGAAAAACGACGTGATAGAAAAGGTGATAGAGGATTACACCCGCGAATCGGGCGTACGGGCTTTAGATAAGCAAATAGGATCGGTGATCCGCGGTGTGGCTAAAAACATAGCCATGAAAGAGGAGTACAACCCAACCGTAAGCAAAAAGGATGTAGAACGGATACTGGGCGCCGCTGTTTTTGATAAAGACCTGTACGAAGGTAACGACGTAGCCGGTGTAGTAACAGGCCTGGCCTGGACATCGGTTGGCGGCGATATCCTGTTTATAGAATCGAGCCTGAGCCCCGGCAAAGGCCGTTTAACGCTAACCGGTAACCTGGGCGATGTGATGAAGGAATCGGCTACTATCGCTTTAGCCTACCTGCGCGCCCATGCCAGCTATTTCAATATCGACCCAAGGTTGTTTGACCAATGGGATGTGCATATACACGTACCTGCCGGCGCCACTCCTAAAGATGGGCCATCTGCCGGTATTACCATGCTTACCGCTTTAACATCAGCCTTTACCCAGCGCAAGCTCAGGCCGCATTTAGCCATGACCGGCGAGATCACCCTGCGTGGCCGCGTATTGCCTGTGGGTGGTATAAAAGAGAAGATCCTGGCTGCCAAACGGGCAAATATTACCGATATCATCCTGTGCCGGTCGAACCAGAAGGATATCCTTGAAATTAAGGAAGATTATATTAAGGACCTGCGTTTCCACTACGTAAAAGAAATGCGCGAGGTAATTGACCTGGCCCTGCTGGATGAACTGGTTGCCGACGCGCTGGTATTGACGGTTAAGGATGATTTGAAGCCAGAAACTATTGTTTAAGCGACAATAAAACCTGTAAAGCCCCTAAATACCGGGGCTTTTTTTATTTTTACACCTGCTTAAAATTATAAATGAAAATAAAACTTTTTTGCCTGTTCATCAGTCTTGCCGCTGTATATCAGTCGTTCGCGCAATCACATAAAAACGAGATAGGGATACAATCCGATAACGATTCGTACCTGGCACAGGGTTCGGACAGGTATTATACCGATGGTATTTTTGTTTACTTCCGCCACGCTTTAAAAATCAGCGATAAGGATACAGCCAAATTAAAAAACAAGGTTTTAGGTTTCGAGGCCGGGCAAAAGATCTTTAACCCGCAAGGCGGCAATATCCCGGCACCGGTATATATCGATCGTCCGTTTGCAGGGTATTTATATGCCGGCGCAACGCTGAACTTTTTATACAGTAACGAAAGCAACCTGAAATTAGGTGCGCAAATAGGGGTTGTTGGTCCGGGTGCCGCCGGTCAGGGTGTGCAAACCACCGTGCATAATTGGATTGGCTTTTATAAACCTACAGGTTGGGAATACCAGGTCCATGATGGCGCCGAGCTTAACCTATCGGCCGAATATAACAGGCTGCTTACCCGTAGCAATGGTATCGACTTATCTTTCACCAGCCATGGCGAACTGGGCAACGGCTTTAGCGGCGCGGGCGCGGGCCTGATGCTGCGCGCGGGTAATTTTAACCAGCTTTTCAACTCGGTAAGTACCCAAAGTACCGTTAGTCGGCTTAACCCTAAAAAGCTATTGCACCCGCACGAACTTTTTGCTTATTACAAACCCATTTTAAATTATGTAGCTTACGATGCTACCATACAGGGCAGCTTATTTAATGCGCATAGCGATGCCCCGCTGCAGGTTACATCTAACAGGCAGCCATTGGTATTGAGTAATGAAATTGGGGGCGCTTATGCGGCTAACCACTGGGTTTTCAGCTTCGCGATGACGTTCCATACCAAAGAGACTAAAGAGATGATCAAATCGCACCAATGGGGGTCGATAACGGCCTTGTACCGGTTTAATTAAAAATCAAACCCTTTTCTGCGCGATTCTTTTTTGGCCGAATGCAGTTTCTTGCTATCTAACCTCGCGGCCTTTTTCGCTTTAGATATCTTTATCTTTTTACGCGCTTTAGGCACCACCAGGGCCTGGGTTAATACCCGTACCAGGCGCTCCAAAGCAATCTCTTTGTTTAAAAGCTGACTGCGTTCCTCGTCGCATATAATTTGCAGGTAACCATCTTTATTAAAACGGGTTTGCAGTTTATTAACCAGCAGGGCTTTTTCCTCATCTGTAAATAACCCGGAGCTTTCTATCGGGAATAACAGCTCTACCTTGGTAGATACCTTGTTTACATTTTGCCCGCCCTTGCCGCCGCTGCGCGATGTTTTGTAGCTTACCTCCCTTTGCAGGTCGGCTTTATTAAAATTCATGCGCGAAGTTAATGAATTTGTTTTAGCCTTATTGTTAGGCATTCATTGATAAGTGGGACAGAACGATTTTAATTTCATTCCCCTTTAGACAGTAATGGCCCATGAAAAGACATTACGGATATGAGTTTATAAGGGTAGTCTCCGCTGGGGACAATTCCATTTTTTTCTTCCCATGCTACAAACAGGTAGTCCCTCTGGGGCACAGAAGCATCATTGAATATAGATGGGTAAGCCAGGTTCTATGTCCCAGAGGAACTACCTGTTTGTAGAAAACGTAACAGAAGCCATATTGCCCCGGCCAGGGGCTACCCTAAAATAACTATTCATGGGTTATTACTCTTTAAACGCTCGGGTTGCTTCCCGGTATCGCGGCTATCAATCGTTTAGTATAATCTTTTTGTGGGCGGTTATAAACTTCATCAGCATCGCCGATCTCTTCTATCTGCCCCTTGTTCATGATCATGATCCGGTCGCTGATGTGTTTAATGACCGACAGGTCATGCGAGATAAATATATACGTCAGTTTCAATTCCTGCTGCAACTCGCGCAGCAGGTTTAAAACCTGTGCCTGCACAGATACATCCAGGGCCGATACCGATTCATCGCAAATGATAAAACGGGGCTGCAGGGCAAGCGCGCGGGCTATTACGATACGCTGCCGCTGCCCGCCCGAAAACTCGTGCGGGTAGCGGTTAAAATGATCGGGGTTTAGATTAACACGATCCAGCAGTTGCAGTACTTTTTGCTTGCGTTCGGTATTATTGTTATACAGGTGGTGCACCTGCAAGGGCTCCATCAGCGAATCGCCTACGGTAAGCCGGGGATTAAGCGACGAATAAGGGTCCTGAAAAATGATCTGTACATCGCGGCGCATTTGCCGCATGCCGGTGGTGTTTAGCTTACGCAGATCGGTTTGATCAAAACTAACCTCTCCCGAAGTAGGCTCTATCAAACGCAAAATACTGCGCCCCAAAGTGGTTTTCCCACAGCCGGATTCGCCCGCCAAACCCAATGTTTCGCCGGGGAAAACATCAAAACTGACCCCATTTACAGCTTTTACCACTTGCTTGCCATTCCCAAACAAGCCGCCGCCCACCGGGAACCAGGTGTTAAGGTTCTTTACGCTTAATAAAGGCAACTGACTATATAGTTCCTTTTTTCGGTTGGCTATTTCGGCCGGGACGTAGGCATAACGTTCCCTGATTTTGCCAATGGTGATACCGGTAGCGTCGCCTCCCTCCTGCAAAAAATCGGCTACAATGGGCAGTTTCTTTAAATGCTGATCGGGCGATGGGCGGCAGGCCAGCAAGCCTTTGGTATAGGGATGCTTTGGACTGTTAAATATTTGTTTTACGGTACATTGCTCCACAATCTCGCCTTTATACATAACCGCCACCCGATCGGCAATTTCGCTGATCACACCCAAATCATGCGAGATAAAGATGAGGCTCATGTTGCGCTCGGCCTTTAGCTTATGCAATAACTCTATAATGGTTTTCTGCACGGTAACGTCCAGCGCGGTGGTGGGTTCATCGGCTATCAGCAGTTCGGGATTGCAGGATAGGGCCATGGCAATCATTACCCGTTGTTTTTGCCCGCCCGATAACTGGTGCGGGTAGCTGTCAAATATAGCTTCGGGCCGGGGCAGCTGCACTTCGTTAAACAGTGCGATGGCTGCTGCTTTGGCGGCTTTTTTATCAAAACCTAAATGTAACTGTATGGCTTCGGTAACCTGTTTGCCGCAGGTAATTACCGGGTTAAGCGATGTCATGGGCTCCTGGAAGATCATGGCTATGCGATTGCCGCGCAGCGTGCGCATTTCCTTTTCGCTCAGGTTCAGCAGGTCGATATCATCCAGCAGGATCCGGCCGCTGATCACCGTATTCTTTTCATCATGCAGCCGCATCAGCGCCAGCGAGGTAACCGATTTACCCGAACCCGACTCGCCCACAATGCCCAGCGTTTCGCCTTTGTTCAATTGAAATGAAATACCTTTTACGGCTTCAAACAAACCATCCCGGGTTTTAAAGGCTATCTTTAAGTTTTCGGCTTTCAGCATCAGGATTCAACTATGGTGATGTTATCGTCGGCTATCAGATCCTGTCCGCGGAAGCGCCTTAATAGCTGGGCGGTGGCTATCACATCCTTTTGGCAATAAGTGCTAATGCGCTCCAGTTGATCTTCGTTCCAATATACATGGCCCACCTGGCTGCCGTCGATATCATCTTTTGGGGTTGGGATATCAAATATCGCGGTCAATAAACTCAGCGACGTATAGCTTTTATAATCGCCGAATTTCCATAACTCCATCGTATCAATATGGTTTACCTCCCAGGGTTTTTTGCCCGCAATTTGTAATTGTACCGGCAGCTTAATGCCATGGATTAGCATACGCCGGCAGATGTACGGAAAATCAAATTCTTTGCCGTTATGGGCACATAGTACCAGGTTTTGCGGCTGGCTTTTCAACATCAGGGCAAACTTTACCAGCAACTCGCGCTCATCGTGCCCGGCAAATGATTTTACCTTGAACCCTGTAGGGATGTCCTTTGTGAATTTGCCTATCGATATGCAAACGATCTTGCCAAACTCGGCCCAGATGCCGGCCCGCTCGTAAAAGCTTTCGGACGTTTCTTCCTTGCGCTGGTATTGTGTTTTGGCATCCCACAGTTTCTGCATGTGTTCGGGCAATTGGTCGTGCGTGCTGTATTGCGGCACTGTTTCAATGTCCAAAACCATCAGGTTAAGCAGGTCGAGCTGTTCGAGCATGTTCGTCAATTAATATATCTGCCAAAATAATCAATTATATTTAATGAGATTGTCAAATATATTTCCCTCGCCTCCAATTCCGGCTTTATTAATAATTCACTACTTCTTATACTTCCAATGCCTCGTCTTCCCTTCAGATACCCATTCCATCATAGTAGCTAAACGTTTGGCGCGGGTATCGGCGCTTTTGGCATCATACAGCCATTCCAGATATTCTTTTTTAGCTGATGGACTAAACTTTTCGAAGTGCTGCATGGCGGTGGTGTTAGTCTTAAAAGCTTCGATCAAATCTGCCGGGACTTCCAATTCCTTTTTATCGGTGGCTTCCTTTTTGGTGGATACTTTAATGCCTTTATCGTTCAATTCCATGGCGTTGCGGAAATACGCCAGCAACACATCGTCAGCCGGCAGATCAGCCAATGATTTGATCTTCCCGATGCTACCCGCCGAAGTCCCGGCTTCAGCAAACAACCCTTGCGGATCATCCATTAAACCGCTCTTCCAAAAGTTAAGGCCCATGTGTTCCTTAAAAGCCGCCATGCCTACAAACGGACCGCCATTATAGTCAAAATGCGGGCAGCTCCATTTCATAACTTCCACTATCGCAGGCGATGCCTGGTGGATTAATTGTCGGATATGGGTTAGTATGGGTTGCGCGTACGCCGGCGATTTGGCAATATAAGCATCAACACGGGGATCGAATTTTTCCATTTTATATCAGGTTTATATCCAAAACAACTTGTCATTCTTCACTCCGCTCAGAATGACAACCGTTTACATATCAGCAACGCTCTTTTTCTCTAACTTTTTGTGGATGCCGCCTACTTCCTGCAGCGCGGCCGAGCAATAGAACGGGCGTAATTCCATAATCAGTATTCCGGCTTTTATAGCCGGGTCGGTTTCGGTTAGCGTTTTAGCTTCTTCAATCGTTGCCACATTAAAAATAAAAATGCCTTCCACCTCGCCCGGGTTTAAAAACGGACCGGCAACCACCAGTTTACCTTCATCAGCCAGTTTGATAATATTTTTCAGATGGGCTTTTTGCAGTTCGGCCATCTTAGCCTTGTCTGTAATTTTAGTCGGACCGGTTTTCAGGAACGCCATTACGTATTTATGCATGCCATAATCGTCGGCACCCAGTTTTTTAGCTAATGCAGCATCGTATTGTGGATTGGTTTTTGCAGGCGCCGTTTGCGCATAACCAGCAAATGCCATAGCTAAAAATGCAAGGAGGATCAGTTTTTTCATGTTTGATTGATTAGGTGATGATCAAATATAATATTTAGCGGAATGAAAGCTAAAAATCAATACTTTTTTTGATGATAACGCCAACTGAAATGTGCGAAAATCACCCTATAAGGGGGATGAAATTCAGCCCGCTTTAGGCGTGGGGGCTTAATTCCCGCAAGGCATCCTTGGCAATCCATTTAGCGGCTTTGTTATCCTGCTCCAATATCCGTTCGGCGCATTGAATGGCCGCGTGGCGTAAAAGTGTATTCCGCTTCCCTATCTGGCGCAAGGCCCAGTTTACGGCTTTCTTTACAAAATTACGGTTGTCCCAGGCTTCCCGCTCAATTATGGGCAGAAAGGACAGGAATACATCATCAGCCGCTTTTTTATGATGCACGGCATATCCGGCCATGAGCACAAAAGCTGCCCGTTTTACAAATTCACGTTCGGATGTGCTGTATTCGAAGATCTTATCCATTACAAAGGGCGCACGATCGAACAAATTACTGCAAGCCTGATCGCAGATATCCCAGGAATAAAACTGGTTTGCCCACTTATCCATTTGCTGCGGGGTGAGTTTAGCCGGATCGGCAACCATACCTGCCAGTAGCCGGGCTTCATGCATACCGCTGTCCCAAAGTTCCTGGGCCAGGGCATGGTCTTTTTTAATAATTTTGGCCAGCTTCCGTATTTCAGGAAGTTTTACGCCCAATGCCTTTGAGCTATCGATACCAAAGCGGGCCATACCGGCCAGGTATTGCGCCGAGGAGTGTTGCTTGAGGTGATCGAGAGCTTGGGTGAGGTTCATGTTATCCGCTAATATTTTCGTTTTGCGGGTCCTTGCCTATTATCGAAAAGATTAAGAATACTTATTCCCCTCTTATCAATCCTATAAAATAATGTGTTATGCTTTGTTACTACAAATCCTCTGATTCGTTTTCCGGTTAATTCTAATTTTCCAAGTTCCGGGTTCTGCTCTATCAGATCAATAATATAATAGACTTTTTTAACAAATTCCCGAGTTACACTTTCGCCCCATTCTCTTTCAAGGTAATTTATAATAAAATTAAAGTTATTCCAGGCGCGTTTGCTCCAGATCACTTCTCTAACCATTTTTTATGGCTTTCTTTAACCTGCTCATGCGAAACCATATTAGCGGGATCGAAACTTTCTTCGTACGATAATAAAAGATCCTGTTTTTGTTCATCGGTCAATTTATTCCATAATTCACCATTTTGATTATCATTTAAATTTTGGACAAGTTGGTAATACGCTTTTAGAGTCTCCTCATCTTCTATACTATCTATTAAATGATGGAATTCTTCTTTAATTTTCATCGCAAATCACTTTAGCTTATAAAGTAAATATACACACATTAAAAATCAATCACAAAAAAAGCCGGTACAAGCCCGGCTCTCTCAGATATAGATCAGTTAATAGTTTGCAAATAATAAAGCCGGGTATTGCTACCCGGCTTTGGGTATAATAGATCAGTTAATAGTTCTATTCTGTTCCCCCTTTAGGGGGTTAGGGGGCTTATAAATTACCCCTTAGTTCCTGTTCGCGCTCAATAGCTTCAAACAGTGCTTTAAAATTACCCGCGCCAAATGAACGCGCGCCCTTACGCTGGATGATCTCGAAGAACACCGTAGGCCTGTCCTCAACCGGTTTGGTGAAGATCTGCAGCAGGTAACCTTCGTCATCACGGTCAACCAATATACCTAATTTTTTAAGCGGTTCAAGGTCTTCATCAATTTTACCTACACGGTCTGTTAGTTCGTCATAATAAGTAGTCGGCACGGTTAAAAACTCCACGCCGCGGCTTTGCAAATCGGTTACGGTTTTCACAATATCGCCGGTAGCCAGGGCTAAATGCTGTACCCCTTCGCCCTCGTAAAACTCCAGGTATTCTTCAATCTGGCTTTTCTTTTTACCTTCGGCCGGTTCGTTTATCGGGAACTTTACATAACCGTTGCCATTACTCATTACCTTACTCATCAGCGCCGAATACTCGGTCGAGATCATTTTATCGTCGAAGGTCAGGATATTTTTAAAACCCATCACCTCCTCATAAAAATTCACCCACCTATTCATTTTATGCCAGCCTACGTTACCTACGCAATGGTCAACATAAAGCAAGCCGGTATCTGCCGGGTTATAATTATTCTCTAATTTTTGATAGCCGGGCAAAAACACGCCCTTATAGTTTTTACGTTCGATGAACAGGTGTACCGTCTCGCCATATAACTGGATGCCGCTGGTGCGTACTTCGCCGTTCTCATCGCTCAATGTTTGCGGTTGCTGATAAGGTGTTGCGCCGCGATTAGTAGTTTGTTCAAATGCATCATAAGCATCGTCTACCCAAATGGCTAACACTTTTACGCCATCACCGTGCTTTTTAATATGCTCGGCAATGGGGTGGTCCGAGTGCAGCGGTGTGGTCAGTACCAGCCTGATCTTGCCCTGTTGTAATACGTATGATGCCCTGTCGCGCACGCCGGTTTCCGGACCCGCATAGGCCAGGTTTTGAAAACCGAACGCTGTTTTATAAAAGTGTGCGGCCTGCTTGGCGTTACCCACATAAAATTCCACATAATCGGTACCGTTTAAGGGTAAAAAATCAGTGGCTTGTGTTTTTTTCTCTGCTATTAGTGTGTCCATTGTTTGTCTTTTTTAGTATGTCATTGCGAGCGATAGCGTGGCAATCTCGTAGTATGTAAACGTGCGACGAGATTGCCACGTCGCTACGCTCCTCGCAATGACAATGTGTGTTAGAGCCCTTCCGCCCAACTATGATAATATTCTTCATCCTCAATCCCAACCGCTTCTTCGGTTAACTGCAGCGGGTGGAACGGGTCTATCATTACGGCCAGTTCTTCAGTGGCTTCCTTACCTATCGATTTTTCTACCGTACCCGGGTGCGGTCCGTGCGGAATACCGGCCGGATGCAATGTGATCTGCCCTTTCACTACGTTTTTACGGCTCATAAAATCACCATCTACATAATACAATACCTCATCGCTGTCTACATTGCTGTGGTTATATGGCGCAGGGATAGAATCGGGGTGGTAATCAAACTTACGCGGCACAAAGCTGCATAGCACAAAGTTATGCCCGTCGAAGGTTTGGTGGACAGGCGGTGGTTGATGCAGGCGGCCTGTTATCGGTTCAAAATCGTGAATAGAAAATGCCCATGGGTAATGGAAGCCATCCCAGCCGATGAAATCGAACGGGTGCGTGCCGTATATGTATGGATAGATCAAACCCTGTTTTTTGATAAGGATCTTGAAATCGCCTTTCTCATCTCGGGTTTGCAGGTTGGCCGGTCGCCTGATATCGCGCTCGCAATAAGGCGAGTGCTCCATTAGCTGGCCAAACTGGTTGCGGTAACGCTTGGGTGTACGGATGGGACCGAAGCTTTCTACGATGAACAGGCGGTTATCCTCACTATCAAACTCCATTTGATAAATGGTACCGCGCGGAATCACCAGGTAATCGCCATAGCCAAATTTGATATCGCCGAAACCCGTTTTAAGCGTGCCTGAACCTACGTGGATGAAGATCACCTCGTCGGCCTGCGCATTTTTGAAGAAATAATCCGTCATGCTTTTGCGCGGTGCGGCCAGCGAGATATGCAGATCGTTGTTCACCAGCACGGCCTTGCGGCTTTCCAGGTAATCATCGGCAGGCTTGATGTTGAAACCGATGAGGCTGGTATGCTTCAGGTGTTTGGCCCGGGCTATCCTGGGCTCGACCGAATAGGGCTCGCCTAAAGTTTTTACAATGGTTGGCGGATAACAATGATATACCAGCGAATACAAACTGGAAAAGCCCTCGGTTGATACCAGTTCTTCGGCGTACAATCCCCCATCGGGCTTGCGGAAAACCGTATGCCTTTTATGCGGGATTTGGCCTAATGTATGATAGATAGGCATGGTGTTTTAGTTAAAAACGTTAAAGAAGGTATTGTAAATTGGTATAGTTTAAACGTTTGGAAGGATAAAGAGTTTCGGTATCACAGGTACCTGTTTTAACCTCTTTAACTATTTTAACAAAACTTAATACTGGGCGAGGATATTTTTTGAAAGCATGGCATTGCGGAACAAGGCTGCGCCGCTCATGGAGGTTAGCCCCATAGAAGTATAAAAGCCTTGTACAATGCGCAGGATCATACCCAAAATTAAACTATATAATTTTAATATGCAAGCATAATAATTTGGTGCACGATATATTAAAATGTTTAGCTTTGATTAACCAATCTTACAGATCCTATGAAATTAGTATCCTACAAAACCGAAGACCGCGAACACCTGGGCATCTATGCCAACAAACATATCTACAACCTCAACTCCTGCGATAAGCTGATCCCCGATAACATGAACGAGTTTTTATGGGGCGGCGTTGAACTGATGGACCGCGCGAAGAAGATCAATGCCGAGATCCTGTCGGGCAAGCTGGAAGCTAAGGAAGAACTATTTTTTGAACTGCTGGCGCCCGTGCCGCACCCTACCTCTTGCCGCGATGGCTATGCTTTTCGCCAGCATGTGGCTGCTGCGCGACGGAACCGTAAGGTAGATATGATTGCCGAATTTGACCAGTACCCGATATTTTATTTTACCAACCATAACGCTATACAAGGTACCGGCGAGATTGAATGCATGCCCGACCATTTCCAAAAACTGGATTTTGAACTGGAGGTGGCTGTAGTGATTGGTAAAAAAGGCCGCAACTTTACCGCTGCCGAAGCCGACGAATACATAGCCGGGTACATGATCATGAACGATATGAGCGCCCGAACCCTGCAAATGGAAGAAATGCTGCTAAACCTTGGCCCCGCAAAAGGCAAGGATTTCAGTACGGTGATTGGCCCCTGGCTGGTAACGCCCGATGAACTGGAGCGATACAAAGTCCCCGCTAAAGATGGCCATACCGGCAATGCTTATAATTTAAAAATGAACTGCTCGGTTAACGGCAAGCAGGTATCCAGCGGTAATATGGCCGATATGGACTGGACATTTGCCGAGATTATTGAGCGTTGCGCCTATGGCTGCGATGTTTTACCCGGCGATGTAATTGGCTCGGGCACGGTTGGTACCGGCTGTTTCCTGGAACTGAACGGCACCGGTTTACTAAACGATCCTAACTACCCTACCCAATGGCTGCAACCCGGTGATCTGGTAGAAATGGATATTACCGGTTTGGGAATGCTGAGCAATGTGATTGTAAAAGCGAAGAGTGATTTTTCGATATTGGGATTGAAAAAGTAACACTCCGCACCCCGTCATTGCGAGTTATCAAATCCTACGGACTTTAAAGGTGATATGACGTTGGGAAAGCGGGGCTTGTGCGATTCCCCTCTTGAGAGGGGTGGAGGGGTGTGTCCTTTCGGCGATATGCAATCCGGTTAGGACACACCCCTGCCACTACACTTTCCAACGCGCCCCCTCTCAAGAGGGGAATCAAAAAAACAAACACGCAGGGTCTCATGGTGAGCTTGTCGAATCATGGTGAGCAGGCCTACGCACACACCCTTCGACAAGCTCAGGGTGACAGCCCCCCCTCTGTCACTGCACCTTTAAAGTCTCGCCGGGATTTAACAACTCGCAAGGACGATACTTAGTTAAAGCAGGGGTCTAAAACCATATCCCCCGCCATCTGTTATCCTACCATGACAAAGCCAGCAAACAACCCCGACAAACCATCACCCGCGGATACCCCAACCGACAGGCCACATGACGAGGGCCACAAAAGCGTAGTGAAAAAACAGGACAAAGAATATCATGCCGATGAACCGCAGCAGGAAAATGTAGCGAAAAGGCGTGAGAATGAAGAACAGCCTGTTCACCCGGTGAAGGATAGTTCTAAGTCTTGAGTCCGAAGTCTTGAGTCGAAAGTCTTGAGTTCTAAGTCTTAAGACTTTTGACTCAAGACTTCGGACTTAAGACTATCTCGATATCCCCGCCGAATTAAATTGCAGATCGTACAGCTTGCGGTAGTAGCCGTCTTCAATACGCAGTAATTCCTGGTGGGTGCCGCTTTCCATAATCTCGCCATGATCCAGCACAATAATGCGATCGGCGCTTTGGATGGTAGAGAGGCGGTGGGCAATAACGATAGCCGTGCGGCCCTGCATCAGCTTATTAATGGCGTTTTGTATCAGCACCTCGGTTTCGGTATCTACGGATGAGGTAGCTTCATCCAGCACCAAAATAGCCGGGTTATAAACCAGTGCGCGGATAAAGGAGATGAGTTGCGCTTGTCCGGCCGAAAGCGTTGCGCCCCGTTCCATCACATTATAATCGTAACCGCCGGGTAAGCGCATAATAAAATCGTGCGCGCCTACATCGGTAGCGGCTTGTATAATTTCCTGGCGGGTAATGGCAGGGTTATTCAGGCTGATATTATTGGCAATGGTATCCGAAAACAGGAACACGTCCTGTATCACCGTCGCAATGCGCGAGCGCAGGTAACCTACCTCGTAATCGTCAATATTAATGCCATCAACCGTTACTTCGCCTTTGCCTATTTCGTAAAACCGGTTCAGGATATTGATGGTTGATGATTTGCCGGCACCCGTGGCCCCTACCAATGCCAGCGTTTCGCCGGGTCGGATGTGGAAATTGATATCCTTTAGCACCCAGTTTTCATCGTTATAGGCAAACCAAACATGTTTAAATTGGATATCGCCTTTTATTTCGCTTTGTAGCTTGCCATTATTGGGGGCCACATCATCGGTATCTAATACTTTAAAAATACGGTCGGCGCCTACCATGCCCATTTGCAGGGTGTTAAATTTATCGGCCAGTTGCCGGATAGGCCTGAACAATAAGTTTAACAAGCTGATAAATGCCAGCACTGTACCCGCAGTAACATGGCCCGTTGCCGAAAGACTGTTCAATTGCTGATCGGACAGGATGCGTTTGCAGCCATACCAAACCAGCAGACCGATACAAATGGAAAACAGGATCTCCACCACCGGGAAGAAGATAGAATAGTACCAGTTTGAGCGGATATTGGCATCGCGGTATTTTTCGTTAACGCCTTTAAACTTGCGCATTTCCTGGTCTTCGCGGGCAAAATACTGGATAATGCTGATGCCCGAAATATGTTCGGCCAAAAAAGTATTCAGCTGCGCCACATGGGTACGCACATCCTGGAAGGACGATTTAATAGCCTCCTTAAAAATATAGGTAGATAGTATCAGCAATGGCATGGGGATCAGTGTGATCAGCGCCAGCTTCCAGTCTTTCAGCAGCATACAAACTATAATGGCTATCACCAAAAGCATGTCGCCAATAATAGAGATCAGCCCTTCTGAAAAGATATCGGCAATAGTTTCCAGATCAGACACGGTACGGGTGATGAGCATCCCGATAGGCGTTTTATCAAAATACCGTAGCCGCATACTGGTGATATGGTTAAATATATCTATCCGCAGGTCGCGGATAACGGATTCGCCTAATGAATTGGTGAGGAAAGTTTGGTAATACTGCGCAATGGTTTGCACCACCAGTTGTGCCAGCATCAGGCATACAATAAACAGCAGGCCGTTATAGTTGCTCACCACAATATAATCGTCTACCGCCTTCTGCATCAGGATGGGCTGTACCAGCGCTACCACCGCTAAAAAAACAGTCAGGAAAGCCGACAGGATAAAAATACCCCGGTAAGGTGTTACATAATGCATCACCCTTTTCAGCAAACTCCAGTCTATCGCTTTTCCTGTTACCTGAGACATAATACCTACCCCCCAGCCCCCTGAAGGGGGAGCAAGAGGTTTATTTTTAAGTTTTCGAATATCGTAATTATTTTCGCACCATCCTTTTCTTATTCCCCCTTTAGGGGGTTAGGGGGAATGGATACTTCACCTCTGTTAAATACAAGCCGCAGGCGGGTACCGATGTCCCTGCGTTGCTGCGGTTCTTGCTTTCGATAATAGCGCGCACCGCTTCGGGTTCAATTTCCTTGCGGCCTACCATTAACAGTGTGCCCACTATAGCCCGCACCATGTTGCGCAAAAACCTGTCGGCGCTGATATGGAATACCATGCCATCGCCCTGCTTAACCCATTCGGCGCGACTAATTTTACAATTATTGGTGAACACCTGCGTGTTAGATTTACTGAAGCAGCTAAAATCGGTATACTCCATCAGTATCTCCGCCGCCTGGTTCATCAGATCCAGATCAGGCACATCACGCTGCAACCACGAAAAACCATGCTTAAACGGATCTTTCTGAAAATGCAGGTGATACTCGTATGATCGTAGCGTGGCATCAAACCGGGCATGCGCGTCGGGATGTACGGGAATAATGCGTTTGATAGCGATATCGTGGGGGAGCAAGGCGTTAACTCCAGCCCCCCGGCCCCCTAAAGGGGGAGTTAGTATATTCGCTCCCCCTTCAGGGGGCTGGGGGGTTACATGCGCATAGAATTGTGTAGCATGCACTCCCGTATCCGTCCGCCCGCAGCCGGTGGTTTCTATGGGCTGGCGCAAAATGGTGGATAGCGCTTTGTTCAGCAATTCCTGCACGGTTACCGCGTTGGGCTGTATTTGCCAGCCGTGGTAATTGGTGCCATTATAGGCCAGTTCAATAAAATAACGCTGATGATCGGTCACGGTGTAAAGTTAACATTCCGCTGGCTATTGCCTATCCGTAATTTGTCAAACAATCCTATCTTTGTTTCAAATAATTTTTCACAACACCACGCATATCATATGTTACAAAGAATACAAAGCATTTACCTGCTCTTCGCTGCACTGGTTATACTGGCCCTTTTCCTGTTCCCGGTGGCACACGGCATCTACCTTAATAATGTTCCATCAACCATAAAAGTTACCGGCATTTACCAGGATGTGAACGGAGCGCAAACCTTAACCACCCCTTTTACTATGCTAAGCATAGTTACTGTCATTGTTGGTCTGGTACCGTTGGTGATTATATTTCTGTACAAAAACCGCAAGCAGCAAATTAACCTGTGCTATGGCGCTATATTAATTATTATAGGCTACAGCTTTTGGCTGTCGCAGGCGGTTAAAACCGCTACCGGCGGCTTTGAAATGAAACCAAGCAATTTCGGTATCGGTATATTTTTATCAAGCCTGAGCATTGTGCTGATGATACTGGCCGTAAAATCTATTCAAAAGGACGAGAAGCTGGTAAAATCGGCAGACAGGTTAAGGTAAGCTAATATGCAAATGTGCGTATATGCAAATGTTACTTGCATACTGATCATTTGTATGGTAACATAGCTGCATAAGTGCTGGTGCTACTCACATTTTTAATCATTTGCACATTTACATATACGCACATTTGCATATTCACTCCATCCGCATGCAGCACCCCAAAAAGCATATTCTTATTACCGGCGGCTCGGGCTTGTTAGGTACTGAGCTTACCCAATTATTGTTGGATAAAGGTTATTCGGTTAGTCACCTTAGCCGGAAGCCGGGTCATGATCCTCAAGTAAAAACCTTTTTATGGGATATTGAGCAAGGCATTATTGATGAAAAGTGCATTGATGGGATAGATATCATCCTTCACCTGGCGGGCGCCGGGATTGCCGATAGCCGCTGGACGGATGCCCGTAAAAAACTGATCATAGAAAGCCGGACCAAATCTATCGCGCTTATTTATGATCTGCTTAAGCAAAAGCCTCATCAGGTAAAAAAGGTAATATCGGCATCGGGAATTGGCTATTACAGCGATAGGGGTGATGAATTGATGCATGAGGACAGTTTGCCCGCCCACGATTTTATGGGCGAGTGCTGCGTTGCCTGGGAACAAGCGGTTACCGCAGGCAGGGCATTAGGGTTGGATATTTTAATATTCCGTACCGGCGTTGCTTTAACCAAAGATGGCGGGGCCTTAACTAAAATAGCCATGCCTGTAAAACTGGGTGCAGGAGCGGCCTTAGGCAGTGGCAGGCAATGGCTGTCCTGGATCCATCACCAGGATGTATCAGACATGTATTTATATGGCATTGAGCACCAGGAACTGACCGGCATTTATAATATGGCGGCCCCTGTGCCTGTAACTAACCAACAGTTAACCAAAGCCATTGCCCGGCAACTAAAAAAGCCCTTATGGCTGCCTAATGTGCCGGCTTTTTTACTGAAACTACTATTAGGCGAAATGGCAACTATTGTTTTAGGAAGCACAAAAGTTGATACTGCAAAAATTGAACAGGCGGGTTTTCAATTTAAGTACCCGGATATTGAGGGGGCCTTGAAAGAGATTTATGGTTAACACCCCAATTAGCATATTCTGGTTCAGGCGCGATTTGCGGTTGGATGACAACGCGGGACTGTACCATGCCCTTAAAGGCGACCACCCGGTACTGGGCCTGTTCATTTTCGATAAAAATATATTGGATAAGCTGGAGGATAAAGATGACGCGCGGGTTACCTTTATTTACCAGGTAATTGAGGATTTGCAAACCCAATTGCAAAAGCATGGCAGTACCCTGCTTATACTTTATAATGATGCCGAACAGGCCTGGAAACAAATACTGAAGGATTACGAAGTAGCATCCGTTTACACCAATCATGATTACGAGCCTTACGCCAAAACCCGCGATGAAAACATCCGCAAACTGCTAAAAGAAAAACAGATCCCCTTTAATACCTATAAAGACCAGGTAATATTTGAAAAGAATGAGGTTACCAAGGATAATGGGCTGCCTTATACCATTTACACGCCTTATATGCGTAAATGGTATAGCAAACTTACCCCCTTTTATTTAAAGGCGTACCCGGTTAGCAAGTATCTGCACAACCTTTATAAAACTGAGCATCAGGCCATCCCATTATTAAAAGAGATGGGCTTTGAAAAAAGCGACAGGCTCTTCCCCGATCAATATTACGAGGATGTAATATCCGATTATGCCGAAAAGCGCAACTTTCCCGCCATAAAAGGCACTTCGCATATTGGCCTGCATTTGCGTTTTGGCACCATCAGTATCCGCGGGGCGGCACGTAAAGCCTACCTCCACAAAGAGAAAACCTGGTTGAACGAATTGATATGGCGCGAGTTTTATATGATGATACTGGATCATTTTCCAAAAACCATAGACCATGCCTTTCGCCCGGAGTATGACCGGATTAAATGGGCGAATGACGAAGACCTGCTTGAAGCCTGGTGTAACGGGCAAACCGGCTACCCCATTATTGATGCCGGCATGCGCGAACTGAACGAAACCGGTTTTATGCATAACCGGGTACGGATGATCGTAGCCAGTTTTTTAAGTAAGGACCTGTTAATTGACTGGCGCTGGGGCGAACGCTATTTTGCCCGCAAATTGCTGGATTATGAAATGGCCAGTAATGTAGGCGGCTGGCAATGGGCCGCCGGCAGTGGTACCGATGCCGCACCGTACTTCAGGATATTTAACCCCGAATTGCAAACCAAAAAGTTTGATCCTAAACTGGAGTATATAAAAAAATGGGTTCCGGAATATGCCGACTTCAGCAAGTATCCAAAACCCATTATTGATCGCGCTTTTGCACGCGACCGTTGTCTTAAAGCTTTTACAGCCGCATTGGCTAAATAATTATTGTACCGATATTACATTAACATCATATCTCATACAGCTAAAAATCGGGATACTGCTATCACCATAAGTGTTATAACCGTAAGCCAATCTTGATGGCATAATCAGCGATAATTTAGCTCCTGGAGTGGTTAACTGCAATCCTTCAACCAGGCCTGCCCGGGTATCATTACCTAAATCAATTGTGGTACCTGTACTGGCATCACTTGAATTATACTGATCTGAGGTATTTAAACCGTTTAATAAACTACCGGTGTATTGTATGGTTACCAGTGCCGATGCACCTATAGCTGCACCCGAACCTGTTTGCAGGATCTTATACCACAAACCCGATGCGGTTTTGGTATACCCGGTTAAATTATTAGCGGTAATATAGTTTTTAACCGTTAAATCATCATACTTAGGCTGGTCATCAATCAGGTTGATATAGTAATCTAAACCCTGGTTGCCTTTTATCCTGTTATTACCATCGCTGCTGCCCGATCCAAAACCTGCAGAACCATAACCTAAATGAGATGGCACCAACAGGCGCATACGGCCGCCTTTGTTTTTTAATATATTGATCAGGGCTAACTGAACACCATTTGGCAAATTGTTTTTGTTAATATGCCCCAGGAAGTTATACACATGGTTCACAATAGTATCGGTAGCTATAAACTGCCCGTCGAAACTTTTAACAGTAAATACAAGCGCTACAATATCCGGATAATCAACAACCTTGCCGGTGCCTTGCGTAAGTATTTTATAATACATGCCGGTAGTATCACCGCTCGATAGATCGCGCTTCATATCGGTAAGTCCGTTAGCGCTGATGTAAGCCTGTATTTGCTGCTCATCGTATTGCTTAATATCAATATCGTTGCTTTTACGGCATGAGTATAAACCGGCAACACAAAAAAACAGGAGCGTAAAAAGTATTTGTTTCATTTAAAATTAGTTCGTTACATCAAAAAGTTCAATATCAAAATCAAGCACCGAGTTTGCGGGTATCCCCAAAGTGGGCTGGTCATACGGCCCGTAAGCATATCTCGAAGCTATCAGCAGGCGTATTTTTCCGCCCTTTCTTATTTGCGATTTAGTGATACCATATTGCCAGCCTTTTATCATATCCCCCAAATGGTAGGATGGATGATAGGTATTGGTTTGTGTAAAAGCAGTACTGGTGCCCAGCACCCTGCCTGTATACCCCACCGTTAATAGCGATGAGTTAGTGAACAGCGCGTTTTCGGTACCGGTTACTGTGTTAATGTACCATACACCGGTAGTATCCTGCGAGCCTATCATTACTTTAGTTGCCGTCAGATTATTCTTAGCGATATAATCTTTAATCAACTTATCATCAATTTCGGCCTGTACCTGCGCCTGCTTAGCGCCCTCGGTAGATTTTTTACATCCCGCGAACGCCAGCACACATAAACAAATAATCAATACCCTGGTCATTTATTTCAAACGGCAAATTTATTCTTTTAAATGGCAAAATCAGCAGGTTAACATTTTTTAACATATAAACCTGTTAAACGATGATAAAACCCCGACTTTATCAGCCTTAAAACGTTTTTTGAGGGAGAGATATTTCAAACCCGGTAATTTATAGTTATCGCATACCGTGATATGATACATCTGAAAGCTTTACCCTTAACCTTTCGGCTTTACCTGCCTATTCAGGCTTGTAATTCAGGGTAAGTGTGTTGATCTTTTTAAGTGTGCTGATGAGGTGGTCTTTATCTTTTTCGGAGATATGATCGTTCAGATAGTTGTTAAATTGCTTTACCAGGCCGCGGGCCAGGTGGCGTTTTTCCTTACCCAATTCGGTCAGGTATATTTTAACCGAGCGCTTATCGCCTTTGTTCGATTCGCGGTAGATCAGGTCCATCTTTTCCAGCTGACTAAGCATACGCGACAGGCTGGTTGATTTTAATCCCAGCAATGCCGCCACTTCCGATACCGTGTTACCCTCTTTCTCATCAATATTGATCAGCAGGTAACCAATAGATTGGGTAATACCAAACTCGGTTACTAACTGGTTGTAGCGGTTAGCAACAGTTTGCCAAACTATTTTTAAAAAATAGTCTATCGTTTCCTGGTGTTTAATGTTTGCCGGCATACCTTTCAAAATTAGAAATTATTTTCATCAGTATACTATCCCTATTGTAATACTATAGTTTGGGCTAAAACCCGCTTGCTTATTTACTTAATCCGCCCCATAAACAGGACGGCAATGAATTGCTATTCTTATTTCATTGCCCTTAGCTTCAGCCAATGGAGGACGAATAACAGTAACAGGGCTTTAACTTTACCACCCCAGTTTAGTATCATCGCCACGCGGATCGGCACCGCCCTGCAGGTAACCCCATTTAGTTACCAATATGGCATCTACCCGGCCTATGCCGCCGCCCACGGTTATTTTATAACCTTTTTTGGTTAGCTTATCAACCGTTAAACTATCCAGCGCCTCTTTTTCGGCATTTACCACATCGGGCAGCCACTGGTGATGAAACCTTTTGGCATTTACCGCGCTTTGCATGCTTTTGTTAAACTCAATCACATTTAGTATGGTCTGGAAAACCGATGTGATAATGGTCGATCCGCCCGGCGTGCCTACTACCATAAACAGTTTGCCATCCTTTTCAACAATGGTTGGCGTCATGGACGACAGCATCCTTTTACCTGGCTGTATGCTATTGGCCTTTCCCCCTACCAGGCCATACATATTTGGTACGCCCGGTTTCGAGCTAAAATCGTCCATCTCGTTATTCAGTAAAAAGCCCGCGCCGCCAACGATGATCTTCGATCCGAACGATCCGTTTAGCGTGGTGGTGATAGAAACGGCGTTGCCCTCGCGGTCTACAATAGAAAAATGAGTGGTTTGGTCGCTTTCATATCCCGCAAAGCTGCCGGGCTGTATGCTGCTGCTTGGTGTGGCTGCGGCCCAGTCAAAGCTTTTCATCCGCGCATCGATATAAGCCGGTTTCAGCAGGCTATCTACAGGCACTTTATAAAAGTCAGGGTCGCCCAGGTATTTTGAGCGGTCGGCATATACCCGGCGCTCGGCCTCAACAATTACCTGCACGGTTGAGTCTTTATTAAAGCCCCACTGGTTTAGCGGGTAGTTCGCTACCGAATGCAGCAATTGCAGCAAGGCAATCCCCCCGCTTGATGGCGGCGGCATAGTGATGATCTTGTAGCCCTTATATTCGCCTGTGATGGGTTTGCGCCAAACCGAATGATAGTTTTTCAGGTCGGTTTTGGTGATCATCCCCTTGCCGGTTTGCATTTCGGCAATCAGCTGATCGGCCACCACGCCATCGTAAAAACCCTTGCGCCCCTTATCGCGTATCAGTTCCAGCGTTTTGCCCAGGTCATCCTGTACCAGTATATCTCCTTCCTGCCAGGGGGTATTTTTTAAAAAGTACTTTTTACCGGGATTTCTTTTTTGAAAATCGGCGGCGTTACGGTTCAGGTCGTCGGCCAGGTGTTTGGTTACTTTAAAACCATCGCGGGCCAGTTTAATGGCAGGTTCAACCAGTTCGGCCCAGTTTAGCTTGCCATATTTACGGTGCGCCGCCACCATGCCATCCACACTACCCGGCACGCCCGATGCCTGGTGCGTAGCCAAACTCATATCAGGGATCACATTCCCCACCGAATCTAAATACATATTGGCGCTGGCCCCGGCCGGTGCCTTTTCCCTGAAATCGAGCGTATTGGTTTTCCCCTTGGCCGACCGGTATACCATAAAACCGCCGCCACCTATGTTGCCGGCCTGTGGCAGGGTTACCGCCAGGGCAAACTGCACAGCCACGGCAGCATCAACCGCGTTGCCTCCTTTTTTCAGTATCTCCAGCCCAACCTTTGCCGCGTCGGGGTAGGCGCAAACTACCATACCGTTATAATACTGGTCGCTGTTATCCTTCCCTAACTGGCCGCGTACACAGCCGGGTAAAACAATGCCGGTTAATAAAATAAGTACCGTTAATAAATAGTATTTGCGGGGGATATTGCACTGCATAGGGTTATAATTTGGCTTCTAATTTAATCTATTTCTGTTAAATTTTACTGGTTGGATATTTAACCACAAAGTACACAAAGAAAAGGAACACTAAGCGCACAAAGCTTTGTTTTGTAATAAGATTGATGATAATTCCATTAGCCTGCTTTGTGTCCTTTGTGAAAAAAACTTTGTGCCCTTTGTGGTTAAATCACCACATCCAACATCATAAAACACAAAAACAAACGTTAATGCTGCCATAAGGATTAATTACACATCAACCCTAATCATGAAAAAAAGCACGATACTTTTATTTTTAATCAGTTCATTTTTATTCTTCAGCAAATCATCGCAGGCGCAGGATTACACGGTAGCAGCCGGCCTGAAATTCAGTTACGAATACGGCCCATCGGCTAAGTATTTTATTGATAAAACCGACGCGTTGGAAGGCATCATCGGTCTGCGCAGTCACGGTGTTGTTTTTACCGGCCTGTGGGAAAGGCATATGCCTATTTTTGATGTAGACAAGCTGAAACTTTATTACGGTTTTGGCGCGCATATTGGCAGCGTGGGTAATAATACCAACCCTAAATTTAATAACACCTTATTGCTTGGCGCAGATGGTATTGTCGGTGCCGAATACATCTTCCCCGAATCGCCCATCGGTATCAGCGTTGACCTGAACCCACGGCTGGAGTTTGGCCACGGCCCGTATTTTGACCTGGCGCCGGGGATTGGGTTGAAGTATATTTTTAAATAGGCTGTCAACGATGACTATTTAACCACGGAGGTCACAGAGAGAGCATCACAGAGAACACGGAGTTATCTTAATTGCAAAGCTCTGTGTACTCCGTGCAACCGCTGTGCACTCTGTGGTTAAATCTCCACTAAATCCTCGTCTATCGCACTATCAATATCTTATGCCCGTAAACCTTACCGCCCAGGGTAACCTGTAAAATATAGGTACCGGTAATTTGCCGGCTTACATCCATAATGGTGCTAAAGTTGCCCGCCGTTATAGATTGCTTTTCGGAGTATACCGTTTGCCCGGCGTTATTCACCAGCGAAAGGGTTAAACTGTTATCGGCCGGGGCTTTAAATACCACGTTTATTTTGGTAGTGGCAGGTACCGGGAATACCGCCAGTCCAATGTCTGATTTATCCGGATGCAGGGCCACCAGCGCATAGCGGTATGCATCCGAGAAAACGGTACAGCCTGTACCGAGCGTTACGCCAACTTTATAGTTACCACTCCTGGTAGCTATATAGGTTTGCCCGGTGGCGCCAACAATAAGACTATCGTTAAAATACCACTGGTTACCATTGCTAAAATTGGAGCTGAGCACGGTATCTTTTTGGGTGATCACCGGCTTGGCAAGGCTTACAGGGATCCGCGCTGTTGATGCGCAACCGGCACTTTTTATCTGGGTATTATAAAAAAAGTAGTAAAAGTTTTTATAGTAGGCGGTATCGCTCGGCGTAGTGGGCGATGTGGCATTATTCTTTGTTATGGTAAACGCGCCGCCCAAACTATAGGGATAACCGCTTACCCCGCCGTTGTTGCGGTATAGGGTAGCGCCGTTCTCGTAATTAGCGGTAACGGTGTAGTTCCCGGCCGTAGGGAACAGCAGGTTTAGGGTATACACCCGGCCCTGGTCGTTCGGATCGTCAACCTGCGCGCCGGCGCCCGGCGTGGTACGGGTAGCTATCGCGTTAATGGTAGCGCTGGATACGGTTTGCCCGTTGGTATTATTCACCGTAAAGGTGATCTTACCCGAATTACCGATATACAGCCTGGCGCTCTCCAAAATTACCGGGACGGTAGTAGTTACATTAACCGATGGTGTAAACTGGTTATATCCCCCTGCCGTATAAACATTTTTAGTGGCCGGGCCAACGGTGCCTTTTAAATCATTCACGCCGGCGTAGAAGGTATTATTTGCAGGCGCCTGCAAGGTATAAGCCGGTGATCCTGCGGTGATAGGTAGCAAGTCGGCAGCGGTTTTGTACCATAAAATGCCGCCATCGCTGTTGCCCGTAAGGATGTATTTTTTGGTATCATCGCAATAATAGGCCTGCAAAGCCGTAGCTGCGGCCGGGGTACCGGTTACAATATTTGTCGTAACCGAGTTATTAGCTATAACTGGGTCGCCGCTGAGGTTGGTAGTGGCGGTAATACGGTAAGTAGCGCCCGATAAGGTATTGAAAGTCCCCTGCAATATAAAGTCGTCTTCGGCGGCCGGGGGCAGCGTAAAAGCATAGGTTTCATTCAGCGTAACAACCGAATTATCGGGATTGGTTATCGTAACCGTTACCGGGATATTACTGATGTTGGCGCTGCCAAAATTCTTGATCCGCACGGTTACATTGGTTTGGCCCGCGCAAGCCCCGCCGGGTGTACTACTGCTTACCGATACCAGCCCTGCATCGGCCGTTGTTTTGGTGAAAAGTACGCGGTAATCCTGTGTTTCGCCTTTGGCATAAGTACCGCAGGGGGTAATGGTAGTGGCATCGCTGGTTTCGCTGAGCACTACGCGCATCAGGCTATAGTTACCGGCCAGCACACTGCCCGGCACGCTGATAGTACCCGTATAGGTGCCTGTAGCACTTATTACAGTTGTAGTGGCTGCCAGCTCAGTTACGGGGTCAAAGGTACCGTCGGCATTATAATCAATATAAATTTTGGCTATTTTATTAAAATTGCCGCCGCAGGTGCCGGCTGTAATACTCAGCGGGTAGGTTTTGCCCTGCTCCAGGGTTACGGTGGTGGCGGTATAATCGCTATAGCTGGTGCAGCCTGCCGCCGGGGTATTATTCAGGTTAGATAAGGTGATGTTATTGATGCGCGAATCGGCACTTGATGCCGGCGCCGACGCGCAATAGGCCGCACCGCCTATCCCGGTAACAATCAGCGCGTAATTTTGCGGCGCCGATGTTAGCGTCCCTTTATGCGTTATGGTAATGGTATAAGCCTTGCCCGGGATTGCGCCCGGTATATAGATCTGCTCTACATTATCGCGGATATTATCGCCTGTAGTGGCGGCCACGCTTGGGTTGGCCGGGTCCAGCACCCAGGGCCTGAAAGTGGTAGTACCATCGCTTACGCGGATATCCAGGTCGTTCACCAGTTTGGGTGTACGGTCGTTAATCGTTGTGCCGGATGTTGGCGTACCCTGCGGATCGGTCCAGGCAATGGTAGCCATCAGGTCGCCGTTGCCCGATGCGATCACATTAACGGTTTGCGTTTGGCCCTGCGTCAACGTGTTTTCCCTGATCATACTTTTGGCGCCGTTATCGGTAATGGCCTGCGCGGCTTTCTTCATATCCAGCAATCCCCAGCCGTATACGTAATCGGGGCCAACATTGCCGGCATCAAAAGCCGTATGGCAAACCAGGCCTTTCAGCGTGGCCGATTTCATAAAATTGCCGGAGTTCTTCTGCTGGTAATATTCCTGCAAAAGGTATAACGAGCCCGTAACATTAGGCGCCGCCATGGATGTACCCGAAAGTGTGGTATAGGCCGTAGTACTGGCGTTATCTGTTGATAATACGTTAACGCCCATACCTACAATATCAGGTTTAACACGGCCGTCATCTGTTGGCCCCCAGCTGCTGAATGGGGCAACCACTACATCTGTGCGACTGGTAGGGCCGTACGGTAATGGGTTAACCGCGCCTACCGTTAAACTATTTTTAGCGTTAGCGGTGGAGTTTAATACATCATAAGTATCGTTACTGCTGATGCCGGCCGGGCGCGCCCCTTTATCAACAATGGTTTGATCGGTACGGCTGCGGTAACCCCAGTAATCAGATCCCACAGCCGGGCCGTTTTCGGTACGGCTGTTGCCGGACGATTCTACAATGAGGTAATAAGGCGCGTTATAAGCGATCTTGTCCCACGATTGGGTTCGCGTATCATAAAATCCGAAGGTGTAATCTTCAGTATCGCCAGGCAGGCCATACCATTCCCACCGGTTTTGGCTGTCGTTAAAGCTCCAGCCCGATACGCCACCGTAAGAGTGGTTACTCAGCAACAAGCCGCTTGCCGCCGCGGTCATTTCTGCTATATCATTATTAAAATCGTACGATGAAAGCGTAGTTGCGCCGTAAGCCATGCCTTTTGCGGGGGCGTATACGCCTTTTGCCAGCATAGTGCCCGCTACGTGGGTAGCATGTTCTATTACCAGCGAGTTGGCATCTTTAATACTGATTGTTTTCCCTGCAAATTCCTGGTGATTGGTTAACACCCAGCCGCCGTCCCAAATAGCCAGTTTATTATTCAGTGCCGCGGTTGATCCCGTAAGGTTTAGGCCTAACAAGCCGCCGGGCTGTACCGTGTTGGTGCCGGTTGTAGCGGCCGCGGTGGTATTATTATCTGTACGTAAATAAATGGGGAAGCCCATAGGTGTAACCCCTTGCAGCGAGATCAATGTCCCGTTCTGCTCTTTCCGGTACAATGGCCAGCCTTTCAGTTTCGCCATGGCTACAGCCGACTGGTAATTGGTTTTATAGGCCTCATCCATCTGTACCGAAAGGTTTTGCAGCTCCAGCTTTTTGGCATTGCTAACCAGCAATTGCTGTGCATTGGCCATCCCCGCGCCCAGCACCAAAATCATACAAACACTAAAGCAAGCGCGGAAAAGTTTACCCATACCCAATTCTTATCTATCCGTTATTTTTAAACAAGTTTGTAAATTTAATGGATTATAAATATTTATTACCACGGGTTTACGTTAGTTAATGTTATAGTTTATAAATATATATGAAATACAAATACATGATACCGGGCCTGGTTATTTTTCTTTTTGCATGTTCGGGCTTAAAATCTGCCCAGCCTGTAAGCCAGGGGCTTTCGGGGTATATTTACCTGGTACGCGGTAATCAAATGCCATCGCCGGGAAGGCCCATCAGCAAAGGACGCGGCGTTAGCCGGGATATCTACATTTACGAGCCCACTTCGGTGAGCCAAACGCAAGGTACCAGCCCTGTTTTTGATGCTATAAAAACGCGTTTAATTGCCCATACCAAAAGCGATACTACAGGCCGGTACCATATTAATCTGCCGGTGGGGAAATATTCGGTTTTTGTGAAAGACAACGGCAAGTTTTTTGCCGCCGAAAGTAATGGGGAAGCTATATTAAACCCGGTGGAAGTATTTGTTAAAACCTTCACCCAAAAAGATATTATTATTAATAATAAAGCCGCTTATTGATTTTTCTTTTTAGTTAAACTTTCGGGGTAATTAATTCCCATACTGTGGAAAATCAGCTCGTATCCACATCTGTCAAATGTTTTACCTTCAGTTATTTAAGTAAAAAATTAGTCTATTTGAGCCTCTGGCACATAAATTCAGCTTTTTTCATTATTTATTATTAATTTTATGCGCTAAACTATATATGCCGCATAATTATTGCATGGCTTAAATAAATTTCTTTAATTTTGGAAAAACGGTTACTGCGCTATCTTCTTCCCTTTCTGTTTTTTGCCGGATTTTTGGCATCCGCCGAATCTGCCTTCGGACAGGAAACTCAACAAGGATCGCCCACTTATTTTTACAGTAACGTATTTGACGATAACTCGCTTCACAGCTTTACACAACGCGACGCTACCTCCGGGCACGAAAGCATTACCACATCTACAACCTCACCCTTACATGGCAACGGGTCACTCAGGTCTGTAAACCGGGCAACCCCCTATAACAATGCTATTTATTGCCAGGCCTTACCAAACGGCACTAATTTGGATGACGGATCTAACTGGGAATTTGATTTCATTTATCAGTACTCAACTGCAAGTTCAGGATCGGATATTGTGGATTATAGTTCAAGTGGCGTAGCATCCGGTAAAGGTGGCTGGCGTTATTGGTTAGCTACCAATACCACAACCCCATCGGCCAGTTCAAGCAGCCTGGGCCTTTATTTTTTCCAATCGGGTAACACCCTGTACTTTAAATCGAAAGAGAGCAGCAGTTATACAAGGGATGTTTTTTCGTATACGGTTAGCCCTAACACCCCTTACATTATTAAAGTGCTGATTATTTCGGGGAAATACAGGTTATTTATAGATACTTATACCACTTATAGTACAACAAGCACCCAAACCGGCGGAAATGTAAACTTTAACGGTGGATTAAGCACCTACACTTATTCGGTACTGGAAATGGACGAAAGGCGCACCGCTTCAAATTTTCAGTTTGATGATATTAAAGCTTATAAAGAGAATATTTCCTTTTCATCGGATGCTACTGTGAACGGATCGGCTAATGGGATAACCAATGCTGATTTGGCCGAGGGCCAGCAAGGCGTAATTGCCCTGGGCTTTTATTTGTCGGCAAGAGGCATCTATACGCTGACCCAGCTTAAAATTTCTTTAAGCTCGGGTAACTTTTCTACTTACTTTAGTTCAATTAAAATTTATAAATCTGCCGATAATGTTTTTTCTACAACCTCGGATGATTTGATTTTAACTTTAACCCCAACAAGTTCAGGCACACAAACCAATACCATATCCATCCCTACCTACAGCGCTACTTATCCCAGTACCAATGTATATTATTTTGTAGTCCTTGATCTCAACTCAGATTTTAGCAATACTGCAGATGTATCCTATTATCTTCAAAATGCCGCGGTAACGTACGATAACCTTAACGGAGGAAATACATCATTAACAACTACCTATAACGGGCAGACTTTTACCGAGCATATTGCTTACAAATGGCTGGGCAACAGTACCGATTATACCTTAAAAACCAATTGGTACTATGATGCTTACCGGTATAGCTCGGCAAACGGGCCAAATGGTACCCCCCCCTCGGCCCCGCCAAACAATTCGTATTTATTAATACCTAATACGGCTACCAATTCGCCAATAAGTCCGGCCAACACCGATCTGACATTGAACGGGTTAGTTATTGAAAGCAGTAAATCGTTAACCATTAATGATGGTAATCTGACTGTTGCAAACAGCCTTGCGGCCGATGGAACGATAGCCTTTACCGGGACTGCCAGTAAAACATTTACTATTGGTAGCGGCGTTACCACAAAATTGGGAACGCTAAGTATTATTAAGGGCGCTAAGGCTACTACTTTAACTTTAGCCAGTACCAACCCCACGCTTAATTTGTATACAACATTAAACTTGCAAAATGCAACCTTAGCTACTAATAATAAGCTCACGTTAAAATCGTCGGCAACAAGTACGGCATCTGTATCCCGGTTAGATCAAACTTCGACAGGTACTATTGATGCTGCAATTACCGGCAACGTAACTGCCGAACGCTACGTAACAGGCGGCAGCAGTTATAACAGCACCAGGGGGAATTATACCTACCGCAATTACCGCGTCATGTCCTCCCCGGTTTGGAACGCCAATAACGGGTCGGCCAATTATTATAACCTCAATTATATCGCTAACAGCGCCATTGTCACCGGCGCTACCAGCAGCCCGACCATTACCACCTCCGCCGGGAACCCGACGCTGTATTTATACCAGGATGATCATGTAACCGGCAGCTCTTTTACCAACGGTAACTTCAGGGGTATCAATGCTTTGGGGACGGGTACCTCTGTTACCGTTTTAAGCGATGCCACCGCTTATTACCTGTATCCCGGTACCGGTTTCCTGTTTTACTTCCGGGGGGATAAAGTGACCAATACTACCGCTAAAACTACCGCCCCTTATGTCGCCCCCGAAAGCGTGATCTTTTCCAACACCGGTACGTTAAACCAGGGGCCCATCACCGTCAAATACTGGAAAACCCCGGCCATCTCTTTATCCAACAGCACCCTGTCGGCCAATACCAGCACCAACGGCTTAAACCTGGTGGGCAACCCTTATCCTTCGTCCATCAGCTGGACGGCCGTTTATGCCGCCTCGACCGGTGTGAAGGCCACCATTTATGAGTTTGACCCCGTGACCGGGCAGTATGGCTCCTATGTGCAGGGCGCCGGCAGCGGTACCAGTAATGCCTCTAATGTCATCGCCAGCGGGCAGGGCTTTTTTGTCCAGGCTTCCAGCAGTACCAATGCCTTAAACTTTACCGAGGCTTGTAAGATCTCTTCCCAGAACACCGGCAGCAGTTTATTGCTGGGGCTCCCCGTGACCAATACCGAACCCAGCCGCTATTTAAAGCTGAAGCTGGTGAAGGACAGTTTAAACTATGATGATATCATCCTCGGCTTCCGGTCGGCCGCCAAAGCTGATTATGATGAGACTGAGGACGCCACCGACCTGGGCGGCAACGGCGCCCTGGAAAGCTTGTCCAGCCTGTCGCAGGATGGCTTTAACCTGTCGATCAACTATCAGCCCCTGATTAAAAAAACACCGGAGATCCCCCTGCTGGTTGATGCCGTCAGTTCCGGGTCCTATAAATTGTCCTTAACCGATTTGCAGAACATCCCCGCCCTGTACCAGATCTGGTTAAAGGATGCTTATAAAAATGATTCGGTGGAGGTCAGGGCTAATCCTGATTATGCCTTTACTATGGATAAGGGTATTGCCGCCACTTTTGGCAACAAGCGCTTTAAGCTGGTTTTAAAACAGGTTTACAATTACCGTTTATTAAGCTTTACCGGGGCTAAGGCCACCGGCGGCATCCAGCTGAAATGGACCACCCAAAATGAAGAGAACGGTTTAACCTTTACCGTAGAACGCAGCATTGATGGCGGTAAAACTTATGATCCCATCGGCAGCCTGCAGTCCGATGGTTCGGGCAGTTATGGGTTTCTGGATAAGAACCCCGCTACCGGGATCTATAAGTACCGGATCAAGCAGGATGATTATAATCATGAGATCTCTTATTCGGCTATTGTGGATATTACTTATTATATCGCTTCCGCAACAGCGGTTAATATTTATCCTATCCCTACCGACGGGGATATCAGCATCGCGGTGAATATGGTCAGCGGCACGGCCCTGCCTTCTTATACCATCCGTATTGTCAGCACCAGCGGCAGGCTGGTCAGGGAATTTAATTCGGCCCGCCAGGTATGGCAGGGCAGCGTAAGGGATTTAATGCCGGGCGTATACCTGGTCATCGTACTCAATAATAAAACCGGCAAAAGTATCGTCGGACAATCTAAGTTTACAAAAATATAAGGAAATGGTGAGGATGAGAACAAAGCGGTTAGTATTATTGGCGGGCTTATTATTTTTGATGGCGGGGACCGCCTTTGCCCAAATTGATGTGAACCCCTGCGGCGGCGCCGATCCTGATGATGTCTCGTCCGATTGTCCTATCGATTCCTGGGTCGTGCTCCTCCTCATCGCTGCTATGCTTTTAGCATTCAGGCAGTTGAAAAAAGAAAAAAAGCCACTCATCGCAGCATAAAAGCGTTACTATCTTTCACTCCCCGTCTCCCGGGCTTTCATAAATTGTTAATAATTACCCATTTCGTCCTGAAAGGTATTATGTAACAAATATGATTATTTATTACTATTTTTATATGGAAATATATATTTGCAATATATATTCCTGAAAAATAACCTAATTAAGTGAAGAAACGTCTCCAAAACTACATTCTTCCACTACTATTGCTGAGCAGTTTTTTGATTGTTAGTTGCAATTGCTATGGGCAAACCGTAGTTGTTACAAGCGCCAATAATACCGCGGTAAACGGTGTTGCTGCCAGTCCTTTAGTAAGCGGCCAAACCGCTGTGTTATTTGGCTTTACCATTACAGCAACGGGGTCAACCGCAAAGGTGAATGAAATTGTCCTTAATGCATCCCAGGCCTTTGTTGGTAATGCATATCTATACCGGTCAACCGCCGGCGGTGTGTCTTTTACAGGCGCCACCCTGGTGCAAAGCCTGGGTACACTTGGTACTTATATAGATATTACCGGGCTTAACGAAACGCTAAATAATACCAGTTATACTTATTTTATTGTAGGCGACCTTTCGGGCATACCATCTTATATCACATTACCCAGCACCATACAATTTACATTTGTTTCGGCTATCCGCAGTAATCCTTATAATGCTTATAGCGGTACACCCGGTAACTTTACGGGGACTAATTATACCATAAACAACCCTACTTATACCATAACAAGCGCCAACGCCGCCGGTAATGGTATTACTACCGGTAATATAACGGCGTCACAAACAGATGTAGTGCTGTTTGGGTTTGGTATATCTGCAAACGTTACTACAACGGTGAGCGGCTTTAATATCAATTCGTCAAGTACCCAAAGTTATTTGTCCAATTACCTGGGCAATGGCAAGCTTTACCGCTCCACATCAAGTACTTTTTCGGTAGGCACGGCTACCCTGGTAAGCGGGGCCACCATTGCATTCAGTACTTATCAGCATGCGCCGGGGGTAGCCATATCCGGCCTGTCCGAATCCATTACCACAACCCCCGTATATTATTTTTTAGTAGCCGATTTTAATCAAACATCGGGTGTACTCCCGGCTAATCTGCAACTCAGCTTCAGCACGTCACAAACCAATGCCATTGTACAATCGGTGCCTAATGTGGCCAACATAGCCGCACCGTCAAACATCAGCGGCACCACGTTTACTTTTCAAAACCCGGTATATACTTTTACAAGCGCTAATACAAGCGGCAACGGCATTACTTCGGGTACTATCATAGCCTCCCAAACCGGGGTTGTGTTATTTGGATTTGGCCTGTCATCTAATGTAAATACAACGGTAAGCGGGTTTAATTTGAATTCATCAAGCACACAAAGCGCTTTGAATGGTTACCTGGGCAACGGGAAATTGTACCGCTCAACCTCAAGCACGTTTTCCATTGGTACCGCCACACAGGTAACGGCAACTGTTGCATTCAACGGGTCGCACACACCGGGCGTAACCATCTCCGGCCTGTCCGAATCCATCACAAGTACAACGGTCTATTATTTTGTCGTGGCCGATTTTAATCAAACAAGCGGAACATTACCCGCTAACCTCACGCTTAGTTTCAGCACATCGCAAACTAATGCTATTGTACAATCGGCCCCAACCAGTACAAACTTAGCGCCTACATCAAATATTACCGGCACTACATTTACATTTTCCAATCCGATAATAACCTTTACTGCTGCAAATTCATCGGGCAATGGTATCACCCAAGGGTCTTTATATCCCGGCCAAACCGGTATCGTTTTATTTGGGTTTGGGATCACTGTACAAGGTACAGCCACCTATAGCGGATTTAATTTATATAACACTTATAACAGCGGGGCTGCGCAATCGTATTTTAACAACGGGAAAATCTACCGGTCCAGTTCCAGTACGTTTTCTACCGGCACAGCCACACTGATATCGGGCGCTACCGTATCGTTCGGATACGACGCGTCTTCGGGTATAGCCATTTCAGGTTTAAGCGAATCGTTCAGTAATAATGCTTCACCCGTTTATTATTTTATCGTATGCGATTTTAATTCGGGCTATTATGGCTCGTTGCCTGCAACATCGCAATTCAGTTTCTCTACTACCAAAACCAACTCGGTTGTACAAAGCAGTCCCACGGCGTCTAACATTGCCGTAGGCAGCAATATGAATGGCACCACGTTTTCGCTGGCCATATCTACCGCTACAGTAACCGGGGCCAACAGCACATCAACCAACGGCATAACAACGGGCTCTTTATATTACGGAAGAACCGACATTGTACTATACGGATTTAGCATACAAGTGAGCGGATCGCTCAACTTTGTTACTTTTAATATAAAAACATCGGGCAGCGAAAACAGCTATTTTTCAAATGCCAGGATCTACAGGTCTACCGCCAATGTTTTTCCCGGTGGAACGCCCTTATATACCTCATCAAGTGTCAGCGTTAGCGGCGGCGGATATTTTGTGGCCACTGTAAATGAAACCATTACCAATGCAACTTATTACTATTGGTTGGTTGCCGATTATACGGTAGTTACCGGCGGGGCAACCACATTTACCTGCAGTTTTGCAAGCGGACAGGGCCAGCCGGCGTTGATACCTAATCCCTACAATACAAATTATAATACTTATAACGTTACCGGTAACGCGTTTACCATAGTAACTACCGAAAACTGGACCGGAGCGAGCAATTCGAACATCGGAAACGCGGGTAATTATACCTTATTAAATGGCGGCGGTGGCTTTTCCCCTACCAGTACAACAGTTGTCCGGTTTACCGGAACGTATACTAACGCGCCGGTAATCAATTCGGATGCTACCATTGGCGGTATTACCTTTACTTCTGCCAGTTCGCCAACCATTAGTATTAATTCGGGCAAAACTTTAACATTAAATACTGGCCTTAATTTAACAAGCGGGGCCAGCGTAACCGTTTCTGGCGGTACATTAAAGCTAGCCAGCGGGTCTTCATCTTCCATAGCATCAACGGCGGTATTAACTTTGGGGGCCAGCACCATTGTAAATAACCTGGGTACTTTCACCTTAATGTCTGATGCCAGCGGGACGGGTACCATTGCCGCTATCCCCAGCACATCGAGTTTAACAGGCACCTATGTAGCGCAACGTTATGTAACAGGCGGCAGTAGTTATAACAACACCAGGGGGAATTATACCTACCGCAATTACCGCGTCATGTCATCCCCGGTTTGGAATGCCAATAACGGTTCGGCCAATTATTATAACCTCAATTATATCGCTAACAACGCCATTGTCACCGGCGCTACCAGCAGCCCTACCATTACCACCTCCGCCGGGAACCCGACGCTGTATTTATACCAGGATGATCATGTAACCGGCAGCTCTTTTACCAACGGTAACTTCAGGGGTATCAATGCTTTGGGGACGGGTACCTCTGTTACCGTTTTAAGCGATGCCACCGCTTATTACCTGTATCCCGGTACCGGTTTCCTGTTTTACTTCCGGGGGGATAAAGTGACCAATACTACCGCTAAAACTACCGCCCCTTATGTCGCCCCCGAAAGCGTGATCTTTTCCAACACCGGTACGTTAAACCAGGGGCCCATCACCGTCAAATACTGGAAAACCCCGGCCATCTCTTTATCCAACAGCACCCTGTCGGCCAATACCAGCACCAACGGCTTAAACCTGGTGGGCAACCCTTATCCTTCGTCCATCAGCTGGACGGCCGTTTATGCCGCCTCGACCGGTGTGAAGGCCACCATTTATGAGTTTGACCCCGTGACCGGGCAGTATGGCTCCTATGTGCAGGGCGCCGGCAGCGGTACCAGTAATGCCTCTAATGTCATCGCCAGCGGGCAGGGCTTTTTTGTCCAGGCTTCCAGCAGTACCAATGCCTTAAACTTTACCGAGGCTTGTAAGATCTCTTCCCAGAACACCGGCAGCAGTTTATTGCTGGGGCTCCCCGTGACCAATACCGAACCCAGCCGCTATTTAAAGCTGAAGCTGGTGAAGGACAGTTTAAACTATGATGATATCATCCTCGGCTTCCGGTCGGCCGCCAAAGCTGATTATGATGAGACTGAGGACGCCACCGACCTGGGCGGCAACGGCGCCCTGGAAAGCTTGTCCAGCCTGTCGCAGGATGGCTTTAACCTGTCGATCAACTATCAGCCCCTGATTAAAAAAACACCGGAGATCCCCCTGCTGGTTGATGCCGTCAGTTCCGGGTCCTATAAATTGTCCTTAACCGATTTGCAGAACATCCCCGCCCTGTACCAGATCTGGTTAAAGGATGCTTATAAAAATGATTCGGTGGAGGTCAGGGCTAATCCTGATTATGCCTTTACTATGGATAAGGGTATTGCCGCCACTTTTGGCAACAAGCGCTTTAAGCTGGTTTTAAAACAGGTTTACAATTACCGTTTATTAAGCTTTACCGGGGCTAAGGCCACCGGCGGCATCCAGCTGAAATGGACCACCCAAAATGACGAGAACGGTTTAACCTTTACCGTAGAACGCAGCATTGATGGCGGTAAAACTTATGATCCCATCGGCAGCCTGCAGTCCGATGGTTCGGGCAGTTATGGGTTTCTGGATAAGAACCCCGCTACCGGGATCTATAAGTACCGGATCAAGCAGGATGATTATAATCATGAGATCTCTTATTCGGCTATTGTGGATATTACTTATTATATCGCTTCCGCAACAGCGGTTAATATTTATCCTATCCCTACCGACGGGGATATCAGCATCGCGGTGAATATGGTCAGCGGCACGGCCCTGCCTTCTTATACCATCCGTATTGTCAGCACCAGCGGCAGGCTGGTCAGGGAATTTAATTCGGCCCGCCAGGTATGGCAGGGCAGCGTAAGGGATTTAATGCCGGGCGTATACCTGGTCATCGTACTCAATAATAAAACCGGCAAAAGTATCGTCGGACAATCTAAGTTTACAAAAATATAAGGAAATGGTGAGGATGAGAACAAAGCGGTTAGTATTATTGGCGGGCTTATTATTTTTGATGGCGGGGACCGCCTTTGCCCAAATTGATGTGAACCCCTGCGGCGGCGCCGATCCTGATGATGTCTCGTCCGATTGTCCTATCGATTCCTGGGTCGTACTCCTCCTCATCGCTGCTATGCTTTTAGCGCTCAGGCAGTTGAAAAAAGAAAAGTCTCTCGCTACATTGTAACAAGAGACTTTTCTTTTTAGCCGGTTTTATTATCGCCCGGTTTTATTCACCTGTAATTTATTCAGTATCCCATCAACAACTTCAGGCAAATCATTAATAGCACGCTCGGGGTTGCCTACCTCACCTACACCATAACCGCGCCATATTACCTTGTGGCTAACGCGGTCAACCAGGTCAATAATCAGCGTCCCTTCTTTATAAGGCACCTGGTAAACATCATTCCCTACATAAACCGGGTATGCACCCCGCCAACCGTAATAAAACGCGCGCCCGCCGCGATAATACCCATACCTGGGATAAAAACCACCATAGTTATAACTATAAACCGGTTCGTTGTAGGTTTTCACTTTATTATCAACCACAATGGTATAACGCACTAACAAATCTGGCCGGTTAGCTTTTAGCCTTAAACCCTTGCTTTCCAAATCGGCTGTAGCCTGATCTTTGATCTTCTGATCGGCCAGGTCGTTATCATAATACGGGTTTTTGGTATTGTTTAAAGGCGGCAGCCAGGCAAAAGTGCTGTACTTGCTGACACTGCTGCTGCTCCCCACGGAATAATAATTATAGGACGAACAAGCAGCTAAAAGGCAGACCACTAATACGAGCAGGCTGCCAACGATCCATTTTTTCATCTTTTTTCACTCCTCTCTAATTAATATTAGATGCAACAGAAGAGAAAAAGTTTAGTTTTAAGCCTCACCTAAATCCTCTCCAAAGGAGAGGACTTTGAAAACTTCATGTTTTCGCAGGGTCTCTCGGAGAGGACCCTGCGGGGCGGTGGGCTGGGATGGCAACTTTGCATACGTGCGCAGGGTCCTCTCCGAGAGACCCTGCGGGGACTTTTAAGTCGAAAGCCCTCCCCCTCGGGGAGGGTTGGGAGGGGTATTTACGACAAATATTTCCCCACAATAGGCATCCTTCGGCCCATGCCAAATGCCTTGGGCGATACCCGAAGGATGGGCGGGGTTTGATAGCGCTTATGCTCGGCCAGGTTTACCAGGCGTATCACACGGCGCACCACCTGTTCATCATACCCCATTTTAATAATTTCGGTTGATGATAAGCGGTTCTCAACATATTCCTTCAGGATGCTATCCAATATGTCATACTCGGGCAGCGAGTCGCTATCTTTTTGATCGGGCCTTAACTCGGCCGATGGTGGTTTTACAATGGAGTTGATGGGGATGATCTCTTTATGGCGGTTAATATAATGCGCCAGCTGGTAAACCTGTATCTTGTAAACATCGCCCAGTACAGAGATTCCGCCGCACATATCGCCGTATAAGGTACCGTAGCCCACCGCCGCCTCGCTTTTGTTAGATGTATTAAGCAGTATGTATCCAAATTTATTGCACATCGCCATCAGCACCACGGCACGGCTGCGCGACTGGATATTTTCTTCGGCGATATTAAAGGGCAATCCCTGGAACTGCGGATGCAGGGCCGCCTCAAACGAATCGGCAATTTGACGTATCGGCACAATCTCCGATTTGCAACCCAGGTTACGTACCAATACTTCCGCATCGGTAATAGAATGATCGGTTGAGAAACGCGAAGGCAATAATACCGCCATTACATTCTGCGGACCTAAAGCGTCGGCTGCCAGGGCACAAACCACGGCCGAATCTATCCCGCCCGATAACCCTAAAATAGCGCTCTTAAAACCTGATTTGTAAAAGTAATCGCGGATGCCTAAAATCAGCCCATTATAGATCTGTTCGATATCGCTTTGGCGGCTTTGCCTGATGGTGGCCGGCTGCTGCAATTCTATCGTGGCATCGTTTTTCAGGTTATAATAAGTAAGGGCTTCTTCAAAATACGGCAGCTCATCGGCCATATTACCCTGGTTATCAAACACCAGCGATCCGCCGTCAAATATCAGTTCGGTTTGGGCGCCTACATGGTTCACGTAAAACAGGGGCAAATTATAGCGGCGGGCATTATCGCTTAAGATGGCAATACGTTCCTCATCGTGATTATAAGCAAAAGGCGAAGCGGCAATGTTGATCATCACATCAGGCTTTTCCTTAATCAACTGATCCATCGGGCGGGTTACATACAGCGGGTTTTCGATGGTATTCCACAGGTCCTCACAAATGGTAAGCGCTATACGGTGCCCCTTAAAATCGATACATTTAAATGAAGTGGATGGTTCAAAGTAGCGGTACTCATCAAACACATCATAATTGGGCAGCAATGCTTTATTTACCACGGCGGCGATCTTTCCATCAGCAATAAAATAGGCCGAGTTGTTCAGATCTTTACCTTCGATATTATTATTTTCTGACGGGATGCCGATGATACAGGCAATATCGGTACACTCGGCAGCGATTTGCAGCGCACAGGCTTCGCCCAGGGCAATATATTCGTCAAACTCCAGGAAATCGCGCGATGGATAGCCGCAGATACACAGTTCGGCAAACACCACCAGGTCGGCGCCTGCCTCTCTGGCTTTTTTTATGGTATCGATAATTTTGTTCGTGTTCGATTCAAAATTGCCGACATGGTAGTTAAGTTGCGCTAAAGCTATTTTCATTATATATGGTTGATGCTGAACTGTAAATAATACAGTCCAAAAACTATAAATTTGCCGAAAGCATAAATATGACAACGGTTACCTGCAAATCAAAACAAATTTACTTAATTTTTATAACCTGCATCCTGTTATCATCCTGCACGCACAGTAAAAAAGTTGACGTAAGCAATATCCCCGTTGAGGTAAAGATAGAAAGGTTTGATCATGACCTTGACGACATGACCAAAAAACCGATGGCTACCCAGGCTTTGTACCTGCAACGCAAATACGGCAACTTTTACCAGGATTTTATTGAACGCATATTGCCGCTTGGTAGTATCAAAGACTCGGCATATTTTCCTAAGCTGCGCACGGTATTAAACAATAAGGCATATAAAGATGTAAAGCACGAGGTAGATGCTGTTTACCCCAATATGGATAAACAGGAGGCCGAACTGACCGATGCTTTCCGCCGCATTAAGTATTACTTCCCTAAAAAAGAACTGCCAAAAGTTTATGCTTATTTCTCGGGTTTCCAGGTGCAAAAAAGTATCGGCGATGGCTATTTTGCTATAGGGCTGGATATGTTTTTGGGCGCCGATTCAAAATTTTATCCGTCATTAATTAAAGTGTTGCCCCGCTATATTAGCCGCAGGTTTACACCCGATAATATTACGCCGCGTGTAGTTGAAGCCATTGTGCGCGAGGATATGTACCCCGAGCCTGAAAAAGACAAAACCCTGCTGGATAAGATGATCTACAACGGCAAGATCATGTATTTTATGGACCAGGTGCTCCCCGATGTAGCCGATACTACCAAAATTGGCTATACTGCCGCCCAGTTAAAATGGTGCGAGGATTTTAAATCGAATATATGGGGATATTTTCTGGAAGAAAACCTGCTGTATGAAAGTGACGACCAGAAAACACAGAAATTTGTAGGCGAAGCCCCCTTTACCCCCGGCTTAGGCGAACGCAATGAGTCGGCACCTAAACTGGGGATTTGGACCGGCTGGCAAATTGTGCGCGAATATATGAAACGGAACAGCGATGTTACCCTGCCCCAGTTAATGGCCATTGATGACCCGCAGAAGATATTGAACGGATCGAAATACAGGCCGTAGTTGTTCGATTGTTTATTTCGGGACCACGATGTCATTTCGATAGAGCAGGGGTGGGATTGTGTGATGGGGCGAAAGAGAAATCTTCTACGCGCGATAGGTAAATCGTACAAGATTTCTCCTCACCCCAACCTATACCCCCCGCAGGTTCGTTCGAAATGACAAAATATGGTACAAAAAAAGCGTCCCGGTAAACCAGGACGCTTTTATATTTTAATGCTGTAAACAGCCGCTTATTTCATAATACGGAATACGGTACGCAAGGTAAAGATGATAGCGATTACCAGGATCACGTTTGAAATACTGGTGTACATAAACGAATCGCCAAGGAAACGGAAGTACACACCAATTAAACCAACAACGGTAAATAAAGTTAACTGAACGTAATGGGTGGTGTCGTTTGCGTTTTCTGCTGAGTGGCTCATTTTTGTTTGTATTTTGTTTGTGCAAAAATAAAAATGTTTAATTAATAAGTGGCATTTGTTTAAACATTTTATACATCTGTTTTATTAATCGCCAGTTTTTTACGCCGGTACAGGATAATAACGCCCCAAATAACCGCTCCGGCAATAATAAAGGCCCATAAATTCAGCAATCCGATCACCATTTGTGCAAAGAAATTCCAGCCATTGGCTAAGGCCATGCCCAGCCGCGTACTTAGCGCGCTGTTATAGTCAGACAGGTCATCACTGGCAACCACTTCCTTACTTACCGCGTTGTTTTGATATAGTGTTAAAGTTAGTGTGCTGAACCTGGCTGCATCATTAGTGCGCAGGTTACTGATCTTTCGGTCAACCACATCATCCTTCAACATTAGGATACTATCGGCAACATGTTGTGTTAATTTAACTTTACTTCGCAGCTTTACAGATGATTCCCGGTTTTGCACTTTTAGCTTTTGCGACAGGTAATCCAGTGTGCGGTCTTCTATCTCCAGTTTCCGCTGATCAACAAAAATGCTAAGCCGGTTTAACGAGTCCATAAAAAGCTCGGCATATTCGGATGGTACCTTCAGCACCAGGTCGGCTGTAGTGTTATAGACGATCAGCTTCTTAACCGAATCGTTAGGCATAACGATATCGCGCTTATCGGTAATTTTAGTCTGCATATCGTGATGCACAACCATACCGCCGCACTCCTGCGTTAGTTTGGATATTTGTTCGGCAGCCTTTTGTACATCCTTTACCTTGAAGCGCATATCGGCGGTTTTGATGATCTTGGGGCTATCAATAGCTTCCCTTGCCACGCTATCATCAGCAGTTGATGAAGATCCGGAACCTTTGCACGCGGCAAACAATGTGGAGCCGGCCAGCAGCGCCATTAAAATTTTTGTTTTCATGATGTTAGTTTTAAGTGGTTTCTAAATCACCCCTGGTTTATTGCCGGCCGGCTTTTATTTTTGAGGATGTGTTTCTTATTTTTTAATTGATACATCAGAAAAGCGAAATGTAACCCTAAGCAATTGTAAAATGTGTTGTTACAATAGATTAAGGGTAGGAAAGGTGAAAGTTTGGTTGTAACAGAGTCTATCTGATAGTGACTTTTAAGTCATTTTATGTTAACCCCGAAAAGTAATTAAATATCTGATTATTAATTACTTAATAAATTATAAAATTGAATTATGTTAAGTCGTGTTAACCCCCTTTCTGCGCGTCCAGAAGTTCTTTTGCCTCGGAGGAGCTACCTGTTTGTAGTAAGTAACAAGAAAGCGAAAATGCCTCGTAGAGGCTACCCAATATGGAACTATACATCCATCGTAATTAAGGGCAGCACCTACGGAGCTGTGACGTTCCTTCGATGAAATGCTACAAACAGGTAGCCCCTGCCGGGGCATAAAAAGATAGGAGTGAACGTTCAGTCCTTCAGGTGGGGACGAAATATATAAACTATTTACAGGCTTACGGGTTACTCATATATACCAACAACCAATATTATGTCAGGCAAATTAAGTGTAACCGTCACTAAAAATATTAACGCGTCAGTCCCTATGGTATGGCAGGCCTTTACCGATCCGGCCCTGATCAAACAATACCTGTTTGGCACCACCGTAACATCCGACTGGAAACTGGGCAGCGACATTACCTATACCGGCGAATGGGAGGGTAAAGCCTATAAGGATAAGGGCCAGATTATGGATGTGATCCCCTTTAAGCGCCTGCACACCACCTACTGGAGCGGTATGAGCGGCAAACCCGACAAGCCCGAAAACTACGTGAACGTTTACTACGAAGTTGAACCCCATGGCGATGGCTCCAAAGTTACCATTACCCAGGATGGTATTGAGAACGAAGCCGGCGTTGAGCACATGAAAAAGAACTGGGGCATGGTACTGGATGGGATGAAGAAGGTGCTGGAAGGGATGAAATAGGATTGTCATTGCGAGCGATAGCGTGGCAATCTCGTAGTAAGTTTACAGTTGCAAAGCTACGAGATTGCCACGTCGCCCCACCATATATCCTCCGCCGCTCCTCGCAATGACAAAAAATAGGCAAACAAAAAAAGCCCCGCCTTTGCAGACAGGGCTTTGTAATAACTTAGCAAATATTATCCGTTTGATAAAGCTGCCGCGCCGCTCACAATTTCCGTTAACTCGGTAGTGATGGCTGCCTGGCGGGCCTGGTTGTAAGCCAGTTTAAGGGCTTTTAACAAATCGCCCGCGTTTTCGGTTGCTTTGTCCATGGCGGTCATACGGGCGCCGTGTTCAGACGCGTATGAGTCCAGAACGGCTTTATAAACCTGGATCTTGATGTTTTTAGGGATCAGCTGCTCTACAATCTCCTGTTGCGATGGCTCCAGGATGTAATCTATCGTATTAGCAGGTTTAGCATCCTTGTTTGCTGTAGCTATTGTTTTAGGTACAGGCAGTAATTGCTCGGAAGTCAGGATCTGCATGGCCGCGTTACGGAATTGGTTATACACCAGTTCAACACGATCGTACTGGCCTTTTAAAAAGCCATCCATAATGCTTTCGGTAATTTTAGATACGTTGATGAAATTCAGATCAAGGTATACATCGTTATTGTTGCCAATTACATTGTACTTACGACGCTCGTAAAACTCCTGCGATTTTTTACCGATAGCTACGATAGATACATTGCCCGCAGCTAACTGCTTGCTGTATTTTTCAGCTATCAGGTTATTGGCGGTTTTTATCGCGTTAGCGTTAAAAGCGCCGGCCAAACCACGGTTTGATGTTACAACTACTACCAGCACACTCACCGGCTCGCGATCCTGCAAAAACGGCGATGAACCATCTTCTAAACTGGCTGATAAATTACCCAGCAGTTCCTTTAGCTTGGTAGCATAAGGGCGCAAAGCTACGATGGCGTTGGTGGCACGCTTTAACTTAGCAGCCGAAACCATTTTCATAGCCTTGGTGATCTGCTGCGTTGAGCTTACCGACGAGATCCTGTTTCTTACTTCTTTTAAATTAGCCATATTTTAAATGTGCAAATGTGCTTATGTGCAAATATGCAAATTGACTTATTTGTTAATTAATTCATGAAGATACGCATCTGCACATTTGCACATCTGCATATCCGCACATTAATATTTCCCAGACAATTCCTTAGCTACTGTTTCCAGTATGCCGGTGATGTTGTCGTCCAGTTTACCTGCTTTTAATCCTGCTAATACTTCAGGGTGGCGCAGTTCAAGCTGGCTGGTATATTCAGCCTCAAATGCCTTGATCTTGTTTACAGGCACGTTACGCATCAGGTTTTTAGTACCGGCGTAAACAATAGCTACCTGTTTTTCAACCGATACCGGTGAGTACTGGCCTTGTTTCAGGATCTCCACATTACGCTGACCTTTGTCAATTACGTTCTTGGTTGAAGCATCCAGATCTGAACCGAATTTAGAGAAAGCCTCTAACTCGCGGTATTGCGCCTGGTCAAGTTTCAAAGTACCTGCTACCTTTTTCATCGATTTAATCTGCGCGTTACCACCTACACGTGATACCGAGATACCTACGTTAATAGCCGGACGAACACCCGCGTTAAACAGGTTCGACTCTAAGAAGATCTGGCCATCGGTGATCGAGATTACGTTGGTTGGGATATAGGCAGATACGTCACCCGCTTGTGTTTCAATAATAGGCAAAGCGGTTAACGAACCACCACCTTTTACCAAATGCTTGATCGACTCAGGCAAATCGTTCATCGCCTGCGCGATAGAATCGTTTGAGTTGATCTTAGCGGCACGCTCTAATAAACGGCTGTGCAGGTAAAACACGTCACCAGGGTAAGCCTCGCGGCCCGGTGGACGACGTAATAATAACGACACCTCACGGTAAGCTACCGCTTGTTTAGACAAATCGTCATAAATGATCAGCGCCGGGCGACCAGTATCACGGAAGTACTCGCCAATAGCAGCACCCGCGAAAGGCGCGAAGAACTGGGTTGGTGCAGGGTCAGACGCGTTAGCGGCTACTACAATAGAGTAAGCCATAGCGCCGTTCTCAGTCAGCGTACGAACGATGTTCGCAACTGTTGATGCTTTTTGACCGCAGGCAACATATATACAAATTACAGGCTCGCCTGCATTGTAAAACTCTTTTTGGTTGATGATGGTATCGATACAAACCGCTGTTTTACCAGTTTGGCGGTCGCCAATTACCAGCTCGCGCTGGCCACGGCCAATAGGGATCATCGCGTCGATAGCTTTGATACCGGTTTGTAGTGGCTCGGTTACCGGCTGGCGATAGATAACACCCGGGGCTTTACGCTCTAAAGGCATTTCATAAGTTTCGCCAACAATTGGTCCTTTACCGTCAATAGGCTCGCCCAGTGTGTTTACCACACGGCCCAGCATACCTTCGCCTACTTTAATCGAGGCAATTTTATTGGTACGTTTAACAGTATCGCCTTCTTTAACGCCATCAGATGCGCCCAGCAATACCACACCCACGTTATCTTCTTCCAGGTTTAATACGATGCCTTGTAATGCATTATCAAACTCAACCAGCTCACCTGATTGTACTTTTGTTAATCCGTAAACGCGGGCAATACCATCGCCTACCTGCAATACAGTACCTACTTCTTCTAACTCAGTTGCTGACTGAAAGCCCGACAATTGCTGACGCAGGATTGCCGATACTTCGTCTGGTCTAACCTCTACCATTTGTTAATTTTATTTAGTGTTAGTTTTAATTTATTGTACTACCCTTTGGGCAAAATCTTTCTTAATTGTTTTCAGGCTGGTGCTTACGCTGGTATCAATCTGGCGGTCGCCAATGGTCAATACAAAGCCACCTATCAGGTTAGGATCAACCTTGGCATGCATTACTACATTGCCGCCGGTAATTTCCTTTACCTCTGCTGTCAGTGCCTGCAAGTTCTCGGCCGATAAAGGCGCAGCGCTTACCACTGTAGCGTTAATAATGTGTTTGATTACGTTATACTGGTTAACAAACTCCAGCGCGGTTGGGAACAGAATCTGCGCACGGCTTTTGTTTACCATAATATCAAAAAATGATATGGTAACCTTACTTACCTTCTCGCCAAAAATAGCATGCAGGATACTTTTCTTTTTACCATGCGCTATAATAGGGTTGCGCAAAACCGCCTGAAGCTCTGTACTGGCTTTAAGGGTTTGTACAAAAAGCGACATATCCTCTTTCACCGGCTCCAGGGCTTTTTGCTCCTGTGCAAGATCTATCAGTGATTTGGCGTACCTGGTGGCAACTGTTAATTCAGACATTCTCTTTTATTAGATGTGAGATGCGAGATATGAGATGTGAGATTATTTGTCAAACAGTGTATCTTCTGTCTCAAATCTCAAATCTGATATCTCAAATCTCTATTTCAATTTCACTTCTTTTAATAGATCGCTCACCAGTTGATCCTGCTTGTGGGCATCCTCAAATTGTTTGCGTAATATCTTTTCAGCAATTTCAATAGAAAGGCTGGCTACCTGGTTTTTCACATCAGCCATAGCAATCGCTTTCTGGTTGTTAATCTCTAAGCGTGCATTTTCTATCATGCGTGCACCTTCTTTTTGGGCAGCGTCTTTTGCTTCGCCTACTATCTGGTCTTTCAGTTGCTTGGCTTCGGCTAAAATGATATCGCGCTCGGCACGGGCTTGTTTTAACAAAGCTTCGTTCTCGTTAGTTAAACGCGACATTTCTTCTTTAGCTGCTTCTGCTTTAGACAGGGCTTCCTCAATAGAACGCTCGCGCTCGGTAACTGCACTTAAAATTGGTTTCCATGCAAATGCACGTAAAATAACCAATAGTATCAAAAAGGATATAAGTGTCCAAAAAATTAAACCTACCGCGGGTTGAACAATGTCCATATGATTATGATATAGATATATTAAAAATTCAATTTCAATTTTTAAAAACATGACCCGGGGCCAATCGCTCCGGTGTCATGCTTTTGTTTTTTTGCGTAATCCGCAGATTACATCAATGCAACTACCACAGCAAACAGAGCCACACCTTCTACAAGGGCTGCAGCAATGATCATGTTAGTTTGGATCTTAGAAGCAGCTTCTGGCTGACGGGCAATACCTTCAACAGCTTTGCCACCGATTTGGCCGATACCGATACCAGCACCGATAACTGCTAAACCAGCACCAATTGCACCAAGTTTGCTCAAGTTAACAGCAGCTGTTGTTGCAGCTTCTGCAATCATTCCGATCATTCCAATCATTGTTTGTTAATTTAAAACGTGTATATATAGATAATTAATAATTCAAAAAATTAATGATGCTCATCAACCGCCATCCCGATGAACAGCGCGGTAAGCATGGTAAAAATAAACGCCTGTAAAAACGCTACCAGTAATTCAATACAATCCATAAACACTACAAACGGTACCGATACGGTGGCCATCCAGGTGGTTTTAAAGATGTATATCAGGGATATTAAGCTTAATACAATAATGTGGCCTGCCGTAATGTTAGCAAACAAACGGATCATTAAAGCAAAAGGCTTTGAAATGATACCGATAATCTCCACCGGAACCATAATAGGATATAACCATAGCGGGATATGCGGCGCAAAAATATGCTTCCAATAATATTTATTACCGCTAACGTTAATTACAATTAATACGATGAACGATAGGGTAAGCGTTACCGCGATATTACCTGTAAGGTTAAAACCACCGGGGAAGATCGGGATCAAACCCAACAGGTTATTGATCAATATAAAGAAGAAGATGGTAAGCAGTAACGGCATGTATTTAGTATGCTTTACGCCGATGTTAGGGATAGCCACATCATCGCGCACAAACAGGATAATTGGCTCTAAAAACGATTGCAAACCTTTTGGCGCTTTACCAACACGTTTTTTATAAGCCGATGATACACTGCCAAATACAATGATCAGGATGATCATACCCATCCACATACTGGCTACGTTACGGGTGATAGAAAAATCCCACACTTTTTTAGTAGCTGCTTCATCTACTTTACCGGCGGCATCAACCACTTTCACTTTATCTTTCTCTAAAGCATAAGTATAATGTGCGCCCTGGTAGGTGTGCAGCGCGGCTTCTTCGCCATGCCCTTCTTCCGCTTTTATTTTTGCCGAAGAAAATATTTCCAGCCCCTTATCAGTATATAAAATAATAGGTAAGGGTAAGGAATGTTCGCCTAAAATCGTCCACGAGTGTGAATCGCCAATGTGTTCGAAAATGATATCCTTGGTATCAACCTCTTTTTTGGGTGCCTCAGCGGTGTTTTCCTGGGAAAATCCGATGGCCGGAAATGCCGTCAACAGTATAAAAAACGCAGAAAAGAGCGAAAGTTTAAAATTTTTTAAGTTCAAAATCGAGCCGTTATACATCTAAATGAAGTTTTCTACCTTAAATTTTGGTTGCGCAAGTTACGCAACAAACCATAAACTTCAAAGGCCGTATTTAAGAAATATACATAAAAAAAATCGGCCGCGAAAGCGAACTTATTTACGTGGTTTTTTCGCAAAAAAATCAGCACAAAAAACAGCGTTCCCAGTATCTTAACCGTGGTTGAGGCCAAAAAAGCGGGCGCTACAAACTCACTGCTTTTTTGCCCCGCTACTATTACAGTCACAATAACCAGCAACGTAAAAACCGATAAATACCCAAATAATAACCAAAACCGGGTAATAATATATGCTGTTTCGCCCAAGTATATTAATACGGCGGGCGGTATGGCTATCAACAATGCAAATACAAGATAGCCGAAGATGATGCGGGAGAGTTTCAATTTTTTACAGATCTGATAACAAGGTACAGGGAAATAAACACACCGGCAAGCGACATTGCCGCTGTAACCCACTTGGTTTTATGCGCCGCCGACTCATCAATTTTATAACCGGCATAAGCCATTATACCAATAATAGCGATCATCTGGAAAGCCAGTCCGGTAAACTTGGCATAGGTACTGCCTTGTTTGCCTAAATTATCCGGTTCATTTTTAATCATGTGCAAATTTATGCAAACCGTTGTATTAGTATTTAGTAAATTAGCAATACTTTTATAAAATTCCGATTTTGGCTTTGAGGCAAGGTGCAACCATATATAGTGTAAAACTTTCAGGGTTTATATTTTTAGCATTGCTGCTCGCATCCGGCTGTTCGCTTGAAAAAGAGAGCGGCCTTAACCGGAGCCTGCAAAACCTGACCGCGCATTATAATATCCTGTTTAACGCCAACGAACTGCTGCGCCAAAAGCAGGAAAATTACGAGGCCGGGTACATTGATGCCTATAACGAATTGCTGAGCGTTTACCAGGATACCGCTGCCCATAGCGCAACAACAACCGATAAAGAACTGGATGCCGCCATTACCAAAGCCAATACCATTATCAGCGTAAAAGAACAAAGCCATTATATTGGCGATGCCTACCTGGTGTTAGGCAAGGCCAACCATTTATATGGCCGTTACTTTAATTCGGTGGAGTTTTTCAGGTATGTAACGCTTTCGTTCCCAAAACAAAAGCAGCTGGTGCAGGAAGCGCGGGTTTGGCAGGCGCGCTCGTTATTATACCTTAACCAATTGCCCCAGGCTAAGGAGGTGATCGATTCGGCCCTGAAAAACGTTAATCCTAAAAAGAATATTACTGCCGATGTTTATGCTACCGCCCTGCAATACCACATGAACATGGGCGAATATATCGAAGCTGAACCCATGGCCAAGCTGGCCGTTAAATATGCCAACACTAAACAGCAGCGCCTGCGCTGGACATTTATACTGGCGCAATTACAGGAGTTAAACAACGAACCGCAGGATGCCTACCTTAATTATAGCAGGGTGGTAAAAAGTAACGCGTCGTTCGAGATGGCTTTTAACGCCGATCTGAACCGCATCCGTTTAGAGGATAACCGCGCAGGCCGCAGTCTGAGCCGGATGGACAGGTTAAGGCGTTTGCTGCGCGATGATAAAAACCAGGACTTTATCGATCAGATCTATTACCAGATAGCTTTGCTATACCTTGCAGACAACGACATAGATAATGCCATTAAAAACCTGCAGCTGTCTGTCCGCTACAGTAATAAAAATCAAAACCAAAAAGGCCTCTCCTACCTGCGTATGGCCGATATTAACTTTAAAAACAAAGGCGATTATGTAAAGGCTAAAAAGTATTACGATAGTACACTGCTTAACCTATCGCCCAATTATCCTAATTATACGCAGATCCAGAAGAAAAGTAATAACCTGCAAATACTGGCCGACAGGCTGCAGATCATCGGGCACGAGGATACCCTGCAAACACTGGCCAAACTGGACGAGGCCGACCGTAATGCCCGTATTGATGAAATGGTAGCCCGCCATACCCTGCAATTACAGGCAGCCGCCAGCAACCAGGCGCCCGATCCATTGAATAACAACTATAATAATACCAGCGTTGCTAACAGAAGTACATCGGGTGGCAGTACTTTTTACTTTTATAACCCGGCATCCATTAGTCAGGGTTTTACCGATTTTAAACGCGTTTGGGGTAACCGTAAGCTGGAAGATAACTGGAGGCGCAGCAAACATATCAGCGGCGATATGACTGCTAATACATCAAACCTGAGTCAGAATACCGACCCCGACGCCGTGCCCAAACAAATACAGAAAAACACCGACGAAATATCGGCCGGTAATTATCGCCAAAGCCTGGTGCAAAATTTACCGCTTAACGCGCAAAAGCTGGAGCAAAGCAATAAGCGTATATATAACGCCTATGCCGATATCGCCGGTTTTTACCGCGATATACTGGATGATAAAAACGAGGCTATTGAGGCTTACCAAACCCTGCTGAGCCGTTACCCGGACGACCCGAACAAGCCCGCTGTATATTATAACCTTTACCGCCTATATACCGAAACCAACAACCCGGCTAAAGCCGATGAATATAAAAACCTGCTGCTGAAAAATTACCCGGACAGCTTATATGCCAAAGTGATCCTCGACCCGGATTATAACCGCCGGATAGATGATAAGGACGCCGGATTTAACGCCTTATATAATCAAGTGTATGATCTGTATGCTAAACGTAAGTATAAAGAAGTAATAGCCAAAGCCGATAGTCTGCTACAGATCTATCCCAACCAAAAACTGGCCGCGCAGTTATCTTACCTGCGCGCCATATCCAACGGCCACCAGGAAAAGTTTGCCCCCTTCCGGGATGAATTGCTGGCCATAACCACCAAATACCCCGACGACAGGCTGATCACTCCACTCATCAACCAGCATATTGTATATATAGAGGCCAACAAAGTAAAAATGTCGGCCCGCGAATTTGTGCTGATGGATACCGACCCATCCGAAGAACCCTTTATCCCCGCTACCGTACCGCAACAGGTTATGGCAAAGGCGCCGGTACAAAATCAGCCACAGCAAAAACCTGCAGGACAAAATCAACAGGTGCAGGTTATACCTCCGCCTGCTGCTAATTTGCCCACAGCTCAGCAACCGGCTAACAACACTTCCGCAGCAGTAACTCCGCCGGTTGTAAAAAGTATATTCTCCCTACGGGATAGCACCAACTATTATTTTGTGGTGAATGTGGCCAGCGGCACAACTAATTTATCGTCATCGCGTTTTGGTATCGGGCAGTTTAACCGGGCTAATTTTAAGGGCGGCGCTATATTGCATCAGCTAAAAAATGCAGGGGCCGATAACCAGCTGATATACGTAGGCCGGTTTTACAGTATCGGTACTGTAGAGGACTACGCGAGGGCTATTATCCCGCTGATGCCGCAAATAATGAAGGTACCCGCAGATAAATACAGCTTTTTTATCATAACACAGGAAAATCTGGATAAATTAGCGGACAAAAAAACGTTAGACAGCTATATTGACTTCTATCAAAAAAATTATTAGAACATGATTGTTAAGAAAGGCCAAAAGTCAGCCTCGGGGCTTAGCTCCCAAGATATAAGAAGATATAACCGCACCATCTGGAAAATTGTAATCGGCGGCTTTGCCATTGTTATCCTGTTGTTTGTGGCTGTTGGCTTCGGCCTTTTTGGCGAAATGCCCACCTTTCAACAATTAGAAAACCCCAAAAGCAATCAGGCATCCGAAATTATATCCGACGATGGGCATACCCCACTGGGCAGCTACTATTATCAAAACCGCTCGCCGGTAACTTATAAGCAATTACCAAAATGCCTGGTTGACGCGTTGGTGGCTACCGAGGATAGCCGTTTCTACAATCATTCGGGTATTGATTTTAGCAGGGTATTCACTATTGTATTATATAATATGATAGGTAAAAAACAAGGCGGCAGTACCATTACCCAACAACTGGCCCTTAACCTTTTCTCGGAACGCTCACATAATAAGATGAAACGTTTAGTGCAAAAATTGCAGGAATGGATTACCGCGGTAAAATTAGAGCGCCATTATACTAAGGAAGAGATTATTGCCATGTATTTCAACACCGTAAGTTTTGGCGATTATAACACATTTGGTATTAAATCGGCCGCGCTTACTTACTTCCATACCACGCCTGATAAATTAACGCCAGACCAGGCTGCTGTATTAGTAGGAATGGTAAACGCACCTGCCCTGTATTCGCCGGTGAGGCACCCCGACAAATCCTTAACCCGTCGTAACTTTATATTAGGCCGAATGGCCGCCGAAGGGTATTTGAGCGACGAACAGGCCAATACTTTTAAAGCCAAACCATTAGGCCTTAATTTCCACAGGATTGACCATAACGAGGGTTTAGCGCCTTATTTCCGTCAAACCATTAAAAAAGATATTCAAAAGATCCTGACTGATGGTGGCTATACCAAGTCGGACGGTACACCTTACAATCTTGATATCGACGGCCTGAAAATATATACTACCATTAATGCAGATATGCAGCAATATGCCGAGGAAGCGCAAGCCAAGTACATGCGCGATCTGCAGAAACAGTTTAACCAGCAATGGAAAGGGGTAAACGTATATAAACGCGTCCCTACTTTTAAGCACCTGGTTGATAATGCGATAAAAAGATCCGATCGTTACCAGATGTTGGAAGCACAGGGAAAATCCGAAGAGGAAATAATGGAGGATTTCAACACGCCAACTTCGCTGGAAATATTTACGTGGAAGGGCAAAACAGATACCATTATGAAGCCTATCGACTCCATCATATATTATAAGTTACTGCTGCGCAATGCCCTGATGAGTATGGACCCAACTACCGGCCACATAAAAGCATGGGTAGGTGGTATTAATTTCGAACATTTAAAGTATGATCAGGTTAGGCAGGGTGCACGGCAGGTAGGTTCAACAGCCAAGCCTTTTACTTATACCAAGGCTATTGATATGGGCGATTCGCCCTGTATGCAGGTAAACAATGTACCCGATACCATTTATTACGATGGACAGTCCTGGGCCCCAAGGTCAGCACCAACCGGAACAATAGCCGGCATGATCACATTACGTACAGCCCTGGCAAATTCACAAAACTGGGTAACCGCTCACGTAATGAAAGAGGTTGGCCCGTTACCCGTCGCCGAACTGATAAAAAAAGCAGGAATCACTACAAACGTTCCGGCGGTGCCATCTATTTGTCTGGGGTCTTTCGATGCCAGCGTTTTTGATATGACCGGTGCATATGGCATTTTTGCCAACCAGGGCATATGGACGCAACCTACTTACTTATTAAGAATCGAAGATAAAAACGGCAACGTAATCTATACTCACCACAATGCTGTTAAACAGGTACTCAACCCACAAACGGCCTATGTAATGAGCTATATGCTAAAGGGTGTAATTGAAGAGGGAACAGGACGAAGACTACGTGGCAAATATGGCTTAACCAACCCAATAGGCGGTAAAACAGGTACTACAAATGATAACTCAGACGGTTGGTTTATTGGCATTACACCGCAATTGGTTACCGGTGTCTGGACGGGCTGCGAAGACCGCGATATCCACTTTAATAACATCAACCTGGGCGAAGGCGCTAATTCGGCCTTGCCTATATTTGCCTTATATATGCAAAAAGTGTATGGCAACACAGCCCTGGGTATTAAAAAGAATGTTGACTTTGTGAAACCGGCAAACCTGGATATCATTACCGATTGCAGCGTTTACAACCAGCAGGTACAAGCACCCGCCACGGCTGATAAGAAATTAGGATTCTGACGAAGGTCATTGAGTCATTGGGTCATTGAGTCATTTTTTTGTATCTGTCTTAATGACTCAATGACCTAATGACCTAATGACTCGATACATATGTTCGATTACAGGGAAGCATTAAAGAAAATACCTCATAAACCGGGGGTTTACCAGTATTGGGACAGCAATAACGAGCTGATATATATTGGTAAAGCCAAAGATCTGCGCAACCGTGTGGCATCCTATTTTATTAAGGATACCCAGGTGAACGGCAAAACGCGGATGCTGGTATCTAAAATACGTAATATCACTTTTACGCTGGTTGATACCGAGATTGATGCCTGGCTGCTGGAAAACAGCTTGATTAAAAAGCATCAGCCGCGGTATAATATCAACCTGAAGGATGATAAAACCTATCCCTGGATCATCATCAAAAACGAGAATTTCCCGCGCATTTTCTGGACACGAAAAATCATCCGCGATGGATCAAAATACCTGGGGCCATACGGGTCTGTTGGGATGATGCATACCATCTTAAGCCTCATCCGCGAAACCTACCCACTGCGCACCTGCAATTTACCCTTAACCCGGCAAAATATTGATGCCGGCAAGTTTAAAGTTTGCCTGGAGTATCAATTAGGCAATTGCAAAGGCCCCTGCCAAAACTATCAGAGCGAGGAAGATTATAACCATAACCTGGAAGAGATCACCAATATACTGAATGGTAAAACAGGTTCGGTAGTGCGGGCTTTAAAAAACGAGATAGAGACGGCAGTAGCTAACCTTGATTTTGAACTGGCACACCGGCTAAAAACCAAGTTTGATGTACTGGAAAACTACCAAAGTAAGTCGACGGTAGTTAATTCGTCTATTACGGATGTGGATGTTTTCAGCATAGCATCCGAGGAAAAATATGCCTTTGTTAACTTCCTGAAGGTGATGAACGGCACCATTACCCAAACCCAAACCATCGAACTAAAAAAGAAGCTGGATGAAAGCGATGCCGAACTGCTGAGCTTTGCCATTACCGAGTTCAGGACGCGGTTTAACAGTACATCGAAAGAAATAGTGGTGCCGTTTGATCTGGAACTGGACGACCCGGCTATTAAGTTTACGGTACCTAAACTGGGCGAGAAGAAGAAACTGCTGGACCTATCGCAAAAAAATGTGATCTTCTTTAAAACCGAACGCATTGATCAGTACGAAAAACTAAACCCCGATGTGCGTATAGACCGTTTGCTTACGCAGATGATGAAGGATTTGCGGATGAACCAGCTACCGCGGCATATCGAGTGTTTTGATAACTCTAACTTCCAGGGCAAATACCCGGTATCGGCTATTGTGGTATTTAAAAATGCCAGGCCATCTAAAAAAGACTACCGCTTTTTCAATGTAAAAACCGTGGAAGGCCCTAACGACTTTGCCACCATGGAAGAGGCCGTTTTCCGCCGCTACAGGCGCATGCTGGATGAAGGAACAGAGCTGCCCCAGTTAATCATCATCGACGGCGGTAAGGGCCAGCTTTCATCGGCTTTAAAAAGCCTGAAACTGCTGGGTATAGAAAAACAGGTAACTGTTATCGGCATAGCCAAACGGCTGGAAGAACTCTTTTATCCCGGCGACCAGTACCCCATGTACCTCGATAAAAAATCGGAGACGTTGAAGATCATTCAGCAGCTGCGCGATGAGGCCCACCGGTTTGGGATTACCGCCCACCGTAAAAAGCGCGACAAAGGCACACTGGTTACCGAATTGCATATTATCCCCGGCATTGGCAAGGTAACCGCAGACAAATTATTGAAGTACTTTAAATCGGTAAAAAAGATCAAAGAAGCTACGCACGATGAGTTGCTGGAAATAGTGAACCTGAAACAAGCCAAAGCCATCCGCGATTATTTTGCAGCGCAGAACGCGAATCAACAATAATAGGTCATGCCGAACTTGTTTCGGCACCCCATTTGCAAAGTCACTTTAACAATTTACCTGTCCTGTGGGGTGCCGAAACAAGTTCGGCATGACTTGATGCACAGCATACCCAACACAAAAAAGCCCCCGCAGTTGCGGGGGCTAACATATAAGTTTATAAGTACTGGTCTCAAATTATTAATACTGCCACAGGTCAAGCTCCCAATCCATCAGCGTTTTCTTAATACGCTGCGATTCGTAAAGCTTATCAATACCCTGGGCGTAATCTTTTATACGCTCGTCTTTGTTGTTAGATTGTTTTACCACATAGGCGGTAAATATGCGTTTCATAAATACGTCGTCGTAGCTAAGGCCGGTGGCGTCGTTATCGCGGTTTACCACTTCCTTGGTAGCCAATACCTGGCGTGCTTCGGGGAAATATATCCAGAAAGCAGGCAGAGGGTCAAGTTCCATACCGGCGCCTGCCTTTGGCTTAATTAGTGGTGCAATACCTATAATACGCGGCTCAAAAACCGAACGTTGTTTATCAAACATCCAGTCTTCCTTTATCCTGAACCTAACAATGCTATCCGGGTTAAATTCGCCAGCCACACGGTTGCTGCTTAATACGTTACCGGCGGTATCCACTTTAGTAACTAATGAACTATCGGCCAAGCGTGCTTTAGCTTCGCCCGGGGTTAAAGGTTTCGAAAAACCGTCGCCTCCCGGATCTTCCTTGGTTGGGTTCGGATCGTAAGCGGTTAATTCGCCAGCGGCAATAGCATCCATCAATACATCAATCAGTCTTGATTTTGGCGATGCCATATAGGTATTCATCTTTTCGCGCAGGTCTATTTCCTGCCACAGGCGCTTAGAGAACACCACATCCGACTCACGCAGAGGGGCATAAGGCGTAACCTTAGCGCTCAGAATATTGGTTTTTTTGTAATAACCATCCAGTGGCCTGTCAAAAGGTTTGGCGGGCAGCGCGGCTTGCTTCTTTGTAGTATCCGTTACTGATGGCTGCTGCACAGGTGGTACGGCACCCTTACCGCCGTTAGCTGCACCCTGGTTAGCGGCGCCCCCTGCATTTTTAGGGGTAGTAACATTTGCACCCTTTTTAGCGGCAGGTTTTTTTACCGGGCGCTTTTGGGCAAAAGCCCCAACCGTAAGCGCACAAAGTAAAATAATTAAAAGTTTCTTTTTCATATCGCTCTTAATTAGCTGATAATACAATTGGATCAATCTCCTGCTGGATCCCATCCGGACCAACAGCAGTAATATCTCTGAACACTACGGTTGATCCCGGGGTTAACCCGTTTAAGGCCGCACGCATATCAGGTGATAAAATATTGCCCGAACCTGTTTTAATAAAAGGTTCCTGGCGTGGTTTAATAATGATCAGTGTATAATGTGTAATGCTAAACTTGGCATCAAAATCAAACCCATCTAATTTAGCAAATATACGCTCCTGCGCTTTAATGTTGGCAGCGCTGGTAACACCACCACTTTTGTTTGCAAATACTGCCTTTGGCGGAGGGATACGCTTGGTACGGAATTCCATGGAACCTAATACCTGGCCTTTATCGCCCGTTACGGTAATTTTTGTGGTGCCGATTGATTTTACCGTAGCTACATAATGGCCGCCCGAGCCGGATAGTTCGCCCGATGTCATGCTTGCTTTTATGCTTTCTTTAGGTACACCTGGCGCCGATACCGATATAGGGTTGGGCACACCAATGTACAATACGTTCATTTTATCAGCCGATACAACTGCCGATGGACGGGCCACCATTAGTTTCTGCGGATCGGAAGTATAGGTTTTCAATTGACCGTCTGTTCCTTTTACAGTAACAGTAGCCCTAAACTCGTGCATACCTTCGCCGTAAGTTGATGAAAACTGGCCTTTACCATCTTTTACTGGTACCGACCGGCCATCAACTGTAATAGTAGGGTTCGATTTCGAATCGTAAGCCGTTAAAAACACCTCGGCGGTATAAGGCTGGCCCGCTAAAATATAGCTGCTTGGCGCCACAACAACAGCCTTAAATTGGTCGAGGTTAACTACGGCCTGGTCAACTTTACCTAATAGTCTTTTAACAACTTCACTTTCAGCATTTTTATTATCAGCTTGTATTTTAGCCAACGTGGTTAATGTAGCGCCTAATGGTATGCCATCGCCAAAATAAGCCTCTTGCCAGTTCTTTTTAGCCCCTGTATGATTACTGCTTGGATCGACCGCGTTTAAAGAAAAGTTGACACCTTTACTGTCCTTACCTAACAAACTCAATAATTTCTCCCGGGTTTCATCAATCTTTTGTCTTAAAACATCGGCATTTTTTTGAGTGATCATTATCCTTGGAGATATATCAAGGTTATCACGTGCGCTTACATCGTTAATAGCCGTATCTATACCGCCGCCTTCGGCAATTAATTTTTTCTTTAAATCCTCAATATACGCATTCAGTTCATCGGCAACTTTGCTGGCCTCATGTGCCTTGTTCCAATAAGGCAAAGCCCTCTCACGCTGCTCTTTGAGTTTTGTACTCTCAAACGCGGTATAAGTATCGTTAATGCTGGTTGTAACGTTTGTCCGGGATTTATCTAAGCTATTAGTAATATTCCTAAAGGCATCCATCAAGCTATCCGGTATACTTAAAGCGATGAGGCCTAAAAGTACCAGATACAAAATACCGATCATTCGCTGTCTTGGGGTTTCTTTACCTCCGGCCATCTGCTATAATTTCTTTTGTACTGTTATAATTATAAAAATTAAACTGATCAGGTGCGTGGCTGATTCATTGCTGTAAGCATATTGCCATACACCGAATTTAAAGACGCCAGGTTTTTAGCTAAGCGGCCCACTTCCTCCTTAAACTGTTTTGAATCTTCCATAGATTCATTAAAGTTTTGCATGGTTAATGACAGGTTTGAATAAAACTTGTTCATTGATTTAAGATGCGCACTTGAATCCTGCAATTCCAGTTCGTATACCGCGTTCAATGCCGACAGGTTTTTAGCCAGGTTATTCACCTGATCATGGTAAGCTTTTGAATCTACATTAGAATTAGCCATTTCGTTCAGGTTAGCTGAGGCTTTCTCAAACGAAACACTTAAATTCTGATAGCCGGCGCTTGCCGCCTTCATACTTGCCGTAAACTCGCCGGTAGCTACGCTTGCATCGGCAACTTTTGAAATATTAGCTACTTTATCGCTAAAGGTACGTAAGCCTTCGCCTAAGCTGCCTATCAGTTCGGGACCGATCTTGGCATCAGCCAGCATCTTATCCAAAGCAGCCGTATTTTGCCCCGTGCCGGCACCGCCTTTTGCGGTAGCAGCAGGCAGATCGCCCTTAAAGTTTTCGTCAAGTTCAGGATAAACCCTCACCCAATCCACCTCTTTGTCTTCTCTTTGTAAACCCAGAATGAGGAACAAAAGCGCCTCGGTACCCAAGCCTACAGTAATAAATGTTGATGCGTAATTCCAGTGTTGAATTTTGAACAACAGTCCAATAATTACCACTGTAGCACCAATTGAGATGACATTACCAATTCCGAAAGGTTTTTTCTTACCAGCCATAGTAAATTTGATAGTTCTATAAAAAGATTTTAGTTAATTAATTATTAATTGTGCGGTTAGCGCTTGTCTTTAATATCGCGGCCCAGGTAACTGGTTACACTACGGAAACCGATGTATGATTTAGCCGAATCCTGATATTCAAAAGTGCGGGATGAGTTTTGCAGAAAATAGCCGATATCTTTCCATGATCCGCCTTTTACCACTTTACGTTTCAACACTTCGGGATCGGTAGCTTTAGCCTCATAGTTAAATGTAGGCGCCAGATCGTGCACAAATGATGATGCCGATTCGTCATACGCCGATTGTGTCCATTCGGCTACGTTACCTGCCATATTATACAGGCCGTAATCGTTAGGGAAATACGAACGTACGTTTACCGTATAAGTACCACCATCGTCGGTATAGTTACCACGGCCGGGCTTAAAGTTGGCCATTAAACACCCTTTGGCATTTTTAATATAAGGACCGCCCCAAGGGTAATCGGTACCGATACGCCCGCCACGGGCAGCGTACTCAAATTCTGTTTCGGTAGGTAAACCGTAAGGCTGGCGGTGATCCTGCCCTATTTTATCTTTATAAGCATCGTTATAACGTGAGCGCCAGATGTTAAAGGCCCTTGCCTGCCTCCAGGTTACACCAACTACCGGGTAATTACGGAAAGCCGGGTGCGAGAAGTAGCCCTGTACCATCGGTTCGTTAGCCGCGTAAGAGAAATCGCTGAGCCATACCAGTGTATCCGGGTAAACCGGCACGGTATCGCGCAAAATAAAGTCCGAACGTTTTTTGGTTTTATCGTTACGCCAGTTAGCGGCATCGCGTAATATCAGGGTAGAGTAGTTGTATTTCAGCAGGCGTATATCCACTTCGTCGCGGTCAAACACACGGTCATCACCCTGGTAATACATACCCTGCAACTTAGCACCGTTTTGGTTGGGTTTACCTTTGCGGCTTGGCCATATCGGTATTTGCCTCACCTTGGCCCAGTCTATATATTTACGGCCGCTGGTATTGGCTGCCGCGGCAGCAGCGCCTTTGGGCTTTATATAGTATTTATCATCATTTAAATAATTGGTGATAGCGATAGAGTCGCGTACCCAATTCACAAACATTTTGTACTGTGCATTGGTTATCTCTGTTTGGTCCATAAAAAACGGAGCAACGGTAACCTGTTTGTTTTGGGTAATTTGTGCAAACGTTACATCCTGATCTGTTTGTCCCTGCAAAAAAGAGCCGCCGGGGATATAAACCATGCCGTAAGGTATCTCTGCACGAAAGGCTCTTCGTGCCGGGGGCCTTAACTCTCCCCTGCTGCCATCTCCTGAAGATTTACAGCCAAAAACAACCGCACAAGCCAGTATAGCCAATAGAAAATATATCTGCTTCATCGTTAAATCAAATCGGTTAAATATGCAATAGCATCAATTAGCCCCCGAATATATTAAATTTTGAGTAATTAAATTATAAAAATGTTTTGATAAAAGGCTTGAAATTGTTGTAAAGAACAAAATAAATAACATTTTATTGCCCCTGGCACCTATTTATCACCCATTTATTATTAACCGCGGCGTGTAAAGCCCCGGATAGTCTTAATACGAACATAGCCGAAATAAAGTTTCGGCTATGTTAAAATATCTATAAAAAAAACAGGGTGGTTTTTAAATGCCCGGTACCTTTTGTTATTTATTTACCTGCTTAATATACTGCTCAATAGCCATCGTCATGGATGGTGCGTTGGGCGTTGGGGCGGGTATATCCAGTATCAGTCCGGCTTCCAGCAATGCCTTGTGGGTAGTAGCGCCAAAGGCAGCCAAACGGGTATTATTCTGTTGAAAATCAGGGAAGTTTTTATATAACGATTGGATGCTTGACGGACTAAAGAAGGCGATAATGTCGTAAAACACCTCGGCCAGGTCGCTCAGGTCGCTGCAAACGGTGCGGAATAAAACCGCGGGGGTAAAGTTGTAGCCGTTATCCAGCAAAAATTTCTGGGTTTCTTCGGCAGCCACATCCGAACATGGGTACAGGAACTTTTCGGCATGATGCTTTTTCAGCACCTCGGCCAAATCGGCGGCGGTTTGCTTCCCGAAGAAGATCTTACGTTTACGGTACTGAATATACTTTTGCAGGTAAAGCGCGATATTCTCTGTCAGGCAGAAGTATTTCATCTCTACCGGTACTTCAAAGCGCATTTCCTCGCAAATACGGAAAAAATGATCGGCAGAGTTACGGCTGGTAAAAATCACCGCGCTAAAATCGGCCAGGTTAATCTTCTCTTTACGGAAAACGTTTGCAGGTACACCCTCTACGTGGATAAACGACCTAAAATCAATCTTCAGATTGTATTTTTTAGCCAGTTCGGCATAAGGGTTCTTGTCATTTTCCGGCTTGGGCAAAGTAACCAATATGCTTTTAACCTTTTTCTTTCTATCTTCCAACTTATAATCGTTCTAACTATTACCTAAGTCCTATATATTCAGTGCCTTTATTAGTATTAAAACAGGGCAAATTTCGAGGGCACAAAGATAGATAAATAAATAAAATTTATGAAATCTAAAATTCGAAATAATATTTACACTGCTGCGCAGATACTGCCAAACAAAAATTACGATAGTTAAAATAAGCGCCACTATTAAAATAACCGGGGTAAGTTGTGCCGGTAACAAACAGAAACACAGCGTTAAAGGCAAAAATACAAAGGCGATATTAAAATAAGTGAGGTATAGGATGGATATGTATTCGCCTACTATTTTATTTACGTTAAAAATAAAGCCGATTGCCCTTAATACCAGCAATTTTAATGCAAACAACACCACAATAATAACCGATAGAAATGCAAACAACTGGAAGCCCGATATAGGGTAATACCTGTTCTTGGCTACGGATACCTGGTAAATAAACAGACCGGATATTAAGCCAAACAGGATAAACAGCGCTAAAAACGCGCGCGAATTGAGCAGACTTTCCTCTTTACCCGATTGCACTGACCGCTTGTTATAAAACGAACGGAAAACGATATCAATATCCTTATCCATTACAAAATTAAGGATGCCTGCATATAACAACAGGCAGATGATGACGCCGATGGTCCAGGGGTCGCGCTTCATGCGGTCGGTACCCTCTTTTACCACGCTTTTATTGGCAAGCTGGATATCCAAAAAACCATAGCCTTTGTAAAACAGGGAGCTATCATTCATGATGGCCCGCGCCATTTGGTTTACACGGGTAGAATCGGGGTAGCGGATAAACTGCATGGACAGGGAATCGTCCACAAATTTTTGACGGGCGGCCATTACGGCGGCTACCGAATCGATCACGTTCATACCGCCTGTGTGGATGGTATCACGGCGTGGTTTTATTGCCGCTGTATCCTGCCGGGCAAAGGCTTGCAGGCATAAGTTCAAGCAAAAAAAACACAATATGATAAAACGCATATGGGGCATCAAACGATCAGTTTCCGGCAGCAAATTTACCGTTTTTAATGATGAAATGCCCGATTGAAATCAATTAGATAAAATTATACCGGCGAATAATATTCAATAGCTTCCAATATCACGCCACAAGCCGCCACAATCTGCGCTTCGGTGATCACCAGCGGCGGCGCAATGCGCATGGAATTACTGCAATGCAAAAACCAATCGGTAATAACGCCGTTAGCAATACAGCGGTCTATGATCTTTTTATTCAGATCGAAATCGGCCAGTTCAACCGCCAGCATCAGGCCCTTGCCCCGCACCTGTTTAATGGCCGGATGTACCAGCAGTTCACGGAACAACGCTTCCTTCGGGGCAACGCTATCGATTAAATTTTCGTTCAGTAATACCTCCAGCGCTGCCAGTCCGGCCGCGCAACATACGGGGTGACCGCCAAAGGTGGTAATATGCCCCAGCATCGGGTTCTCCTTTAACGCCGACATGATTTCATGAGATGCTACAAACGCGCCCAGTGGCATACCGCCGCCCAGGGCTTTGGCCAATACCAAAATATCGGGCACTATGCCGTAATGCTCAAAGGCAAACAACCTGCCTGTGCGGCCCATGGCGGCCTGGATCTCGTCCAGCACCAGCAGTGTACCTGTTGCCTTACAGCGTTGACTGAGCGCCTGCATATAGGCCGCATCGGGCACACGGATGCCGGCTTCGCCTTGTACGGTTTCGATTACTACGCAGGCGGTTTGATTGGTGATCTGGTCAAGATCGGCCATCTCGTTAAAACGGATGAAGCCAATGCCCGGCAACAGCGGGCGGTATGCCTGCTTGTATTCCTCGTTACCCATTAAACTGAGCGCGCCCTGGGTGCTCCCGTGGTACGAACCATGGCAGGCCAGTATCTCCGCGCGACCGGTATAGCGTTTGGCCAGTTTCATCGCCCCTTCAACAGCCTCGGCACCCGAGTTTACAAAGTAAACCGACTGCAAGGTTTCGGGCAACAAGGACACCAGTTTTTCGGCCAGTTTAACCTGCGGGGTTTGCACGTATTCGCCGTATACCATCAGATGCATGTATTTATCTAACTGGGCCTTAATAGCTTCAATTACGTAGGGGTGCCCGTGCCCGATATTACTTACGCCGATGCCGGCAATCAGATCGATATAGGGTTTATTGTCCTTATCGTACAGGTAAACACCTTCGGCCCTTTCAAACTCCAACAACAGCGGGAAGTTAGTGGTTTGGGCATTATTGGCTAAAAAAAGCTGGCGCAGGGTTAACATGGTGCAAAAGTAACCATGATTTTTGGGATTGTCTGAACCTTGATTAAACAGATTATCGGGATTACGGGATTTGCTGTTGGTAATTTAACCACAAAAGACTTATCAGTTGAAAACGTGGTGACGATTTAACCACAAAGGCCACAAAGGTTTTTACACAAAGATCACAAAGCCTTAGTGTTATATAACAAGAAAAATCTTAGTGTCCTTTGTGTCAATGAACTGATTTATTTCTTAGTGACCTTTGTGGTTAAATCATCATTGCACCAATTACCTCCCCAACAAAAACAACACCGGCACATCCAGCCTTTTACGCCAGGAGTTTTCGGAATGATCGGCGCCGGGGAATACCAGGCTTTGCCAATTTTTGGCGGTGTATCCTTTGGCTTGAATGATCGAATCAGCCTGTTGCTGAAATGGCGCGTACAAGGCATCCAGGGTTTGATCGCCATGATCGAAATAGATTTGATGGCGCTGTGGCGATGGCAGGTGTTTGCTTAGATAAGCCATAAAAGCGGCAGGTACCGGGTTGTTATCTGCTGCAAAAATACCCGGCCAATGGGTAGACAAGCAAGCCGCGCCGCCGAATACCTTTGGATATTCGCAAATGGCGTATAGCGAGATCAGTCCGCCCATACTTGATCCGGCGATGAAGGTATTACCGGCATCCTTCCTCACCGGGTAATGGCTGTCGATATAAGGCTTTAATTCCTGCACCAAAAACTTCAGGTAATTGTCGGACTGGATCTTGCCCGAAAACAATTTGTTATCGCCGGCTTTAATGTTGTAAATGGAATCCTGCGTTTTTGCAGGCAGACTTTCAAAAGGCTTTTGCGGAAAATACTCGCGGTGGCGGTTGGCGTTGCCGTTCCAAATGCCGACTACTATGCAGTCTTTGATCTTGTTTTCGGCCAGTAGTTTGCTTATGGTTTCGTCTACGCCCCACTCTTGTTTATTCCACATGATGGATGCATCAAACAGGGCCATACCATCGTGCATGTACAGCACGGCGTACTTTTTATGGGCATCGTAACCATCCGGCAGCCAGATATCTACATTACGGGCAGGCACAAATTTGGATGGAAAGTTTTCGATATGCTGAATGGTACCGCTGCTTAATTTGGGGGTTTGGGCAAAGGTACTGATTGTTATTATAAGCAATATTGATGAAAATAATGTATTGCGCATAGTAAAGGGCCTTAGTTGGATTTGTAAGATGGGAAGATCAGCATTCTATTATTTCGTCAAAAACAGTCTCATTCAGATAAAAAATCTTAACTAAAATTGGGAGTGTTAAAGCAACTGAACATACAACTGGCATAATTATATTATGCGTGTAGATGCCAAATAAACAAGCTAATATAACAAGAACGACATAATAAGAAACCGATGTAAGATAAATTAACTCTACACTTACTTCCTGATCGTTTGAGTAATTAATTACAAACTTGCCCTCTGCAAGTCTTGTATGAAAATCCGATCGGGATTTTTTCCTATCACTAAACTCATCTTCATCAAAAATTACATAGCCAATGCCTTTTTCAGTGATCCGATAGTGGTTCTTTGCTAAGTAAGTGATAATTTTTTTTTCTAAAACATCAGCTGGAGTTTTGAGTGTTCTTGTGATTTTATATTCAAATTTCATGTTATTGGTCTCCCCCTGCGTTACAGCATACGTACTTGCTTGTGGCCATCAAGATATTCGATAATGCAAGATAACCACCCTAACCATATCCACCAAAAATCTTTCCATTTCTCCCCGCTTTTCCGCATTTTTACCCCATTCAAAAATCATATCATCAATGAACCATTGGCTTGTAAAATCCGAACCTGTAAAATATAGTTGGGACAAATTTTTAAGCGAGGGCCGCACCTTTTGGGATGGCGTACGTAACTACCAGGCCCGCAATAACCTGCGCGAAATGCAGGAAGGCGACCTGGTGCTCTACTACCACAGTAACGAAGGCAAGGCCGTAGTAGGTATAGCCAAAGTAGTTAGATCCTTTTACCAGGACCCCACCACCAGCGACCCAAATTGGGTAGTAGTTGACCTTGCACCCGTGCAAAGCCTGAAAAACCCGGTAACCCTTGAACAAATAAAAGCCGACCCGCAACTAAAGGATATTGGCCTGGTGCGCCAGGGCCGTTTATCGGTAATGGCACTAAAGGCCGAGGAGTTTGACCGGATTTTGGAGTTAGGGAGTTAGCTATTAATTAACAGTCAATTGCCATGTTATCGCCCGCAATTGACTGTTAGCAGAGTGGTTTGATTAGGCAGTTCTGCTATAAATTAACGTCAGTCCGCTCAATTGCCGCGGAGGGCTGTTACTTTTGGCTTGGCCCAAAAGTAACCAAAAACCCAAGTCAAAAAAAAGCTTCAGCCCGCCCTGCTGTGGCAAACCTTTCGCCGGAGGCGGTTGCCACAGACATTCCCGCCAACGCCGGCCCGCTTTTTTGACGGGCCTACGCTCCTGATCGGCCTTCGGCCGATTGGATTTGCGATTACTGTTGTGATGAACCTTTAATAACCGTCCTAAATGCGGCATCGGGAATCTTCGGGTACCACTGTCCCTGCCAAAGCACAAACCATTCGTAGAAGATAACCAAGCCGCGGTTTTTCTTTTTGGTTACTTTTTCTTTCGCGAAAAGAAAACGGCATAGCCCTCTTGAGTGCCTTTAAAAAATAAAAACATTACGAAAAAAGTGACATCCACTGACTTTCATAACTGATTTACCCGGCCTAATGAAATGCAGACATAATTACTTACTCATCAACCCCTCATACAACCTCAAATTCTCTTCATCAAAACACACAAACACCACTTCATCAATTTCCTTATTACCCGACAAAAAATCAGTAACCGCGGTAATAGCTACTTCGGCGGCTTCGGCTTTGGGGTAGTGGTAAATGCCAGTGCTGATATTGGGGAAGGCAATGGTTTTAATACCTTTTTCAACCGCCAGTTGCAGGCTGTTTTTGTATCAATTAGCCAATAATCCGGCTTCGTTTTTATGGCCGCCGTTCCAAACCGGGCCAACGGTATGGATCACGTAACGGGCAGGCAACTTGCCGCCGGTGGTAATCACCGCTTCGCCTACTTTGCAGCGTCCCTGGCGGTTAATGATATCCATACAATCGTCCAGTATTTGCTTGCCGCCTGCGCGATGGATAGCGCCATCAACCCCGCCGCCACCCATCAGGCTGCTGTTGGCCGCGTTCACTACCGCATCAACATGCTGTTTGGTAATATCGCCCTGTATAATTTTTATGCGCTGGTTCATCATATGATAGGATAACAATCAACCTGTTATTTGTTTCGCCCGGGAGGCTTAATGTAAGGTTTTGCGTTTCAGCAAGCCACCGGTAGTATCATCAATACTTTGCTGTACAATAAAGGCCTTTGGGTCGATACTTAATATCATCTTTTTTACCGAAGGTATCTCCAGCCGGGTAGCTACGGTAAAGATAATATCGCGCGGATCGTTGATCATGCCGTCCTTGCCATAGCCCTGCTTGCCCTGGTAAACGGTTACCCCGCGGCCCAGGCTTTCGGTAATGGCTATGCGGATCTCTTCACTTTTAACAGATACTACGGTGATTCCGGTATATTGCTCAATACCATTAAGGATAAAGTCGATCATTTTTGAGGCCGACATATAGGTGAGTATAGAATACAGGGCCGACTCTATACTTAATAAAAACGCGGCGGCTCCAAATATCACCACATTAAGAGATAAAATCACATCGCTTACCTTCATTACCTGGGTTTTTTTGCTCACCAGCAAAGCGGCAATTTCGGTGCCATCCAGCACAGCCCCGCCGCGGATAGAGAGGCCGACACCTGTGCCGATAAACACCCCGCCAAATATCGCGGTAAGCAGTTTATCTGATGTTACATCAGGGAAACGGAAAAAAGCCAGGCAAAGTGATAAACCAGCTATAGCCAGTGTACTTTTAATGGCAAAAGTTAAGCCCAGTTTGCGATAGCCCAGCCACAAAAAAGGCACGTTAATAATGAAAATTAAAATAGCGATGGGGATATGGGTAACATCGGCCAGCAGCATGGAGATCCCGGTTACGCCACCATCAATAAAATGACTGGAGAGCAGGAAACCCTTTAACCCCATAGCTGCCGAAAATATGCCTAATATCACCAATAGGGCATCTGTTAACTTGTCTTTAGCTTTTAGCTTATTTTTAGCTTTCATATCCAAATATAGACGATAAAGCAGGCTTTCCTACCTTTAGCCTATAAATCACCGGTAAAATTATTCAGGAAATCAATTTCATTTCGGTTTCTTTTCTCAGGATCAGATCATTATATTTACTCCACCCTAAAAACCTATAACCAAGCCTGTATGGGGAACCAGTATTTTTCCGGAATATCAATAACATCAACTTACTTTAGCTTTATAAAAAGGCTGGCTTTTATCGCCTTGCTATGCGCTGCCATGCAGGCATCCGCACAAACACAGCCGGTACCTGTTATTCAGCAGATCATCAATTCGGTTAACGCTTATGCCGAAAATACGGCCCTGGAAAAAGTGTACGTACAAACCGATAAATCATCCTATAATTCGGGAGATACCCTGTGGTTTAAAGGTTATGTATTTAACGCAACCGATTTAGCGTCGACCGGCAAAAGTGGTTTAATGTATGTAGAAGTAGCCGACGAAAGCAACAAAGTGGTAAAGCGTGCCATGGTATCCGTATATCACGGTTTGGCCTGGGGCGATATTTTTTTGAAAGACAATCTATTTCCGCAAGGGATCTATACACTGAGGGCCTATACCAACTGGATGCGCAATTATGACGAGCACTATATCTTTAAAAAGCAGTTCGCCATTACCAATATCGAATCGGGACAGGGCTGGCTGATCAATTCACACTTAGATTTGGCGCAGGCCGACGGCAAACCGAATGTTAAAATGGGGCTCGAATTTAAAAACATGCAGCAACAACCCGTTATAGCCCGCGATGTAAGCCTGGCATTAACCGAGGGTAAGAAAACCTGGTTCCGCAATAAATTTTCGACCGGTGTTGACGGTGTTTTAGATTTTAATTTCCAGCTACCCGAAAAAGCCGACCCCAATAAGCTATCGGTTAAAGTGACCGAAATAAAAAAAGACGGTACCGGGGCCGAATATTTTGTGCCCGTGATACTGAACCGTACAGAGCGCACCGACCTGCAATTTATGCCCGAAGGCGGCGCGCTGGTTGCCGGCCTGAACAATAAAATCGCCTTTAAAGCTATAGGCGAGGATGGCACGGGCGTAGCCGTTACCGGCACCATTTACAATAGCAAACAACAGCAGGTGGCTACTTTTAAGTCGGCGCATTTGGGTATGGGCCAATTTTACCTGCAGCCCCAGGCCGGCGAAACTTATACCGCGGTGATCAAATCGCAGGACAATACCGGTAAAACTTATCCCCTGCCGGTGGTTAAAAGTTCGGGACTGGTGCTGAGTGTGCTTAACCCGCTTAACAGCGATTCGATAACCGTTAACATAATGGCCACGCCCGATCTGCTGGCTGCACCTGTTATATATCACCTGGTGGCACAATCGCGGGGGATGGGTTGTTATGGTCTTTCGTTAAGGCTGGATAAGGGTAACCGGCAGCTGAAAATCAGCAAGTCGGTTTTCCCATCGGGCATTACCCGCTTTACTTTATTAAACGCACGTGTGCAGCCCTTATGTGAGCGTATTATTTTTATCGATCATCGCGACAGGCTTTGTATCAATATCAGCAGTAAAAAAAGTTACGCTAAGCGTGATAGTGTAGGCTTGGATATTACCGTAACCGATAAAACAGGCGCGCCGGTGCAAGGCATATTCTCTATGGCAGTAACGGATGATAACCAGGTAAAGGCCGATTCGTTAAAAGGCGGCACACTGGTTAGCCATCTGCTGCTCACATCCGATCTGAAAGGCTATGTAGAAGATCCCGGCTATTACTTCCCCACCAACCCTACCGAAGAAACTGCCCGCCAACTGGACGATCTGTTATTAACCCAGGGCTGGGTAAGTTATGATTGGGGCAATGTATTCGGCTTACCCAAACCTATTGCTTATTCCGCCGAATCATCATATACCATACATGGGAAGGTGACCAATATGTTTAATAAGGGGGTAGCTAATTCTGGCGTGGTGCTGTTATCTAAAAAACCAAGCATGCTGCTGGATACCATAACCAACGCGGCAGGTGAGTTTAGTTTTAAAAATATTTATCCATCAGATACGGCCGCTTATGTGATACAGGCCCGCAATAAAAAGGGCAAGAGTTTTAATGTGGGCATAGAGATGCAGGAATTTGTACCGCCCAACCTGAGCCCCATTGCTAAACGCATTATCCCCGGGTATGTAAACCTGGATAGCAGTAGTGTTAAAGCGGTGAATAACCGCATGGCTTATAAACTGGAACAGGAAAAACTGATGGGGATGCACGCCTTAAAGGAGGTGATCATAAAGGATAAAAAAATAGTTAAGGAATCGAAAAACCTGAACGGCCCCGGCGAGGCGGATTTTGCCATGGACGAAGCCGATATGGAAAAGGCCGGTAAAACTACACTCGGTGATATATTAAGGGCCAACGTAAAGGGTTTTTCTGAAAGGGGTGGCAGATATTATGTTGTGCAGGGTTCCATATTAATTTTGGTGATTGATGGTATAGCTGTACATAAGGATATCCCACCCGGGGTTACACCAAAACAGCACTACGACTCGTCCCTCGATTATTTTACGGCCGAAGACCTGAAGGGCATTGAAGTGATGCAGCCGGGCGGGTATGGCGGCCGGTATTTCCAGGAGTTTATGCATCCCCTGCAAAAACCGTTTGATTTTTGCTTTATAGAAGTAACCACGCGCGCGGGAAAAGGCCCTTTTTACAAAAGCACACCGGGTGTTTACGTATACAAACCCCTCCCCTTTATTATCCCCAACCAGTTTTACGAACCAAAGTACACGGCGGTTAAAATAAAAAATGCTTTACCGGATATCCGTTCAACTATATTCTGGCGGCCTAATATTGTTACCGGTAAGGATGGCAAGGCCCAGGTTTCTTTCTATACAGCAGATAAACCCGGCACTTATACCCTGCTGATGGAAGGCGGCGATATGCAGGGGGGTGTGGAGAGTACGAGGATGAAATTGGTGGTGAAGTAGCCTTGTCATTCTGAGCGATAGCGAAGAATCTCACGTAAGCAGAGTCGCAATGTACGGCGGTAGATTCTTCGCTATCGCTCAGAATGACAAATAATTGTAATTTACTTATCGTCTGTACCCTTCAAATTCCAGATCTTCTCTGCTTTGCGACCTATCAGCCAGAATGACGCTGCCAGGATGGAGAAGAAAATGGCCATATTGGTTTCCTTCCAAAAGTATTCGAAGTATTTGGTGTACAGGAATATGATGAGGAAGGTGATCCCAAACTCGCGCGCGATGACATCGTTGCGTTTCAGGCCGTAAACCATAAAGCCAACAGCTACCGTAGCAGATATAATGCCCCAGTAAAACAGGCTGATCTGCCTTACTTCCCACCAGGCATCCAGCGCGCCGTAATTACCAAAAATGGTCAGCATCCATAGCGAAAGGAACAGGTACAACAAGCCTACTACATAGGTCAGCTCCCAAAAAAACTGCATCCATTTTTGCTTTTTCAGCGCGTAACAGGCTACCATTAATATCACGCCAAAGGTTACAAAACGCAGCGGGTAGTTCATCCCTAAAAAATAATTACTCCATTTGGTTTGATAACCCGTTTCGGTACCGAACCAGCTGCCCAGCGATATTAAAGCAAAAAGCCATATCAGCCGCGAGTTAAAGCGCCAGCCTAAAAAGCCGTATATAAAAACCGAGATCAAAAACAGGATAGAAAAATGGTGCGATCCGTTATCAAACGTTTTGCCCAGGTAGGCTATGCAGCAGGCGGTAAACAATATGCCTGTAAATATAAAAGCCTCGTTACTGAATACCCTTTCCGGGTTCTTTATCCCTTTGCGCCTGCCGTAGTAAAAAAATGCGGCGGCTATAATGCCCGATCCTGCGGCTATCACCACATCAGGGGTATAATACAGGCTTTTTAACCAGCGTATTACCGTATCGTTAATGATCAGTGAACCAAAGGCTACCACCCCGCAGAACAACGCTATCCAAAACGAATACTTAGCCAGCCGCATCCAGTCGAAACCTTTTACTTCTATCGTATCGCGCAGGTTAGCGGCGGTATCGGCATTAAGCAATCCGTCCTTTTCCCATTGCCCAATGGTTTTGGTTAAAAATTCACTTTCCTGTTTATCAAGCTGTAGTTTAGACATCTTTTAGTTCCTTGTTGACAGATCATGGTTCATACCCAGATCAATATAAAGAGAATAATGCAGGAATTTGAATTTTGTTGTGGTATGGTGGTGATTTAACCACAAAGTTCACAAAGGGAGATGCACAAAGTACACAAAGCCTTAATTATTTCATTGATTCTATCTTTGTGATCTTTGTGGTTAAATTCTGCTATCAACCCAACACTGTCAACACATCCACTTTATCTTGCGCTAATTGCACCTTCAGCGCATCCAGCCCGTCAAATTTAACATCGCCGCGGATATAGTGCCGGAATTGCATGCAGATATTCTGGTTATAGATCTCCCTGTCGAAATCAAAGATATTGACTTCGATATTGCGGGTAATACCGTTAACGGTAGGGCGCTGACCGATATAGGCCATGCCTTTATAAGCTTCGCCATCAATATCCAGCGTAACTGCAAAAATGCCATCGCCAGGGATCAGCTTATAAGTTTCCAATGGCTGGATGTTAGCCGTTGGGTACCCGATCTGCCGGCCAATCTGGTCGCCGCGGATCACTTTGCCGGTCAGGAAAAACGGATAGCCTAAAAATGTATTAGCCGTAGCGATGTCGCTTTCCAACAGCGCATTGCGGATCCGGGTTGAGCTTACGGCCACTTCGTTAATGTCCTGCTCGGGTATTTCTAATACTTCAAAACCATAAACCGGACCCAGGCGCTGCAGGTCTTCCAGTCCGCCGCTGCGGTCTTTGCCAAAGCGGTGATCATAACCTATTACTATCTTTTTGGTACCAATCTGTTTCACCAGCACATTTTCGATATACTCCTGCGGGGTTTGATTAGAAAAATCGCGGGAGAAAGGTGTAATGATCAAATGATCAACGCCTAACTCTTCCAGTAAACCGGCCTTTTCGTCGATAGTGGTGATGAGTTTGATCGACTGGTCTTCGGGATGCAGGATCATCCGCGGATGCGGAAAAAAGGTCAGCAGCACACTTTCGCCGCCTGATGCTTTAGCCAGTTCAACAATATTAGAGATAATTTTGCGGTGCCCCTGGTGTACGCCATCAAAGGTGCCAATAGTAACCACCGCGCCTTCTATCGCCTTAAATTCATCAATATGATGGTAGATCTTCATTATGCTATGATTACACCGATTTATTTTTGTGATTTCACAGATTTTGGATTGTGGCTCCACCGATGTGTTAGTGCAAAGATAATTGGTAAAATCAATCTTTTATCGGTGAAATCGTACTCAAATCGGTGGAATCAACCTTCAATTCTCTAATTGATGCCACCAGTTCCATTACCTCGTGCGCGTTGACTACATCAAAATCGCCGCTGCGGGTACGGCGCAGACGCGAAAGGTAAGCGCCATTATTCAGTGCCTTTCCAAAATCATTAGCCAGCGACCGGATATAGGTGCCCTTGCTGCACACCACTCTAAAATCTACTTCGGGCAATTCAATACGGGTCAGTTCAAACTCACTGATGGTAACGCTGCGGGGCCTTAGCTCTACTTCTTCGCCGCGGCGGGCTTTTTCGTACAGGCGCTCGCCATCAATTTTTATAGCCGAATGCGCGGGCGGGTACTGCTGTATATCGCCCATAAACTGGTGACAGGCATTACGCAATTGTTCTTCTGTAAGATGGGCGGTTTCAAATTGCTGCTCTGGTTCGCTTTCCAAATCGTAAGTTGGTGTGGTAGCGCCCAGCGTAAAAGTGCCTGTATATTCCTTTTCCTGCGCCTGGAAGGTATCGATCTGCTTGGTCATTTTCCCGGTACAGATAATGAGCAGACCGGTAGCCAGCGGATCAAGTGTGCCTGCATGGCCCACCTTTAATTTTAGCGGCTTAAAAGCGTTGCGGATTTTGCCAACCACGTCAAAACTGGTCCAGCGGTAGGGTTTATTTACCAGGAGCAGTTGCCCGGTGGCGTAGTCTTCTAATTTCAAATTGTTGTGTTATACTAAGCGGCAAATATACGGATTAGTTTGTGGGCTTTACAGGTTGAGGCAATTGCAAATAGCTCTGTTAGGAGCGATATGTTGATAGCATAGATTTACATCTAAGCAAAAGCTCCGTAGGAGCGGCATGTATTTGTGGTTAATCCATGCCGCTCCTGCGGAGCTCGAAGACGTTTGTGGTGTTATGCTACCAACATGTCGCTCCTAACGGAGCTTAGAATTTATGATTATTTACGCTATGTTTTGGATTAGTTCCATCAATTAAACGATTGCCGAAACTCCAGCGGCGATACCTTAGTTTTAGTCTTGAATAGCTTACTGAACGATTGCGGGTGCTCGAAACCTAACTGATAGGCAATTTCACTTACAGATAATGCCGTGGTCGATAAACTTTCTTTGGCCTTTTCTATCAGTTTATTATGGATGTGCTGCTGGGTACTTTGCCCGGTTAAAGCTTTAAGCAATCCGCTTAAATACCCTGGCGATACGTTTAACTCGTTGGCAACGTACGTAACTGTAGGCAGGCCTTGTTTGGCTAATGCATCACTATTAAAATAGCCCGACAGTAAATCCTCCAAACGACTGAGCATTTGGTGACTACTGATCTTCCGTGTGATGAATTGCCGCTGGTAAAACCGGTCGGAGTAAGTGAGCAATAACTCCAGTTGGGCAATAATAATATCCTGGCTAAACTTGTCGATATTGGAATGGTACTCCTGCCGGATGTTTTGCATGATACCGGCAATGATATTTTCTTCTTTATCCGACAGAAACAGCGCCTCGTTTACCGCGTAATCAAAATACTCGTACTGCTTAATGGTTTTGGCCAATGGGGTATTCCATAAAAAATCCGGGTGAAAGAGCAGCATCCAGCCCGACTGCTGTATTACCGTATCCTGTACTACCTCAATGCGCAGTACCTGGCCTGGCGACATGAAAAACATCGTCCCTTCATCAAAATCATAATCCTGCTGACCGTACTTCATCCGGGTATGAAAATTTCTTTTTAAAGCAATGGAATAAAAATCTTTGACCATGCTTACTTCACCCGCGGCTAACTGCGTAACTTCTGCTAAGTTGATCACGCTGATTAACGGGTGCTCGGGTTTTGGCAAGCCCCTGAATTTGTGAAACTCGCTGATAGTTTTAAAACGATGTGGTTGCATACCGGCCATATTTACAATATACTTATTTTTGATGAAAAGCTGCTGCAAATTCCTTTGCAAAATCAACCAGTTTCACCTTACCCATCACCGCTGGCCTGTTGCGGAAATAATCTTCGGACAATAATCCAGTATGAAGCGCACCATACATTTCCGTTAATCCGGCTGCAATTTGCGGGTTCATCCCAATAGATACCAGGCCATTAATCACGTCCTGATCCGGCACGATGATCCATTTCAAATCTGGCATTCCTATGGCAGCCCCTAAAATAGCGGCGCTTTCGTTGCCGGTTAATTCCTCGCTGGCTACATAACGGATCTTGCGGCCCGTAAATGGGGCTAATAATTCTTCGGCAACGGCAGAGGCAATATCTATGGGCGATACCCAGGGGATGATATCATCCGCGCCATAGTTAGCAGCGATGACGCCACCGTTTTTTATCATAGGTACATAACTGTACAAGTTGTAGTAGAACGATGTTGGGCGCATATGGGTAATGGATACATCCGCGGGTAATTCATCCAGCATCAGGGCTACATCATGCGCGCCTATTAGTATCCCCGATCCTTCGGCTAAATGGGCACCAATAGTGCTGAGGTTAACTACACGCTTTACACCAGCTTGCTCAATGGCTGTTACATAGTTTTGACCCAAACCGCGGTAATAGGCTTTAAGATCGAGGCTGTGGTCGAAATAATTATTTGGCGGCACCATGGTGTACACGGCATCGGCCAAAGTAAATGTTTCGGTTAAAAAATCAACATCGGCTAATGAGCCGATAGCGGCGGTTGCACCTAATGCTTCGATCCCGGCCTGCCTGCCGGCATTGCTGCTGATCACCGTAACCGTATGTCCTTTCTCTACCAGTTCTTGCGTTAACGGCTTGCTGATATGCCCTAACGAACCTGTTACTATAATTTTCATATTGTTGCTGTTTAATTTTGTTAATACAAAGGTGCACAGTAACAAATAGGCTGGTGTAGCCAAATCTGCGGTTGTTGTAGCCAAAACCGTAAAACATAAAAACCTTGCGGTTGGGCAAGGTTTTTATATGATCGATTTTGTAAAAATTACTTCTTTTCTTCTACACGTTTAAGCACGCCGTGCATGTTGGTACCGTTAAAGTCCATATCTACGGTGATAGAATCACCATAGAATTTGCCTGCGTTTTTAATAGGAGTACCGTTATAATCTAAGTTAAAAACGAAGTTATTCCCGCTTATTTTACCATCTGTAATAGGTAACGAACCCTGATCGCCATCGGCTGTACCTGTTAGTTTTTCACCCTCGGCCTTAAAGGTATATTTAAGCGGGAAAGAGCCATTGGGAGTTTTAAGCGAACCGCTCCATTTGCCGGTTAAATCGGCCGCTACGGCCAGGCAAACTAAAAACGCGCAAAAGACCAGTGCAATGGTCGAAAACAGTTTCTTCTTCATGTGGTTTTAATTTTTCATGAAGATAAATAAAAAGTCCGGAAGTCGGAAAGACGGGAAGTCCGAAAGATATTGATCAAGTCGGAAAGACAGTAAGTCGGGAAGTCCTAAAAGATAAAATATACAAGACCGTATCCTCCTGCTTACGGACTTTCCGTCTTTTCGGACTTGCGGACTACCTTAAATGATAATAGTAAACCGGTTCGCCAATCCCTTCACTGGCAGTATAGTAGCCTTTGCCATCGGCCGCAAAGGCGACAGCTTCGCCCTGCTTCTCTTTTTTGTAATATAACTTAGCCGGTTTTTTTGTCATCGCCTGCCATACGGGTACCCCTTCGGGGCGTTTCCAGTAAAAAACATGGTTGTAGTTCCTCAGCAATATCTGGCTGCCATCTTTTGAAACATCCCCGCCGGTTACCCATTTAAACGGTGGTATACCTCCTAAATTAATGGTGCTGCGTTTGGTAAGCGTTACCGTATCATTAGCCTGATAGTTAAGCGGGGTAGTATAAATGCTTACCGAGTTTTTCCGTTTAGATACAATATACAGCAAGCGTTCAACCGGGTCAACCATCAGCGTTTCGGCATCTTTGGCGCCATCAGGGTATTTAATGTATAAAGGGGTGCCGTCAATATGTTTTACACTATCCAGGCCGGCAACGGTTGGTTCTTCAAAACGGTAAACGGTCAGGTATTTGCGTTCGGCCCGGTTATCACCAATATCACCCAGGTAAATATAGCTTTTGCTGGTATCGGGACCGGGGCCAACGGCAATATCCTCGCAATCGCGCACGCCAAGTGGTTCTGTAGCTTCGCCTTTAAAAGTGTAGGTAGCCTTTAACTGGCCTTCGGGGGTAATGGCAAAAAAACGGCTGGTATCGCCGCTATCGTTATGGATATAGTAAATATCTTTATTGATGCCTGAAGCCGCCATCCCCGAGGTTTCGTCCATCATGGTACCCCGGATATAACCCGTAATGGTTTCCTTTTCGTGCCTTATTTTTTGGGCGTACGCGGCTAAAAGCGTAAAAATGATGAAAGCCGGCAGCAGTATCCTTTTCCTTTTGAAAAAATTCATATTAATACAAAGGTAACGTATACAGTATGAAGATATTGTTAATTATGGCTAAGCAGGAAAGCATAATGGTGATTTAACCACAAAGTTCACGAAGGTTTGCACAAAGAGTACAAAGCCTTTCTTCTCATCTTTAAAAAAATCCTCTGTGTACTTTGTGGTCCTTTCTCTGTGTACTTTGTGGTTAAATAATTCCATTATAAGCAGCTATATCACACAAACTAATTTGCCTGATCAAACGTTTAATATATACCCCGTTAACTGTATGTACCAATGAAAGCAGATAACAAGCATTTTAAATTCATCAACAGCCAAACCGGCAATGCTATTTATTATTACGCGATAGATAGCACGCTGAAAGAAGATGAAGCAAAGGCCGAGCTGGACAAAGTAAAAGCGCAGGTAGCCATACAAAACCACATGTTCCTGGATATTATTTACTGGCAGGAAATAAAGGACGGCAGGCGCTAAATTATGGTGTTACCCCAAACCGGTACATGGTGGATGACTTAAACATGCCACCCGGCCTCAATACGGTTGACGGAAACGTTGGCTGGTTGGGCGAATCGGGGAAATGCTGCGTCTCCATACAAAAAGCCGTACGGCAATCGTCCTTGCTGCCCCCCTTAAAGGTATTGGCGCCATTCATAAAATTCCCGGTATAAAACTGCATGCCCGGCTCGGTGGTCAGCACCTCCATAGTAATGCCGGTTTGCTTGCCGGTAGCCTTGGCGGCCGGGGTTAATTTTTGCCCTTCTGTTTTATTCAGTACATAATTATGGTCGTACCCACGGGCTATCAAAAGTTGTTCGTGGTTTGCATCAATGTGCTCACCAATGGTTTTGGGTTCTCTAAAGTCAAACGGCGAGTGCGCCACAGCCGATAGCTTACCCGTGGGGATCAGGTTCTCGTTTATCCTGGTATAGGCATCGGCGTTTATTTGTACGGTATGCTTAAGCACATCGCCGCTACCCTCGCCATCCAGGTTAAAATAGGCATGGTTGGTCAGATTAATTACGGTATCTGCTTTAGTTGTCGCTTCATAATCTATCATCAAGGCGTTATCAATCAGCGTAAAAACAACCTTCACCTGCAAATCTCCCGGGTAACCATCTTCTCCATCAGGCGAAAAAAGGGTGAATACAATATGCTGGTCCTGCGCATCGGCTATCTCCCAAACTTTATCGTGAAAACCGCGGCCGCCGTGCAAACTATTGGCACCGTTATTAACCGGCAAGTGGTAGGTAGTACCGTTTAAAGTGAATTGCCCGTTAGCAATGCGGTTAGCAAAACGGCCTATGGTAGCGCCATAATAAGGCGCGGCAGCCTTTAAATAGTCGTCAACTGTTTTAAAGCCGGTTACCACATCAACTGGGTTCCCATTTTTATCATGAACAATAAGCCCTGTAATGCGTGCGCCATAGTTGGTTACAGTGGCTTGCAGATATTGGTTTTTTAGAGTGACGATTTTTGCTTGCATAAAGCGTATAGTATATAATAATCTTGCTTTTTAGCCGGTTCAAGCGTCCACACTTGAAATTATATTTCTGTAAGCGTCTATGCCTACACCATAGGTTTTAAAACGTGAGCGTGGACGCTCACCTGGTACAATTATTCAAGCGTGGACGCTTGAACAGGCAAATGTTCCTTAGTCCCATCGGGACTTTTGGTGGGTAGCATTGCAAGGTCATCACCAGGCGTTCCGTAGGAACGCTTGGTACTTGTACATCATATCCTACCAACCAAATGTACCTTCGGCACATTTATTAACCGGCCCTACACCACCCTCGTAGTCGATGACCTGATGATCAGTTTTGGTTTAATACTGATGGTTCTGGGGGTGCTGCCGGTGTCTTTGTTTTTATTATCCATTTCCTGGAAATAGAGGTTAGATATGGTTTGGCCGATATAAACACTATGCTGATCGATAGTGGTAATGGACGGACTGGTAATCTCGGTAAAAGCTTCGTTAGAATAGCCGCAGATACCCAGTTCATCAGGCACTTTAATACCCATATCGGTAGCTACCTCCAATACCCCTAAAGCCGAAAAATCATCGCGCGAGGCAAAAATGGCGTCGGGCGGGTTGGGCATATTTAGTAAACTGCGTACGGCTAAAGCGCCGGCTTCTTTTGTCCAGGCATTGGCTATAATCAGCTCTTCTGATACCGGCAGGCCTGCTTCCTGCAAAGCCCTGGTATATCCGGCTTTCCGCTGGCGGAAAACATCCAGGTTTTGCGGCCCTTCCAGTAAAGCTATGCGCTTATACCCCTGGCTGATCATGTGTGTTACAGCTTCCAAAGATGCCTGCTCGTTATCGTTAACCACCTTCAGCGTTTGCAGGTTATCGGCCACACGGTCAAACTGGATCAGCTGGATATGGTGGTCAATTACGTTTTGCAGGTGGGTATAATCATTGCCTTCGGCCGATACCGATATCACGATGCAATCCACATGCTGATTGATCAGGGTATTGACACATTGGATCTCCTTATCGTGCGATTCGTTAGACTGGCAGATGACCAGATTGTAGCCGCGCCGGTAGGTGGCATCTTCAATACCCGCTATCACATTAGCAAAAAAGTTTTGATTAATACGCGGCACTACCACTCCAATAGTTTGCGATTTACCCTTACGCAGGTTTGAGGCCAGCGTATTGGGCTTATAATTCATTTCGGCGGCGGTTTTTTTGATCAGTTGCTTGGTCGCCTCGTTCACATGGCTGCTGTTGTTCAGCGCCCTGGAAACGGACGAAGCTGTCAAATTCAGCTTCCTGGCAATATCATAAATCGTGACTCTTTTCTTAGGATTCATCTTGATGATGTAATATTAGAAAAAATAAAATAAATAAATTAAAACAATCGATTGCAGAACAAAAAAATTAAATTTACTTTCGTTGATTCAAAGCCCGTTTGTAAACCGGGCACTTCAAAATAAAAGTATTTGTTATAGCTATATATGTTGTTATTAGGTATTGATATCGGCACCTCATCGGTAAAAATTTCGGTGGTGGATGCAGCCACGCAAAAAGCGGTGATGACGGCGCAATATCCCGATAAGGAATCGCCCATTATTTCCGTACAACCGGGCTGGGCCGAGCAATCACCCGATATGTGGTGGCAGCAGGCACAGCAGGCCATACAGCGCTGCCATGCATCGGGTAAATACAACCCGCTTGATATTGAAGCCATTGGTATAGCCTACCAGATGCATGGTTTGGTACTGGTAGATAAAGATCAAAACCTGCTGCGCGATAGTATTATCTGGTGCGATAGCCGCGCGGTAGAAATTGGCGATAAAGCCTTTGATGAAATTGGTCATGATACCTGTCTCGCTCATTTCCTTAATTCGCCCGGTAATTTTACGGCCGCCAAACTGGCCTGGGTAAAACAAAACGAGCCGGAGATTTACGCCAAAATAGACAAGATCATGCTGCCCGGCGATTATATTGCCATGAAACTGACCGGCGAGATTACCACATCGGTATCAGCCTTGTCCGAAGGTATCTTCTTCGATTTCCTGAACAACCGGTTGTCGGATGAGATTCTTAATTACTTTGGTTTCAGTCCGGATCTGTTTCCACCCATAAAACCTGTTTTTTCGGTACATGGTAATTTACTACCGTCTGTTGCGGCGCAATTAGGCCTTAAACAAGGTATCGCTGTTGCCTACAAAGCCGGCGATCAGCCCAACAACGCCTTGTCGTTAAACGTGCTTCGCCCCGGCGAGGTAGCCGCCACGGCAGGTACATCGGGTGTTATATATGGTGTCAGCGATGAGTTGACTTACGACCCGCAATCGCGTGTAAACACCTTCGCGCATGTAAATTATGCCGAAGCACAAAAACGTTTGGGCGTACTGTTATGCATCAACGGTACCGGCAGCCTTAACCGCTGGACTAAAAGCCTGTTCGGTTCGGCTATTAGCTACGCGCAGATGAACGATTTGGCTATGCAGGCCCCATTGGGCAGCAACGGCCTGCGCATATTGCCTTTCGGCAACGGTGCCGAGCGCATGCTGAACAATAAGCTGATAGGTGTACATTTCCACCATATCGACTTGAACCTGCATATGCAGCCGCATCTGTTCCGCGCGGTGCAGGAAGGGATTGCCTGCGCATTCCGTTACGGGCTGGATATTATGCGCAGCAACGGCATGAACCCTACGGTGATACGGGCCGGTAAGACCAACCTTTTTTTAAGCGAACTGTTTACCGAAGCCTTTGTAAATGTAACCGGTGTACCGGTTGAACTTTACCAAAACGATGGCAGCGTAGGCGCGGCATTAGGCGCGGGCATAGGCAGCGGTATTTTCGCCACTGCCGAAGAAGCCTTCGCGCAGATACAAAGTATACAAACCATTAGCCCAACCACTAACGCTTACGAACCTGTTTACCAGGAATGGAAGAGTTTGCTGGAACAGCAGTTGACGGTGGAGCAATAAAAAAGTCCGGAAGTCGGGAAGACCGAAAGTCCGGAAGCAGAAATAAAAAAGGAAAAGTCCGGAAGACAGGAAGACCGAAAGTCCGGAAGCAGAAATAGAATTTATAAACACAAATACAAACTAAAATCTTCCGGACTTCCCGTCTTTCGGACTTTCGGACTACAAAAGAATCATGAGCATCACATTAGGAAACGAAGAGTACTTTAAAGGAATAAACCAGGTAAAATACGAGGGCCTGGAAAGTGACAACCCGCTGGCCTTCCGCTGGTACAATGCAGACCAGGTAGTGGCCGGCAAAACCATGAAAGAACATTTGCGCTTTGCCTGTGCCTACTGGCACAGCTTTGTAGGCAATGGCGGCGACCCTTTTGGCGGGCCGACACACCAATTTGCCTGGGATGTAAAAACAGACGCGGTAGAGCGCGCTAAAGACAAGATGGATGCCGCCTTCGAATTCATCACCAAAATGAACCTGCCTTACTACTGCTTCCACGATGTGGATGTGGTGGATTATGGTAACGATATTAACGAGAACGACCGCAGGTTATCGGCATTGGTAGATTACGCCAAACTAAAGCAACAGGAAAGCGGCGTGAAGCTGCTGTGGGGTACGGCCAATTTATTTTCGCATAAGCGTTATATGAACGGCGCTTCTACCAACCCCGATTTCCATGTGCTGGCACATGGGGCGGCACAGGTAAAAGCGGCATTGGATGCTACCATTGCCTTAGGCGGCGAAAATTACGTTTTTTGGGGCGGGCGCGAAGGTTATATGAGCCTGCTGAACACCAATATGAAGCGTGAACAGGAACATATGGCCAAATTTCTGCACACTGCTAAGGATTATGCCCGCAAGCAGGGCTTTAAAGGTACTTTCTTTATCGAGCCCAAACCATGCGAGCCATCTAAGCATCAGTATGATTATGACGCGGCTACCGTATTGGGCTTTTTGCAGAAATACGACCTGATGAACGACTTTAAACTGAACCTGGAAGTGAACCATGCTACACTGGCCGGCCATACTTTCCAGCATGAGTTACAGGTAGCGGCCGATTCGGGTTTATTAGGATCGATAGATGCTAACCGCGGCGATTATCAGAACGGCTGGGATACCGACCAGTTCCCTAATGATATTACCGAGATTACCGAAGCGATGATGATCATTTTGCAGGCCGGTGGTTTGCAAGGAGGTGGCATCAATTTTGATGCAAAAATAAGGAGGAACTCGACCGACCCGGCCGACCTGTTTTACGCACATATTGGCGGGATGGACATATTTGCCAGGGCATTGGTTACAGCAGACAAGATATTGCAAAAGTCGGACTTTAAAAAGATCCGTACTGAAAGGTATGCATCGTTCGATAGCGGCAAAGGCGCCGAGTTTGAACAAGGAAAATTATCGCTGGAAGATTTGCGGGAATATGCCATTCAAAACGGCGAACCGGCAGTGATCAGCGGCAAACAGGAGTATTTGGAAAATATCATCAACAGATATATTTAACGCTTCTCCTAAACCGGTTTTTTACGGCGGCCCATTCATAGGGGGCCGCCGTTTTTTTTACCCCCTACCCCCCTGAAGGGGGAATACAAGCATGGGACTCATTTGCACATTTGCATATCCGCACATTTGCACATTTACTTCATCAACCCCTTGCTCCTCAACTTATCCAGATACAAACCCACTTCTAAATCGCCCAGTCCGTAAATTTTGTCAGTTGCCCAAAAGGCTACGCATATTTCCTGCTGGGTAGTAATGCCGCTTTGGTAAATGTCCAGCAGTTTCTGTTCGATATAATTCAGTCCGTTTGCATTGAGCAGCAAGCGTTGCAGGTGAGCTTCCAGCGCGGTTTTCAGCCAGTGCATTGCTCCCCAAAACTTGGTTTCGGCAAGGTACTGCTGCAGGTGTTCCGCATCGTGCTTTACGTACATTTCCCAGGTTTCGGCGGCTATTACAAAATCAATTTCGTTTAGCTGCACGCGGATGTTATCATACAAATAACGTAGCTCTTCGCCATTCAGTTCGCCCATACCGCCAAAATTCGGCTTGCCGGGAAATGTACCCGGACAAATCAAATAGATAGCCGGGCCCGACAGGTCGGCTTGTTGTTTCAGATAATTCATTACCCCCAGCATATTGCTTTGGCAATGCAGGTCGTACTCAAACCAAATGTTTATTTCATCATGCGGTTGGCTTAATACAGCCAGTTGGTCTATCATATCCCGCTGATAGGCCTCGGGCTGATCGTCGAAAGTTTTACAGATCCAGGCCGAGCGGGTTTTCCAGAAATGTGCCGAACCGATATTCATTTCCAGCGGGCCTTCTGACAGTACTTCCCGCCAAACCATCACATCGCCGTCAAGGCCGGTATGCTTAAATCCATACAAGGTAGAATCGCCGTTTAGGACATGCAGTGTTTTCATAAGGGGTATGATGTGGTTTTTAAAATCCTATACTTAGAGCAAATTAGCATGTTAATGTTACGAAAAACTGCAAAGTTAAACAACCGCAATTTAAGCGTCCACGCTTAACTTAACGCAACTGTCAGCGTCCACGCTGACGTTTAATACGGGAGCGCAGACGCTCAATCAGGATATAGTTCAAGCGAGGACGCTTGAATCGGCAAAAGCGTGGACGCTTGAACCGGCAAATGAAAATGCAACACTATGCTTCCTCTTCCTTTATCATCGATACCATCCAGACGATCAATCCGCCAAAGGCCGCTATCATGCCAAAGGCCACCCGTAGTCCGGCCGCCTGTGCCACAAAGCCTACCAATGGCGGTACAAGTAAAAAACCAAGATAACCAATAGTAGATATGGCCGCTATGGCCGATGCCCCGCTCATGGTTTTTGATTTACCCGCCATGCTAAACACCAGCGGTACAATACAGGATACCCCGGCGCCCGTCAGCACAAAACCAATGCAGGCCGAGGCGGTGTACGGGATCAGTACGGCTATCAGCATCCCGGCAAATATCAGCCAGCCGCTGTAGGTTAAAATGGGTTTAATGCCCAGCCGGTTCACCAGCCTGTCGCCGGCAAAGCGACTAATGGTCATGGCCACCATGTAAAAAACAAAGCCTGCTGTAGCGGCTTGCTTGGAGGTATGCACGGCTTTTTCAAAGTAGATGCCGCTCCAATCGTACATGGTATTTTCACAGGCCATACAGGCAAAACAGATCAGGGCAAATTTGAGCAGGAATTTATCGGGCAGGGAAAATACCGGCCGCTTTTGCAGCGCCGATGGCTTATGATAAATAGTTTCGGGATAGAAGAACAGGGCGGCTATTACCATGGCTATGCCCACACCCGGCAAATGCCAGGATGGCGCAATACTAAACCTTACCATCAGGTAGCCTACTGCCGCCCCGGCAAAACCGGCCATGCTCCACACCCCATGAAAGAAAGTCATGATAGATCTGTCATACAACGATTGCACACTGATAGACTGCGCGTTTAATGACAGGTTAAACAAATTGCGCGATGAACCGAAGCAAAACAAAATGGCTACCAGTTGCCAGGTTTGTGTGGCAAAGCCCAGCAGGCTCAGCATTACATTAAATATCATGGCCCCGGTAAACATAATGCTGCGGCTGCTAAACCGGCTTAATAATTGCCCGGTGAGGGGCATAGTGAGCATTAACCCGGCGGGCATAGCAAACAGCACCGCGCCTAATTGCCTCTCGTTTAAATGCAGGTTGGCTTGTATAAATGGGATGCGCGATGCCCAGGCCGAATAGCCAAAGCCCGATATAAAGTAAAATACAGTGCTGGAAATGCGGGCTTTGCGCGGGGTTTTATACGTGATAATGGCATGATGCGGCATGTGTGCAAAAATAAGGTTTAATGTGCAAATGCGAGGATATGCAAGTGTGCAAATGAAGATTATTTGAAAATGCTTTAATCTGGCTTCAGTCTGCGACTGAAGCCTATGGATAAGGAAAGTTTACAACTTTCCGGCAGGAAGACAAGTCACAGACTTGCCTGATCTTTGGCTTCAGTCTGCGACTGAAGCCAGCTATGGGTTACCTCCAAGACTTACGAAGTTTTAAAAACTTCGTAAGTCTGAATAACTGTTAGTATCATATACAAACATGTACAAATCGTTCATTAATAAAAGCGGAATAATTAATACCTTAGCATCGTTTTAAGCACCCCATTTAGCTTAAGAACAAATCTTTTTATGAACATTTTTTTAGACGAAAACTTCCTGCTGAAAACCGAAACTGCGCGCCGCTTATATCACGATTATGCGCAGCAAATGCCGATAATTGATTACCACTGCCATTTACCGCCCGACCAGATTGCGGCCAACGGTAATTTTGCCAACCTTACCCAGGTTTGGCTTTATGGCGATCATTATAAATGGCGTGCCATGCGCGCCAACGGTGTCAACGAAAAATACATCACCGGCAACGGTACCGATTTTGAAAAATTTGAGCAATGGGCGGCTACCGTGCCGTATACCCTGCGCAACCCGCTGTACCACTGGACACACCTGGAATTGCAGCGCTATTTTGGCATGAACGATATCGTATCATCGGCCACAGCCAAAAAGATCTACGACGAGTGTACCGCCAAACTGCAAACCCCCGAATATAAAGTGCGCAGCCTGATCCAGAACATGAACGTTAAGGTGGTTTGCACCACCGACGATCCGCTGGATAACCTGGAATACCACCAGCAAATTAAGGCTGATAACTATGCCGTAAAAATACTGCCGGCCTACCGCCCCGATAAGGCTATGGCTGCTGATGATGTTGCCGGTTTGAATGCCTACATCACTAAGCTGGAAGAGGTAACCAATACCAATATCGAAGATTTTGAAGCTTACCTGTCGGCCCTGAAAGCCCGTCACGATTATTTCGCGGCCAACGGCTGTTCGGTATCCGACCACGGCCTGGAACAAATCTACGCCGAAGATTATACCGATGCCGAGATCAGCGCCATCTTTAAAACCATCCGTGCTGGTGGCGTTTTGCTGCCTGGCGATATCTTGAAATTTAAATCGGCTATGCTGGTTTACTTTGCCGAGTGGGACCACGAAAAAGGTTGGGTGCAGCAATATCACCTGGGTGCTTTGCGTAACAACAATACCCGCATGCTATCGCAATTAGGGCCTGATACCGGCTGGGATTCCATCGGCGATTTTAGCCAGGCCCGCATGCTGTCTAAATTCCTGAACCGTTTGGATACCGAAAATAAACTGGCCAAAACCATTATCTATAATCTCAACCCTGCCGATAACGAACTGATAGCTACCATGATCGGTAACTTTAACGATGGCTCGGTTGCCGGTAAAATCCAGTTTGGATCGGCCTGGTGGTTCCTTGATCAAAAGGATGGCATGATTAAACAGATGAACGCCTTATCAAACATGGGCTTATTAAGCCGTTTGGTAGGTATGCTCACCGATTCGCGCAGCTTCCTGTCGTACCCGCGTCACGAATACTTCCGCCGCCTGCTGTGTAACCTGTTTGGCGATGATGTAGAGAATGGCGAACTGCCTAATGATATAGCCTGGATAGGTAAAATTGTTCAGGATATTTGCTATTATAATGCCAAAAACTATTTCGGCTGGTGATCAGTAAGATACTTTGTTTTGGGGAACTGCTTTTGCGCATCTCGCCTGCCCCGCAGGAAGACGCGGAAAAGCACCCCTTTTACCTGTACATGGGCGGCGCCGAAGCCAATGCCGCCACGGCCCTTGCCGGCTGGAGCGTACCGGTAAAGTATTGCACCGTACTGCCCGACAATTTTATGAGCCACCATGTGATAGACTACCTGGAGTATAAAGGGATCTTCACTTCATCCATTATATTCTCGGGCGAACGTATTGGCGTTTACTATCTGGAGCGCGGCGCCGATTTAAAAGGCAGCGTGGTTTATGACCGTGCCGGTTCATCATTCTCCCAGCTAAAACGCGGGATGATAGACTGGGACAAGGTACTGCGCGATGTATCCTGGTTTAACTTTACGGCCATCAGCCCGGCGCTGAACGAGGATGTGGCCGATGTTTGCCTGGAAGCGCTGGAAGCCGCATCGCGCAAGAACATCACGATCTCTGTCGATCTGAATTACCGCTCGCGCCTGTGGAAATACGGCAAGCAACCGGTAGAGGTAATGCCCCAACTACTTTCCTACTGCGATGTGGTGATGGGCAATATCTGGAGTGCCAACACTTTGCTGGGTACGGCAATTGATGAACACATCCACGATAAAAAAAACAAGCAGGCTTATCTGGACCATGCCCGGGATACCTCGGCCGAGATTATGCGAATGTTCCCAAAGGTAAAAACGGTAGCCAATACCTTCCGCTTTGACAGTGAAGCCAATCATACGCATTATTACACCACCTTATATACTGATAACCAGCTCTACCATTCGCCCGAGTTTAATTGCGGCGGTGTGGTAGACCGGTCGGGCAGCGGCGATTGCTTTATGGCCGGCCTCATCTATGGTTTCTATAATCAGCACCCGCCACAGGAAATACTGAATTACGCTACCGCGGCAGCCTTCGGCAAACTACAGGAACAAGGCGACGCCACCGGTCAGGATATTTTGACGGTGAAAAAGGTACGGGGAACGGAGTAATTGCGGTAGTCAGTCAAAAAACACGTTATTACGAGTTATCAAATTCGGGCGGGACTTTAAAAATATGCATGACGTTTAGTATCCCAGCTAAAACAGGTTGTCATTCTGAGTGAAACGAAGAATCTACCGTCAATGCATTCCGCTCTGCTTACTATAGATTCTTCACTCCGTTCAGAATGACAAATAGTAACATGTCATGGGTAGGTACGAAGTAATCTCAAAACTAAACAGCCGCATTTGCAAGTTCGATTTGCAGTCGGGAAGATTGCTTCGTACCTCGCAATGACGCGGTTTAGTAAGCCTTACTTCGCCACCTTAATTGTTTCCTTTACCTCGCCACATGTTAACATATCGCTGCCATAATATGGATTAGCTATTTTATCGGATGCGCTTAACCAATAAGCCTTTTTCATGGGGCAATACTGGCGGTAAAGGGTAATATCGTTGGCCTTCATGTTTTTAATCAGGCCGTAAATATCATCAGATAGTTTTTGAAAATGCTCGCGTTGATGGGCAATATCGCTTGATTCGGCAATATGGTCGCCGTTGAAGCGCAGCTTCTCACCATACTTAGTCCAGACCGCTTTTTGGGCGGCATCCATCGTGCCCTCGTTAACTTCCTTAACAGCAGCTGTAAATAGTTTGGCCTGGGCGTTAGCGTTTTTGCTATTATCGGTTGCCAGGGCGTCCTTCATGCCTAAATAAGCTTTGATGAGGTGACTAATGGCAGCGTTATCGGCAGCTTTAACTTGTGTGCCAATGGCAATCAAGAGTGTTAGGGTTAATATTTTTAGTGTTTTCATGTCTCTATACAAATATAACAAATGAAAGCATTTTCCACTTCCTAAAAAATCTGCACATTTGCACATCAGCATATTTGCACATTTACACCATGATCCATAAAAAACCAAGAACATACGTACCTGCTAATTTTGAAATGAACTGGGAAAACCTGGAGCCGCTTTTTAATGAGCTGATTGCCCGCCCCATTCATTCGGTTGAGGAATTGGAGCAATGGATGCGCAACCGCAGCGAAGTGGAAGCCGCCATTGAAGAAGACTTTGCCTGGCGCTATATCCGCATGACCTGCGATACCACCAACGAGGACCTGCTGGCCAAATTCCAGTATTTTGCTACCGAAGTTGAGCCCAAAATAGCGCCCTGTAATAACGAACTGAATAAAAAACTGGTAGCCAGCGAATACGCCGATCAATTGGATAAAGAGAAATATTTTATCTATCTGCGTGGTATCCGCAAGGCATTGGAGTTGTTTCGCGAGGAAAATATCCCGGTACAAACCGAGATCCAGTTAGAGCAGCAGAAATACCAATCGATCACCGGCTCCATGTCGGTACATATCGGCGATAAGGAATATACCATGGAGCAGGCCGGCGTGTTTTTAAAAGATACCGACCGTGCCAAACGCCAACTGGCCTGGGAAACCATTACCGCCCGCCGCCTGCAGGATAAGGATACGCTGAACAGCTTATTCGATCACCTGCGCGCATTACGCCACCAACTGGCGCTGAATGCCAATTTCGAGAATTTCCGCGATTATATGTTCCAGGCGCTGGGCCGGTTTGATTATACCCCGCAGGATTGCTATGCTTTTCACGAGGCTATTGAGAAAGAGATTGTCCCTATCCTGCACGAACAGGCCGAAAAACGTAAGGCGGCCCTGGCTTTAGATACCCTTAAGGCCTGGGATATGGATGTAGATGTATCGGGCAAACCGGCTTTAAAACCTTTTAAAAACGGTGATGACCTGATCGAAAAATCTATCCAGTGCTTCAGCAATATCAGCCGCTACCTGGGCGAGCGTTTGGAAATTATGAAGGATAACAGCCTGTTTGATGTGGAAAGCCGCAAAGGCAAAGCGCCGGGTGGTTATAACTATCCGCTTAGCGAAACCGGCGCCCCGTTCATCTTCATGAATTCGGCCAATACCTTCCGCGATCTGACCACCATGGTACACGAGGGCGGCCACGCGGTGCATACTTTCCTGACTGCCGACTTAGAGCTGAACGATTTTAAACATACCCCGGCCGAGGTGGCCGAACTGGCATCTATGTCGATGGAATTGATATCGATGGATAACTGGGATGTGTATTTTGATAACGAGGAAGACCTGAAACGCGCTAAACGCGATCAGTTGATCGATGTGCTGAAAACCCTGCCCTGGGTGGCTGTAGTTGATCAGTTTCAACACTGGATCTATACCAACCCCGATCATACGGACGAGCAGCGCACCGAAGCCTGGATACAGATATACGAACGCTTTGGCGCCGGTTTTGTAGATTGGAGCGATCACCCCGACGCCGAAACCAACCTTTGGCAAAAACAGCTGCACATTTTTGAGGTGCCCTTTTATTATATAGAATACGGTATGGCCCAGTTAGGCGCTATAGCGGTATGGAAAAACTACAAGGAAAACCCCGAAAAGGGCCTGCAGCAATACCTGGATGCCCTGAAATTAGGCTATACCAAAACCATTAAAGAGATTTACGAAACTGCCGGCATTAAGTTTGATTTCAGCGCAGGTTATGTGGCTGAACTGGCCGCTTTTGTTAAGAGGGAAATGGAGAAGATATAATTAAAACATGTCATTTCGACCAACGGGAGAAATCTTCTACGTGCGACAAATCACCATGTAGAAGATTTCTCTCTACGTTCGAAATGACAATCATTCGTCCGCCTGCGCTTTTTGCAGGGCGCCTAAAAATACCTCAATCGCTTGCGCGCCGGATACGGCGTATTTTTCATTCAGCACAAAAAACGGCACACCGGTAATGCCTAATTGGCGGGCTTCTTCAATGTCGTGTTTAACGGCATCGGCATATCTATCTGTGCTTAAAACCTGTTTAATTTCATTAGCATCTAAGCCAATACCTATACCCAATTCCATAAGCGTATCTTCATCATCTATGTTTTTGCCCTGGGTAAAGTAGGCTTTAAATAATGCCTCCTCGGCGGTATCGCCCAGGCCATGTTCTTTAGCCAGCTGAATTAACCTGTGTGCATTGAAGCTGTTGGCTACTATGGCGCGGTCGAAATCATAGTGCAGGCCAACGGCTTGTGCCATTTCGGTCACCTGCTGGTTTAGCTGTTGGGCGTATTCCAGCTGCCAGCCTTTGGTATTGGCCAGGTATTGATTAATATTAATGGATGGGTCGGTTACCAGGCCGGGGTTTAGCTGGAAACTTTTCCAGGTGATCTCTACCTCATCCGCCTGGGGGAATTGCGCCAGCGCTTCCTCAAAACGCCGCTTGCCGATATAGCAGAACGGGCACATCACATCAGACCATATTTCAACTTTCATATCGCAAAGCTAATTAATGGATTGTCAGGATGTGGTAAAGAGTTGGGTTAAAATACCCTGTCATTGCGAGGTACGAAGCAATCGCGAACTATACAGAATGTCTCTGCGGGTGTGCGATTGCTTCGTACCTCGCAATGACAAGCGGTGGGGCAGGCAGAAACAAAAGAGGCACCAATAGGTGCCTCTTTTTGCAATATTTTAATCCGGGAATTAATGGATCCCTCTAAAGATTCTGCTCCAGCGGATCTTGTTAAGGAAGGAGCCATTATCGTCCCAGCTCATCCAGATGAACAGGGCCTTGCCTACAATATGATCTTCGGGAACAAAGCCCCAGAAACGGGAGTCTAAGGAATCGTGGCGGTTATCACCCATCATCCAGTAGTAGTTCATTTTAAAGGTATAAGTATCGGCTTTAGCACCATTGATGATGATACCGTTCTTGCCATCCAGTTTTACGGTGTTATGCTCATAAACCTCAATAGCGCGTTTGTATAGCGGGATACTCAGGCTATCCAGTTTTACGGTCCAGCCTTTTTTAGGGACAATGATAGGGCCAAAGTTATCGGCATTCCAGGGGTGGTTGGCATCGCCCGGGAAAGCCTGCGGATCGGCAATACCTTTTGGCTGGATCCTGGCTTTTACCAATTTAATATTAGAATAACTTTTCAGCGTTTTTGCCGCCTCGGCATTCATGGTGGGGTTGGGGTTACCTTCGTAATAAGTAATACTCAGGTCTTCCAGCATTTTTGGATTAAGTTCAGAACCATCGGTTTGCAAATCATAATCAATCTGTTCGCCCGGCGGATTTGGGTTTGGTTTGCCGTTAACATATACCTGCGCATTTACAATGGTCAGGGTATCGCCCGGGGTGGCCTGGCAGCGTTTAATATAGTTCTCGCGTTTATCAACCGGGCGCAGGTAGGGCGAGTCGGCCTCCATAGGCCAGTTAAATACCACTACATCACCTTTTTTAACATCGCTTAAGCCCGGCAAACGGTAGTAGGGCAGTTCTATGCCATCCCAGTAAGCTTTGGTATTAATCAGCGGCATAGTATGATGCGCAAACGGGAACGCGACAGGCGTCATCGGTGTACGCGGACCATAATTTACCTTGCTCACAAAAAGGAAATCGCCAACCAAAAGCGAGCGTTCCATTGACGGGGTTGGGATAGTATATGCCTCGATAAAGAAGGTACGGATCAGCGTGGCGGCAACCACAGCAAAGATGATGGCTTCGGTCCACTCGCGGCCTGATGATTTTTTGAGATGCTTCTTGTATTTTTCTTTAAAGTCATCGGAATTTGCCGGGCCTAAATATTGCACGTTTTTATCAAAACCCCATTTAGGTAAAAATATTGCCGGTAACAAAATAGCTGCTGCAATATCACGCATGCGCCATTTACCAAAAGATTTAATAAAATCAATTAGTATCCCAACAGCAATAAAAATATTCACAACCGGTACAAAAAGTAATAATATCCACCAGGTAGGGCGGCCTATCAGTTGCAATTGAATATACTCCGCATAAAATGGGATGATAGCTTTCCAACCGGGTTCTCCTGCCTTTTCAAATAGCTTCCATAAACCGACATACGGCAATACTATAAAGAAGATAAAAACTAAAAAAAATAAAACAACGTTCACTGTAAGGGGATTTAATATTGTAATTGGTTAAAGGCTAAAGTTAAACATATCTTTTACCGAATAAAATCCTTTTTTGTTTTGCACCCATTCGGCAGCCAGTACGGCGCCAAGGGCAAAGCCATTGCGGTTATGGGCGGTATGCTTAAATTCAATGCTGTCTACCTCGCTATCGTAAACCACGGTATGGGTGCCGGGCACGTTTTCTATACGGAAAGACTCTATCAATAGCTGATCGGCTTTAATGGTATCTTCCAGGCCTTCGTTGCCGTCGGTGCTCAGGATGTTTACCCATTCTTTTTTGCTGTCCAGTTCATCAACAATACCTTCGGCAATAGTAATAGCGGTACCGCTGGGCGAGTCGAGCTTTTGGGTATGATGGATCTCTTCTACCTGTACATCGTAATACGGGTAATTGTTCATCAGTTTGGCCAGCACTTTATTAATATGGAAAAAGATGTTTACCCCTACGCTGAAGTTGGTGGCGTAAAGGAAAGTATTGCCGTTTTGCTCGCACTGGTTTTTAATGCGCTGCAAATGCCCGTACCAGCCGGTAGTGCCTACAACAATGGGCACTTTCGCTTCAAAGCAAGCTTCGATATGATCTAATACGGTTGCCGGCGTACTGAATTCGATCACCACATCGGCCTTTTGCAGGTTCTCGGCGGTCAGTTCATCCTGATTGGTAACATCTATTTTCAGTACGATCTCGTGTTTACGGTCCTGGGCTATTTTTTCAATAATTTTGCCCATTTTACCATAGCCTAATATTGCGATCTTCATCTCAGTGTTATAGTGATTTTTAATCCGGGAGTAAAGGTAGTATTAAAATTTGACGCGTAAACAGATTGGTTAATAGTAGTTGGGGCTATTTTAAAACCAAAATTATTATCCATAGAGTACGAGTGCTGCAGTTTACCATAAATATAAGCATCCACAATATTTACACCCCACACGGCTAAAAAACTAAGTATGCTGATCTCTTTATTACGGTAAGCGCCATCTTTGGCATTAATGATAGCATCTTTTGAGAATTTGCCATACGTTGCATAATCGTCCCGATGCGGATCGTTCTCATATCTCGCGTCGGTATAGGGGATGCCTAATTGCTGATATTTAGCAACGGCTAAAAACATTTTATAATCTTTTTGATTCACAATAACAGCATTTACCAGCAAGCCTAAACCAGCATAAATAGCAGGCACCTTCCACCAGTGGTGATTGTATACCTGTCCCCAGCCAGGCACAAAGGCCGATCGTGTCCAGGCGGTATGCGGGCTGTGGGTACTATCGGGATGATAAATCTTTTCTTTCTTTATTTTAGGGGCGATCCCCTTGGTTGGGTCGGTTTCCGATTTACGGGATTCGGTACCGGCCGGCAGTGTACGGACAGTTGTATCGCGGGTTTGTGCGCAGACCGGAAAAGCCAGTCCGCCAATTAAAAACAGGGTGATGAGATAGTTGCGCATTTTACCAAAGCCTAACGTAGCGATCTTGTTTTTAGTGTAGTAATAAAAGCCACGCAGGGGTTAAACAAATATAATTGACAATTACCAATCCAGCATTTCCAGTATCCGGTTCAGGTCATCCTCTGATAAAAAAGGAATTTCTATACTGCCGGCACCCTGACTGCTTACCTTCAATTTTACCTTGGTGCTAAATTTGGATGCCAGGTCGTCCTGGATCTTTTGCACCTGATAACTTAGGGGCATATCCTGTTTTGCAGCAGGCTTTTTACCGGGTTCCCTTTGCATATGGCGTACCATCTCCTCTACCTTACGTACAGAAAGCTGCTGCTTTAGGATGAGTTGGTGAAGATATAACTGATCGGACGGGCTTTCTACCGATATCAGCGCGCGGGCATGGCCCATGGTAATACCCCCATCGCGGATGGAAGCCTGTATGGCCGGCGGTAGTTTCAATAAACGCAGGTAATTGGTAACGGTGGAGCGGTTTTTGCTGACACGTTCGCCAAGCTCTTCCTGTTTCAAATTACATTCGTCTATCATCCGCTGAAAGCTGAGCGCGGTTTCAATGGCATTCAGGTTTTCGCGCTGAATGTTCTCTATCAATGCCATTTCCAGCATCTGCTGGTCGTTAGCGGTGCGGATATAGGCGGGAATCTGCGTTAAGCCTGCAATTTTTGAGGCACGTAAACGGCGTTCGCCCGATATCAGCTGGTATTTATGCGCGCTTAAGCGCCTAACGGTAATGGGCTGTATTAAGCCCTGCAGCTTAATAGAATCGGCCAATTCATTTAAAGCCTGCGCTTCAAATTCGGTACGGGGCTGAAAAGGGTTAACTTCTATCTCACTGATCCTAATCTCGTTTATCGAACCGGCATCGTTAATTTCGGGACTGGTTGATATAGGCCGGGATACATTGGCATGCGAATTTACGTGGGTCGAGTCGTCAAGCAGGGCGCTCAAGCCTTTTCCTAATCCCCTTTTTTTATCTAAACTCATTTATTAAACGGTTGCGGTACTTGTTGCTTCCTCTGGTTTCATTAACCCGTTTTTGCGGATAATTTCGCGGGCCAGGTTTAAGTAATTAATAGCGCCTTTGCAATTAGCATCGTGCATAATTACCGATACGCCAAAGCTTGGGGCTTCGCTTAACCGGGTGTTGCGCTGTATAATGGTATCAAAAACCAGGTCTTCAAAATGCGTACGCACCTCCTCTACCACCTGGTTGCTCAGGCGCAGGCGTACATCGTACATGGTTAATAAAATCCCTTCAATATCCAAGTTGGTATTTAAGCGGTTTTGTACAATTTTAATGGTGTTCAGCAATTTGCCCAAGCCTTCTAACGCAAAGTACTCGCATTGCACAGGTACGATAACCGAGTGGGCTGCTGTAAGGGCGTTAATGGTAATCAGGCCCAGCGATGGCGAGCAATCGATAATAATAAAATCGTATTCATCTACCACCTGCGCCAGTACGGCTTTCATTTTGTACTCGCGGTCGGGCAGGTTAATCATTTCTATTTCGGCGCCCACCAGGTCGATATGCGCGGGCAGCAAATCAAGGTTAGGGGTTTCGGTATGCTGGATAGCCTCGTGTGGGTCGGTTTGATTAATGATACACTCGTAAATGCTATCCTTTATGGTACGCGGGTCAAAACCTATGCCCGATGTAGAATTTGCCTGCGGATCGGCATCTACCAGCAATGTTTTAAATTCCAGCACGGCAAGGCTTGCGGCAAGATTGATAGATGATGTAGTTTTACCAACACCGCCTTTTTGATTAGCCAAAGCAATTATTTTACCCATTATATTTATATGTTATAATTGATTGATGATTTTAACAACGGAAAGCAAACGTAAAAATTTCTATTTTCGTAAAGTTTTTAAACCGTGGCTAAAGATACGAATTTTAACAATTGTGTAATCCACAGCTTTGGCTTACTTACAAACAAAATACGGGGAAAGGTGAGAGGTAAAAGGCTAAAGGCAAAAGGCCGGATCGCTTATTTTAAAAACCTTTTACCTTTAGCCTTTTACCTTTCAGCTAATATATAAATGGTTACCATTATCGCATCTACCAACAGGCCCAATAGCTCGACCCTTAAACTGGCGCAATATTATCAAAAACAACTGCTTGAAAAAGGACTGGAAACCAATTTATTATCGCTGATGGACCTGCCCGCCGATATTATTGCTACCGACCTGTACGGCAAGCGCAGCACGCAGTTTCAGGCGATACAGGATATGGTAACTGCTACCCAAAAGTTTCTTTTTGTAATACCCGAATATAATGGCAGTTTCCCCGGAGTGCTAAAAGTTTTTATAGATGCCTGCGATTTCCCGGTTAGTTTTTACGATAAAAAGGCCGCACTGGTTGGTTTGTCGGCGGGCAAGTACGGTAATATCCGCGGTATAGAACACTTTAATGGTGTTTGTGCCTATGTCCATCTTAACGTGATGCCGCTGCGTATCCATATAGCCAATATCAAAACCGAAATTAACGCCGAGGGTAACCTGTATTTACCCGATACCGTTAAATTTACAGCCGAGCAAATGGATAAGTTTGTGAAATATTAAGGTTAAATCCCAGTTTCTTTAAACGCTATGCGTTTACCAATTGCCTGCACCAAACCGTCATTTAAATGCCCGGTGGTTACAAACCAGTTGCTGTGGTGATCTTGCTGTAACTGGGCGGTGACAGTCCCGTCAACGGTTACATCGTAAAAGGGATAATTAACTGCTACATGTACGTCAACCGGCATACCGCCATCTTCAACAATAAAGTTCAGCGTACCTGCTTCTTGCGCTATGTCATTTTTGGGCTGTTCGGCACCGGTAACTTCCTCCATAAAACCTGATGGTGTATGATCTAACTGTTTGATAAACCCGGCAATCTGGCTAATTATCCCATCGCTGAGATCAGTTACCCCATCAAAGCTCCATTCGCTATTGGTATCGAAGGTAATGGTGCCAATGCCCACCTCGCCCTCGGTAAGATAGTACTGCCCGGTAACATAGGAGATCCCGCTAACAGGCGTGATCAACACAGGGGTTATGGTAATACTGCGCTGACCGCCTTCGGTGTCTGCTAAAAAATCTATCGGCTCTGTCATATTCATCCTATCGCAATCATCAGGCCAAAGCGGGCAGGTATGATCATTTAACCAAACAGTTAGCCCGATAAACAAAGAAAGCCCTGATTTACTTCATCAGGGCTTTCTTTGTTATACATCTCAGATATTATGCTGCTATCGGTTTCATTTTAGGAACCAGGATATGCATAATCAGCCAGCCTAATAGATAAGCCGACCCACAAATAGCAAACATGATATAATACGCAGTTTCTATCTGGTTAATGCCGCGATAGTATACAAACATTTGTTTTTGTACAAATAATGACAAAGCAATACCACCTACACCACCGGCCATACCACCAATACCGGTAACCGAACCGGTTGCCGATTTAGGGAACATATCGCTAACAGTAGTAAAGATATTGGCGCTCCAGGCCTGGTGGGCTGCTGCTGCTAAGCCAATAACGCCAACCGCGTACCACATATTAATTTGGCCTAATATCAATGCGAATAGTATCGGCAATACCATAAAGGCGTAGATCAGCATGGATGTTTTACGTGCCTTAAACACCGGCATACCACGTTTAATAAACCATAACGGCAACCAGCCGCCACCAATACTACCGATGGTTGAGATAATATAAACCACCGCTACAGGCCAGCTGGCCGCAGTTAATTTTTGATGGAAAACGCTCTCGAAATAATCGGGCAACCAGAAGAGGTAGAACCACCAGATAGGGTCGGTTAAAAACTTACCTATAATAAAGGCCCAGGTTTGTTTAAATCCAAGTAATTGTTTCCAGGTGTAAGTAGGTTCGTCAACAACAACATTATCAACAACTTCCTGATCGCTTTCTATATAAGCAATTTCAGCCGCTTGTACTTTACCGTTACGGCGTGGTATTTCATAAAGTATCCACCAAAATATCAACCATATAAAACCTAATAAACCGGTAAGGATAAAAGCCCAGTGCCAGCCCCAGTTAATAACGATCATCGGTACCAGAATAGGCGTAACAATAGCGCCGATATTAGCGCCGGAGTTAAATATACCGGTTGCTAAAGCACGTTCTTTTTTAGGGAACCACTCGGCCACGGTTTTAATAGCTGCCGGAAAGTTACCAGCCTCGGCAATACCCAAAGCGCCGCGAACGATACCAAACCCCAGTACGGTGTTTACTAAAGCGGTAGCCACACCGGCCAGGCTCCATAAAAATATATAAATGCCATAGCCTAATTTGGTGCCCAGCTTATCAATAATACGGCCGGCGCCTATCATACCTAAAGCATAAAATATTTTAAATACGATCTCGATATTGGCATAATCGCCGTCGGTCCAGCCTAATTGCTCGGTAAATGTTGATTTTAAGAAACTAATTACATTGCGGTCAATGTAATTAATGGTTGTTGCAAAGAAAATCAAGGCGCATATGGTCCACCTGTAATTTCCTATTTTGGGTTCACTCATTTTTGTTTTTTATTGGTATATATCGGTTTCTTCTCTCTGTTGTTATCGGCTTGCTTTAACTATTTCTATAGCCTCTTTGGTAGCCGCGGTAAGTTCGTCATATTTTTGGTTTTCCATCACATCTTTGCTAATTAACTTACTGCCCATACCAACCGCGCAAACGCCTGCTTTAAACCAGCCGCCAATGTTTTCTTTGGTTAATTCAACACCACCGGTAGGCATAAACAGCATACCCGGGAACAATTCTTTAATCCCCGAAAGGAAAGACGGACCTAACAAATTACCCGGGAACAGCTTTACTACCTTAGCGCCCAAATTTTCGGCCTTAATAATTTCGGTAGGCGTCATACAACCTGGTATCCAAAGTAATCCGGCCTTTTCAGCTACGGGGATCACTTCTTCTACCAATCCCGGGCTGATAATATAATCGGCGCCGGCATCAACAAAATCCTGTGCTTGCTTTGCATTTTTAATGGTACCCACACCCAAATACATACCGCCAAGCTCTTTATCGCAGATCTCGCGCAGTTTGGCAAAGTTTTTAAGGGCTGCCTCGCCACGGTTAGTGTATTCAATGGTTTTAATGCCTGCTTTATACAGGGCGTGTAAAATGTTTACGCTGATATCGGCATCTTTGTTAAAATACAATGGTAAAATACCTTGCGCGGGTATCAATTCTAAAATTGCTGCTTTCTTATCCATTTGGTTGATATTATATATTCAGATTTATTTGGGGCTAAAAGTATCAATAAATAACCTAAAGATGTATGCGTAATTAGCATTTAGTTCAAAACAATTAACGCAATCGTTTCCGGGCATTTTTTTTATAATATCTTAGTAATTAGTTAGGTTTAAATGTATTTTTGACCGCCAACGGATAAGCCGTAATTTATTTTGTAATTTATTTTTTCAATTTTAAAACATAACCCAACGATGTCTAAAAAAGTCGTAACAATGGGAGAGATAATGCTGAGGTTATCCACTCCTGATTTTAAAAGATTTGTCCAGTCTGATACTTTTGATGTTACCTACGGTGGCGGCGAGGCTAACGTAGCGGCAGCGCTTTGCAACTATGGCCTTAACGGTACCTTCGTGTCAAAAGTGCCTAATAACCCAATTGGCCAGGCAGCTATTAATCACCTGCGCCGTTATGGTGTAGACACACAGTTTGTGGCAAGGGGCGGCGACCGTTTGGGTATCTACTTTTTAGAGACAGGCGCATCTATGCGTGCATCGCAAGTGGTTTATGACCGCGCCGGCGCTTCTATAGCCGACGTTGACGCCAGCGAATTTGATTTCGACAAGATTTTTGAAGGTGCCGATTGGTTCCATACTACCGGTATTACCCCGGCATTAAGCGACAAGGCTGCTGCTTTAACTTTAGCTGCTTTAAAGGCTGCTAAAGCAAAAGGCATTACTACCAGCATCGACTTAAACTACCGTAAAAAATTATGGAGCAAAGAGAAAGCACGCCAGGTAATGACCGAGCTTTGCCAGTATGTAGATGTTTGTATTGGTAACGAAGAAGATGCCGACACCACTTTAGGTTTCACCAGCGAAGGTACCGATGTAACCAAAGGCGAACTGAACCTGGACGGCTACAAAAGCGTTTTCCAGCAGATGAAAGCTAAATTCGGCTTTAAATATATTGCTTCAACCTTACGCGAAAGCCACAGTGCATCTGATAACGGCTGGAGTGCTTTAGTATACAACGGCACCGATTTTTACCATACCAAACAGTATGAAGTACGTATTGTTGACCGTGTTGGTAGCGGCGACTCGTTTGCCAGCGGTTTCATCTTCGGTTTAGTTACCGGCATGAGCCAGGGCGATGCCGCCGAGTTTGGTGTTGCTGCATCAGCCATGAAACACACCATTCCGGGCGACTTAAACCACGCTACTTTGAACGAAGTAAAAGAGCTGGTTAAAGGTGACGGAAGCGGCCGGGTACAACGCTAAGAGATAAGTAATAAGTCGAAAGTCTTAAGTTGGAAGTCTATTTTTTGGACTTCTGACTTAAGACTTTTGACTAAGGACTAATTTAAAAAAAGAAAAGAATATGATTTTAGATAAATTAGAAAACGGCAGTCAGTATTTTGCACTGCATCCTAATTTTAAGGTTGCGTTTGACTGGCTGCAATCGCAGGATTTGAGCGCGCTTGAAATTGGCAAATTTGAAATTGCCGAAGGCGTAAAAGGCGCGGTAATGGAAAAAGACGGCGTAACGCCCGAAGCTGCTGGCGAAAAGTTTGAGTGCCACAACAAAAATATCGATATCCAGGTATTGATCAGCGGTGCTGAAACCATGGGCTGGAAACCACGTAACGACTGTAAAGAACCTAAGGGCGAGTTTAATGTGGAGAAAGACGTGATATTTTACGCCGATAAAGCCGATATGTATTTCAGTTTAGAGCCCGGTCAGTTTGTGATCTTTTATCCAAACGATGTACACTCGCCTATGATTGGCGAAGGCCTGATCAGGAAACTGGTAGTGAAGGTGGCTATTTAAGCTGCAAGCCTTTTTAAGCAAATAAAAAAAGTCCGCATGCCAAAAGCATGCGGACTTTTTTTATTTGATATTCTGTTATGGCATCCGCGTCAGTACCACCTCTTCGGGTACCGAAAGCATCAGCGGCACTTTTTCAACTGTTACAAAGCTGAGATCGAGGCCAAAACCGCGTTCTTCGGATAAACTAAGATGCTTAAGTTGCTTGTAGATATCCATCACCAGGCTCTCGTAAAACGACAGGCCATGCGAGCGCGACAGTACCTTCTCTATCACCACAAAACGGAAATCGCCTACAATTTTATGTTTATTAAGGGATTTATACTTACTCATAATTTCCACCTCGCCCTTCTTTACCAGGTCTTCAACCACTTTGCGGAACAGCAGGTTAATTTGCTGCTCAACCCTAAAGCCCAGCTTAAAGTCAATCCTGATCACTTTGTTCGGCACCAGGAAATCAACCCGGTATTCGCGGGTATAAGGTTCGTCCATTACATCTACGTGCACCAGCCAGTACACATCGGCGCGCTTAGGCTGCTTTTGCAGTATCGAATAAACTATTTTTGATTCTACTTCCGAATCGAAATTGGCACTGGTTAAATACACCAGTTGCGATGCGTATTTGGGCACGGTTTCATCATCGCTTAGCTCCTGCAAAATCTTGTAGTAATCTTCTATCTCCACAAATTTCACAAACCGGTTCCTGATCTTGCGGGCTGTGTGCCATGTCCACATTACGGCAAACAAAAACAAGCCAATAGTTAAAGTGAACCAGCCGCCGTCCATAAATTTATGCAGGTTACCGGCCAAAAAGGTACCTTCAATAATCAGGTATACCAGTAAAAACGCGTTAATAATATAAGCAGGCACCTTACGGCGTTTCAAAAATCTTGACACCAGTATGGTGGTCATCAGCATGGCTACGGTAATACTTAAACCATAAGCAGCTTCCATTTTTTCGGAGCGCTGAAACAGGGCCACCACAATTAAACACCCGGCGCACAGTATCCAGTTAATACTGGGTACATATAATTGCCCCTTTTGCTCGCTTGGATAGTTGATGCGCACTTTTGGCCACAGGTTTAACCTCACCGCTTCGGATATCAGCGTAAACGAGCCCGAAATTAATGCCTGGCTGGCAATAATAGCCGCCGCGGTGGCTATGCCGATGCCAAATATCAGGAACCAGGCCGGCATAATGCTAAAGAAAGGATTGTTCAGGTTCAGGTCTAACTTTTGCCCGTTGTGCTGCAATAACCAAACAGCCTGCCCCAGGTAATTAATCACCAGGCAGGTTTTAACGTATATCCAGCTAATGCGGATATTTTTACGCCCGCAGTGGCCCAGGTCGGAATATAAAGCCTCGGCCCCGGTAGTACAAAGGAACACGGCGCCCAATACAATAAAGGCCTCGCTGCTGGTGCTGCTTCGTAACAGATCGAACGCGTAATAAGGGTTTAATGCCCTGAATATGGTAGGCATTTTCACGATATAGCTTATCCCCAGTACGCCCATCATGGTAAACCAGATGAACATGATAGGCCCAAATGCCTTGCCTACCAGCGATGTGCCAAATTGTTGAATGATAAACAAACAGGTAATTATAGCGGCCACTATCCAAACCGTTGGCAGGTCGCGGTTATACCGCTCTAACCCTTCAATGGCAGATGAGATGGTAATTGGCGGGGTAATAATACCATCGGCCAATAAGGCGCAACCGCCCAGTACAGCCGGCACGATCAACCATTTAGCCTTGCGCCGAACCAGCGAGAAAAGCGAAAAAATGCCGCCCTCACCTTTGTTATCGGCCCTTAAGGTAATCACTACGTACTTGAGGGTGGTTTGCATGGTCAATGTCCAAAAAACAAGGGACACACCGCCAAGCACCAGGGTTTCGCTAATACGCTGCCCACCTACAATTGCCTTAAATACGTATAGTGGCGATGTACCGATATCACCGTAAATGATACCTAAACTGATCAGCAAACCGGCTACGGTTAGCTTCTGTAAATCTTTATGTTGTGACACTATTTTAAATTATAGAGGATGCAAAAGTATTAAAAATGTTAATTGTATAACCTAATTAATTAATTCCCGTATAAATAATTGTGAAAATCACACTAAGCATACAACATCTAATGTTAAAAATTGTTAAATTGACATATTAAATAAGCCCATTTTGCAAAAGATGCAAGGGTTTATTTCTATTTTTGCAGGGAGAAACCAAAATATGAAGAGAAACTATACTAAAATTTATTCGCGTATATTATTGCTTGCAATAGGTATGCTTATGAGTTTTACTATGGTTGCCAATCCGCGCGGGCAAAAAAGCGATACTACTTACCTGCATTTATCCAAGCTGAATAAGAAAGATAAAAACATCCTTAAAACTTTCCATATTACGCTGCCTGCTATTAAACAATATACCTTGCCTACAAAAACGGTTGCAATACCATCGGCAGATGATAAGCTTTTAAGCAACGTGCAGATCTACCCTAACCCGGTTACCGATCAGATCAATCTAAAATATACCATCTCCCGGCCCTCAATCGTTAATATCAAGATCATGGATCTTTTAGGTAACGAGGTGATCACCCTGCTATCGCAAAGGGTTGACCACGGCGAACAGCAGTTCAGATACACCCTTACTAATAAACTCAACAGCGGTTTCTACTTTGTACGGATTGTTGTCGGTACCGAATCGGTGATCAGGCGTATCTCTATTCTTTAAGCTGAAAGGCGAAAGGTAAAAGCTGAAAGGCTTTATCTGCTTATCGCATCCCCTCACATTATTCCATATTCCCCTTATCATTAAGAAAAAAGCTTTCGGCTTTGATCTTTAGGCTTCCAATTTTTTTCAAATAAATTTGCGTAAGTGAATACTTACATATTATATTTGTAAGCGATTACTTACATATCAAAGCACAGCAGATGAGAAGAGATGTTTTCCAGGCCATAGCCGACCCAACCCGCAGAGAGATCATTAACCTGATTGCTCACAACCCGCTTAACTTAAACGCTATTGCCGAAAACTTTGACGTAAGCCGCCCCGCCATATCACAGCATATTAAAATACTGATGGAATGCGGACTCATCAACATTAAAAAGCAGGGCCGCGAACGATATTGCGAAGTACAGGCAGAGCCTTTAACTAAAGTAACCAACTGGATAGAAAACTTCCGTAAAATGTGGGATGGACGTTTTAACCGGATAGATGATATACTGAACGATATGAAAAACAAAAATGAGATTTGAGATGCGAGATAGGAGATTTGAGACCAAAAGCATTATCTCACACCTCATATCTAAAATCTCACATCAAAACGCAAAATAATAGCCATGGCATCCAATCTTACAGCACAGCAATTTATTCAAACGCTTAAAACCTTAAGCTCGGCTGCCGAGTTAAAAAAAATCCAGCGCTATTTTAAAATGGAAGAAGGCCAGTATGGCGCCGGCGATGAATTTATAGGTGTGCGGATGGGCCAGCTTTTTAATTTGGCTAAACTATACACAGCTATGCCGGTGACTGAAATAGAAACCCTGCTGGAAAGCCCCATACATGAAGCAAGGGCCGGGGCGGTAAGCATAATGGATAAAATTGCCCGCGATAAAAACACAACCGACAGCCGGCTGGAAGAGGTTTATCAACTATACATGCGCCGGCACGACCGGATAAATAATTGGGACCTGGTTGATTTAGGCTGCTTGTATATGACCGGCCGGTATTTGTACGATAAGCCACGCGATGTATTATACAGCCTGGCCCTATCCCCCAATTTATGGGAAAGGCGCACCGCCATATTAAGCACCTGTTACTTTATCCGCAAGGGCGAAACTGCCGATGCTTTTAAAATAAGCCAGATACTGCTGAATGATACCGAAGACCTGATCCATAAGGCTTGTGGCTGGATGCTGCGCTTTGCAGGCGATAAAAACATGCCCGGGCTCATTCAGTTTTTAGATCAGTACGCGTCCGTAATGCCCCGAACCATGCTGCGCGCAGCTATCGAAAAGCTGGATAAAGAACAAAGGATATATTATTTAAAACTAAAATAAAGGAGTAACCGAAAATCCATAAAAGAGTAGGCTAACCATTAAAACTTAAAACATCATCATCATGACAAAGGAACTATGGATCAACTTGCCGGTAAAGAACGTTAAAAGATCGATCGATTTTTTTACCAAAATAGGCTTCTCGTTTAAAACAGATAGTCCCGGGTATACCGAAACATCAGCGCCCATGATCATCGGCGCTAAGCAAATAGTAGTGATGCTATTTGAAGAAGGCTTTTTTAAAAGTGCCAGCTGCGCCCCTGTTGCAGATACCGGCAAGGGTAACGAAGTGCTTTTTTCGTTTGATGCCGAAAGCCGTCAGGAAGTAGATGAAATGGCAAAAAAAGTTGAAGCCGCGGGCGGCACCGTTTTTGGTAAACCATCCGAGATACAGGGATGGATGTACGGTTGCGGATTTGTTGACCCCGACGGCCACCGCTGGAACATGCTGTACATGGATATGAGCAAAATGAAAAGCTAATCAATAATTCACTAAATCAATCATTCAATCATTAATCCCATGGCAACTAAAAACACAACAATCATAAAGGCCGAACCCGGCAAACAGGAACTATTCATCATCCGGGAGTTTGATGCCCCGCGCGAAATGGTTTTTAAGGTGATGACCGATCCCGGTTTGATCACCAGATGGTTAGGCCCGCGCGACATTACGATAACTATCGATTACTATAACACCGTTAGTAATGGATCATATCGCTATACCGGTGCCGACTGTAATGGGAACAGCTTCGGCTTTCATGGCACCTTTCACGAAATAACCGCGCCTGAAAGGGCTATCCAAACTTTTGAATTTGAAGGCCTGCCCGAAAAGGGACATGTAAGCCTGGAAACCGCCCGGTTTGAGGCTTTGCCCAATAACCGCACCCGCTTAACCATCCAATCGGTATTCCAGTCGGTGGCCGACCGTGACGGTATGGTACAATCGGGTATGGAACGCGGTGTAGTAGATTCGCACGAGCGTTTGGATGAGTTATTAGCAGCGGGAGGCCTCTTCTAAATCTCCTCTGTTCCTATTCATTGCCGTTGGCTTCAGCCAACGGATAACATGCGGACAAGTCCTGGCTTTAGCCAAACTTCTACCCGTACCCGGTGTATAGTTTGGCTAAAGCCACTTGTTAATACCTGCTATCCGTCCCATAAATGGGACGGCAATGAATAACAGATCAATGTGCATTTTTACGCCATGAATTTGCTTGCACGTTCCCATTCATTGCCGTTGGCTTCAGCCAACGGATAACATGCAGGCAGATCCTGGCTTTAGCCAAACTTCTACCGTACCCGGTGTATCGTTTGGCTAAAACCACTTGTTAATACCTGCTATGCGTCCCATAAATGGGACGGCAATGAATAACAGATCAATTTGAAGCCATTAATAACCGGGATAATTAAAAGCTTTCTGCTTTAGTCTTTCTGCTTTCAGCTAATCTTCATTAGCTTTGGCAGCTTAAAACTGCCCAATAATATGAAGATCATCGCCATTGGCCGTAACTATGCCGAGCATGCCAAAGAGCTAAACAACCCCGTGCCCACCACTCCGGTGATATTTATGAAGCCTGATACCGCTTTATTAAAGGATAACAAGCCCTTTTATCACCCCGAATTTTCACAGGATGTGCATCATGAGATTGAACTGGTGCTAAAGGTTTGCAAGGAAGGCAAACATGTGGACGAAAAGTTCGCGGCTAATTACTACGATGAAATTGGTTTGGGCATTGATTTTACCGCCCGCGATATTCAAAGCCGCCATAAAGAAAAGGGCCTGCCCTGGGAACTGGCCAAAGCTTTCGACGGTTCGGCGCCAGTGAGCAATTTTATACCGAAATCGGATTTTGAAAATCTGTACGATTTGAACCTGCGCCTGAACGTAAACGGCGAAACCCGCCAGAACGGCACCACCAAAGACCTGCTTTTCTCGTTCGAGAGCCTGATCGCTTTCGTATCTAAATATATCACGCTAAAAAAAGGCGACCTGATCTTTACCGGCACGCCGCCGGGCGTTGGCAAAGTTGCCATCGGCGATCATTTGGAGGGATATTTGCAGGGTGTGAAGATGCTGGACTTTTATGTAAAATAAGAGGCTCGTAATACAGTCGCTTGCTTGAGTTTATGCAGTCGCCCGGCTCCAGCCGAGTGACATATATTTCCCGGCCTCTGGCCGTAATATGTTTAAAATACGCATAACTGCGGCCGGAGGCCGGAGAATAAACGTCACCCGGCTGGAGCCGGGCGACTGCAACTTACAACTATGATTAAACGCTTTTGTCTTCTTTACACTGCATTATTTGTCCTGTCCCATGCAAGCGCCCAGGATTTTACCCAATCAAAAGAATATCCTAAAAATATTTTCCAGTACCCGCTCGATCTGGCCCCTACCACAGCCGGCTCCTTTGGCGAATTGAGACCTAATCATTTCCATTCGGGTTTAGATTTTAAAACGCTGCAGCGCACAGGTTACCCGGTACACGCAGCTGCCCAGGGTTATATCTCGCGATTAAAAATTCAGTTTGGCGGCTTTGGGCAAGCAGTTTATATTGATCATCCCGGCGGGTACACCACCGTGTATGGTCACCTTGATCATTTTACACCCGAAATATTAGCAATTATCCGCAAAGCCCAGGCCGATCAGCAAAAGTATGAGGTTGATATCAACGTCGAACCCTTTCAGTTTCCGCTGTATAAGGGGCAGGTATTTGCCTGGTCGGGTAATACCGGCGCATCCGGCGGGCCGCATTTGCATTTCGAGATCCGCGATAAAGAAACCCAGGAAACCATTAACCCCCAGCTATTCGGCTTAACCATCCCCGACAGGGTACCCCCAACCATCTTCAGCGTAAGCGTTTACCACCTGAATGGCCGGCCGTTTGACGAGAATACCCTGCGCCAAACCTATCCTGTAAAAGGCGCTGCCGGCAATTACCACCTAACAAAGCCTCAAACGCTGGAACTGAGCGGCAGCATAGGCTTCGGCATTGCCGCCAACGATATGAACAGCTCATCCGCTAATAAAAATGGGGTATATTCCATCGAACTAAAGGTTGACGGTAAAACGGTATACACCTTCGCGGTCGAACGCTTCGCTTTCGATCAAACCCATGCCATCAACGCTTATATCGATTATCCCTACAATTTAAAAACCGGCGGCTTTATCCAAAAATGCTTTATATCGCCCGGGGCAAAAATTACTTTGTACCCCCAATCCATTAACCGGGGCATTGTTACTTTTAACGATAACGAGATACACGATGTGGAGTATTTGGTTAAAGATATTGCAGGCAACGCATCAACCGTAAAACTCAAAGTAAAATCCAGCATCCCTAAGGACCGTCCGGTTTTTCGCCCGCAGGGGCCTGTTTTACACTACGATAAGCACAGCGAGTTTGTAAACGATAAAATAAAACTGATTGCCGAGCCTTATAATTTATATGACGATCTGGAACTGATCTATAGCGCCTCGCCCAAACGCCCGGGCAGTTTCTCTGATTTGCACCACATCCATAACCGCTATACCCCTATTCACGACAGCCTGATGCTTTGGATAAAGCCGGATAGCGACATCCGTAAATATGCCGATAAAGCAGTGGTAAGCGGTACTGTATCCGGCGCTGTTGAAAGTGAATATGCTGATGGTTACGTAAAGGGCAAGATCCATGCTTTTGGCGATTACGATGTACGGATAGATACGGTACCGCCGGTGATTACACCGGTTAATATCCATAACGGCCTTAACATGGCGGCATCCAGGGCTATCATTTTCAGGGTGAACGATAACCTATCTGGCGTAAAAAGCTTTACGGGCAAAATAGACGGTAAATGGGTATTGGTGGAACACGATTATAAAAGCAAAATCTTTATTTATACATTTGGCCCCGGGATAGCTGCGGGCAAGCATACTTTTGAGTTTACCGCAACCGATTTCAAAAACAACGTTTCACAGTTTACCGCAGATTTTTACAGATAATGGCTACATTAACAGCAGGCGACAAAGCCCCCGGCTTTACCGCTAAAGACCAAAATGGCAAGGAAGTTTCCCTATCCGATTTTAAAGGTAAAACCACCATCCTGTACTTTTATCCTAAAGATGATACACCCGGTTGTACCGCCGAGGCTTGCGATTTCAGGGATAATTACCAGTCGCTGCTCTCTAAAGGTTATGAAGTGATCGGCATCAGCACCGATGATGAAAAATCGCACAAAAAGTTCGAAACTAAGTACAACCTGCCCTTTACCCTGATTGCCGATGATAGTAAAGAGATCAATGAAGCTTACGGTGTTTGGGTAGAGAAAAACATGTACGGCAAAAAATACATGGGCACCGCCCGTACCACTTTTGTTATTAACGGCGATGGTATAATTACCCACATTATTAATAAAGTGGATACCCAAAACGCTTCGCAGCAGATACTTGACCTACAATAGTTGTCATATTGACAATTATTTATACTTTAGCACTTTAAAATCCAATTACTGAATAATGAATAAAAACGTTGACGAATTAAAACAAGTAGCATCGCAGGTACGACGCGATATTGTACGCATGGTACATGGTTGCCAATCGGGCCACCCCGGTGGCTCATTAGGTTGCACCGATTTTTTGGTTGCCCTGTACTTTAACATTATGAAACACAACCCGGACTTTAAAATGGATGGCATTGGCGAAGATTTGTTCTTCCTGTCAAACGGCCACATTTCACCGGTATTTTATAGCGTTTTAGCGCACTCAGGATATTTTGATAAAGCCGAAATGGCTACTTTCCGCAAACTGAACTCGCGGTTACAGGGCCACCCTACCACGCACGAGCATTTGCCGGGCGTACGCATTGCCTCGGGCTCGTTGGGTCAGGGTTTATCAGTTGCTATTGGCGCTGCCCTGTCTAAAAAATTAAATGCCGACGAACGCCTGGTTTTCACCCTGCATGGCGACGGGGAATTACAGGAAGGCCAGATTTGGGAAGCAGCTATGTTTGCGCCCCATAATAAGGTAGATAACCTGATCAGTACGATTGACGTAAACGGCCAGCAAATTGACGGCCCTACCGATAAGATATTAAGCCTGGGCGATTTGCACGCCAAATGGACCGCCTTTGGCTGGGACGTAATGACCATGAACGGTAACGATATGGCCGATGTAGTGAAAACCCTTACCGAAGCCAAAAGCCGTACCGGCCAGGGCAAACCAATTATGATTTTAATGCACACCGAAATGGGTGCCGGCGTTGATTTTATGATGGGCAGCCATAAATGGCACGGCGTTGCACCAAATGACGAGCAATTAGCAGCCGCATTAGGGCAATTAGAGGAAACACTGGGGGATTATTAGTCTGTTAGTTAATTGATGATTAGAGATTAGTGATTAGGTTCACATTTCAGGTCATCAAAAACAACTAATCACTAATCAACCAATTACTAATCACTATCACAACAAATGAAAAAGTACACTTACACAGATAAAAAAGATACACGCTCGGGCTTTGGCGCGGGTTTACTGGAAGCCGGCAAACGTAACGATAAGGTAGTGGCCCTTTGCGCCGACCTGATCGGCTCGTTAAAAATGGCCGACTTTATTAAAGAATTCCCTGACCGTTTTGTGCAAACCGGCATTGCCGAGGCTAATATGATGGGTATGGCAGCGGGTTTAACCATTGGCGGGCATATCCCGTTCACCGGTACTTTCGCTAACTTTTCTACAGGAAGGGTTTACGATCAGATCCGCCAGTCGATTGCTTATTCGGATAAAAACGTAAAGATCTGCGCGTCGCACGCGGGCTTAACCCTGGGCGAGGACGGCGCTACCCACCAGATACTGGAAGATATTGGCCTGATGAAAATGCTGCCGGGTATGACCGTGATTAATCCCTGCGATTATAACCAAACCAAGGCTGCTACTATCGCGATAGCCGAATACGAAGGCCCGGTTTACTTAAGGTTCGGCCGCCCTGTGGTGCCAATTTTTACCGATGCCGATCAGAAATTTGAAATAGGCAAAGCCTGGATGGTGAATGAGGGTGCCGATGTCAGCATCTTCGCTACCGGTCACCTGGTATGGGAAGCTATTAAAGCCGGCGAAGCACTGGCCGAAATGGGTATCGATGCCGAGATCATCAACATCCATACCATTAAACCGCTGGATGCCGAAGCAGTTTTAAAATCGGTAGCTAAAACCGGCTGCGTAGTAACCGCCGAAGAGCATAACCGTTTAGGTGGCCTGGGCGATAGCATTGCGCAATTGCTGGCTGTAAATAACCCTACCCCGCAGGAGTATGTGGCTGTTAATGACAGCTTTGGCGAAAGCGGTACGCCCGAGCAGCTAATGGAAAAATATGGTTTGGACAGCAAACATATTATCGAAGCCGTTCAACGTGTGATTAAGCGTAAGAAAACAATTTAAGGCGTTATACCATATTTTGTCATTGCGAGCGATAGCGTGGCAATCCCATAGGACATGCAAACTGTACCTGCCTATGAGATTGCCACGTCGCTACGCTCCTCGCAATGACAAACGATTGTTTGAGGATTTAGGTGAGGCCTCAACACCAAAACAATTTAAGGCATTTTTGCTTTATGTAAGGTGGGTTAAGCCACACCTATACGACTTGTCATTTCGAACGATAGTGAGAAATCTTATACGGCATACTTAGCAAAACGTACAAGATTTCTCCTCGTACCTCGTTCGAAATGACAAGTTGGTTCAGGTGAGACTTCTCGCTTTAAAATATTAATTTTACAAAATGTCGCAACAGGTGGAAGATGCAGAGATATTAGATAAATTCAGGGAAGAGAAAACCCGGAACGAGGCTTTTAATCTGCTGCTTAAAAAATATCAGCAAAAAATATATTGGCATGTACGCCGCATGGTGATTAATCACGACGATGCCGACGATGTTACCCAGGATGTATTTATAAAGGTGTGGAAAAGCCTGATCAATTTCAGAAATGATGCCCAGCTATACACCTGGATGTACCGTATTGCCACTAACGAGTGTATTACCTTCCTGAATAAAAAGAAGGCTAAAAATAACATTCCGCTGGACGACGTATCGTATGAACTGGCCGAATCACTGGCCGATTCAACCTACTTTAACGGCGACCGCGCCCAGCAAAAATTGCAGGAAGCCCTGCTTACCCTGCCCGATAAGCAACGCCTGGTATTTAATATGAAGTATTATGATGATATGAAGTATGAAGAAATATCCGATGTTTTAGGGACCAGCGTGGGGGCTTTAAAGGCATCTTTTCACCTGGCGGTTAAAAAAATTGAAGCCCATTTGCTATCACACGATTGATTTTTATATCTTAATGATTAATTTTAAAATAGCGTTTAAACCTTTTCATTTAAATTTCATCTATAAGTGTAGATATGAAAAGTGATATGGACAATAGAGAATGGCTGGACGATTATATGTCACTTAAACAGGTTAATCCAAACAACCCGTTTACAGTGCCTGAAGGCTACTTTGAGGAATTAACTCAAAGGGCCACATCGCGCGCATTTATTGATGGTGTAAATGCACATGCCGAAACGGGTTTTACCGTACCGGAAAATTATTTTAATGATTTGGAAAGCAACCTGCAAAGCCGCGTGGCTATTGAGGCTGCAATGGATAATACTGCCGCGGGTTTTACCGTGCCGGCTAACTATTTTGATGAAATGCAGGCCAGCCTGCAAAGCCGTATTAATATAGAAACGGCCCTGCAACATACAACCGGCGATTTCACGGTGCCCGAAAATTATTTTGAGGAGCAACACCAGCAAATTGTTGGCATGATTGCCGTTGACGAAATACTGAACGGCCAGCCCGAAGGCTTTACCGTACCGGAGAACTATTTCGAGAACCTGCAAAACGCTATTATCAGCAAAACCACTACCCAGGCAGCACAGCCGGCCATTAAAAAAGCAGGCATAGTGCGCAGGATGTTTGCATCGGGCGCGTTTAAATATGCTACCGCGGCCTGTTTAGTTTTGGGCATTGGCGGTACATTGTTTATCAGGCAGTTTGAAAGCCCGCAGGCACAGCACGAGCGCTCTTACATACATAAGGCCCTGGCCAATGTACCTGACGCGGATATTATTGATTACCTGCAAACCCATATGGACGCGGCCGATGCCCGCAGCCTGATGGACGGTGTGGATAAAATAAACCCCGGCACTGCAAGCGCCGACGAACTAAAAGAATATTTAAGTACGCATTAATTTAAGATAACCAGTAATGGATAAGCTGATCAGGAACGTTTTAATTTTACTCTGCATGTGTGCAGGCCAAATGGCCTTTGCGCAGGGTGGACGCCCGCCTGCTTTCCGCAATAATAATAACCAGCCTAATAAGGTACGTAAACCTACGGTTGCCAAAAGGTTTGAGGCGATGAAAAAGGCCTATATTAACCAACGGCTGGCGTTAACGCCCGAACAATCGGCAAAGTTTTGGCCTACGTATGATGAATACCAGGACGAGCTGGAGTATGTAGCCAAACTGCGGAAAGAAAATAACGCTACTACCGACCCTAACGGCAGCGACCAGTTCGATCGTGAATTGGGTTTCCAGGCGCGTATTACTAACCTGCAAAAACATTATTACGGCGAGTTTATTAAAATGATGCCGCCCGAAAAAGCCAATTTGGTATTTAAAAGTGAGCGCGATTTTAAGTTTGAACTACTGCGCCGGTTAAAAGAAGGCGGAAACCCTTTATAATTTGAAATTACACCTGTTAAAATAATAATGGAGCCTTTCACGTTGTGAAGGGCTTTTTTGTGTGAGGATAGTTGTTATTTAACCACAGAGGTCACAAAGGGTGAATCCACAAAGGACACAGAGGTGGGTTTCTTCAGGCGTCATTGCAAGACATGACGTGTTTTTTTTTAGTTTTCCGACAGCAAAGGAGCTTCCGGGCGAAAGCGGGCAGAACAATGGTGGCCTGTGCGGCGGGAGGGCATCAGCGTTTTGCAGAAGCAAGGGTAAGCGGGCGCGACAGCGGGGCAAATAAGCGTAGCCGTGGTTCTGCCCGGTTTGCAGGGCAAAGGCCATGTGCGGCAAAGGAAGCATTTTTGCTGTCTTGATTTTTTGTTACTTTTTCATCAAGGAAAAAGTAATAGGTCGTGCGGCAAATTGCCAATCATAAAGCACACTTACCTGCCTATGGGATTATTAATACTTTGTTTGTTTTCAAAGGAATTAATGAGCTCCCGTTGGTCGGTTGTCCACGCTATCGCTCGCAATGACAAAGTGTTATACTATCCCCTGATACAAATCCCAGTAATCATTCACCATTTTATCACTGCTGAATTTACTTACGGCCCAATCGCGGCAATAGCTGCGGTTAATGCTGGTTAACCCGGCAACTTTGCTAACCGCTTCATCTACCGTATGCACCAAAAAGCCGGTCTTTTCATCTTCAATCAACTCCGGCATCGATCCTTTGCTGAACGCGATGACCGGCGTGCCGCACAGCATACTTTCAGCCACACTCATACCAAAGGGTTCGTTAAAGTTAATGGGGTGCAGCAGCGCCAGGGCATTGCCTAATAGTTCTTTACGCTTATCCGGACCTGCATGACCTACGTATTGGATCTGGTCGTTCAGTTCGGGTTCAATCTTGCTTTTGTAATAACCTTCGTCCTGGATAATTCCGGCAATTAATAACCTACGCTTGCTTTGCTTGGCTATTTGTATAGCCTCATAAGTACCCTTATCATGATGGATGCGGCCAAAGTACAGCAGGTAATCATCGGGCTGGGCTACAAAATCAAAATCCTTGGGATCCATGCCATTATAAACGGTAGCCAGATAATTCAGGTTGGGACTGCGGTCGGCATTACTGATCGATACATAATGCGAGGTATCGTTATATTTCTGATAAACCGGCACAATCCTCGGCGACGAAAAGCCGTGTATAGTAGTAATCATAGGCGTTTTTATCAGCCGTGAATAAGTAAGCGGCAGGAAATCAAAGTTATTATGGATCAGGTCAAAGTCGCCGGCTTGCTCCATCAGGTTACTGATATGCAGGCACTCCAGCACCTTGGCATCCTGGCTGCGGTCTTCCTCGTAACCCATCGCGCAAACAGATTGCAACCTGCCGGCGGTAACAGAATCGCCGGTGGCAAACAGGGTTACATCAGCGCCTTTACGCACCATGCCTTCGGCTATGGTGCTGGCAATTTGCTCCCATGGCCCATAATGCCTGGGCGGTGTGCGCCAGGCCACGGGCGATAATACGGCTATTCTTAGTTTGTTGTAAGGCATGCTTTATCTATTTCCCCTCTTGAGAGGGGGGTGAGTTGGGAATAGGGGTGGCAGGGGTGTGTCTTTACCGAAATTCATATCACCAAAAGGACACACCCCTCCTCCCCTCTCAAGAGGGGAATCGCTCAGTCCCCGCCTCGCTTTTTATTCTTTAACAGATCTCCATGCTTGCCCCCGTCTTATTATACTCGTACTCCCGCTCAAAGGCGCGTAATACGGTCAGATGCGATATCAGGTAGGCCAGCGTACTTTCGGCGCCCTGGTTACGGTTGATACCCGTTGGCAGCAAGCCATCACAGCAGCCCTTTGTTTCATGATCGTATAGCGGTGCACGCAAGGTATTTTCACCTAAAAACCAGCGGTAACTCAGGAACATCTTTTCGATATACTCCGGTTCACGGAAGGTTTGATAAGCCTCAAAATGCATCAGCACCATGGCCATGGTTTCAATAGCCTGCTGATCAAAGGTTGGGAAAGTGCCGCCGCGGTAATACCAGCCATCGTTTCCTACCGGGCTCAGGTAGCCGTTAGAAAGGGTCAGTTTATCCAGAAAACGCATGGTGGCCATCGCTACCTTCTTCACCTTTTCGTCGCCGGTTATCTCGCAGCTGTGCAGCAAGGCCAGCGGCAGGATGGCGTTATCGTAGGTCATGCCCTCCTCAAACCATTGCCAATCGGCCGAACTGGTTTGTTCGTAAGCCGCTATCAGCGGGTTGGTCAGGTTGATCAGGATCCGCACCATACCCTCATCTGTAGGGAAAACCTTCAGGTAATGGCAAATGCCGATAATGGTATTGGCTCTGCCGCGGATGTATTGTAAATTTTCAAAATGCGCGATGGACCGGCGGAAGATCTCTACGGCAAACTCCTGGTACGAGTTATTGGGCGCGCAGCCTATCAGATATCCCAGCGCCCATACCGTACGCCCAAAGGAATCTTCGGAACCTACCTCATCCAAATACTGGCGGTTAAAGCTCAGAAAGTTCCTGAAATTGCCATCATCGGTTTGCATGTAGTGGATGTAGCTGAGGTAAATAGGCAGCAAGCGCAATGCCTCACTGTTTTTGTTGCGCTGGTAAGCCATCAGCACCATAATCAGCGCGCGGGCGTTATCATCCAGGCAATACCCTTCTTTTAAATTAGGGATCCCATATTTAGCATGCTGAACAATCCCGGTATCGTCGGTTAGGCGGGTAACGTGCGCCAGGCTAAACTTGGGCAATATCTCGGGATCCACAATACTGTTCTTTAGTACCTTAGCGCTAAAATCATGCGACCGGCACGATTCCTGGGCCACTTTAATAAATTCGGAGCCGATTTGCGGGTAGCGCAGGTGCAGGCCATATTCATAAGCGTTCTCTTTCAGTTCGTTTAATACAGCAGGGTTTCCTAACAACTCGTTAATGGTTACGGCCAACTGTTCATGATCTTTAAAATCAAACAAGCGGCCGCGGTTATGGGCCAGCAATTCGGTAGCATGCCAGTACGGGGTTGATACTACGGCCGAACCGGCGCCAACAGCATAAGATAACGTGCCGCTGGTAATTTGCGCCTCGTTCAAATACGGCGTTACATATATTTCGGACGCGGTGAGGTAGTTGATCAACTCCTCATCGGTTACAAACTTATTAATAAAAGAAAGGTGTTGCGATACATTCAGCTGCGCGGCCAGGCTTTTCAGGTGGTCGCGATATTCCTCGCCCGAGTGCTTTAATACGCCGGGGTGTGTGTTGCCTAATACTACATACATCACATCGGGGTGCTGCTCTACAATTTTGGGGAGGGCGCGCACTACGGTTTCCAAACCTTTGTTACGGCTCAGCAAGCCAAAGGTTAATAGTACACGGTGATTTTTAAAAGCCGCCAGGTTTTTTACCGGGTTTTCTTCGGGCGCTTCCAGGTCAGGTACACCATGTTCAATGATCTGGATCTTATCAGCTGGGATCTCGTAAACAGCGGTCAGAAACTCTACCGCGCGTTTGCTCATGACAATAATTTTAGATGATTGCTCGGCAATTTCGCGGATAATGATCTTTTGCACATAGCTGGGATCGCGCAGTACGGTGTGTAATATCGATATTAAAGGTTTTTCTAAGCGTTTTAGCAGGGGCAGGATATAAATGCCGCTCTCGCCGCCATAGATCCCAAATTCGTGCTCCAGGATACAGGCATCGGCATCACTGGTGTTAATATAGTTAGCCGCCCTGATATAATCTTTCTGGTGGTTTTGCCGGATAACGTATTTCACCTCCTTCGGATATTCGTATTCCTGTAAACCGTCCGAATCATTCACCGCCACCACAAAGCCGCCTTGCAGCACATCCGTCCGTTTAGGGAAGTTGCTGCCAATGGCCGTCATCAGGTTTTGGTTAAAGGTAGCAATACCGCATTCGCGCGGTGGATAAGTGGAAATATAGGCGATTTTCATAATTAACTATACCGGTTTAGTTGATGTATTAGTATACTGTTTTTCTAATTTTTCTGACACGTATGGCTTAAAAAAAGGGCATCTGATGTACTTTCAGCGCGGTTTTCCAGTGTAAAAGCCCGTGTTTATATAAGCTACCCTATAGTTTGCACAAACCGTACCAGCTTTACTAAAAGGGATGGATCAATAAGATGGGAGATAAAATTAGATGCTACTGTAAATCGGGCTTTTTACAACAAAGGAGATAATAAACGGCAAAGTTTTTCGGGGAGTTGTTTAAAAAGGGTGCGCTTTGCCCAGGTGCGGGGATTGATCTGTTTGGCATCTTTAAGATCGTTATAAAAAACGTCGCGCAGCTGGCTGGCTATGTGCCTGTCATAGATCATGCTGTTCACCTCAAAGTTCAGCTCAAAACTGCGGTGGTCCATATTGGCGGTACCAATGATGGCCAATTGCCCGTCGGATACAAGTGTTTTAGCATGGATAAAGCCTTTTTTATACAAATACACCTCGGCCCCGGCGGCCAGTAATTCGCCGTAATAAGACCGGGCGGCGGCATTAACCAATACCGAATCGGATCGGTGCGGAACCAATAATTTGATCTTTACACCGCTCATGGCTGCAATGCAAAGCGCATCCAGCACGCTTTCGCCGGGGATAAAATAGGGCGATGTGATCAGCAGCTCTTCCTGCGCCAGCGAAATAGTTTCTAACAGGGAATACATAATGGTCGGCGTATCCGAATCGGGGCCGCTGGCCGCAATCTGGACAATGGATTTACCTTTGGTTTTATGAGCGTTGAAATATTGGGGCACAACAGGCAGTTTTTTACCACTGCAGAAATTCCAGTCGCAGATAAATAAATATTGCAGATAGTATACCCCCGGCCCGCTGATCATTACATGGGTATCGCGCCAAAACAGCTGTTTGGGATTATCGTTAACATAGCGGTCGCTGATGTTGATCCCGCCAATAAAGCTGACACACCCATCAATCACAATAATTTTGCGGTGGTTGCGGTAATTGGTACGGTTAGACAGAGCGATGAACCAAATGCGGTAGAACGGATAGGCCTCCACACCCCCATCTATCATCTCCTTTACAAACTCTTTACGGATGGAACGGCTGCCAAAGTCGTCATATATCACCCTCACCTTAACACCTTCCGCCGCTTTTTGTATCAGTACATCTTTAATTTGATTGCCGATATGGCCATTTTCAAAAATATAATACTCTAAATGGATATGATGCCGGGCCGCCTTTAACGCCTGCAATACTTCAGGGAATTTTTCTTCGCCGTTCAGCAATAGCTTCACTTCGTTATTACCGGTTAGGGGGCTATTATCTTTTAACAGCATCCGCGCCAGTTTTTGATGGCGTTTTACTTCTGTTTCACCCGTATTCCAGGCTTTTTCAGATTCCTGGGCAATCTGCTCCCTAATCTCGCTTAGTAATTTACTATCGCTGATGATCTTTTTACTATAGATCTTGTTTTTACGATAATTGGCCCCCACCGCAAAATAGATGATCATCCCTACGACGGGGAAAAATATAGTCACTAACAGATAGGCAAACGTTTTACTAACGGAACGGATATCGTAAAGGATCTTCAGACAAACAAAGATGACCAGCAAAACATAAAGCGTATCAAGAATATACCAGTGCATTTAGAAGATCGTATTAAAATAATAAAGGCTGTTCCCGTCTGTTTATCATACTGTCTGAAGCCAGACTACTAACGCCGCGGTTAACTTACAAATATTTTACCTTTTTTAGTTAAAGGATTTATCGCACCATATCATTTTGTTAACCGGATATAGTCCCTGTATTACAATTGATATACCTTTAAAATATTGTTACTTTGCCTTCAATAAGAAGATTAAGCCGGTTAGCTAAAACATGGGGAGTAACAAAGAAAATTTAAGGGATAATAATTTCGACTTGCTGCGTTTTGTTTTGGCCGTAATGGTAATTTTCAGCCACTCCTACGTTATCTATTCCGGGAAGCTGACTGATACCGAACCCGGAATGATCTTTACCAAAAATCAAACAGATTTGGGTGGCATAGCTGTAGATTTTTTCTTTATCATCAGCGGCTTTCTGATACTTCAAAGCTACCTGTATAGCGGCAGCACAACTAATTATCTGAAAAAAAGGTTTTTACGGATCTATCCGGGGTACTTTGTAGCCTTTGCCTTAAGCATCCTGTTATTTGGCCCGCTGGGGACCTTGCTTGATCATAGTATGACAAGCCTGGCTCATTATTTTGATACCATTAATAAAAAACGGCTTATACTCAATCTGTTTACGCTTCAAAAACCTATTGGCGGGCAAACTTTTACCTGGCTACCCTTGCCATCTATGCTAAACGAATCTTTATGGACAATTGAATATGAGTTCCTCTGCTATTTAATACTGCCCCTGGTGCTGTTCCGGTCTTTTTTAAATAAAAAGTGGCCAATTGTTGTTCTTTTCATTATGGTTTATGTGGTTGTGGCGGTTCAACATTTTCTTCCCACGCTTTTAACAGAGCAGCGGTTTCCTGCTAAATTATTATACATCATCGACCCTGTACTGGTACCCAGACTGCTAATTTATTTCCTTGCCGGATCATGCTTTTATTTATACCGGGACAAAATTCCAAGAACAAATACCATAGCGCTTGTGGCTACTGTTGTAACGGTGCTTTCCTGCGTGTGGTTTAAAGGGCTGGAGTTGGTATTACCTGTCACCGGCACCTATCTTGTATTTTATATGGCTTTCCATCCCCGGATAAAACTATCCGGATTTGCAAAAAAAGGCGACCTCTCTTACGGAATGTATTTGTATGCCTGGCCTGTGCAGCAAACAATTACCTACCTGCTTTACAAACATCTTAACCCATTTTTACTTTTTGTATTAACGGTGCCTGTAACCTACCTGCTGGCATGGCTAAGCTGGCATTATATTGAAAAAGTATTTTTAAAATTCAAAAAAAACAAGGTTGAATTGACCAAAGACCCTGTTTTAAAGCCTGAAGCAGGCGCTTAAATTGAATTAAAACATGGCCGGAATATACATCCATATCCCTTTTTGCAAGCAGGCTTGCCATTATTGCGATTTCCATTTCAGCACATCGTTAAAGTATCGCGATGAAATGGTGCAGGCCCTGATAAAGGAGATCGTCCTGCAAAAAAATTATCTGGACGGCCAGACTATCGAAACCATATATTTTGGCGGCGGTACGCCATCGCTGTTGAACGCGGGCGAGATTGGCCGGATCATCGACACCATCACCAGTCTGCACACAGTTAGCGCCGATGCCGAGATCACACTGGAAGCCAACCCCGATGACCTGCACCAGCAAGCCGTACAGGCACTGCGGCAAACCCCGGTAAACCGCTTCAGCATCGGTATACAATCTTTTTTTGATGAGGATTTACGCTGGATGAACCGGGCCCACCGAAGCGATGAGGCCGAATCATCCGTCATGCGCGCGCAGGATGCCGGTTTCGAGCATATTACGGTAGACCTGATCTACGGTTATCCACTGCTTACCGATGCCAAATGGCAGCAAAACATGAATAAGGTTTTTGGCCTGGATGTACCGCACGTATCGGCTTACTCGCTTACGGTTGAGCCGCGCACCGCCCTGGCAGCCTTTATCAAAAACAAAAAGCAGCCCCCGGTAAACGATCAGCAAAGCGCCGAACAGTTTTTAAGCCTGATGGATGCTATGCAACTGAAAGGATTTGAGCACTACGAGATCTCTAATTTTAGCAAACCGGGGCGTTATTCGCGCCATAATACCAATTACTGGCGCGGTGTAAAATACCTGGGCATAGGTCCATCGGCTCATAGCTTTAATGGCGATACCCGGCAGTGGAATATCCCCAATAATGCCAAATACTTAGCCGAACTGGCCATTAGCGCCATCCCTGCCGAAACTGAAATACTAACCGAAGAGAACCGCCTGAACGAATATATTATGACCTCCCTGCGCACCATGTGGGGGCTTGATCTGCAAAAACTGGAAGCCATAGCCGCGGATACCAAACCAATCCTGCTAAAAGAAGCCACCTCGTTTTTTGATAAAGGCTGGCTGCACCGCGATGCGGATATTTTAACGCTTACCCAAAGCGGCAAACTATATGCTGACCACGTAGCAGGGGAACTGTTTTTTTAATGAAGTATATCAGGGGATACGATCATCAGATGATCTCCCTCTGCTTCAACTCCGCCTCCAGTTCCCCGGCACCAACAAAATGAATAGATGGGATGCCCAACTCTTCAGCCGCTAAAATATTGCGGTAATTATCGTCAATAAACAATACTTCGTGGGCTTGCAAATTATAACGGGTAAGCAGGATTTGGTAAAAATCGGGGAAAGGCTTACGGGTTTTTTCCAGGCCCGAAACTACCATCCCATCAAACCAGTTTAAAAAATCGTAGTGGCGTTGTGCTATTCCCAGCGTCTCTTCCGACCAGTTACTGAGGGCGTATATTTTATACCGATGGCTTGCTTTTAACTGTTTAAACAGTTCAACCGTGCCTTCAATAGCGCCGCCCAGCATTTCTTCCCAGCGGGTATAATAGGCGCGTATATTAGCTTCATGACCGGGATGCTGCTTTACCAGTATTTCGGTACCCTCCTGCAGGGAGCGGCCCATGTCTTGCTCCTCGTTCCAGTCCATGGTGGCAATATTGGCCAAAAAGTCTTTCATTTCCTGTTCGTTGTCAAACAGTTTGCGGTACAGGTGGTGCGGGTTCCAGTCTATCAGGACGCTGCCCAGATCGAATATGATGGCTTTGGTAGTGGTATTCATTTTTATATCAGGTATTTGTTATTAGCGGGGAATACCAGCATGGTGTTGCGCAGCCAGTTGAGCCGGTATAGGGTATCCATGGTGCTATTATAGGAATAATTTGCAGGAAATTGGCATTACATAAGCAGTAATATCATTACAAATCGATGGTATATTGTCATTCTGAGCGATAGCGAAGAATCTATCGCCAATGTATTACCGCTTAGCTGACGTGGGATTCTTCGCTCTCGCTCAGAATGACAATTAAGCCAACACAATTACCTACCGCAAATCAACCACCTCAACACCCGGGTGTGTCTTTTTATCGAAGGTAAAAGCATCATCGGCCACCTTTACATTGGGGATAAGCGTATTAATGGTATAAGTATACTTGTTACCGCCTTTATCAAACAGGGTAGCGCTGTAAAGCTGTTTTTTAACCTTGTCAATCAGCAGCCTGATCTTGAAGAAGGTTTTGTTAGCATCTTCCGGACTCAAATCTATCACCTGGCAAACTTTGCCGTTCAGTTTTTGATCGTTGGTATAAACATATTTATAACCGTGTTCGTACAGGGTAAACAATTGGGCAGGATTTAGCTCATCACCCGCTTTACCAGAATGGTTTACCTGCACCTCTTTATCGGCTTTAAGATAAGTCCACTGGGTTTTGCCATCGCTGATGATCTCCTGGTCCACCGCCGTTTTATTGGCCGGGTTAAACAGGGTTACTTTAAACTTATTGCTTTTGGCATTCACCAGCAAGGTACCGCTCTGCGTTTGCTTGCTGCCTCCCTGCGGGTCATCCAGCGTAAAGGTAAAATCGGCTTTCACCACGTTTAATGCGCGGAATTTGGCGCTCACCTGGCTCAGGATAGCCTTGGCTTTAGCATCCTGCTGGGCAAAGGCGTAATTAATAGTTATGAGAGCTAATAGTATATATATGATGATCTTTTTCATGCAGCTATATTAATGATAGTTTGATGGTTTTTGTTTGGGAGGGTTTAATGTTGTGGCTATTTAACCACAAAGGACACAAAGGGAGAACCACAAAGATCACAAAGATTTTATTGCTGACATCATAAGGTATGCCTTAGTGTCCTTTGTGCAAAAAAAAACTTTGTGTTCTTTGTGGTTAAATTACCACCACTACTCGCCACCCTTGGCCAAACTCTCCAAATGCCTTTCCAGGCTATATTCGTCCGGATATAACACATCGCGGGCTTTGCTGCCTTCAAACGGGCCAACTATGCCTGCGGCTTCCAATTGATCGATGATACGACCGGCGCGGTTATAGCCCAGTTTAAGCTTGCGCTGGATGAGCGAGGTTGAGCCCTGCTGGTGCAATACGATTAACCGCGCGGCATCTTCAAACATGGGGTCGCGGTCTTCGGGGTCATATTCCTTGGCGCTGCTGCTGGCTTCGCCTTCGCCTACAAATTCGGGCAGCAGCAAAGCCGATGGATAGCCGCGCTGTTCGCCTATAAAGTCGGCTATTTTTTCTACTTCAGGCGTATCTACAAAGGCGCATTGCAGGCGGATCAGGTCGCTGCCGGTTGATAACAGCATATCGCCGCGACCGATCAACTGATCGGCACCGCCGGAGTCGAGGATGGTGCGCGAATCTATCTTAGATAATACCCTGAATGCCAAACGGGCCGGGAAGTTGGCCTTAATAGTACCCGTAATAATATTTACTGACGGGCGCTGCGTAGCAATAACCAGGTGGATCCCAATGGCACGGGCCAGCTGGGCCAAACGGGCAATAGGCGCTTCTACTTCTTTACCGGCAGTCATCATTAAATCGGCAAACTCATCTACAATAAGCACGATGAAAGGCAAAAAGCGGTGGCCTTCGGTCGGTAATAGTTTACGGTTAACAAATTTGGCGTTATATTCTTTCAGGTTACGCACGCCTGCGTCTTTCAGCAGATCATAACGCTGATCCATCTCAATACAAAGCGAGTTGAGCGTGTTCACTACCTTTTTGGTATCGGTAATAATGGCATCGGCCTCGTCGGGTAGTTTGGCTAAAAAGTGACGCTCAATTTTACGGAACAGGGTTAACTCTACCTTTTTAGGATCCACCAGCACAAACTTCAGCTCGGCAGGGTGGCGCTTGTATAACAGCGAAACCAAAATGGCATTAATACCTACCGATTTACCCTGACCGGTAGCACCCGCAACCAGTAAGTGGGGCATTTTGGCCAGATCGGCAATAAACACTTCGTTACTGATGGTTTTACCCAAGGCGATAGGCAAATCCATGGTGTTGTTCTGCCATTTCTCGGTAGCCAAAACCGATCGCATGGAGACCATTTCGGGGTTTTGGTTAGGCACCTCAATACCAATGGTACCCTTACCCGGCATGGGGGCGATGATACGGATACCCAAAGCGGCTAAACTTAGCGCGATATCATCCTCCAGATTTTTGATCTTGGAGATACGTACACCCGGCGCAGGGATAATTTCGTAAAGGGTAACCGTCGGACCAATAGTAGCCTTGATCTTATCGATCTCGATGTTATAATGGTTCAGCGTCTCAACAATTTTGTTTTTGTTGGCCTCTAATTCATCGCTGTTTACCGAAATTTTGTTGGTACCGTAGTTCTCTAATAAGTCAAGCGTAGGATATTTATAGCTGGATAAATCCAATTTAGGGTCGAACGTACCAAACTGCTCAACCAGCGAATTGGATGTTTTACTATCGGTTTGCTCAATACTCGTCACCGGGTTAGGGCGGGCGGTTTCTACAGTTAGGGGGATATCGCTTCCGGCTTCCGGCTCGGCGGTTAGTTCGGGCATCAGGGTTACCGGCTCGTGGCGCAGGGTGTTTTGTATATTAGGGTCGGTATTGCGCGGCACTGCAGGTTCATCATCATCGTCCAGGTTAAGGGGGCGTACCGATACGTTGGGTTGCTGCAACCTTCCTTCAATAGGCACATGGTTGCGTCCGTTCTTTTGCCATTCCACAGGTTCGGATATTTCTTCGTCCAGCAGGTCAATAGGCCCGGCATTCATATCGGCCAGCAAACTATCGGCTACAGACAGGTCTTTCGGCTTGCGTTGAGGCAGTTTAAAATCGATGTTATAAGCAATTACCAAAAACACCATCACCACAAATAACAGCCCGAAGCCTACGCCGGCCTGACCAATCTGCGCATCCAGCAATCTGTTGCTCCAAAAACCAAACTGGCCTTCTAAAAAATGAGCGTAATCGTTCACCAAACCATGCACAAAGCCGATGGCCAGCGAGAAAAATATAATGCCGAAAAAGGCATAACCCAATGTTTTAGGGATAGAATATAGTTGCACCCTGAACAATAACCTGTACCCAATAATAAAAAACACGCCGATGAACAGGAACGATGAGACACCGAACCACTCATATATAAACTGGTTAGCCAACAACGCCCCCAGTTTACCCAGCCAGTTGTTCACAACCGGGTCTTTAATACCGCTGTCCAGCAGTTCCTGGGTGGTTTTAAACAGGTTGCTCCAACCGCCATTAGCGGCCGATACATAGCTTTGATCTTCCTGCCAGGTAAACAGGTACGAGGTAAAAGCAATGAGGAAAGCGATAGATATCAGCAAAAAAACAAGCCCGATGATCTTGATCGCCTTGCCATCCTTTAAACTGAAGCTTGGCATTTCGGTACGCACCCGTTCGGTACGCTCGCGCCCTGGTTTTGCTTTATCCCGCGGCTCGTTATCCCCTCTGAAAGTATTTGTTTTAAACTGGTTTCCTTTTACCGGCATCCTATATCACGCTTATATTGCAAATATAAAGGTAATAGATAAAAGATGTATCGGGTGGATTTTTTTAATTCGATTTGGGTGGGATGGTTGTTGTAATAGTTTGGTGGTGATGGTGGGTGGCGATTTAACCACAAAGGGCGCAGAGGGAGAAACACAGAGGGCACGGAGGTCATCTGTGATTAAATCATCGAAATACCTGCATCTGCACATCTTTCGGACTTTCGGTCTTCCCGACTTTCGGACTTCCCCCAAAAACCTTATTTTTGCAAACTTATGAGTATTTCTAAAACGTATCAGCCTAAAGAAGCCGAAGACAAGTGGTATAGCTATTGGTTAAATAATGGATTTTTCAAGTCGGTGCCCGACGAGCGGGAGCCGTATACCATTGTGATCCCTCCGCCAAATGTTACCGGGGTGCTGCACATGGGCCACATGCTGAATAACACCATCCAGGATGTACTGATACGCCGCGCCCGCATGAAAGGCAAAAACGCCTGCTGGGTACCGGGTACCGACCACGCCAGTATTGCTACCGAAGCCAAAGTAGTAGCCATGCTAAAAGAACGCGGCATCAATAAAAAAGACCTGACCCGCCCCGAGTTTTTGGCTTATGCCTGGGAATGGAAAGAGAAATACGGCGGCATCATATTAGAACAACTGAAGAAACTGGGCGCCAGCTGCGATTGGGACCGTACCAAATTTACCATGGACGATGACCTGAGCGACGCTGTTATTGAAACGTTCATTCATCTGTACAAAAAAGGCCTGATCTACCGCGGCGTGCGCATGGTAAACTGGGACCCGCAGGGTAAAACTGCCGTATCGGACGAAGAGGTTATCCGTAAGGAAGTAAATCAGAAGTTGTACTACATCCGCTATTTTTTAAGTCCGGAGTCGGGAGTCGAAAGTACTAAGTCAACTTCAGACTCAGAACTTCAGACTTCAGACTTCCTCACCATTGCTACTACAAGGCCTGAAACTATTATGGCTGACGCAGCTATCTGTATCAACCCTAACGACGAGCGCTATACCCATTTGCATGGTAAAAAGGTAACAATCCCGCTGATTGGCCGCGAGATCCCTGTTATTTTGGACGAATACGTAACTATGGATTTTGGTACAGGCTGTCTGAAAGTTACCCCGGCGCACGATTTGAATGACTACGAACTGGGCCAGAAACATCATCTGCCCGTAATTGATATTTTAAACGACGACGGCACCCTGAACGAAAATGCCCAGATACTGGTTGGCGAAGACCGTTTTATTGCCCGTAAAAAAATTGCCACGCTGCTGGATACCGCCGGCGCGCTGGAAAAGGTAGAAGACTACAAATCGCAAATCGGGTTCAGCGAGCGTACCGACGCGGTGATCGAACCCAAACTATCTATGCAATGGTTTTGCAAGATGGACGAGATGGCTAAGCCGGCGCTGGATTATGTTTTGCAGGGCGATATTAAACTAATTCCCGAAAAATTCATCAACACCTACCGCCACTGGATGGAGAACGTGAAGGATTGGTGTATCAGTCGCCAGTTATGGTGGGGGCAGCAGATCCCGGCCTGGTACTTACCTAACGGCCAGTTTGTAATTGCTAAAACAGCTGAAGAAGCTTTGGAGGAAGTCTTAAGTTCTGAGTCTGAAGTCTTAAGAAAGGGGCTTCCTTCTGACTTAAAACTTACGACTTCAGACTTAAAACAAGACGAAGACGTACTGGATACCTGGTTCTCCAGCTGGCTATGGCCGATATCGGTTTTTGATGGTTTTAAAGATCCTAACAATCCCGATATCAATTACTACTACCCTACCAACGATTTGGTTACCGCCCCCGAGATCCTGTTTTTTTGGGTAGCGCGCATGATTATGGCCGGGCACGAGTTTAGGGGCCTGGTACCGTTTAAAAACGTTTACCTCACCGGTATTGTGCGTGATAAGCTGGGCCGCAAAATGTCCAAGCAATTAGGTAATTCGCCTGATCCACTCGATTTGATCGGCAAATTCGGCGCGGATGGCGTGCGTGTAGGCATGCTGCTCTCGTCCCCGGCAGGGAACGATCTGATGTTCGACGAAAAGTATTGCGAGCAGGGCAGTGGCTTTGCCAATAAGGTATGGAACGCCTTTAAGCTAATTAAAGGCTGGGAAGTGGATGATAGTTTGCCTAACCCAAATGGCATGGCGATAGATTGGTTTAAAAGCAGGTTTAGCCAGGCGATGACAGAGATTGAAGATAACTTCGGGCAATACCGCCTGTCGGAAGCTTTAATGGCTACCTATAAACTGGTATGGGACGACTTTTGCGCCTGGTACCTGGAGATGATTAAGCCGGTTTATCTGCAACCTATCGACAGGGAAACCTATACCCAAACCATCAAGTTTTTTGAGGATGTGCTGAAAATTTTGCACCCCTTTATGCCCTTCATTACCGAAGAACTTTGGCACGATGACCTGTTTGGCCAACGTAATGCCGGCGATTGCTGCATTGTAGCGTTATTACCCGCCATTGGGGAAATTGATACACAGCTAACCGGCGAGTTAGAAGTTGTGAAACAGCTGATTACCGAGATCCGCAACACGCGCAACAGCAAGGGCATGTCGCCTAAGGAAAGTTTAGATCTGATGATAAAAGTTAATTCGGGGATTGATTATAACAGGTACCAGCCTGTAATAACCAAGCTGGGCAACATTAGCCAAACCACTTTTGTAAGCGATAGCGTAACCGGCGCATCTGCCTTTTTAGTGGGTACAGATGAGTTTTATATCCCGCTGGGCAATAATATTGACGTAGCCGCCGAGCGCGAACGCCTGCAAAAAGAGATCGAATATCAGCAGGGATTTTTAAAATCGGTTACGGCTAAATTAAGTAACGAACGCTTTGTACAAAACGCTAAGCCCGAGGTTGTAGAGAACGAAATGAAGAAAAAAGCCGACGCGGAAGCAAAAATTAAAAGCTTAACAGATAACTTAAACGGACTGGCAAACTAATTGCATTAGTAACAGGTATATACAGCATATATTGATATTTATCATATATTTAAACATTGTTGTTGCAACCTGTAAATGAGCAAAAAACCTAATTTTTTTAACATTACGCTCAGGCATATCCTGTCTCCCGGGCAATCTATGCTCGATGAGGCACGTATACGGTTGCTTTATTACGGTTTATTTTTAGCCGCGGTGGCTTTAGCCACGCTAACTGTTAATGTTTTTTTACAACATCAGGATACATTTACCGCCATGGCGGTCACCGTACTGGTATGTGTTGTGCTGCTGTTTAAATACCTCACCTGGGTGCCTAACTGGCGCTTTATATCCCATGCGTTATTAGTACTGGCATTAGTAACCAACCTGCTTAATGTATTCATCGTCATCCAGTCGGTTGATATGATCTCTATCCAGGTGATCATCCTGTCGGTACTGTTCAGTTTTTATATGCTGGGGCAACGCTGGGGTTTATTTTACTCGCTGGCCAACCTGATCCCTGTACTGGCATTTATGGTGTTTGAATACAGTAACAGCTACTTTATCTCGCTTAAGCCCGAAAAGGTAGATCAATCTACCGTGATCATTAGCATACTGGCTAATTTTATCATGATCATTTACATCCACAGTCACTTTTACAACGCTTTTATCAATAACATCAGGAAACTGAATGATACCAGTGAAGAGCAAGGTAAACTGAACGCGGCCTATCAAAAATCGATAGAGAAAGCTGAAAAATCATCGCATGCCAAATCAGAGTTCCTGTCTACCATGTCGCACGAGATCCGCACCCCGCTTAACGCGGTAATTGGCATGAGCAACCTGCTGCTGATGGGCAACCCCCGGGCCGATCAGCTGGACAACCTGGATATCCTGAAATTCTCGGCCAATAACCTGCTGTCTATCGTAAATGATGTGCTCGACTTTAACAAGATAGAATCGGGCAAGGTGGAGTTTGAGAAGATCAAGTTCAATTTAATTGAACTGATGAATAATATTTGCGGCGGCCAGATGATTAAAGCCGAAGAAAAAGGCCTGAATTTTTACCTGGATATAGATGCCAGATTAAAAAACAAACTCATTTTTGGCGACCCTACCCGTATTACCCAAATTATTTTTAACCTGGTTAGCAACGCCATTAAGTTTACCCAAAACGGCAGTATCTGGGTGCGCGTAACCTCATTGGGCGACAGGCATAATACGCTGACCATAAACTTTACCGTAAAGGATACCGGTATTGGTATTGAAGAAGCTAATATGGAGGCCATATTTGAGCCTTTCACCCAGGAATCCATCACTACCACGCGGCAGTATGGTGGTACCGGTTTAGGCCTGGCCATTGTTAAACGCCTGCTGGAATTGCAGAATATACAAATGCACGTAACCAGTAAAGTGGGCGCTGGTTCCGAATTTTCGTTTAATATGGAATTCCCGGTATCGACAGAAAAAGTGGCTACCGAAGCCGAAAAGATTGCCCAGCCGGCGGTATATGCCGACCCTATTGGTGGTTTGCAGGTGCTGATTGCCGAAGATAACCCGGTTAATGTAATGCTGATGAAAAAGCTGTTCAGCAAGTGGGATATTGTACCCACTTTTGCCGAAAACGGCGAACGTGCGGTTGAACTGGTACAGTACGGTAACTTCAGTATTATTTTAATGGACCTGCAAATGCCGGTAATGAATGGGTTCGACGCCGCAATAGAGATCCGGAAAATGGCCGATCCTAAAAAATCCAATATCCCTATCATCGCCCTTACTGCCTCGGCACTGTTTGATATCAAGGAAAAAGTATATGATTCGGGCATGAATGATTACGTATCCAAACCCTTCAAACCGGATGAGCTGAAAGAAAAGATCTTCTCATTGGTGGAAACGGTCTAATGATGTCATTGAGTCATTAAGTCATTAAGTCATTGACTAAGCTTAATAATAATGATCCAATGACAGCGCGGCGTAATGACCCGATGACGCGCAGCATAATGACGCGAAGCTATTTATAATCCTCCCGCGCAGGGCTAAAAATATCGATCAGTTTACAATCTGTTATAGCTATACCGCCATGTTCTACATTAGATGGGATAATGCAGTATAGCCCCTTATCCAGCTTTTGCGGGGTGCCGTCCACCGTCATTTCAAACACACCTTCTAATACAAACGACATTTGCTGATGCACATGCCGGTGCAGCGGCACCGAGCAGCCCGCCTTTACCTCAATAAAGTTAACGGTGTTGGTATCGGTATGTATCAGTTTTGAGAAAAAGCCAGGAGCTATTTCCTTTACGGTAATATCAGCAAAGCTGAAGAAAGCGGGGTTGTCCATTTAAGTTGATTGAGTTTGTTAAGTTAATTAGGTGAATAATTGTAGCGTGCAATAACTACTCACCCTAATCAGCCAAACGCTAATATAATAAACGGCAGCTTTTAATCGTTCCCATCCCAAACAAATTGTCCCAACGGGACTTATATAAGTATATATTAAGACAGAACAACATGGCAACCCGCGATATCAAACAACTGAATAAAGGAAAATCGAACCTGTCCGAACATCATCATTACGATTTGAGTGTGATGAAACCTTTTGTAAAATTTGGCATAGGCGCCATGAGCACAATTGCCCACGCGCTGATAGGCATTGTTAAAGCCATCCCTAAGCCGCATGATGATGACCGCAAGCCGGGCAACAAGATTATTAAGATATAAATTTCCAAGTCATGCCGAACTTGTTTCGGCACCCCACGTGCATTGCGAATTTACCCGGTGACGACCTGTATGACGGGATGCTGAAACAAGTTCAGCATGACGATCATACTTACTCATTAACCCATTGAATTATAATTGATAAGTAATCATTTTCGCATTCATTTCCCCCTTTCCTATCGTTTCCCTATTTTGGGAGCAATTCAATTTCGCTTATGCATAACGGGGGTTTTATAAAAGTTTTTTTAATTATCGCGGCCATTACCTTACTCATGGATTGGTATGTATATCACGGCCTGCGCACCTTAACCTTAGACTGGCCCAGCAAGCGCTGGCAAAACAGTATATTATGGGGATACCTGGTACTATCCATCGGGGTTACCGTTTTGTTTATAGGCGGGGTTAGCAGTTTTAGTACCGCCCAGGGCATGCGCCCCTTTCACGAGTACATGCTGAGCCTGTTCCTTACTTTTTTTATCACCAAGCTCATCTTTATCATCGTACTTTTCCTGGGCGATATCGGGCGTTTTTTTACAGGGATCATTAACCATATCGGCAGCAATAAAAACACCGGCGAACGCTATTTCCCTTCGCGCCGCAAATTTATCAGCGAACTGGCCGTGCTGATAGCCGCTATACCCTTTACCGGTTTTATTTATGCGATACTAAGGGGCAAATACGATTATAGGGTACACCGCGAGACTTTATATTTTGAAGACCTGCCGGCCGCTTTTGATGGCTTTACCATTACACAATTATCCGATATCCACTCGGGCAGTTTTGATAATGCCGATGCCGTGCAGCGGGGCATTAACCTGGCCCAGGCGCAAAAAAGTGACCTGTTTGTTTTTACCGGCGATTTGGTAAATAATGCCGCTTTTGAAATAGAACCTTATATCGAACGTTTCCGGCAGCTTAAATCGCCTTTCGGGCAGTTCTCAATTTTGGGTAATCATGATTATGGCGATTATATCCATTGGAGCAGCGAGGCCGAAAAAGCCGCCAACCTGCAGCAGCTAAAGGCTAACCATTGGGCTATGGATTATAGGCTGATGCTGGATGAAAATGTAACGCTTGAAAAAGACGGACAGACCATTTCCCTAATCGGTGTGCAAAACTGGGGACACGGCTTTAAAAAAGTAGGCGATCTGGATAAAGCGCTGAGAGGTGTCGATCCAAAAGCATTCAAGATACTGCTCTCGCACGATCCAACCCATTGGGAAGAAGTGGTGAAGAAACACCCGGCCAATATCCACCTAACCCTATCGGGGCATACGCATGGGGCCCAGTTTGGTATCGAGGCCGCCGGTTTACGCTGGAGCCCGGTACAATACCGCTATGCCCATTGGAGCGGCCTGGCCAAATACAAAAGTCGCTACCTGTATATTAACCGCGGCTTCGGCTTCCTGGCATTCTCGGGCCGCTTAGGCATTTGGCCGGAAATCACCGTACTCACACTAAAGAAAGGGCCATCGGCTAAATCATCGCCGGTTGAACCGGTTTAGTAGTATAGATAATATATCGGGGGAAGTTAATCCTGCTATGGTTTTTTGTCTATATTTATTTGATGGGTGCTAAATGGAAATATTTTTTTTTCGGGTTATGTATAAGCACGGCTGCAATAATACTTAGTTTTTATATTTTTAATAGCCGCACAGAGATTATTGTCGTTATTTCTTTGATGTTTATTATTTCCTTAGCGGTTACAGTAGCCAACCCCGAAAAGCGCCAAATGGGCAAATGGGTATTTTTGGGTATAATTACATCAATACCTATAGCGTTTATGTTACTTACGATCATATTAATGATCGTTGGCATTCATTAGATAATATTAAGTTCCCCACCTGCTTGCTTTCCTTTTATCTCATGACGGCCGGAGGCCGGAAAATAGTTGTCACCCGGCAAGAGCCGGGCGACTGCGGAAAGTGAAATCCCTAAATAAATCCAGGATAACCTATTTTATACTAATTTGTGATATAAACTTGCCAACCCCGCTCCCAATACCGGTGCAACTAAATAGATCCACAAAGCAGATAACTGCCCCGATACCAATGCCGGGCCAATACTGCGTGCCGGGTTCATGGAGGCCCCGCTGATGGGCCCTGCAAACAGGGCTTCCAGCATTACAGTTGCGCCAATGGCTAATCCGGCCAATATTCCTGTCTCTTTTGCGCCTTGTGATGTCTTCAATATCACCAGCATCAGGATAAAGGTTAGGATCACCTCCAGCACAAACGATTGCAGCATACTGCCTGATGGGATAGTGCCGCCCAAACCTGCATCTACCGGGAATAATAACTTCAATACGCCGCTGGCTGCTATTGCCCCTGCTATCTGCACTAAAATATAAGGGATCACCAGCTTTTTGGGGAACAGGCCCGAAACGGTAAACCCAATGGTAACCGCCGGGTTAATGTGCGCGCCCGATTCGCTGCCGAAGCTATAGATCATAGCGATAACAATTAACCCGAACACCGCCGACACTCCGGCATGGCCGATAATCCCATGGGTTTGGTGATTGACAATTACCGCGCCTGTACCGCAAAATACCAGGCAAAAAGTGCCGGCAAATTCGGCGATGTAGCGCTTATAGTTCTGCATCAATTAATTGCCGGCTATAGTCTTTTATCATGTCCCGCACCCGTTTAAATTCCTGCATAACTTCTTCTGGCGTACCGGTGGCTTTAGCCGGATCAGGAAAGTTATGGTGCACCTTTTTAGCTTTGGTTGGGAAGTAGGGGCAGCTTTCTTTAGCGTTATCGCATACGGTAAACACCAGGTCGAAATCAACATCCAGGTACTCGTTCACATTGTTTGATGTGTGCCCGGATATATCAATCCCATCATCGGCCATTACGGCAATAGCTTTAGGGTTAACGCCGTGGGTCTCTATCCCCGCGCTATAAATTTTGGCCCGGTCGCCGGCAAAATGACGCAGGTAGCCCTCGGCTATCTGGCTGCGGCAACTATTGCCGGTACATAATACTAATATATTTTTCATTTATTTAATTGTGATTTTAATACCGCCCATAGTGTTGAACTATGGGCAACGCTGTACTTAATGCCTTCTATGCCCCAGCGGGGCTACCTGTTTATAGTAACCCGACAATGATTTTAATGCCTCGTAGAGGCTACCCTCATATGCTCCAACGTAACTTTAGGGTAGCACCTACGGCGCAGTTCCATTCTTGTGTACTGTTCTACAAACAGGTAGCACCTACGGTACATAAGGCCTGCAAGTTATATTATCGCATATAGTTAACAACATCCTCCGCCCGGCGTGCAACAAGCATCGGCTTGCGCGAGGTTAATCATCTGTAATTTGGGTTTGGCCGGTGCACAGCATTCATCTTCGGCAGGGCCGCAGCTGCCGCCCCTGTCCTGTGCCTTGCATTGTACCGTATCAGGGCGCAGATCCACCACCAGCTCGCCATTTTGTACGCCGATATTATTGGGCAGCATTTGCCGGGTATCAAAAGCGGCGTTGCCAAATTCTATTTTCACTATGGCATCCTCGGTAAGCGGCAGGGCTTTCTCTACAATAGCTACTATGGATAAGGCTTTTGCCACCTTCATAGCCCGCTCCTGCTGCTGGCCGGCGGGTTCCCAAAGCTGCACAATCACTTCTGTCCATTGGTTTATCACGCCGCCGCAATCAACCGAGGTAATAGGCGCCTGCTTAATTTCGGTAATATGGTAAGCCGCGTTTACACGCTGGCTTGCAGCGTATTGAAATTGCAGGTCCAGTTCGGGATGTTGCTCCAAAACTGTTTTAAATTCTCTCCAGGTCATCATATATTTATCTATTTAATCGCAATATTGCGATATTTATACTCAAAAAATTTTAACAGCACGACTTTACTTCCTGGTAATTACCAAAAAAACTGTTCAGTTCTCCCCGTAATAAATTCCAGGCGTTGGGTTCGATACAGTAACACACGCTTACCCCCTCAATAGTACCTTGTATCAGCCCGGCGCTTTTTAATTCTTTCAGGTGTTGCGATATGGTGGCTTGTGCCAATCCCAGTTCATCCACCAGGTCGCCGCAGATACAGGCCTTGGCCTGAATGATCTGCTGCAGGATAGCAATCCGTGCCGGATGTGCCAATGCTTTCAGCATAAGTGCCAGGCGGTTTTGCTCGTCGGTGAAGATCTCTGTTTTAGTAGCGCCCATATATATCGCAATATTACGATGTATATTTGAGAAATGCAAGGCTGTGGCCCCTAAAGGGATTAAATTGACAAAAAAATCATTCCGCCTTTAGCGGGGTCAGGGGGTTTATTATATTTACCTTATGAAAAAAAGCCGCCTGGAAGCATTTAGCGACGGAGTTATAGCCATTATCATTACCATTATGGTGCTGGAACTGAAAGTGCCGCATCATGATGATATCCTTGACTTACTACCCATGTGGCCTGTGTTTTTAAGCTACGTGCTCAGCTTTATATATGTGGGCATATACTGGAACAATCACCATCATATGATATACGCCGTGGATACCATTAACGGCAGGGTGCTTTGGGCTAACCTTAACCTGCTATTCTGGCTGTCGCTGGTACCTTTTGTTACCGCCTGGATGGGTGAAAGCCATTTTAGCCAATGGCCTGTTTTTGCCTACGGTTGTGTATTATTTATGAACGCCATTGCCTATACTATACTGGCGCGGCTGCTGGTAAAACAGGCGGGGCCGCATTCGGCTTTGGCGCTGGCTATGGGTGAGGACTGGAAAGGCAAGCTATCTATTTGTATTTATGCTTCGGCTATCCTCATTTCTACATTTTACCCGTGGGCCAGTTTGGGCCTGTATTGGATAGTAGCGGTGATATGGTTTATACCCGATACCCGGATTGAGCGGAAGCTGACCTCCCAACCCCATAAAGAGGGAACTAACTTATAATACAAAACCAGATAAATATCCCTATTACAGGCACTTCTGCTATGAAATTTTGGAATGGATTGTTGCCCGAACCAATTATTAATTATATTTGATATGCGGCTATTGGCCGGAGGGTAAACATAATGCGTTTTAAAGGGCTGTATCTGGTTTTTATTGTTCTGCTGACTGCGCGTATAGTGTTTGCGCAAACACTGGGATGTCCACTTAACATAGGATTTGAAGATGGTACTTTTAGCAATTGGAAATGCTATACTGGCACGTTAGTGTACAACCAGGGGGATGAAAATGCTCCTGCTTTAATTACCCCTTCTTTGGTTGCAGATGAGTCTGCACGACATTTAATGTATACCAATACATCACCTCAAAGTCTTGATCCCTATGGAGGTTTTCCGGTAAATTGTCCAAATGGCAGTAACCACTCTATTCGTTTAGGTAATAATTTAACAAGTGGAAATGGCCGTACAAACCCGGCTTATTATGAAAGAGCAACGTATGATTTTATTGTACCTAATGATGATTACACGCTGATATGCTATTATGCTGTAGTGCTTCAGGATTATAACCATCCAGAAACATTGCAGCCAAAACTGATCGCAAAAGTCCATAACCTGGACGACCCGAGCGATGATGATAAGCAATGCGGGAAGTTTTACTTTTATGCCAGTGGCGCGCTTAACGGATTTACGGTTTCGGGCATAGATAGAACTGTATTTTATAAGCCATGGTCGGCCTTGGTTATGAAAATATCTAACCGTAAGGGCAAGCGCTTTCAACTGGATTTCACTACACACGATTGCAGCCAGGGAGCCCATTTTGGTTATGCCTATCTTGATTTTAATGAAGCTAATTGCAACTCGCCAATTACGGGGAATGAATACTGTTCCGGGCAAAGTACGATTACCCTTACTGCTCCTCCGGGCTTTGAAACTTATAAATGGACTAATAGTGCAGATAGTGTATTAAGCACAATGCCCACTCTTAAACTTACTTCACCGTTGCCGCCCGATGGCACAATATACAACCTGCAAATTACACCATATAATGGTTTGGGTTGTGCAAACGCGTTTACTACCAGTATCCGAAAAAGAGATGAAGTATATGACTTGCAGGTGGTGCCATCTATGTCGGGATGTAAAGCTGATGGTATTGATTTAACACAGGCATCGGTAACTGCCGGAAGCAGCCCCGGGATGAAATTTGAGTATTATACAGACGCGGAAGGGCAGGAATTTTTATCGGATCCTAAAATGGTAACCGAAAGTGGGGATTATTATATCAGAGGTACCAATGCTTATGGTTGTACCGATATTAAACCAATACATTTAGACCTATACAAAGGCGCGGATATAACCATTGCGGCACATCCCCCTATTTGCGCGCCAGCAACTTATGACCTGACAGCCCTGCCCAGTACCGGCAGCGTAGTAACTTATAGTTATTATAAAGATGTTACCCTTAAAACACCGATCCTTTTATCAGAGGCAAAAGCAATCAGCAAAAGCGGGCGCTATTATATTAAGGCAACCAGCTATGGGGTACCATGCGTTACTGTTGAACCGGTAGACTTAATTATTAGCCCCTTGCCTATTATTCCAACCGATACAACCAGGTACGGCAGTTGCCCGCCACTTGATTTAAATAGGGCCATCAATAACGTTGGTGATAATGCGGTGGGTGTTACTTATAAATTTTACTCGGATAAGGACGGCACTAAAGAGGTTACTGAACTCAGCAATATTACCATCAGCGGTTTATATTGGTATAAAGCTGTTAACCAGTACGGCTGCGAAAGCGATCACTTAGCGCCTATCAGGGCCACCGTTTATCCAACCCCCACCTTCAAAGTGACCGACCCTGCCCCTGTTGTTTACCCGCAAACCATTAACCTGGCCGATACGCATATCCCCCTCACCTATGCCGATTTTACTTACTGGAAAAATGCCGCCGCTACCACGCCGCTGGATAATTACCGAACCATCAGCGAAAGCGGTACTTATTACATTAAGGCGGTTAACGCTACCGGCTGCATCATCATTAACGCGGTACATGTGCTGATAAACGCCCCGCCCGAGAGCGATTTAATTGTAAGCAATACCTTTACCCCCAACGGCGATGGTATTAACGACGAATTCAGGCCCGTTATACAGGGCATTACCACGCTTAATTATATTAAGATATTTAACCGCTACGGTAAAGAGATCTTCCAAACCAAGCAACTTTATAACCGCTGGAACGGCACCTACGATGGTAAACCCGAGCCCGCCGGTACTTACTACTGGCTCTTCAGCGCCTATGATATCTTTCGCAAAAAGCTGGTGATGAAATCGGGGAGTGTGACGATTATCAGGTAGGAAATGTGCAGATGCGGGGATATGCAGATATGCAAATGAACTCCAAATTGTCATTGCGAGGAGCCTAATGGAATGGTGTGATGGGGCGACGCGGCAATCTCGTAGTTTGCTCTTTATGCTACGACATGGCCACGCTATAGCTGAATGACATGTTTTATGACTTAGGCTTTGCCACAAACTCTGCATAACACTTCCTGATGTACCTCACCATTTCATAGGCCGTCATCTTTTTTGCCTGTGCGGGCGATGGCTGGTAGCGGTCCATAAAGGTTAGCAGCGAATCGCCTTTTAACGTGGTTAAACTCATCACTTTTTCCTGTGAGAAGGCGTGCCCTACAAAGTTATTGGCCTCGTCTTTTAACAGCATTTGCTGTAGTTTAGATTTTTTATCTTTCTTTTTTGAAAGAAAACTTACCAGCCGCAACACATCAAAACCCACAATGTTGGTCGTATTATTGGGCACATCTATATAATTATATGGCACGTATGCCGATGGATTTATAGTGGTAAATACATCCGTCACTTTCATGGGCTTGTAGGCAAACACACTGGCAAACTCTTTCCGCATGCGGGCGGAATCAGCCTTAGCGTTACGATTAGACCTGATTGTTACCTCTTTCAAGACATATGAGATAGGCTGCAGGTAGATCACCATGGTATCCTTACGGTTTATGGCAGCCGGTTTAAAAGCATAATAAGCATAGCCCGCACAGTTAATGCGTACACTGTCGCCGGCTTTTATCCCGTTAAGGGTAAACAGGCCATAAGCATTGGTTTGTGTAAAGCTACCGCCGGAAGATACGGTAGCATGGCCCAGCGGCATGCGGGTCAGTTCGCCCATTACCAGGCCAGTCAGGCGCTGGGCATAAATCGGCCCGGCCAGCAACAGCATTAATAAGGCAAGCGTTAATTTCATTTCAGCCGATGAATGGATCTTCATCGGCTAAGTTAATGCTTTACAGCCTGATCAGATGCGTTTTAACAAATATTAACAAGGTAGCGTAACCTAACTATCAAACTTATCCAGCAGCTTCAATAGCGTTTCAAAATCTTTAGGGTACGGGGCATGGATAGTTACTTCTTTGCCATCCAACAGCTTAAAGCTTACTTCGTAGGCGTGCAGGGCAAAGCGTTTCATAATCGGCATTTCTTCCTGGTCTTTTCCCAAATGATATTTACGCTTGAGGGCCGAGAGGAATACCGGCTTGCCGCGATACATTTCATCACCGGCGATAATAGCCTGCTGACTGGCCAGGTGGATCCGGATCTGGTGCATACGGCCTGTTACGGGTTTACACTCTACCAGGGTATAATGCTTAAAAAAACGCAGCGATTTAAACCAGGTTTCGGCGCGTTTGCCATCCTGGCGATTGATAGATACATTACCCTTGCCTGTATTCAGGATAGGCAGGTCGATAAACAGATCCTCGAAAACGTGGGTACCCTCAATAATGGCATGATAGATCTTTTTAACCTGGCGCTTTTCAAACTGCATAGATACCGAGCGGTAGGCTTCAGGATTTTTGGCGATAATCAGCGCGCCTGAAGTTTCCTTATCCAGGCGATGGCATACCTGGGCATCGTCCGAGTATTGTTTGGCCATGCGCAGCATATTGATCTCGCCGCCCTCCCGCTCATCCAGCGAGCTGATGAATGGCGGTTTGTTCACCACAATTACATCGTCATTTTCGAATAAGATCAGGTCGGCAAATTTTGGAATCTTCATATCAATTATCAACGGATTGTTTATTATTTAAGTCAATGCATAAACAATACCGCTATGTTTCAACCGGCAAAAATACGCTTAATAAACCAAAATATTTAACCCCTGTGCTTCAAAACAAAGCAAACAGGAGATTGGCATGGTTATTATCCTTTTTTATACCTATCAAAAACCTATAAAAAATATATACGATGAGCACAAATAACAATCAACCTGAAGAAAAAGGATTTTTTGAAAAGGTTAAAGAAACCATCTCCGAACTATGGGAAGGCACCACCGAAAAAGCAGAAGATTTAAAAGAAGCGGCCGAAGAAAAGTATGAGGACTTAAAAGATAAACTAACCGCCAAAAAGAAACCCGTTGCCAAAAAAGCTGCAACTGCTAAAGCAAACGCATCTGCTAAAGCTGACAAGGCCGTAGCGGGCGCCAAAACTAAAGTGGCTGAAGTAAAAGCTAAAACTGATAAAGCAGTAGCCAGCGCTAAATCAGCAACCACAAAAGCTGCTGATAAAGCTAAAGCAACTGCTGCAAAAGTGAGTGATAAAGCTAAAACAACAACTGCAAAGGCAGTAGACAAAGCAAAAGACACTGGCGCTAAAGCATCGGCCAAACTAAGTACCGCAGTTGCCGGTGTTAAGAAAACCGCCGCTGCAAAAGCTGATAAAACTGCTACTGCGGTTAAAAAGAAAACTACTGCGGCTAAGAAATCGGCAGCTTAATATCAATTGTCATTGCGAGGAGCAAGGTGGGAATTGTGTGATGGAGCGACGTGGCAATCTCGTAGTTTGATTTGCGTACTACGAGATTGCCGCGCTATCGCTCGCAATGACAGGTATTAGATAACAGAAAAGGAGTTCCATTGGAACCCCTTTCTGTTATCTCACGTCTCAAATCTAATATCTCACATCTAAACTTACGATAACTCAAACTTATAGCCTACCCCTTTTACGGTTGATACATAAGTTTCGCCCAGTTTTTCCCTGATCTTGCGGATGTGGACGTCGATGGTACGGTTGGTTACCACTACCGAATCTTCCCAGATGTTTTTTAATATCACCTCGCGGGTGTAAACCTTGCCGGGTTTGGCCGCCAGCAGGTACAATAGTTCAAATTCTTTTTTGGCTAAAACCACCTTGTTGCCACCCTGAAAAACCAGGTAAGCTTCGCGGTCTATCACCAGATCGCCAATCTCCAGCTTATTATCGGCCACCTCTTCAGGGGCCGAGTTGCGGCGCAGGATAGCGTTAATACGGCTTACCAGCGCGCGGGGCTTAATAGGTTTGGCTATATAATCATCGGCGCCTACGTTAAAACCGGCAATTTCCGAATACTCCTCGCTGCGGGCCGTCAGAAAAACCATAAAGGTGGTTTTAAACTCGGGCATGGTGCGCATAATACGGCAAGCTTCTATGCCATCCATCTTAGGCATCATAATATCCAGAACAATCAGGTCTGGTTGTACTTTTTTAGCTTCGGCAACGGCCTCCTGCCCATTACGGGCGGTATATACCTGGTAACCTTCTTTTTTAAGGTTGTATTCAATTAGTTCCAGTATATCGGGTTCATCGTCAACAATTAATATCTTCTGCTTTGATGATGTGCTCATGAGGTTGAATTTTTGTATAAAAGTACCTGCTTTAATGCACTAAAGCGTTAAGTGTGTATTAACAAATTGTTAAACGTTATTTTATCCTAACTTGTTATTGATCTTTATTAAACGTTTTGTTTAAAAATTTTTCAAGATCGGGCCCCGTCAGGTTCTTTGCAACGATAATTCCCTGCGGATCTATCATGTAATTTGCGGGGATAGCCTGTATCCTGTAAAGCTTCTCGGTAGGGCCATTCCACTTTTGTAATTCAGATGCCTGCGCCCAGGTCATGTTCATATCTTTCACCGCTTTTTCCCATGGCTGCTTTTCTTCATCTAAGGAAATACCCAATATTTCCAGCCCTTTACCTTTATAGGCTGCGTATTGCTTCACCACATTCGGCATTTCCTGCCGGCAGGGGCCACACCATGATGCCCAAAAATCAAGCAGTACGTATTTACCTTTATAATCGGCCAGTTTAATGGGCTTACCATCCAATCCGGCAATTGTAAACTCTGGCGCTTTATGGCCGACAGATAACGGCTTAATTTCTTCCATCTGTTTCAGAAACTGCTGCACAGCCAGGTTACCTTTAAAATTATCTTTAATGTTCTCGGCGTAAACTACCAGTTGCGGCTCGTACTTGTTTTGATCGAGCGAGGTAACGGCGTAAAAAGATGCCAGCGAGGTTTTATTAGCGTTAACAAATTTCAGCACCGCGGCGCTGTAATCGTCCTGTACAGCCATAAACAGCGGCCGGTAAACGTTGGTCAGCGAGTCCGACTCGCGGCCTATTTTCTCGGCTTTTTCCTGGTATTCGGCAGCTAACTTGCTGTTACGTTCGCCAAAAACATTGCCCAGTTTATTAAACTCCTGTATTTTTTCCGACTCAAGCGAACCTGTAATGGTGTAAACGTGCTGACTATCGTCTAAATTGGTTTTAAAGTTGATATCCTGGCCATTCTCGGCTATTACATCAAATATGCTGCTGCCAATACGCAGTTTGTACAGGTTAGCAAAAGGCCCGGCATGTTTAAACTGAAACTTGCCGTCCTCGCTCAGGTTGGTCGAGTCTACCAGATTTATTTTAGTACTGTCGGCTTCCAGCAGGTAAACCTTTTTCACCTTGCCGGGATGCTCTACCGTACCCGATAGATTAAACACACCGCTATCCTTGCACGATGTGATCACCATAACTAACAGGGCCGCGCTGTAAATTAAAATACGTTTGTTCATCTAATTATTTTCTAATGCTTTTACAAGCAGTTGGTTTGTTTTCTGCGGATCAATTTTTCCTTTCGATTGTTTCATGATCTCGCCCATGAATAATCCTAAAACGCCTTTTTTGCCTTTGCGGTATTCGGTTACTTTGTCGGGAAACTTGGCCAAGGCTTTCAAAATAAACTCATTCAGTTCATCCCCGCTTTCGCTGATGAAAAGGTTAAGGTCGGTTGCCAGTTGTGCGGCAGATTTACCCGTATTCTTTAACAATTCGGGCAGGAGCTTATGACCGGCAATAGTATGGTTAATTTTGCCCTCGTCTACCAGTTTAATCATCCCTGCCAGGTCTTCCGGCTTTAAAGCAATGTCCGAGCTATCATCTATCACCGCCTTTAATGGCCCCATCAGCCAGTTAGCCGCGGCTTTGTAGTTGGTGGTGTATTTAATCACCGCCTCAAAATACTGCGCCAAATGATAATCGTTGGTGATCACCGAAGCATCATAGGCCGACAGTCCGAATTGCGTTGTATATTTTTGAAACAGCTCGCCCGGCAGGGCAGGCATTTCGGCACGGATACTGTCGATATATTCCCTGGTCAATACCAAAGGCGGCAGATCGGGTTCGGGGAAGTAGCGGTAATCGTTAGCCATTTCCTTTGATCGCAGTACCGATGTTTCGCCGGTATCGGCATCAAAGTTCAGGGTGTTTTGATCTATACGACCGCCGTTCTCAATCACGCTGATCTGGCGTTGAAACTCGTGTTCAATAGCACGCTGTACGTTACGGATGGAGTTCAGGTTCTTCACCTCGCAGCGGTTACCATATTCGGCAGCGCCTTTCAGGCGTACGGATATATTGGCATCGCAACGCAGGCTGCCCTCTTCCATATTGCCATCGCAAATATCCAGGTAACGCACCAGCTTGCGGATCTCGGTCAGGTACTGCCCGGCTTCCTCTGCACTGCGCAGATCGGGTTCGGATACGATCTCGATCAGCGGAACGCCGGCGCGGTTCAGGTCGATCAGCGAATCGGCATTGTGCTGGTCGTGCATGCTTTTGCCGGCATCTTCCTCTAAGTGGATATGGTGTATGGCGATATCCTTTTTACTGCCATCGCTTAACATAACCGGCACCCGGCCGCCTAAGCAGATAGGCGCCTGGTCCTGGCTGATCTGATAGCCTTTCGGCAGATCGGCATAGAAATAGTTTTTACGGGCGAAATGATTATTCAGGTTGATTTCGCAATGGCAGGCTAAACCCATCTTTACGGCATAAGCTACCGCCTTTTTATTCAGGAACGGCAGGGTGCCCGGGTGGCCCAGCGATACCATGCTGACATGCTGATTAGGCCCGGCGCCATAAGCAGCCGAATCGGCCGAGAAAATTTTGCTTTGGGTAGATAGCTGCGCGTGTACCTCTAACCCAACAACCAATTCGTATTTATCGCTTACAGAAATTTCCATAACAAGTAGATAGTGCGCAGCTTAATTTGTATTGAGGTCAAAAATATAATTTTTAATCGGATTACCGAAGATGTAAGCATAGAGATCATTAACACACAACCGGTAGCCGGATGATAAAATGCAGGTGCACCTGTTAGCCCATGCCAGCCAAAAGCATCCAAATAGCTAAGGAAATATTAAATTAACGCTATTACCGCAACGGACGGCCATAAAATTGCCGTGCCCTGATTACATTTAAACAGGATTGTTATGCCGGTCCGTCCTCTAACAATTTATTCACCAGCGCATCCATATCCACCTCGGCAAACGAAGTAGAGTAATCGGACAGACCATAAGGAATGATCAATTTGTTATTGTGTACGATAGATCCGCAGGAGTAAAGTACGTTGGGCACATAACCTTCGCGTTCGTCGGTGTTTGGTATCAGCAGCGGCTCTTTTAAGCGGCCTATTTCTTTGGTGGGGTCTTCAAGGCCCAGCAGACTGGCACCTAACACATAGCGGCGCATAGGGCCTACGCCATGGGTGATAACTACCCAGCCTTTTTCGGTTTCAATCGGCGATCCGCAGTTACCTATCTGGATAAACTCCCAGCTGAATTTTGGTTTTTGCAGCAGGATGGGCTTTTCCCATATATTGATCTTATCCGAATACATGATATAGTTATTGCAGCCATCAATACGCGATATCATGGCGTACTTGCCATTAATTTTTCGGGGGAACAGTGCCAGGTTTTTGTTTTGCGCGCCATCGCCATACAGGGGCATAATCCGGAAATCGTAAAAATCCTTGGTTTGCAGCAGCTTAGGCATAATCAGCGATCCGTCGTAAGCCGTATATGTGGCATAATAAACAAAACTGCCATCATCGTTCACAAACTTCACAAAACGGGCATCTTCAATTCCCTTACGCTCGTATTCGGATATGGGGAATATTACCCTGTCGGATATATCGGTATCCAGCGAAAAAACGATCTCGTAATAGCTATCGGCCAGCCAAAGTATTTTATCATACTCCAGCTTATTCATATCCACTTCCTGTAAGTTTTGCGAGTCCTGAATAATGCGGCGCAACGTGGCATATTCAAAATGATGATCCAGCTTTTGCTCTACCTCGCGCAGCACATCAACATTAATCTGTGTGGTTACCGCCTTCTCAAAAAACAGCTTTTTGTTATAAACGGCATTACGTACAATTTCGGCCTCGTCGATATAATCACCGGCTGGTATAACGGTAATATTATTGTTTTTATCCAGCATAGCCCTGCGGAAGGTAATAGACGAGATATGCCCTTCGCCTACCGCCCTGAAGCTGATGATCACCCGGCGCTCGCCGTCTTCCAGTTCGCTTTGGTCGGGGTCGTCTACAATAGACGGGTTAAAAAATGCTGCCGACTCGATCGAGTATTCATGCGTAAAGTACGATCCTACCAATAGTTTGCGATATACGGTCAGGGTATCAAAATCAATGCTCAACTCGGCAAATAAGCTTTTCAGCTTGCTGCAATGGCGGTTGAGTACCCGGGTAATATTACGGTGTCTTTTAGAATACTCCTGCAATAAGGGCGAGACGATGCTAAAAGCTTCATCTTCGGTAATATCCATCACACGTTCAATTACTTCTTTTGCCCTTTCATTACCATTGAAAAAAAACCGGGCTATTACACGTTTGGAATCGGGATTTACTTTTACGGGCTTACGTTCGATGGAAAGTCTCATACAAAAAAACAAGTTTAATCATTAACACCGTTTGTGCTAAATTGATTTGAACAATTTTACAACCTTTAACCGAAAAAAAGCACCAGTTGTAACATATATATTTACAAGACAAATTCCACCCGCTATAAGTTTTAGGTTTTTGTAAATTGCACCCATTATGAATGTACTGATTGTTGAGGACGAGAAAAGCCTGGCACTTGAAATTGATGAATTTTTGAGCCGCGAAGGATTTACAGTAGAACATGCCCGCACACGTAAAACGGCCGAGGAGAAGATATTTGTTAATAATTACGATTTTATACTGCTGGACCTGGGCCTGCCCGACAGCGACGGCTTCGACCTGCTGAAGATGTTTAAGAAACTGCCCGAACGCCATGATGCAGTAATTATATTAACCGCCCGCGGCGCTGTGGACGACCGTATTAAAGGACTGGAAGAGGGCGCCGACGATTACCTGCCCAAGCCGTTCAGTTTAAACGAGTTGCTGGCCCGCATACATGCCATTACCCGCCGCAAGCATAAGCTGGAAAGCAACGAGATCAACATCAATAGCTTCCGTGTAAACATTCAAAACCGGACGGTTTATTATAACGATGAGCGCATTAACCTCACCAAAAAAGAATTTGATATTTTTAACTACCTGGTGCTGAATAAAAACAGGGTAATATCGCGCACTAACCTTACCGAGCATGTTTGGGGCGATGTACTGGAGATCAACTCCGACTCGAACTTTGTGGATGTGCATGTTAAAAACCTGCGTAAAAAACTATCGGCTTTTGCCCCGGTAGATTGGTTTGAAACGGTGCGAAGTGTTGGCTATCGGATAAATATATAGTTTTAGTTGATTAGTTAATTAGAGATTGGTTGACCCGAAATTCTAACAATTTGATAACTAATAACCCCTTTAATGCCATTAATTAACTGATCAAGTATTCACTAATTAACTACCTCATGAAGCTACAGCTTAAACTGGCCCTGTACAATACGTTAACCAAAATTGCGGTTATCCTGTTTACGGGCTTAATTACCCTGCTGGCTATCGAGAAAATATCCTATAACCATATTGAACGCCGGCTGGAGGCCGGAAAAAAGGAGAAGATAAAAAGCCTGTCTTCGGCCGAGATTAACGGCTACCTGAATGAAAAACAAGCCTACATTGATTATAATTTACTGAAAGACGAATATATCCTCATTAAACCCCTGCCCTATCAGGCTAACCCGTCAACCTTGTCTCATTTCCGCACCAGCACGCAAAACCTGGATAATAACCGTGTAGAAACTTACCATATCCTAAGCACCCGACTAAATTTTAAAAACCATACCTACCTGCTGGAAATTGGCGAAAGTATTGAAACCATTGAAGACCTGAAAACCATTATTAAACAGTTTACCTTAGTGGTTTTAATTATTGCCCTGGGCTTAACCCTGGCCAGCGACCTGATATTCACCAAATACCTGCTGAAACCATTTTATAAGATCATTGACCGTAAGCTGATTAAAGTGAACGATCCGCTGAATTTTGATTATGAAAAGGTAAAAACCACTACCCAGGATTTTAACCTGCTGGACGATAGCATCAGCCTGCTGATGAAAAAAATAACTGACCTGTTTTTGCTGGAAAAGCAATTTATTGCCAATGTATCGCATGAGTTATTGACGCCGATCTCCATCATCAGTACTCGTCTGGAAAACCTGATGCTGCAGGAAAAAATGAGTGAGGAAGCCGAAAACAAGCTATTTGCCTCATTAAAAACACTCAACCGCTTAAAATCTATCATTAACAGCTTACTGCTGATATCTAAAGTAGAGAACAACCAGTTTAATAAAAACGACGAGGTTAAAATTGCCGATGTGATATCGGAAATAATGGAAGAACTGGAAGACCGGGTAGAGGCCAAGCGCATTCAATATTATAACCGCATGATCTATCAATACAGCATGACCGCCAACCGCGCGCTGATACATACCCTGCTGTTTAATATTATTAACAATGCCATTAAATACAATAACAATAAGGGCCACATTGTTATTTCGGACGATGTAAGCCACAACAATTACTTATTACAAATTGCTGATACCGGCGCCGGAATGGGGCCCGAACAAATAGAAAAAGCTTTTAACCGTTTTGAAAAACTGGAAAGCGATGAAATGGAAAGCTTTGGCCTGGGGCTGGCTATTGTAAAAAGTATTGCCACATTCCACAATATCAGTATCGACATACAATCCGACAAAGGCAGGGGCACCACTTTTATCCTGACATTTAACAGCCGCGGATAAACTTCACCAAATCTTCATATAGTGTGGCGATATTGCCTAAGTTTTAGTTTCGAGTTACCCCTATTAACGGGCTGTTTTTGAGCAATCAAAAGCAGCCTTTGTTGTTTTTGGGTGATTTCGCTACGCTGTCATTGGTTATTAGTCATTGGTGTAGCAATATAAAGGCTCCGATGTATTTATATCGGAGCCCCCACTTTTTACTAATGACTGATGACCAGTGACTAATGACTAAGAGCAAACCGCTCTTTCAAAAACTTCCCGGTATAGCTGTCCTTCACCTTGATTAAATCTTCCGGCATACCTTCAAACATCACCTTACCGCCGTTATCGCCGCCTTCGGGGCCAATGTCTATTACCCAATCGGCGCTTTTTATCACATCCATATTGTGTTCAATAACAATAATGGTGTTACCGTTATCCAGCAGGGCGTCGAATGATTTCAGTAGCTTTTTGATATCGGCAAAATGAAGGCCGGTGGTGGGCTCATCAAAAATAAATAATGTTTTATGGGTATTATTCCCTTTTACCAGGAACGATGCCAGCTTAATACGCTGCGCCTCGCCGCCCGAAAGTGTGTTGGACGACTGGCCTAACTGTACATAGCCTAACCCTACATCAACCAGCGGTTTTATTTTATTCAGGATCTTGGTGTCCTTTTTGAAGAATTCCAGCGCTTCGTCAATGGTCATACCCAAAATGTCCGACACGTTTTTTTCCTGATATTGCACATCCAGCACGTGCTGTTTAAAGCGTTTGCCGTTGCACGATTCGCAAGGCAAAAAGATATCAGCCATAAACTGCATCTCTATCTTCACCTCGCCTTCGCCCTGGCAAACATCGCAGCGGCCGCCCTCTACGTTAAAAGAAAAAGCCGATGGCTTTAATCCCGCGGCTTTGGCGGCCGGCAAGTTGGCAAACAGGTTACGCACCTCGTCCCAGGCCTTCACATAAGTAACCGGGTTTGAGCGTGATGAACGGCCGATGGGGTTTTGATCTACCATCTCTACCTGTTCAATCTTATTATAATCGCCCTCTATACTATCATAGCTGCCGGTTTGCTCGCCGGTATAATTACCCAGTGTTTTTTGCAGGGCAGGCGCCAGTATCCGCTTCACCAAACTGGTTTTGCCAGATCCGGATACGCCTGTAACTACGGTAAGCGCCTGCAGCGGGAACTTTACATTTACATGTTTCAGGTTATTCTCGCGGGCGCCTTTCAATTCAATATAATCGTTCCATTTACGGCGCTGGGCGGGTATGGCTATCTGCTCTTTACCACTCAGGTAGCGGCCGGTAAGGCTGTTATCATCCTTAATAATCTCATCATAAGTACCGGCAAAGCATAGTTCGCCGCCATGGGTACCGGCCGCCGGACCAATATCGATCAGGTAATCGGCAGCCTGCATAATTTCTTCCTCATGCTCTACAACTAATACGGTGTTACCTACATCGCGCAGGGATTTCAACACCGTGATCAGTCGTTGCGTATCGCGCGGATGCAGGCCGATGCTTGGCTCGTCCAATACATAAACCGAGCCTACCAAACTGCTGCCTAATGAGGTAGCCAGGTTAATCCGCTGCGATTCGCCACCCGATAGCGTATTTGATAAACGGTTAAGTGTTAAATAGCTCAGGCCCACATCATTTAAAAACAGCAGGCGGTTGTTGATCTCGGTCAGTAAACGCTTGCCTATCTTTTCATCGTGCTGGCTCAGCTCTATATTACTGAAAAAATCCAGCGCCTTATCCAGCGGCATCAGTACAATATCAGTAATACTTTTACCGGCTATTTTTACATACGATGCATCCTGACGCAGGCGGCTGCCTTTACACTCGGGGCAGGTAGTTTTACCGCGATAGCGCGATAGCATTACCCGGTATTGTATCTTATAGGTTTGTTCTTCCAGCTCTTTAAAAAAAGCATCGAGCCCGGTAAAATATGCGTTGCCGGTCCACAGCAAACGTTGCTGCTGTTCGGTTAGCTGGTTATACTGGCGATGGATAGGGAAATCAAACTTCAGGGCGTTTTTTACCAGGTTATCGTTCCACTCGCGCATTTTTTCGCCGCGCCATGGGGCAATAGCGCCATCGTAAACACTTTTACTTTTATCGGGGATAACCAAATCTTCGTCAATACCAATCACTTTACCATAACCCTCACAGCGTTTACAAGCGCCATAAGGATTATTAAAGCTGAAGAAATTAGCCGACGGTTCCTCAAAACGGATCCCGTCCAGTTCAAACCTATCGCAAAAAAACTTTTCGCCTTCGGCATCACTATCGGGCTGCTGATAACGTACATAGCAATCGCCTTTGCCTTCAAAAAAGGCGGTTTGGGCGCTGTCTGCCGCGCGGCTTAAGGTCTCGTCTTCGTTATTCTTTACAATCCTATCAATAACGATGCGGATGGTTGGCTCCAGGGCTTCGGCTTTTTGCTTTGCGCTTTTGGCTTTGGTCTTTTTACCTTCGGCCTCATCACCCATTAAAACATTGACAATATTTTCGTCTTCCAGTATATTTTCAATACGGGCCAGTGTACCGTTAAACTCCACGCGGATAAAACCTTTTTGCAGCAGTACCGCCAGTTCTTCTTTCAGGCTACGGTTATTGTGCGGATGCAGCGGGCAAAGGATGGTTACTTGTGTTTCATCAGGCTGCGAGGCGATAAAGTTTACTACATCGGTAACGGTATCCTTTTTAACGATGCTGCCCGATACCGGCGATATGGTTTTGCCGATACGCGAAAAAAGCAGTTTCAGGTAATCGTATATCTCGGTTGATGTACCCACGGTTGAGCGCGGGTTAGATGTAATTACCTTTTGTTCGATAGCGATAGCCGGGGCTATGCCTTTAATATAATCTACATCGGGCTTATTCATACGGCCCAAAAACTGGCGCGCATAGCTGGACAGGCTTTCTACATAGCGCCTTTGGCCCTCGGCATAAAGTGTATCAAAAGCCAGGGAGGATTTGCCCGATCCCGACATGCCGGTGATAACCACCAACTTGTTTTTAGGGATGGCCACATCCATATTTTTAAGATTGTGCACCCGGGCCCCTTTAATAATAATATGTTTTTTAGGGTCTTTTTCTGCTTCTGTACTCATTCTTTTTAGTTCATTGTTCATGGTTGATGGTTCAGGGTAAAGGCCAAAAAAAATTCCGGCCAATGAACTACAATCTGTTAACCATAAGCTGCCCGCTTTCAGCGGAATGCAAAAATCCTAAAATATTTAGCAACTTCCAAATGGGATTGAGATTTAATTATCAGGTGATTGTAATGAAAGCTTAACCACTAAGAACACAGAGGCAGGAAGCACAAAGGACACAAAGCTTTTGTTCGGTTTTAACTATTTATAAAAAAATACCGGCAATGCCTTAGTGTCCTCTGTGAAAAATCTCCGTGCCCTTTGTGATTAAATCCATACCGGGCCTCATGCCCTCCGGAGGTTAATACACATCCTTTCCCGTTTCATCACCATAAAACACAAGCCTTGTCCTCTTTTTAATTAACGCAAAAAATACATTACATACATTGTTGATACTTAATACCTGTTAAAATGATGGTCCGGTTTTGCCGGTTGCAGGTAAAAAAGTATGAACAACTCATTACAGATCTAAATTTTATCATATTATGGCACACCACCACACACCTGGTTGTACTCATTGCGCGTGCAACAACCCCATTTTTGAAATATTAGGCGAAACTATTTTTAGCAAAGCTAACCTGGAAAAAATGGCCGGGGCCGCCCCGCCAAAGTCAGTCATTCCCGTCGAATTGCGATCAATAATGATCACTGGCGGCACCATCAGGCCTATGATAAACGGGATAGCTACCGATACCGTTGAAGCCATAGGTATAGCCGACGGAAATGTGGTAGTATCCGGAACAGAGCTCAGGGTAAAAGAGTACATGTTATTCCACCATCCATTTCACAGCACTAAAACATTAACCGGTACACAAACATTACTGCCCGGCTTTATAGACCCGCATGTGCATATTATGCCTACGGCCTTAACAACGGGCTGGCTGGATGTAGGCGGATTTGACGGGCAGCACCTGCGGGCTGGTTATAATATGGAACATGTGGCCAGGGTGATTAAGGGCCGGAAAAACTACCCGGTAGATTTTATTTTTGGCAAGGATATGGACCCGGCTTTAATGCCCTTTGTTTCGGCAGCAGATACAACGCAAATGGAACTGCAAACCATACATTACCAAGACCTTGACAAGATAGAGGCGGAAACACCGATGTTTTTATTAAGCGCATCTATGCATACACTTTACTTAAATAGCCCGGCCCTTAAATTTGTATTTGATAACAGCGAAAAAATAAGACATAAGTATATTACCCTGCACCATTACATGCACCAAACAAAAGGGCAATTACAGGAGGAAGCCGAAATGGGCCCGGCGCTGGAGGTAATTGAGGTAAAAGCCCAGCTGGCCATATTAAGCATCCCCGCCATAAGCTATATCAACGAACTGTTTACACTGGCAAACTCGAGAGGGATAACCTTTATGTATGATGCCGCCATGACCCCGCATTATAAGGAAGGGTTGGACATTTACTTTGACCTGGGGTACAAAAAAGTGCGTGTTGGTGCTGCCCAGCTTTGCCTAACCGGCGATGATGTGAGCAATTTGCCAAAATATACCATTCCATCGTCTTATAACCATGTTTATTACGGGCATGTCAAACTGGTTTCAGACGGATCTAACCAGGGATTAACCGGCTACCAATCCGAACCGTATTGCTGTAACCCGCCACATAATTATGGCTTGTTCAATTTCCCGCAGGTGGGTGTCAACGCGCAAACCATCCCCCCTGTTTATGAGGATATGGTAGCCGAGGTGGTAGTTAATAAAGGCTGGCCGCTAATGATCCACGCCAATGGCGATACGGCTGTGACATTTGCGATAGCAGCTTATCAAAATGCGGTTAAACCAGACAGTACCGTACGACACCGTATAGAACATTGCTCGTTACTGACAAATGACCAGATACAAACCATGGCCCAGCTGGGTATTTCGCCAAGCTTTTTGATAGGGCATGTGGGGTATTGGGGCTATGCTTTTAGCCAGGTGATATTTGGCGGGGAAAAGGTGCAGTTTCTCGACCGCTGCAACTCGGCCCTTAACAATAACCTGCGCATTACTTTGCATAGCGATAACCAGGTTACGCCATTAGGCCCGCTGCGTATGATGGAACAGGCCGTTACACGCTTTATGGAAGCTGGCCCGGATGATACCGATGACAATATATTAAACCCTGCCGAATGTATAACACCCGAACAAGCCCTGGTAGCGGTAACCTACGATGCGGCCTGGCAATGTTATGCCGACCAATGGGTTGGATCGTTAGCAACCGGCCTTTTTGCCGATCTGGTAATACTGGAGAACGACCCGCTTAATTTACCCGATGGTATGCAGATGCGTAATATCGCGGTTTCGGAAACATGGGTGGGCGGCGTGCAGGTTTATCCGCATAAGTTATAAAGAGCTAAACAGGTAACATAAAAGCGGGGTGGTGCTATACGCCACCCCGCTTTTATTTAAAACAACTAAAAAAATAGTTTCAATCCTTGTATATATCAACTAAAAGTTTCTTATATTTAGGCTGTAAATAATTGATGGGCATTAAATAACGCTTTGCACGTAAAAACATTAGTATTATTGTATCAATCATCCAAATGTTAATAAATGTAAATAATTTGTTTTTTTAATGATAAATCATTTTATTTGGTAAACACAAAACTACAAAGGAGCTTCCCTATAGATTAGAACTTTACTTTAAAAGAGACATATTTTAGTTTTTAACTTTAATTTAAAGTAGCACAAGTTCTATGGATTTTCAATTGAAAAGTGATCAGGATTTAATCCATCTGTATATCGCCGGTGATGAAAGCGGTTTGGTAGAGTTGATCAGGCGTTATCAATCCAAAATTTATACTTCCATTTACTTATTGGTAAAAGATGAGGCTTTGGCCGAAGATATTTTTCAGGATACCTTTATCAAGGTAATTAATACCTTAAAAGCCGGGAAATATAACGAAGAAGGCAAGTTTTTACCATGGGTTGCCCGGATAGCCCATAACCTGGTAATAGACCATTTCCGCCGTGAAAAACGTACGCCTTTAGTAAGCGGCGGCGACGACTTTGATATATTTGAAGTTTTAGGCCATTATGATGAAAGCGCTGAAGACCGCCTGGTGCGCGAACAAACTTATAAAGACCTGAAATCATTGATCTACTTATTGCCCGAAGAACAAAAGGAAGTACTGATTATGCGCCACTTTGGCGACCTTAGCTTTAAAGAGATTGCCGATATTACCCAGGTAAGCATTAACACCGCCCTGGGCCGTATGCGCTACGCCTTAAATAACCTGCGTAAAATGATGCAGAATAAGGAATTGAGCTTAAAGAATTAATTGTGTGATTTACAATTAGTTTAATTATGTTTTATTAATGCGGGCTGCCCCTTAAAGGGGCAGCCTTTTTTTATACCGCTGCTTTCACAATTTTTCATTGCCTCGTTACGTTTCTAATACAGCTATAACTCCTGCCTTTCCGCATTTTCTGAAAAAAATTTCATTTAATTTTCATTTAACAAAATATTTCAATGTAGCTTGCGTTAATAACCATATAAATCATTAAAAAGCTTATGGATGAAACCTCTACTAAAACTTTAAATGTACCTGTTAACAAAGCTAACATGATGGAATCGGATGTGATAGCGTTAATGGATGCAGATGAAATGGTGTTTTACCATACCATCCGCGCCGATCTTGATCTGCTGAAAAGAGCACCTCAACAGCAAACTATTGACAATATCCTGAATTTTTCAAAAAGCCTGCGTTAACCAGTTCCCGCAAAAAAGTCTTAAGTCAGTTACCATTGCCCGTTACCCTTTCAAATTATCCGATATTTTGACTTAAGGCTTTTCTTTTTCCTCCGAAGCCCCGGGGTTGCTTTGCTTTTTTCTGTTTTTAGTATTCAGTTAAGCAAATCTTGATGATTTTTAATTATTCAATTAAATAATTCCTTTAAATTTGATATTATGATAGCAATTGAATTATCTCTTAGTCAACTTAAAGATGTTGTAAAAAAGTTATCCCCAACAGAAAAGCTTGAACTCAACGAAATGATTTGGAATGATATTACTATTCCTGTTGAACATCAACGTTTAGTAAATGAACGTATAAAAAAAGCTCAAGAAAGTCCACAAGAATTACTTGATTGGGAAATTGCATCAAAAACACTTAGTTTTTAATGCCGGAGTATTTAATAAAAATATCTCCCGAAACGTTACTGGATATTCAAAAAGCTACTAATTGGTATAATGACCAATTAGCCGGTTTGGGTGAACGCTTCCAAAAACAAACTATCAAGCAAATTAATAAATTAAAAACCTCTGCAGGACTGTATGCTATTAGATATAATAATGTGAGATGCATGGTTATAAAAAAGTTCCCTTTTATGGTACATTATGTTTTAAATAGCGAGAAAACTATAATTACTATTTATGCTGTTTTCCATACCAGTCGAAGCCCACAAATCTGGAATAAAAGAGGTAATAATTTAATATAATTACTTACTTTGACAACTAAAGGGAAGACACAAATGACCAATGACTTCCCTATATTTGCTGATGCTTAAACAAGAACGCTACCGCCTGTTTGTCGATTATTTTTCGAAGCACCAACCCAATCCCGTTACCGAATTAAACTATACCAACCCATATGAATTGCTGGTGGCGGTTATCCTTTCGGCGCAGTGTACCGATAAGCGCATTAACCAGGTTACCCCCGCCTTGTTCGATCGCTTTCCCACACCCGAATCATTAGCCTTATCTACCCCCGAAGAAGTTTTTACTTATATCCGCAGCGTAAGTTACCCTAATAATAAGGCCAAACACCTGGTAGGCATGGCACAAATGCTTACCGGCGAATTCCACGGCGAGGTACCGTCTGATTTAAACCTGCTGCAAAAAATGCCCGGCGTTGGCCGCAAAACCGCCAATGTAATCGCCTCTGTAATTTATGATATCCCGGCCATGGCGGTAGATACACACGTTTTCCGTGTGGCAAACCGGATTGGCTTAACCAGCAATGCCCGCACCCCTTTAGCGGTCGAAAAACAATTAATGAAACACCTGCCAAAGCATACGATAGCCATAGCGCACCACTGGCTGATACTGCATGGCCGCTATATTTGCGTGGCCCGCAGGCCAAAGTGCGAAATTTGTCCGTTAACCGGATTTTGCAAGTATTTTGAGCAGGTGATGAAGGACAAGGTGGTGCGGACGGAGGATATTAAAGCCTCACCCAAACCCTCTCCAAAGGAGAGGGCTTAAGAAAGTGTATTAAATAGTTTTTGAACCCTCTCCCCTGGAGAGGGCAGGGTGAGGCCTTCTTTTTACGAAAACGCCATTTCCATCATTTCATCAGCGCTTGGGCCGTAGCTGCCGGGAATGGATATATCCAGCAGGCGTAAAAATACACCCAACTGCGCACGGTGGTGGATGATCTGCGAAAGCGACATCCTGATCACTTCGGCTTTGGTATTGGTGAAATAGATCATATCGCCGTTGCGCATGCTCCATGGTTTGCTTAATTCTTCTTCGGTAGCAGTTTCCAGTTGTGCCATTGATTCTGACACGCATTTTTCAAAAAAGAACAGCGTATTCTGCGTATCATCAAACTGCGGCGGCATCTCGCTGGTGGCAAAATCTAATTCATCTGTAGTTAATACCATCGCTATCCACCCCGGTATTTCGGCAAGGTGACTTACCAGCCTGCGGATGGTCATGCTTTTTGGATGTGGCTGCCAGTCGTATTTATCGTTTGGCACAATGCTTAACATTTTACGGGTGATCTGGGCTTCCAGCGCCAGCTCATTTTTAAAAATTTCAATCTGGTTCATGTCTGTTTGTTGTTGATGATACAAAGAAACCATGGGGGAGTGACAGCCCTATGTCAGCAGGATTTTTTTAAGTAAAAAAAAGTCTGGAAAGACCGAAAGTCCGAAAGATGTTAATGCTTAAAAGAATGTTGGTAAACAAATTTGATTACTGCATACTCATTAACTAAGTTTGGATAAAGGATACGTCTTCCGGCTTTCGGTCTTTCCCGACTTTCGGAGTAAAAAATAATTTACTAAAAAAATTAGTAATTAATAAATATTTATTTATATTTGTTCCATACAAATTTTAAAAATGGCTAACGCAGATAAACTTAAAGCATTACAGCTTACGCTTGATAAGCTGGAAAAATCATACGGTAAGGGAACCATTATGAAACTCGGCGATACCGAGATAGAACCTATCGAGGTGATATCAACCGGATCATTAGGGCTGGATATTGCCCTGGGCGTAGGTGGTTTGCCTAAAGGCCGTGTAATAGAAATATACGGTCCGGAATCATCCGGTAAAACTACGCTGGCCATCCATGCCATTGCCGAATCGCAAAAAGCAGGTGGCATTGCCGCCTTTATTGACGCGGAGCATGCCTTCGACCGTTTTTATGCTAAAAAATTAGGTGTGGATGTAGAGAACCTGCTCATCTCTCAGCCCGATAACGGCGAGCAGGCTTTAGAAATTGCCGATAACCTAATCCGATCGGGCGCTATTGATATCCTGGTGATAGACTCGGTTGCGGCCCTGGTGCCAAAAAGCGAGATAGAAGGCGAAATGGGCGATTCTAAAATGGGGTTACATGCCCGTTTAATGTCGCAGGCCTTGCGTAAGTTAACAGGCACCATTAGCAAAACCGGTTGCTGCTGCATATTTATTAACCAGCTGCGCGATAAAATAGGTGTAATGTTTGGTAACCCCGAAACTACTACCGGTGGTAACGCCCTGAAATTTTATGCTTCCATCCGTTTAGATGTACGCCGGATCTCGCAAATTAAAGATACCGACGAAGTATCAGGTAATCGTGTGAAGGTAAAGATTGTAAAAAACAAAGTGGCCCCGCCATTCCGTATAGCCGAGTTTGATATTATGTTTGGCGAGGGTATCTCTAAAGCCGGCGAAATTATTGACCTGGGTGTAGATCATAACATCATTAAAAAAGCGGGATCGTGGTTTAGTTATGGCGAAACTCGCCTGGGCCAGGGCCGCGACGCAGTTAAGCAGTTAATACTGGATAACCCCGAATTAATGGAAGAGCTGGAAGCCAAAATTAAAGAAACAGTAACGGGCGATAGCCTGGCCGAAGCCTAAACATAGCCGTTTACATCATATCAACAGGCCCCGGGTTAGTAAATCCGGGGCTTTTGTTTTTATAAAATTTTACACCTTTCCCTCTTGCAGGTTTGCGATATGGTAAAGTAAAAGGGGCCGGTATTTTTATTCAAAGTAAATCACACCGAAAAATCCGAACTATTTTATAACTTTGCCCAAATCAACCCAACGATGCTCAATCCCATCCTGCTCGACGGTCCGAAATTTCAAATTACCATACAACGTTTATGTCGTCAGTTAATTGAAAATCATAACGATTTTTCCAATTCGGCAATCATCGGCATACAACCCCGTGGTATTTACCTGGCCAAGCGCATAGCCGACGAACTGCGTAAGATATTACCCGGCAGCAGTATTTTACACGGCGACCTGGATATTACCTTTTACCGCGACGATTTTCGGCGCCGGGAACAGCTGATCCCCAACCAAACCCGTATTGATTTTGTGATAGAAGGCAAAAAAGTGATCCTGATGGATGATGTATTGTGGACCGGCCGAACTATCCGCGCCGCCATGGATGCCCTGATGGCCTTTGGCCGCCCTGAAAAGATTGAGTTTTTGACCCTGGTTGATCGCCGTTATTCACGCCACATTCCCGTTGCTGCGGATTATACGGGGATTGAGGTGGATTCCATCGCATCGCAAAAAGTGGTAGTTTCCTGGAAGGAAACAGATGGCGAGGATAAAATAGTTTTACTAAGTGATAACAAATAGATAAGAAGATACCGAGATTAAATTATGGCTTTAAGCACACGTCACTTATTAGGTATAAAAGATTTAACTCCTGCGGATATTCAGTTAATTTTTGAAACGGCTGATAATTTTAAATCGGTGCTGAACCGCCCGATTAAGAAAGTCCCCTCCCTGCGCGACGTTACCATTGCCAATATATTTTTCGAAAACTCTACCCGTACCCGCCTTTCGTTTGAACTGGCAGAGAAACGCCTTTCGGCAGATGTGGTGAACTTCGCGGCATCGTCTTCATCAGTAAGCAAGGGCGAGACCCTGATCGATACGGTTAACAATATCCTGGCCATGAAGGTGGACATGGTAGTGATGCGCCACCCCTATGCGGGCGCAGGGGTATTCCTGTCCAAACACGTAAAAGCCCAGATAGTAAATGCCGGCGACGGCGCGCACGAACACCCTACCCAAGCCTTGCTGGATGCCTTTTCCATCCGCGAAAAACATGGCGATGTGGCTGGTAAAAAAGTGGTGATCGTTGGCGATATCCTGCACTCGCGCGTGGCTTTATCCAATATCCTATGCCTTAAAATGCTGGGCGCCGAAGTAATGGTTTGCGGACCAACAACGCTGATCCCCAAATACATCACATCTTTAGGCGTTAAAGTTGAACACAACCTGATCAAAGCCCTTAACTGGTGCGATGTAGCCAATATGCTGCGCATCCAGTTAGAGCGTCAGGATATTAAATACTTCCCCTCCCTGCGTGAATACACGATGCTGTATGGTTTGAATAAGCAGATACTGGATGGACTGGATAAAGAGATCACCGTGATGCACCCCGGCCCTATTAACCGCGGTGTAGAAATCACTACCGATGTAGCCGACAGCAAGCAATCCATTATCCTCGATCAGGTAGAAAATGGGGTGGCGATACGTATGGCGGTGCTGTTTTTATTAGCGGGACAGACGGATTAAGTTAAACTTGTTATTAAAAAAGCTTGTCATTCTGAGCGATAGCGAAGAATCCCACGCTATACAAATCTGATTTGCATATCCGCTCTGCTTACGATAGATTCTTCGCTATCGCTCAGAATGACAATCACGGAAATTGGCTACTCCTTCGGTTTTGCCAATTCTTCATTCACATCCTGCCCATCCCTTATCTCATCATTAGCCGCTTTCACTAACATATCTCCTACTTTCAGGTTGCCGTGCACTTCAACTTTTCCATCGGCCTGCAAGCCTTTTTGCACGGGTACCCATTCGGCTTTGTGGTTAACTACCCGTATCACAAATACCTTTTCGGTAGATATCACCAGGGCCGATTTCGGGATCACAAAAGCGCTGTCGCGGCCCGGTAAGGGCAGGTTTACCTCGGCATACATGCCAGGCAATAGTTTCTTGCCGGCATTTAGCACATCCATTTCCAAACGTTCCGAACGCAGTTTATCATCCAGGGCGCCCGCTAAACGTGCCACCTTAGCGGTAAAGGTTTGATTTGGTAAGGCCCTTACGGTAAAGCTCACTTCGTCCTTAGTACTCAATCCGCCGGTTGACGATTCGGGGATGGAGATCACCAAACGCAATTTATTTTGCTGCTGCAATACCAGCAGCGGTTGATCGGATCCCTTACCCGACGGACCAACATAGGCGCCCAGGTTTACATTACGGGCGGTAATTACCCCGCTAAACGGCGCACGGATCTCTAAATAATTACGGTTAGCGGTCACCTCCTCCGATGCTGATTTGGCTGCCTGCACATTGGCATAGTCGGCATTTTTACGGGCCTCGGCCTGGTCAAGGTCGTTTTGCGATATGGTGCCCGGGGTTTTGCTGGTGCTCAACAGGCGATCGTACGTTGCTTTGCTGGCTAAATAAATAGCCTGCTGCTGCGCGATGCGCGATTTGGCACCTGCCAACTGCGAATTAATTTCGGGCGCCTCCAGGGTAACCAATAGCTGGCCCGCCTGCACTTCCGAACCTACATCAACCAGCATTTTTTTTACGTAGCTGTTTACCTTGGCGTACAGGTCTACCTGTTGGTAGGGCACTAACTCGCCGGGTACCTGTAAACTGGTGCTCAGTTTACCTTTTTCGGCCGGGATCACTTCAATAGCGGCAGGCTGCGCGGTACTATCGGCCTCTGCCGTTTTTTCTTTTGTACCCGAGTTGCAGGATGACAAAATGCCGAGCGCCGCTGCCAGCATCAATATGGTGGTGTAGTGTTTATTTTTTATGCGCATGATGCAGGGGGATATAAAATTTACTCTCTTTATCTTCAGGGTCTAACGATACGGATTGTGTGCTGGCTTTGCCCTGTACCCAGGCAAATACCAATGGTAAAATTAATAAAGCGGCAAAGGTTGATGCTAACAAACCGCCGATTACGGCACGCCCCAATGGTGATGTCTGATCGCCACCCTCGCCCAGGCCCGATGCCATAGGGATCATACCTACGATCATGGCTACACTGGTCATCAGGATGGGACGCATCCGCAGGGCAGCCGCTTCGCGGGCCGATTTTAACGCATCTCCATTATGCTTGCGCAATTCCTCGGCATTGGTGATCAGTAGCACCGAGTTAGCGATGGATACCCCTACCGACATGATCATCCCCATGTACGATTGCAGGTTAAGCGTAGCCCCGGTTAGCCGCACCAGTAACAGCGAACCCAACAACACAGCCGGCACGGTAGATAACACCACCAGCGATACCTTAAACGACTGGAAATTAGCCGCCAGCATCAAAAAGATCACTATTACGGCAACCAATAAGCCGCTTTGCAAGCTATCCAGCGTATCGGTTAAGGTGGTAGTTAAACCTCGGGTATTGATATTTAAGCCGCGCGGTAATTTCCCTAATGATTTAATGGCTTTTTGCACATCATCGTTAGCGGTACCCAAATCCATATTATTCAGGTTGGCGGTAACGCTTAGTATCGGTAACGAGCCAATGTCGTCATTCTCGCCGTTGGTTGTGCCGGGTGTGATATCAGCTACATCGTTCAATACGGGGCGCGGCTTATTGCTCATCAGCGGTATCTCGCCCAGGTTATTAGCGCTGGCCATCTGGTATTCGGGGATTTCTACCTGTACGCTGTAGCTTAATCCCACTTTTGGATCAATCCAAACATTTTTTTCGGTAAACCGGGATGATGAGGTTGATGCCGTAAGCGAGCGGGATATTTCACTAACACCTAAGCCTAACTGGGCGGAACGGGTACGGTCGATATTAATATTCATAGCAGGGTAAGCTATCGATTGCCCCAATTGCACATCGCGCAGGTAAGGGATCTTTTTTAGTTTATCCATCACTTTAAAGGCATAGGCCACGTTTTGCTTTTTATTTTTACTGCCTATCACCACTTCCACCGGTGTTGGCGAACCCTGGCTTAATATTTTATCGGTCAGTTCTATCGGCTCGAAAGACATTTTTACCGTTGGCATTTCCTTTTTGATAGCTGCCCGCAGCTTTTCCTTCAGTTCGTCCAGGTTTACTTTGTAGTCTTCTTTCAGGTTCACCTGCAGAACCGCTTCCTGCGGACCGGCCATAAACAGGTAAATAGGACTGGTAGAAAACTGCCCCGGATGCTGCCCTACCATAGCCGAAGTTACCTCGATATTCTTTTTACCTACAATGCCTTCCAGTATCTTAATGGCATTAAGGGTGATCAGTTCTGTACGCTCCAGCCGGGTGCCATCAGGCGCACGTAAACGTACCTGGAAAGTGCCCGAGTTTACTTTAGGCAATACATCGCGGCCAATAGTGGTGATCAGCAGTACAACTACGGCAAGCGCGCCGATGATGTAAATGCTGGCAATAATCTTGCGGTTAGGCAGCATCCTATCAATCAACCGCATATAACGTTCACGAAAGCGGTCGAATTTGCTGAGCTTACCCTCTTTATCATGCGCGGGATGTTCTATCAAAACCTTTTTCTGGTCCCAGCTGTCGCCTTCTTCAATGGTGTGATGCTTGCCGTAGTTTTTATCCTCATGCTTATTGATCATGATCCAGTTGGCCATTATCGGCACAAAGGTTTGCGCCAGCAGATACGATATCACCATAGAAAAACCGATAGCCAATGCCAGCGGTAAAAACAGCGCGCCGGGGATCCCCCTCATGGTAAAGGCTGGGGCAAATACGGCCAGGATACAAAACAGGATCAATAATTTAGGGAAGGCAATCTCCTTACAGGCATCCCAGATGGCCAGGGCCTTGGGCTTACCCATATCAAAGTGCTGGTGAATGTTCTCTATCGTCACCGTCGATTCATCTACCAAAATACCTACCGCCAGCGAGAGGCCGCTCAGCGTCATGATATTGATGGTTTGATGGAACAGGTTAAGGAACAAAATGCCCGATATAATAGATGTCGGGATAGTGAGGATCACGATCAATGCACCGCGTTTATCGCCCAAAAACAGCAATACCATTAAGCCGGTCAGCACAGCGCCGATTGCGCCTTCGCTGACTAAACTCTTTACCGAGTTGATCACATATACCGATTGATCGAACACGTAAGACAACTTCACATCCTCGGGCAGCAGGGCCTGGAACTTGGGGATGGCTTTCTTCAGGTTTTGTACCACCTCCCAGGTCGACGCGTCGGCCGATTTGGTAATGGGCAGATAAACCGAACGCTTGCCGTTGACCAGCGCGTAGCTGGATGTAATATCCGCTCCATCCTCAATAGTGGCTACATCTTTCATAAAAACAGTTTGTACGCCATTTTTATAGAGGGGGATATCGCCAAAATCGGGAATATTTTTTACTCCTGTATTGGTTGGGGTTAAGTAGTTATAATCGCCTATACGTACGTTACCCGCGGGCGATGTTTGGTTATTATCGCGTAAAGCGGCCACTAACTGGTCGGGCGTTAAATTGTGGGCGCGCAGCAGTTCGGGGTCGGCTTTGATAACAATAGTACGGATATTACCACCAAACGGCGCCGGCGAAATTAAACCGGGAATAGTACTGAACGACCCGCGCACATATACGTTGGCCAGATCCAGCAGCTCGTTATTGGTACGCTTGGGGCTGCTGAGTACCAGTTGCCCTACCGGCAGCGTAGAAGCATCGAACCGGATAATGAACGGCGGCTGCGACCCGTTGGGGAAGATAGCCTGGGCCCTGTTGCTGAACGTGGACACCTCCGCTGCCGCCTGGGCCATATTAGTGCCCTCGTAAAATGTTAGTTTTAATAAAGTTAAACCCTGGATATTACGTGTTTCGATACTTTTTACACCCGATACATACAGCAGCAAATTCACATACTGCCGGCCAAAGTACGATTCCATCTGATCGGGGGTGAAACCGCCGTAAGGGTGCGAAATATAGATCACCGGAAGGTTAAGGTCCGGAAAAATATCAATCTTAATGGTACGTACAGCGCCTATCCCAAAAAAGAACAGCCCGGCCACAATAACCAGTATGGTTATGGGTTTCTGCAATGCGCTTTTTATCATTCCCATGTTGTAATCCTGCTTATTGTTAAAAATTATTGATAAAGATCCCGAAATCGCCGGTGGCGGCCGCTTTATACAGCATGGCCTGCCACACATTATTATAGGCAATATCACGGTCGGTTTCGGCCCGGTTCAGGGTAAACAGCGCCGTAGTAAAGTCGACGATATTAGATAAGCCGTTTTTGTAAAGCGTATATTTTTGCAGGTAAGCATCGCCCGCGGCCTTTACCTGTATGGGCGCTTCGCTATAGTTTTTCAGCGCGTTGCTGATCCTGGTTTCGGCTAACTGCTGCTGGGCGCTGAGGCGCTGCGTAACCAGATCGTACTCATCCTTATACTGCATAGAAGTATATTTTTGCGATTGCACCTGGTATTTGATGCGCAGGGGATTAGTCAGGTTCCATACCATGCCTACGCCAAACAGGTAATTGTAGCGGGTAGGGTCAACCCCGGCACCGTAGCTGCGGGTATAATCATTCTGGTTGGTCGCGTAATCCGGCTTAAAGCCCGATCCCCTGCCCTGCATCACACCAAATAAACTGAAAGTGGGGTAGGCAAATGTTTTATAATACTTAGTCTGCTCGTCGCTTACACCTATCCTGTTCTCGTAATATTTTAACAGCGGGTGATTTTGTATGGTTACAGCCGCCTGCTGATCTGCCGACCGGGGCGCTTTGGTTACAAACACGCTATCCAGCGTAAAGGCCTGTGGTGGAATGCCTAAATACTGGGCCAGGATGTTGGCTTGCTCCTGCTCCACGTCCTGCGCTCGGGTCAGGGCTATTTTAGCGCTGGATACCTCGGCATTGGCCAGTGAACTGTCTACACCTGCATTCAATCCGTTCTTTACACGGGCTATTACTACGCGCGTGAGTTCCTGCGCGCGGGCCAAATTATTTTCCTGCGATTTGGATAAGCGCTGGGCGGCCAGCAAATTAAGATAAGCGCCCGCAACCCGCACCTCGTGCTGAAATTGTTCCTGCTGCAGGTCGGTCTCATTCAGGTTTACTACGCTTTGCTGTACCTTAATTTTTTCCTTAGCGCGGCCAAAAGTAAAAAAATCCCAATTGATATTACCCAGGTATAAGGCGCCGAAAGCCGAGTTCCAGTTTTGATTGTTGAGCGCCGGGCCAGATGAGGCTACGCTGAGGCCGCGGTAACCATAAAGCGGGCCGTTGGTTCCGTTAACCGTACCGTAATCCTGCTGTGCCGATACGCTGAGATCGGGCAGGTATTCTGATTTTGTTTCTTTTAAATATGCTTTTGAAGCATTTAGCTGGCTGGCTTTAGCTTTTATAGTACCGTAATTATCCAGGGCCGTTTGTATGGCCTCTTTCATGGTCAACACCTTTTGCCCGTGGGCATTAAAAGCAAAAAAACAACCCGCTAAACCTAAAAAAACACCGATGGTATTTTTCATGATCATAGGGGTAGTGTAGGTAGTGCACAAATTAAGTTATTATGCATTGAAAAATAAAAGCATTTTAATAAACGTCACGAATAAATGACATATAAGTAATTATTGTGCTAAAATGATACAAATTTAGTTTGGGCGATTTTAACAACAAAGTACAGAGAGCCTCACCCTGCTCTCTCCAGTGGAGAGGGTTCTAAAAATGTGCTTCTTAAGTCCTCTCCTTTGGAGAGGATTTAGGTGAGGCCTTCTCTGTGAGCTCTGTGAAAAATCTCCGTGCCCTCCGTGGTTAAATCGTCGTAATATTTCATTTATACATTGATAACCTTTTTTTCGTAATATTGAATTAATGAACACCGATAAACTGGAAGAACTGATTGCCGCCGGCGACTTAAACGGACTAAACACATTATTACAGGAAAACCCAGCCCTCGCGAAGGCGCCAACCAGTCATAACGTTTCGCCGCTGATGCTGTCGTGCTACTTTAAAAAGCCCGAGGTATCTGCGCTGCTGCTGAAGTTTGTGGATGAAGTGAGCTTATTTGAAGCATCGGCCGTGGGTAAGTTTGATGTGGTGGCCTATATTGTTGGCACCCACCCAGATTCGGTTAACGATTATGCTCCTGATGGCTTTACTCCCCTGGGCTTAGCCTGTTATTTTGGCCAGGCCGAGGTAGCCCGTTACCTGGTACTAAAGGGCGCCGATGTTAACCTGCCATCAAACAATGGTTTCCATGTGTATCCTATCCACTCGGCCGTGGCCGGTAATTATACCGATATTGCCCGTATGCTGGTTAATGCCGGCGCGCAGGTTAATGTAAAACAACAGGCCGGCTCTACGCCCTTGCATTCGGCGGCACAAAATGGCAATACCGAGATATTGATACTGTTGTTAGAACATGGCGCCGAAGTAAATACCCGTATGGAAGGCGGCAAGCTGCCAGCCGATCTGGCTAAAGAAAAAGGCTTTGAGGAGATAGCGGAGATACTGAGCTAAAGTCGGGAAGACGGAAAGTCCGGAAGTCGGGAAGCAAAAGATTATTATAGTATTAGTAAATTAGCAGTTATATCAACCAATTATACACCCATCCGGATTTCCGTCTTTCGGACTTCCGGACTTTCGGACTGAAAATATGAAAGCAGAAAAGACAATTATGGTAACCGGTAAGGAGTACCAGCATATAAAAGAACACCTGGAACATAACCCCGACTATGAGTACCATGCCGGCAGCGAGTTTGATCCGGAGATTATTAAGGTAACCGAGATCTATTTAGATACCGACCCCGACTTTACCCGCAACCCCAAACAGTTTGCCCGCATTAATGATGATCTGAGCGTGCAGGTGAAGATTGTTTTTGAGGAGGAATGACCTCTCCTAATCCTCTCCGAAGGAGAGTAGGGTAGCCCCTGCCCGGGGCATTATGATTTCTGTTACGTTTCTACAAACAGGTAGTCCCTCCGGGACATAAAACCTGGCTTATCCATCCATATTCGATGATGCTTCTATGTCCCGGAGTGACTACCTGTTTGTAGCATGGAAGAAAAAAATGGAATTGTCCCCAGCGGGGACTACCCTTATAAACTCATATCCATAATGTCTATTCATGGCTATTACTCTTCGGAGAGGGTAGGATGAGGTCCACAAAAAAAGCCGGACGGTACCGGCTTATATGTATTTCAATAAAATTTTGTTTGTAAAGCAGGTTTAAAACCTGCGCTTGCCACCGTTGCCGCCGCCGCCATTGGTTGGGCGCGGGCCTTTATCTTCGGCTACGTTAACACGGATAATGTTCTCATAATAACGTTGACCGTTCATGTATTTAATGGCTTCCTTGGCTTCATCCTCGTTCACCATTTCAACAAAACCAAAGCCTTTGCTTTGCTTTGTTTGATGATCTTTAATAATACGGAGCGATTTTACCGGCCCGAAATCACTAAAAACCTCTGTTAATTCGCCCTCTCCTACTTGTAAGGGCAGTCCTGAAATAAATACCTTCATTAAATGTTTTGAAATTGTTTTTTGATGGCACAAAGATACACATTTGGCGGCCGATAATTGTAGTAGAAAGGTAAATAAGTGGTGAGAAAGTTCATGGATAATAGTTAATGGTTCATGACAGATATATTGCAGCAAAACCGCTCCTCCACTATGAACTATGAACCATCAACTATGAACTCACCTCCCAAATACCATCTTCCAAAGCATAGCCACCTCGCGTTTAACAGCACGTGGGCAACTCTGGTTAAAGCGGATGCCGGGGCGGGTATTATCCGGGTTTTTAACTATTGGATAGGCCGGGTGCAATACCGTAAAATAACTGGCCATATTCATGTTTTTTGTAAGGCTTGTGGTATGTACCAGTGAGCCAAACTCATTAAGCTTTTGATAAAACGCATTCATAAGCATCGGGGGTTGTTATCCATCCTGTTTAGCAATAATAAAATAACAGATAGTTAAATTATTTGTTCAGTATGATAACATCCTTTTTATCAACAGCTTACTCACATAAACAGGGCGGGATATCAACAGGATATTAACAAGCCATGTGGATAATTACGCTGATTATAAGCATCTTAAACAAAAGGACAAAGTTTAAAAAAACAGAGATCTCCGTTCATAAATTACCTGTAAGTTAACTTGCCTGCAACCGGATAAAATGGCAATACCCTGCAGATTTTTTAAGGGCATACAATTTGCAAACAAATATGCAGTTAAATGTGAACTAAAGCCTTTTATTGTTGTTAGAATTTACGTACCATTAATTAAGCATGAGCAAAGTATTTACAATAACCGAAGGCCTTGAAAACATGGGGGCATTGCGAACGGGTGGACAAGGTTCGGTTTACAAAGGCCGCCGCATAGGGCCTATTATTACAGCTGTAAAAATTTTACCCACACCCATCCATACCGAAAGTATGGACGACAAAAATTACCGTAATTTCCTGAATGAGGTAGATAAACTAAAAAAAGTTAACGAAATACCCAATCCCAACGTCGTAAAAATACTCAACTCGGGCATTACCGAAAGCGGATCGTTCCCCTTTATTGAAATGGAGTTTATTGAAGGGCCTGATCTTGGCGAACTGCTGACAGCGCCTAACGATATACTGTTTAAATTAAAAGATGCGGTAAAATTAGCCGATCAGCTGGCTTGCGCCCTGGCACATTGCCATAAGGTTGGCGTTAAGCACGGCGATATCAAAAGTAATAATATCAAATTCAATATCTACTCGGGCAATTATGTACTGCTGGATTTTGGCCTGTCGGTTATGTCCGACGAGCAGCGCCGTACCAGCATGCGCCATGCCGGGGCTATTGAGTTTATGGCGCCCGAGCAAAACGAAGGCAAGATGTTATTCCAAACCGATATTTACAGCTATGGGGTTATCTTGTACGAATTATTAGCCGGCACCGTGCCTTTCCCTTTACATGATAACGGCGAAACCGCCCGCAACGCCGTAATGGTTGCCCACATGGAATCGCCCGTACCCGATCTGTTGCAGCTGCGCAAACAAAACCTGCCTGCAAACTGGTCGGCGCAACAGCAGAAACACGAGATGAATGTACCGGGCTGGTTACTAAAATTAGTATATAAATGCCTGGAAAAATCGCCTGACAGCCGGTATGCCAATGGTATGGAACTGCACGATGCCATTATAGAAAACAGCATTGCCGACATCCGGGCCGATGAACCCGTTAAAACTGACAAGGTAGTTGCGCAGCAGGAAGTAGCAGAAATTGTTGAAGAAGCAAGCACTGCCGGACCGGATTACAGTAATATGATCCAAATGTCTAAACCGGTATTTGCAGGTTTGATTATCTTGCTGCTGGGTTTTATGACTTACACCTCTTACTTATTATTCACCAGGCGGGCAATACCGATTAATCCGGCTACACAGACAATGCCCGATTCGGCCCAAACCGATAGTAACACGATCAGAAGGAACGCCGCGGCAGCCAGGCGCGAAAAACAACGGCTTACCGATTCCATTATCAATGCCGGTATTAAGGAGCAAATAGAAAAAGACAGGCAAAAAAACATGTACGAACCGGATAGCGCGGCCATCGACACTACAAATAACCCTCCGGGCAATGATTAAAATCGCGACAGGCCTGGTTATTAACTATAAGTATAATAATTAATAGTTCAAACATCTGTGCCTGTAAACCTGTTAATTTAGAGTGACTTGAATAACTAAAACCCGATATATTAATTTACATGAATCCTAAAACTTCTATCTGGCAACGTATGGGGATACAGGACTGGTTTTTAACCAGCGAAAACACCTCCAAATCTAAAAAACAGCAAATCCTCACGCCCGATGACGTTTATAATTATGTGATCGATAAGTTTAGCGACTCTATCCGCCAGCTATCCTTTGCGGATCGGGTTGTGTTTTACCACGAGTATATTATCAGCTTTAACCCTGATGATTACCAGGAGTTTATGAACAATAAACAGGGTATCTTCGGGCTGATTGTGAATGAAACGGTTAAAAAGTTCTATGAGCAATTAAAGCAATACCGGGCCGCAGGTAAAACGGTAGTACCATCAAGTTCTAAATGGGTGTTCCGTTTAGTATCGCATCCCGATTATGCCCGCGGAGATATCGGCTTTATAGGGAAATTACTGCCGGGCAGCACTAAAAAAGAAGAAAACCTAAGGGTAACCTTCATTCCCCGTCAAACAGGCATCGCGCAAACATTTGATGTAAGTCAGGATATATTAAAGGGTTTTAATTATTACAGCGAAGGATACTATGAGTTGCCTTATATCGGCGACCTGGAATATGATGAAGATTCCCCTGCCGATGACCGCAAAAAAAGCTTCGCCCGGTTTGAAACTATCCTCCCCGAAAAGCAGTTTGCAGGCAAAAAGGTAGAATATATCATGAAGGATGACGAGATCATCGTTTCGGGCGATGAGGAAACCCGTGAAGATACTAACATCTTTAAACTGCCTACCGAATGGGTGAATACGCCGCATTTGCAGATCAGGTATAATAAATCGGATGGTAAATTTTACCTCGCTTCGTTTGGCGAGCGCACTATTTTAAACGAAAACGAGGTACAGCGAAGCGATGTTAACTCGCCATCGTGGGTGGAACTGCCCGTAAACTCAAAGATCTTGCTGAACGGAATAGTGGGCGTTAACATATTTAAATCGTAAGCTTATGTCACATATATTATCGGCTGCTTTGTTGGTTATTGTGATCGTATTATTAGTTACTCATTTTTCAGATATTAAAAACTCACGCAAAACCAATGGCTGATCAGTTTTATGGCTTAACAGATACCGGGAAGGAACGGACCAATAACGAAGATACCTTTATTGCGCAGCAAAGCGCCGACGGTAAATTTGTGATTGCCTGTGTTATAGATGGCGTTGGCGGTTACGCGGGCGGGGAAGTTGCGGCAGCTTTGGCCCGCGAAGCGATATTGCAGCGGCTTGACAGGCCTGTGGGCGAGGTGATCCCCATTATGATTGATTGCTTTAACCTGGCTAATCAAAAAATACTGGCCGAAAAAAAACAGGTAAAGGAACACGATAGCATGGCCTGCGTGGCCACCCTTGCTTTAATTGATCTGGAGCATAATCAATTTTACTATGCCCACGTGGGCGATACCCGCTTATACCTGCTGCGCGATAATTCCCTGATCAAAATATCTCACGATCAATCCTTCGTCGGCTTTTTAGAGGATACCGGCCGTTTGACGGAAGAGGCTGCTATGGCCCACCCCAAGCGTAACGAAATTAATAAAGCCCTGGGCTTTGAATCAAACCTGGCAAAGGATAGCGATTATATGGAGACCGGGCAATCGCCTTTTTTACCGGGTGATATGCTGCTACTTTGCAGCGACGGACTGACGGATATGGTTGGCAAAGCCGAAATAACGGACATTATCACCCAGGATAATTCCTTAAAAGATAAATGCCGCGATTTGATAGCTGCAGCTAATCAGCATGGGGGTAAGGATAATATTACCGCTGTGCTGGTGCAAAACAACAAGCAATCTTCAACATACAATGCTACCATGCCTGCCATCAGTCAAAAAAAAAATGAACCGGCAGATGAACCCGCGCCGGCGGCAAAGCCCCATAACATAGTGCAGCCGCAGCAGCATCCGGCACCTGCAAAAAGCAGTGGGGTAACTATTACCATACTATCTGTCCTCGCCTTATTGTTCCTGGGCACTACCGTTTGGCAATTTCTGCAAAAACCGGCTACAGAGCCGGTGGTGAAATCAGCGCCCCAGCCTGTCAAAAGGCCTTTAAATCCGCTGGAAATAAAGTTACAGGATACGATAGATCATCTGAAAGGCAATTTACTGGTACTTACTGACGCGGCTTTTCCTTCGCCTGTTATGATCAGCCGGGCCATCCAGATAAAAAAAGACACGCTATTTATTAAAACCAAAGGACGGATTGAATTGCAAAGCGATACCGCTTATACCGGCGCGGCGTTTAACCTTTCCAAACAATGCAAAGTAGTATTGCTGGATAGTTTAACCATTAAAAACTTCCAAACAGGCGTCATCGCCTATCATAACGCGTTACTGCTTAAAAATGTACGTTTTGTTAATTGCGCGGTACCATTGCAAAACCTGTTTGCTATCCCCAATAACAAATACATCAGCGGCGGTATCCCAACCTTTAAGGCCGATTCTACACCGGTAACTCACAAGCAAAAATAATGGAGCAACAAAATGTAATGCCGGTTAACCGCAAAAAGGAACGCTTGTTCCTTTTATTGATTGCATTGGTATTAGGCCTATTGTTTATCCGCCTGTTTTATATCGAACAAAAAAACTTTACCGATGTAAATAAACGCTTGCGGGATGGCACCATGGTAAACCTGAATGCCAAAAAACCGGCTAAAAAGATCCGTACCTTGCTGGAAAAAGGCTACTATTTTGAAGATAAACGCGATATCGACCTGATTGAAAGCGTTATAGCCAACCGCGTAACCGCTGTTGACAAGTTTGAGAACATTGGCGAGCTGAACAAGAAAAAATACAATGTTGCCGCCGAAGAAGGCATGAGCAAGGGCGGCAAAATATTTCAGCAGCGGGTAATCGTTTCACGTTCGCTGTTAGGCTATACCGGCGATGATTCTCTTCGTTTTGTACAGGAAAGCACCAGGCCCCCTGTATTGCCTGCTGTTACCGATGTAGGCTTATCCGGCAGTTCCATATCCGGACAGGTATTGGATAAAAAAGTACCGGTAGCGGGGGTATTGATCCGACTGCAAATGCTGTTGCCACAGGATAGCACCTATAATGACGAGGAGGCCGACCAGGTAAAAAACAAAGTAGAAGATGGGCCCGGCTTTACAAAAACATATATTATTGACGAGCAGAAGCGCCAGCACCTGCAATCGCTTACAGCCTTTGCCCGTACCGATCGGGAGGGAAATTATACGTTTAAAAATCTCCCGGCAGGTAAAGCATTTGAAGTTTTGCCGCTGCAGCCTAACTACCAGTTCGGCCGCTCGGCAGGTACCGAAAACTTGGATGAGGACGCGGTATTTAACTTCTCCCGTTCGCCGCATACCATCAAGCTGCTGTCAACCCGCGATTTCAATATCCTGAAAAAGGAAAAGTCATTTATTATCCGTACCCCGGGCGAATTTAACCGTTGGTTTTGGATCATCATTATCTGCTTTTTCGGCTGTTTCGCCATCACCCACCTTATTTTAAGCTGGAAATTCAACACAGCCGATCAATTGATCCTGCCCTTTATCATGGTACTCACCGGGCTATCGTTTTTAACCTTGTTAAGTTTGCAGGATCCGCTGCGCGACCGTTTTTTGGCAAAGGACTCGCTGGTTTACCTGGGCATGGGCTTTGCGGCCATGTTGGTGATGCTGCTGTTTAATTTACGCCGCTTTACGGTCGATTCCGCCCTGTACCGTTTACTCATCTTTAAAAACAACCGTAAAGCGGCCAATGGCTGGCCCTGGATCATTATCGCTATCGGGTTACTGGCATTAACTATTCGTTTTGGTTCGGGTCCCGAAGGCAGCGGTGTTAAAGTGAACCTGTTTGGTTTTCAGCCCAGCGAGATTGTAAAATACCTGGTTATTATATTTCTGGCCGGATTTTTTGCCACTAATGAGAAATTTATCAGCGAATACGCCAGTTTTAAAAGGCGGGCGTCCTTCTTTTCATTCGCGGTAATATCCATCGCGGTAGCCTTATTCCTGTTCCTGATGCTGGGCGATCTGGGGCCGGCCATGGTGATCTGTTTTACCTTCATCATCCTGTTCTCCTTCTCGCGCGGCGATTTTATGTTCATGGCCGCTGCCGTATTATTTTACGTATTGATCACCTGGATCTTTAAAAACGTATGGCTTTCGGCGCTGCTGACTATTGTGATACTGGTAGGGGTAACCTTGTACAAACGCAAGCAGTTGAGCGAGTCGGCCATTATGGCGCTCATCATTATTGCCGGGTTTTTAACCATTGATAAGATCCCTCATTTAGATAAGCTGATCCCCGGCCCGGTACAGCGTTTGGTCGACCGTAAAGCCATCTGGCAAAATGCCTGGGATAACGAGGTTTACGGCGGCGATCAGGTAGCTAACGGCCTTTGGGCCATGGCCAGCGGGGGCATAACAGGCCAGGGCGTGGGCGAAGGCTTCGCCAAAACCATCCCCGAGGCGCATACCGATATGATCCTGCCATCTATAGGCGAAGAATTTGGCTGGACGGGTATTGTATGCATTTTCCTGGTGTTTTTGCTCTACCTGCACCGGTCTATCATCATCGGGCGGCAAACGGGTACGCCGTTCCTGTTTTACTTATGCGCGGGTATTGGTGTCTGCACCTTTGTGCAATTCCTGTTAATAGCCGGCGGCTCAACCGGGGCCTTGCCGTTATCGGGGGTATCTTTACCGTTCCAAAGTTATGGCGGGTCGTCATTGGTGGCTAACTTTTTAGCGGCAGGGTTTTTATTATCAGCATCGCGGGTAAAGGGCACACCGGTGCAAATGAATTATATTACCAAACAGCAGGACCGCAACCTGGTACCTGCCCTGATGATGGCCTGTATCGGCATTTTATTGCTGACCATTAATGTATCCCGTTACTTGTTTGATAATGCCAAATGGATCGTTAAACCATCCTTAGTGGCCGACCGCAGCGGCGCGCGGATGTTTAGCTATAACCCGCGTATTGCTATATTAATGAACAAGCTACAGGCAGGTACGCTATACGACCGTGAAGGCCGCATACTGGCCACCAGCAACCCGCAACTGATCCAAAAGCAACGGAAGTTATTAGATGCTTCAGGCATACAGGGCTATAATTTAGATTCGGCCATGCATAAGCGTTTAACCCGTTATTACCCGTTTGAAGAACAAATGTTTTTTTGGGTGGGCGATGCCAATACGGGCGTTTTCAATGGCAGCACCAACGGCTACTTTGCCGAGTATGAGCATGCCGCTGAACTGCGCGGCTTTAAAATGCCTGTAGCTAATTATAATACGCACGCCAGCCGCTACCAGGAAGACCGCTTTTTGCCGCGCGGGGTAAAAGAGATGTCGGTAAGTAAAAAAGATTACAGCGCTTTAACGCCCCTCTTAATTGCCGGCATTAACAGTAAAGCGGTGGAAAGATTTAAAAAGCGCAACCGCGATGTGCAGCTAACCGTTGATGCCGGCCTGCAAACCAGCATACAAAGATCCTTAGCTACCGATACTTCCTTGTTGGATAACCGCGTATCGGTGGTGATTATGCTGCCCAATACCGGCGACGTATTGGCATCGGCGGTTTACCCGCTGCCGCCCGTGCATAACTGGGACCAGCTGACAATGCCCGTTAACGATCAAAATAAACTATCGCAATGGATGACCACTGCTGATCTTGGCTTTACCTATGCCACCCAGCCGGGATCAACGGCTAAGGTTTTAACCACCATGGCCGCGTTTAATAAACTGGGGTTAGCCGCCGCTGATAAAAAATTTACTGTTGCAAGTTGGGAACGAATCCGCACCAAGGGCATAGAGCCTGACGAGACCGGGGTGATCACGCTGGAAAGAGCGGTAGCCAAATCAAACAATGTGTACTTTATTAAGTTAGCTAATCAGGAGCATTTGCAAGAGGATATGGCTACGCTATATTTAAAAACCGGCATGTTTTTACATGGTGTTGGCGGTTATTTTTACGGCAAACAACCTGATAATGCCGCACAGGAAGAAAAATGGCGCGACCTATGGCGCAAAACCGAGTTTAATACCCGGCCCCGGTACGATCCGAACAATATCCGCCGCACCCGCGCCAAGGGTATCTCGGGTATGGCCTGGGGGCAAGGCGAGCTGATCGCCACGCCGGCAGCAGTTGCACGGCTGGTATCGGGCGTAGCTAATAATGGCAATTTAATAGCCAACCGTTTTGTGCTGAAAGTGAGCGATACTGCGCAGGCGGTAAAAGGCAGCATCAAACTGGCAAACGATCCGCAATATGCGGCGCTGATTACTCAGTACATGATTGAACAAAGCCGGCCAAAAGAGTGGATACTGGGTTTAAACGTAGCTGGCAAAACCGGTACGCCCGAAAGGATCTGGAAAAAGGAGGGCATTAACGATGGCTGGTACGTATTTTTTGCGCCGATGGCAAAAAGCAAAGGTAATATAGTGGTATGCGTACGGATAGAATCGACAAAAGGATCGTCGGACGCGGTGCATCTGGCGGCTAACCATGTGATCCCTTTCTTAATTAAAAAGGGCTATATCAAAAGTATTATACCGCCTGCAGAAAAAGCGATAGCTGCACCTGCTAAAGAAGAAGTGGTTGCAACAGAAGAGGTAACAAATTAAAAAACGAAATAACAATGTTTAATATTTTCAGTCAAAACAGTGATGGCCCTGATGATGTAAAAGGTGTGAGGGATGCGTTGCTGCGCGCTATAAAAGAAAACCTGCAAAAGGCCGAAGGCGGAGAAGGGCGAAATATTAAAGGCATTAACCTGTTTATTGGTGCAAATACCAGCGATAAACACATCTATGAGGCCGCGGTGTACCAGGAAGAACCCGAAAGATTTAAAGACGAGGTACAAAAAATAGCCGATGATTTTGATATCGGCTTGCCCGATAGCTGGATAATGGAGGTTAATTTTGATGATGGATTCCCGCCCGAAGCGATTAAACTGAATGAGGTTAACGCGGCGATATTTATCCGCACCAAAGATCATGTGATCCAACGGTCGGGCTCGGCTTATATCAGGATCTTAAACGGCGAAGCTGAAAAGCCCGAATATCATATCACATCCGAAGATGGTAAACTCAACATCGGCCGCGAAAAAAAGGCCCAGGTTGAAGGCGGCTTTTTCAGGACCAACCACATCGCATTCCCCGGCGATACCGGTAACGATGCAAACAAGTATATCAGCAGGCAGCACGCGCACTTGGAATGGAATAACGAGAAAGGCTGCTTTATGCTTTTCGCAGATGAGGGCGGCATCCCGCCCGGCAATAAGGTAAAGATCCGTTCGGCTGTTAATGAAACACTGGTTAAGCTGCATTCAAGCCATATCGGCCATCAATTAGAAGAGGGCGACCAGGTTATCTTAGGTGAAACCGCGGTCATAGAATTTAGCTACAAGAAGGGAAGCAAAAAACAGTGAGCAAGGTATTTACCATAATGGAAGGGCTGGAGAATATGGGCGCGCTGCGTACCGGCGGACAGGGATCGGTATATAAAGGCCGCCGCCTGGGGCCCATATTAAGCGCGATAAAACTTTTGCCTACCCCCATATTTAACGAAAGTACCGACGATAAAAACTACCGCAATTTTATGAATGAGGTAGAGAAGCTTAAAAAGGTAAACGAAGTACCCAATCCTAATGTGGTTAAAATACTAAGTTCGGGCATTACCGAAAGCGGATCGCTGCCATTTATTGAAATGGAGTTTATTGAAGGCCCCGATCTGGGTGAACTGCTGGCCGAACCGCACGACAAGATCTTTACCATAAAAGAAACCATTAAAGTAGCCGACCAACTGGCCGGGGCTATAGCGCATTGCCATAAAGTTGGTGTTAAACATGGCGATATTAAAAGCAATAACGTAAAGTTCAATATCCACAGCGGCAATTATGTGCTGCTGGATTTCGGCCTGTCGGTTATGTCTGACGAGGAACGGCGGAGCAGCATGCGCCACGCCGGGGCGATAGAATTTATGGCACCCGAGCAAAATGCAGGTCAAATGCTGTTTCAAACGGATGTTTATAGCTACGGGGTCATCCTTTATGAGTTGCTTGCGGGCCGCGTACCTTTCCCGCTGCATGATAATGGCGAAACCGCGCGTAACACGGTAATGATAGCACACATGGAAGCGCCCGTGCCCGATCTGCTGGAGTTAAGGCAGCAAAATTTACCCGGTAATTGGACTGCAGCCCAAAAACAACGGGAAATGCAGGTACCGGGCTGGCTGTTAAGTTTGATTAGCAAATGCCTGGAAAAACTACCTGAAAACCGTTACGGAAATGGCATGGACCTGCAGGACGCCATTGTACAAAACAGCATAGCTGCCGACCCTGCCGATAACAATCTCATAGTATTAAAAACCGAGAACGAAACCCTGCTCATGCAGCTTTCACAATTACAGGAAGCCGCGGCTATTAACAAAAAAAACACCATTAGCATCCCTAAAACATTGTTTAAGTTAGCTTTAGGCATTATTGTTTTATTGATGGCTTTAAGCGCCTATGGCATTTTTACAAAAGATGTGATCTATCAGCCGGTGCAAACTACCGCAACGCCGTATGTGCCCATTATGCTGCGTCCCTACACCCCGCCCGTAAAGCCTGGAACTTCTGATAGTATAACCAAAGCACGCAATTTAAAAGCCAAAGCAGCAGCCGACAATAAGAAAAAACATAAAAGGAAAAAGTTTTTGGGGATATTTTAGGCATAGAGATTCAACTATCATCTTAAAGAAGGCGGCAACCGATAAGGTAACCGCCTTCTGATATTAGAATAGTTCTATTTCAGCAGCAATCATGATATGAGGGCTTAAACATAACAACTCAGCATCTTTCTCTGTAAGTTTCACTAACTCTAACAGGCGTAATCTTTGTTCTGTAGACGACCAGCTTTCAAAATACTTACTGTCTATCCAGGCAATTCCTTCAACTGCTAAAAGATCAACAGCTTTAAAACCGACCGATTCAAACTCGGATATCAATGCAGAAGGTCGATGAAAATAGGCTTGGGCCAACATGCCAGGAATGGAACCAGGGGGATAATGGCAGCTACTCGAAAGTTCTTCCTTACACATCGAAAAGACGTCAGGGTTGTGTATCATGCCATTTTGAAGCGCAGCTAATGTAAAAGCGGAATAAGTAATCGCGAAACCTAACACAATACCGCCAATTCTTAATATTCTATGCGATTCCTTAATTGCAGCAATACGCTCTGCTTCATCTTGAAGATGATAAAGGGGGCCGTGTAAAATGACCACATCTGCGCAGTGGTCTGCTAAAGGCAATTGTCTCGCTTCACCAAGTATTGCCTTAAAGGGATGCCTGGATTTATGTGAACGTTTTTCAGCTTGCTGGATATGCTTGATAACAGGATCGATTAAAAAAACCTGGTGGCCAAGATTTGCTAACCACTGGGAATAATGGCCTGTTCCTCCGCCAATATCAGCTATAACACCATTCGATTCAGGTAAATAACGACTTATTAAATCTTTGTTTCTTTCAAATTCAAGGGGGCCAAGCCCCATTTTTAGCCTTGATTCTTCAGCACTTTGTGCATAAAAGTCATCAATTGAGGGATCAATATAGTTCATTGGGTTTCATAAAAAAATATACATAAGAATCTTATTGGCTGATCGGGCGATCTGCCAGCTAACAGGAACACAGATAAGTGTTGCTGTTTAGTGTATATTTATGAAACAATTCTAATAGGCCAAAGATATCATAAAATGTATCTCCAAAAGACCAACCAGCTACAAATAAATATAAGTTTCCTCTGCGTTCTCATGGAACAAGCCTGCATACCCCGTTAGGGGTTCAAGGTTTGTAGCGATGAAATGTATGTAACACAACCCCGTAGGGGTTTAAGGTTTGTTCAATGCCCCAAACAAAAATCTTGCGCCCCTACGGGGAGCTAACAGGGGCGGTTGTTGCTACAAACCTTGAACCCCTAACGGGGTACCTCATTACGTTAAATCAATGTAATGCAAGATAGTTTGCGACAGAGAGGTCTGTGAGAATAGACCTCGGGGGCAAAAAATGTGTATTTTTCAGGGTTAACACTTTTCAAGGCCTAAAACAAGATAAATTATTGATAATCAATAATTTATATGAATAATTTCCTTGAATTATGTTAAGTTATGTTAACCCAATATTTACCCCTGCAGGTTCAAGCGTCCACGCTTGAACCATAGGATAAGTAAGCGTCCACGCTTACTTTAAGATAGATTGAGCGTGGACGCTCAATGAGAAGTTGGGTTCCAGCGTGGACGCTTGAACCTGCCATTATACATTTTTGTATATTGATGATTACTATATCCTAAAACCTAAAACCCGATGACAGGTAAAGCAGCGACCCATCCGGAGATTTGCCCATTACGGCCTGGAATATAAACGCGTGGAAAGGTATAATGAATACACCGCCTCCATAGGTATCATGCCAGGTATCAGAGTTTTCGCCGGGGAGCCATACCCTACCGGCATCGTTAAAGGCAACCACGCCAAATGTACTTGGGAATATATAATTTTGCCAGTCGAACAGTTTTAAGCGCAACTCCAGGTTATTATAAAGAATGGTGTTACCAATAAACCGGCTGGTGTGGAAACCTTGCAAACTAAGCGGTCCACCCAAATTCATTTGCTGGAAAAACTCACCCTTACCTGCAAAGCGGCCTGCACCGGTACGATTGGCAATTACCAGTGTAGAATCGCCACCAGGGTTTAAATAAAAACTAAACACCGACAGGATTTGCCCATTAACACGATTGTTAATATTTACACCCGTAAGCCCGGTAATATTGGTGTTCCACAATACCCCTTTTGTGGGATATACGGTGCTATTGCGTGTATCGTACTTAACGCCCGCAACTAAGCCCGCGTATACTTTAGTAGCAAACAAGTTGGCATCGGGATGGGCGGCATTGTATTCGCCAAAAAACAGGTTTTGGTTATTAACCGCGGCACTGGTATAAAGCTGCCCCATTACCCCGCCGCTAATCTGCCACTTGTTGTAATCATGATAGATCCTGATATCAACCGTGCTGTAATCGTACCGGTTACGGTAATAGGTAAACTTGCGGCTGCCTTCGTTGGGGAACGGCGTCTCGTTACCCAAACCAAAAAAGCTATTTACGTTTTTAGGTCCGCGCGAAAGGATGTTGATCTTTAAGTTACTCTCGCCAAAAACCTTTTTAAAATCGCCGGCATAAGTAAAGATGAATGATTGTCGGGAAAGGGTATAGCCCACCTGCAAGTCCTGCCTGTAGGCGTACGGCGCCTTGCCGAAACCATGTTTGATAATGGTAAAGCCCGCCAGTATTTTCGTCGCGTCTTCGGTATTATAACCCAGACTTAAAACAGGCAGGTAATAATCATAATCAAAAGATTCCCGGTTGAATTTATTAACAGTGGTATCGGTAGTAATATCAATATGCGCCTGTGATGAGGAAGGCAAAACCGCTTTTGCCCCGGGCAGATCATGTACATAAAGCTTACGGCGGTTGTGCAGCGTGCTGTCGATTTTAAAAACGTCCTTCCCGCCGCTGCCTATCATGTGCACCTTAATAGGCGAGGGTAACGCCCCCTTCACCACAAAAACATCATTACCATCCAAACTAAAAAGCCTTACGCTTTTGGTCACCTCCGCATCGAAAGTGCGCTGGTAGATCACCTTGCGGATACTGTCTTTTTTTATCTGGTTAATGGTGACGGTGATTTTACCATCGTGCAGTTCGTCAATTGTAAATTGTTCTTTTTTATCCGATGCGGGGATATCTACATTTTTAGATAAGAACTTGTAATAATTAATAGCATCAACCTGGATATGATTGCGCCGGGCAATAACAATGTCAGTTAGTTTTTTACCCGAAACGGCATATATGTTTGCGGGCAGCAATTTTACCGCGCCGGTAATTACCTGGTTGGTTAAGTGGGTTTTCACATAAGCTATCTGTTCCTGCCAGTCGGCCTCGCTTAATGAATTTAAAAAATAGCGGTCAAAAAAGCGCGCGTTAAAACTCCACATATCCGGCATCCTGATATGGCCCTTAAAAGCCTGCAGCTGTGGCCTGATAAACGCCAGCACGCCTGGAAACAAGCCCGAAGTGGAGTAAAAAACCTTATCCCTGTCGCGCGGTGACGGCTCGTAAATATCCTGCCCTGCCGAATCCTTTTGCTTTTCCCAGCGCCATTGATCGCCATGGCGGTCCCAATCGCCAATGATCATATCCAGCAAGCGGGCCCGCAGTAACAGTTTCTGATCTACCCGGTTATCATTATCCTCTTCCAGCTTCTTTTGTACCTTTTCGGTTTTATCCGTTTTTGTGCCATCAAGCGGTTGACGTTCTTCAAATAAATAAACCTGGTTGGCAAAGTCTTTACGGTATTTCCCTAAGCCGGGATCGTCGCCCAGGTATACAATTTTAGGATTGGTGTGTGATATCCCCAATGCATCGGCCATTGGCGGCACAGTTAAGGCAGCGTAGGGATGCGAGGTTGAAACCTGATCCTGCAATATGTCTTCGGCAATGGTTTTTTTAAGATAATCAGGTAAGGCTTTGCCCGGGTATTTTTGAACGGTGCGTAAAGCCCACTCATGCCCCGCCGAGTCTTTTAGCTGCAGCGAACGCGTTTGGTTACCACCTCCAATATCGGTTATGCTTAGTCCGCCCCGTTCCTTATCCAGGTGTAATACCTGCATTTTAACCGGTATAGCCCAGATATTGCGGTAGTTTTTACCAAAAAACACCTTATGAACGCCGTTTACCTTATTATACCTGGGGTGGGCCGCTACGGTAATGCTATCTGGTTTAGCCGCCTGGTTTTGAGCATTGGCATTAAAACCTGTAACAGTAAGTATCAATAATATAATCAGGTATAATTGTTTCATGCAATGTTGGGTTGTAAATTCACACTACATCAATTGCCCTACCCGTTTCGCCCATGTGTGGATTAATAACAATATAGTTGATAGTTTGTTATTTTTAAAAGATCAGCCAAAATTTATTTATCTTTTGGGTAGTTAATACTTACACGCAGTGCTTTAAGGCCGCTTACACCCTGCAATTCTTCAAGCATTATATACTCCAGATTTTTTTTAAGGGCGCCTTTTGTTTGCATCTTTTTGATATGGTTTAAATACACTTCAATTTCATCATCATTAAAATAAACGATAGCTATTTTTCCGGGCTGCGTCAAGCGTTCGCCACTGCTTTTTACCAATACCTTATCAATTCTTTTTTTGATCACCTCGTACCTGATATTGTAATAGCCTTCTACATCAAAGCGGCGTTCATCGCTCCTGAAACAAATATCTATCTGGCCCGAGTGTACAAATATCAGCGATGCCGTTGGTATACACACAGGCAGTTTGGATAACAAGGCGTTGGTTAAAATACTGACCTCTATCATTGATTTTAACTGCCATTGCCTGAACCTTTTTAAATGCATTGGTTTAAAAGGCTGGTTCGCGGCCATATCCTGCCCTATATAAATATCATACTCAATACCATCCGACCGGAACCTTTCAAAATAGCAGGGATACATCTTTTGAAGCTTATTAACCTGGCCATCAAAATATCGCGTAAGCACGCCGTTTATTTTTCTGATTGATAACTCCAGCTGGTTACGATAAAAATGCACCTCGCCCGTTTCTTCTTCAACCGCTTTTAAATACTCAGTAATAATAGGTGCGGTTAAAGGGTACTCGTCTTTTATATGAAGCAGATAGGGGCCGGTTTTGGCATATAAAAACTCTTTTAACAGCGTTTCTTCGTTGGCTTTTTCAAGTTTCTTCAATTTCCTTTTCCACGAGTCTAACTGTGCGGAAAGTGTGGCCTTATACATGGCTGGCAGTATACCGGCAAGCGCTTTTATGGTTTTGGCTAAAACATAGCTAAGCATAGTCAGGTCTTTTTTAAAGGCCGCATTATGCTCCATTGTTGAATTGCGCATATCAATCGAGCCATATAATGGGTACACATTTTTAAAAGTAACGGCTTGCAGTTCGGCATTGCCTTTGTTTTTCTTTAAAAACTGCCATGCTGCTTCATTAAACTTCCGTTCTACCGATGGCTGTAACGTGGTAAACCGGGTTTTAATAATGTTTTCCAGTTTGCTGCTCAGTATATCGGCACTGTCTTTCAGTAACTGCGATATTAAAGGGATAGCCGTTTGCAGCCTCGACAATAGTTTTTCGTAAAATATGATCTTTTGATCGGCGCATACTTCCATTATACCCGCCAGATGGCGGTTATAATATACAGGCAATATGGCGTACGATTTGATGCCCGCCCGCTGAAAGGCCTTAAGAAACGGATACTGTTCAACCTTTTTATTGGATATGGTGCTGAAAAACATAGGTCCCGGCTTCGCGGCATATGCTGTAATGAAAGAGCTGTACACATCCTCGGGTACTTTATATTTTTTAGACAGCCTGATGATGAAACTGTGGGAGCACTCTTCCGCATCAAATATTAATTCGCCGTTTACCCTTATAAAGGGTAATAGCCCAAACTTAATGGCCGCGTTTGATGCCAGGGTTTGCAGGGATTGTATCACTTGCTTATAAAGCAGCTTTTGGCTTTTTACATTATTAACCAGTGCCGCGCGGATAGTTTCTACAGCATGCTCGGCCGTAATTTCGTGAATAGTGATAATAGAAAACCCTTTAAAACTAAACATGCTTAAAGGGATAATATCTTTAAGTACCTCCATACCGGCCCCGTCATAAATGCAGGGCTCAATAATTTCGGGATTTAGTTCGGGCAATTCTTTATTAGCGGTGATCTCCACAAACTTTGAATTAGTGTGGATGCGGTAAAATTTAGAAAGATTGGTCTTAGGGTCAACAACGGGGTAAACCACATCGTTAATTAAATCGGGTGGGAAATTATAGAGCTTTTGCAGGATCAGCCTGTAAATATAATCCAGCTGGTTTTGCTGAAATAACCCCGAACTGCCGGTAACCGGTTTGGGATGCAAAGCGTTATAGCCGGTTAAAAACTTATAAAAATCGTTAGTGCAATAAATTATTTTTGAGGGAATTGGCGTACTGAGCGCCCAGTATACTTTACTATCGTCATTAATAGCCGGCGACAGGATGGTATAAAGCAGCTCCAATAGTTCTTCGTGCCTGCCTACCTCATTAATGGCTATCTCGCTGTTAACCAGTTGCGGGTGTTTGTTAAATTTATTTAAAACAAACCGGTAAAATTCCGATTTAATGGTTTTTTCAACTTCGATACGTTGCTTCAGGTAATTTAAAAACGCGCAGAAAGAAAAGGCTTCGTTAAAACGCTGCCCGCTTTTCCAGTGGCCTTTTATATCAATTACGTTAGTTTGCATATTAGTTTAACATCCTATCTGTTAAAAAGTGAAAGTTAAATTTGCATATGGGTACCAGCCTTCTTTGGAATAGCCCGCTTTTACCTGTACCAAAGCCATATCAGCCGGCGAAAAATAGGCGCCAGCACCAAATCCGTTATGCCAGGTGGCCGACTTTTCCTGCCTGATCCACACCCGCCCGATATCATAAAAGCCGGTTACACCAAACTGTCCCGGTAAAATATAGGGCAGCAAGCCGCTTAATTTAATACGTGTTTCTAAGTTATTATAAAACATGTGCTGGCCCGCAAAGCGATTTTCTTTATACCCTATCATATGTTCTTCTCCACCTAAAAACATCGATTGGTAGTAAGTAGTTTTACCAACTGTTATACCACCGCCCAATTTTTCGGCCAATACAAAATTTGATGCCGCGTCAAAGCTTTTATATAGTTCGAAATGAGGGGTAAACTGCGCGAACGAACGGGCATAGCTACCCACCCCGGCATAACTTTGCACCCGTAAATAAACATATACGCCCCAGGCAGGCAATAAGGCGTTATTGCGCTTATCGTTTATATAGGTTGCCACAAACCCAATGTGCATTTTAGCTTTACCAATAGTGGTACTATCGTAAGTATGTATCAGGCTGCTGTTGTCGATCAGGCGGCCGCCGGCAGTGCTAACCGGTTGGTAATACTGCACCGAGGGGCCTAAACGCAAGCTGGTAACCCCGGCCTTGTTCCTGAAACGGAGTGTAGCATCTAAGGTAAAAAAGTTAAACCGCGACCGGTAATAATCAAAATAATCGCCCGATTTGATAAAGGAGGTTTGGTTGCCCCGCCCAAAAAAGTTAATGCTGTTTGGTAAAAATATAGTTGCTTTAATTTCAGCATCAGCCTTGTGGATGGCGCTGTTCCACTCGCCGGTATAACTTAAACGGTTAGCATCTGTGGCAAAAGACCGCCCTAACAAAAACTGCTGCGTACTGCCCGGCTGTTTACGGAAACCCTGGTGCAGGTATTTAAAACCCACGTCTGCGTAATACCCGTTATCTATATCATAACCTGTTTTAAGCAGGGGTATAATGGTATTATACTCATTGGTTGGTATATAACCCACGTTTGATGAATCATTTGAAAGATGTTTATCCACGCGGGCATTACCGTTGCCTGTAAAAGTGGCCGTGTTTAACTTTTCATATACGTTTACCCGGCGGTTGGCCCGCTCAAAATCATAAAGCTTATGCCCGTTACCGCCAATAATGCGTAATTTGATATGCGATGTGGTATTCACATATACACTATCATCGCCTTTAGAGATATATAGCCTGATCTCTTTAGTTACAGCCGGATCAAACGAGCGGTGAAATATGGTATTATATTTTTTGCGTTCGGCAGGTAATTTATCTATGGTGATATCAATTCCGCCGTTCACGGTATCTTTTATGGTAACCAGCTCGCTTTTATCGGTGGCCTTAATATCAACCGTTCTGTTAAAAAATTTGTAATAAATTTCTGATGCGGTTAATAGTTTATCGCGCCGCTTTTTCATTTCAAGCAAAAGCTTATCATGACTAAGCTTGTACACATTCAGTGGTAATTTTTTTAAGGCTTCTTCCAGCACCGCATCGGTTAAGGCATCAGCAAATTTTTGTGTCAGCTCTATCCATTTTTCATGATTAATGGACGTCAGGAAGCGGACGTTAAGCGTATGATCATTAAAATAAAAATCGCTGATGGATTTTGGCCCACCCGAATAGCCTTTCAGGAAACGCGCTACCCATTGCCTGGATGCAATGCGGGGTATCAACCCCTGGTTAATGTAAAACACCTCGGCCCGGTCGTGCGGTACCGATGTATAATAGGTTTCCGTCCCTTTTTTTACACCTATCCAGCGCCACTCGTCCTGGTGCCTGTCCCAATCACCCAAAAACCAGTCCAACAGCCTCGCCCTGAAAAATTCGGTCGTATCTACATGGTTATGATAGTCGCTATCCAGGTTTTTAAGCATCACACCGGTATTGATAGAACTATCTCCCGGCTCGCGCTCTTCTATTAAAACCAGCGAACCTGCAAAGTTCTTTTCATAAAAACCCAGCTTATGATCGGGCGCTACCCAGCCAATGGTAGGCTTGGTATGGGCAACTTTTACGGCATTAGCCAATACCGGCGACATGATGGCGGCATAAGGGTGCTGGGCCGACATGGCATCATTAAACCACGAGTGGGCAAAGGTTTGCCGCAGAGCCTGCGGCAATTCAAACCGGGGGTATTTTTCAATATTGCTCATTATCCACTCCTTACCCTGCTTATCAGTCAGCAGTAAGGATTGTGTTTGATGCGCGCCGCCAAACCGCACCGGCGTTAAGCCACCTTTAAAATCACTGATCCTGATTACGGGGACTGTAGCGGTTGCCGCCCATTCCTTGCGGTAATTCTCGCCATAAAGCCAACGGTGTACCCTGCCCACGCTATCGTATTTACCATAGGCCTGCACCTTTACGCTGTCGCCTTTTATGGCCGAATAGATCTTGGGTACGGGAATTATAATCGGTACAAAAGGTTTGGTATAGGTAAAAACCTGTACCAGGTTGCTATCGGTTTTACTGGCGTAGTAAGTAAATTTAGCGCTTTTGTCGTCCATAATATCAATGGTAACATAGCCGGGGACACTTTCGGCATACAACGCGTCGTTCCCTTTTTTAACAGCAGCCCGTTTTGCGCCCGATCCGCTAACCACCTGGATCCGGTCGTCGTCTTTAATAAACTGCAGGCCATGCTCGTGCCCGGATGCATATATCACATTAGGATCGCCCTTAAAAACGTTTTCAATCTGGCTGATCATGGTTTTGTACAGGGGATGCCCGTTATCCTCGGGGTTATCAAAGTTTTTACGCAAAAAGGGGGACAGGGCGCCAATTACCGGCAACGGGATGTATAAATGCCGGTTTACCGATGTAAGCGGAAAAACATAATCCTGCCAGATGTAACTGCCCCCATGGTGGCCATAGGTTTTAAACGGATGATGATCGGCCAGGATGATCACTTTATTGCGGTTGTTGTATAACAGCTCTTCAAAGCGGTTAATAATTTCTTCGTTGCTGTTGCAATCGCAATCGGCGTTTGGGTTATCCTTGTTATAGATATGCAGCCACCATTCCGAGTCGAAAGCGATCACGGTTACATCGGGGCCTAAATTAATTGCTGTCGGATCGGGGCAGCCATCTTTAGGCACAGCTTTTAACAAGCTATCTTTCTGCTCGGTTAAAAACTCCCACTGGCGTTTTACTTTGGCCAGGCCTTTTGGCCCCATGCGGTCCCAATCATGATTACCCGGGATAAAGTATACCGGCGCCCCGGCAGCCCGCATGGGCCGGTATTGGGCCTGCAATATTTTTTTAGTCGATTCTTCATCTGGACTGCCCGGTAAACCCATACCAACCGGATAAATGTTATCACCCAGGTAAAACACCGTACTTTTATTTTTAATAATCTGTGCCGCCGCGCTTGAAAGTACCGCGTTTTGCTGTTGATCCAGTTCGCCCGCATCGCCAATTAAAATAATGCGTTGCATAATGACATTCTGGGCATGTGTTAAAGTGATGGATAATAATAAAAAGACCGATATTAAAATTCTCTTCATCCGGTTACCGGGTTTATGGTTTTTTAAATATAAACTTTAAAATATTGGCAGGGTGAAGCGGTTGCCCTTCGTTTGAAATGTAAAGGTTATTTTGAACATCAAATGACATACCCTCGGGTTGCACAAAAATATCAGGATTTAGCTTATACACCTGCCTTACCTTAAAATTGCCATCGGTAACAACCAATATTTTATTTACCGACGATAAAATAAACCACTCGCCGGTTAGCGGACTCCTGCTTAAGGCCGAGGGGTGAAAGCGGATTTTGTCCTGCCCAAGCATATCTTCTATATGCTTTACGCTGATCCAGAAATCGCCGCTTTGTTTTAATTGACCATTGGCGCTTAAATCATATATAAAGCCGCTGCATTGCTTGCTCGTTTTATCCATATCGCAGTTTTTGCACAGCACATATACTTTGCTGTCTCTTTCGCTGCCATAAAGGCCTTCATATTCGCCTTTCGGCAGCAGGTCTTTAGCCTTTTGCACCTGATCGGGCCGGGCTTTATTAATGGTATTAACCGGGAACGTAAACAACACGCCCTTACTTTGCAGCATCACTACCTGGCCGTTAATAATGGCCATATCTTCAAAATCGCCGGTTTCCTTAAACGTGGTAAATCTGGCGGTTTTATCGCCGGGGCGCATATAGTAAACCCGGCCGTTCTCATCTTCTTCGGCAAAAATGGTTTTAGCATCACCTTTATTAAAGGCTATACCCGATATTTCTGATAAACCGGCAGGGACGGCTAACTTTACAGGGTGGTTAAAATCGTACCCGGCAGGGCTGCTGTAAACAGTTTTTTGGGCGCAGGCCACACCTAATAAAAGGGTACCGGCGGTTAATAGTGTTAGGGGATTTTTCATATTTTATTTATTTGTGTATAGTAATGGATAAGGCCGGGATTTACATCAGTCATGAAATAACAAAGGCAATTACCGAACAATTAACCCGTACATAAAAACATGACAGGATATTAAAATTGCTATAGTAATACATCATTACGCGACTAAATGTTTACGCCATGGCCCGAATATCACCTGTAAACAAACAATTAATCAAAATTTGCAATAGCTATCCGAAATACGGAATGGCACATATAAAACAGCCATCGGGATAATATCAAGCAAGTATGTGTTAAATTGCAGCTTATAAACGGTAAATTTTCGGCCTATTTTTGCAATAGATATTACACGATACGATCATGATAAAATTTGAATGGAAAGGGGTTTTCCCGGCAGTAACTACAAAGTTTACTGATAATGATGAACTGGACCTGGATGCCTTTGATATAAACATCCTGGCGCAGCTGGAAGCCGGTGTAGACGGTTTCATCTTAGGCGGATCGTTAGGCGAGGCCAGCTCCTTAACCGAAGAGGAAAAGTTCACCCTGCTTACCCATACCTTAGCATTGGTTGACGGTAAAGTGCCCGTCATACTAAATATCGCCGAGCAAACTACCCGCAGCGCGGTATCCATAGCAAAAAAAGCTTTTGAATGCGGTGCCGACGGCTTAATGCTGCTGCCGCCAATGCGCTACAAGGCCGATGATGATGAAACAGTAGCATATTTTGCCGCCATAGCGCAAAGTACCCCCCTGCCTATTATGATCTATAATAACCCGGTTGATTATAAAATTGAAGTAACGCTGGATATGTTTGAGCAATTAACCGCTTATGATAATATCCAGGCTATTAAAGAATCTACCCGCGATGTGATCAATATCACCAGGATCATCAACCGTTTTGGCGACCGTTATAAGATCTTATCGGGCGTAGATCCGCTTGCTGCCGAAAGCCTTATTATGGGTGCTGTGGGCTGGGTTGCCGGTTTGGTTGATGCCTTCCCGAAAGAAACAGTAGCTATTTACCGCCTGGTGAAAGCCGGCAGGTACCAGGAGGCTATTGCTATACACCGTTGGTTTTTGCCGGTCCTGGAATTAGATATCCATCCCAAGCTGGTGCAATATATCAAACTGGCAGAAGTAGCTACAGGCATTGGTACCGAAAACGTAAGAGCCCCGCGCCTGCCGTTAAGCGGTACCGAGCGCGAAACGGTATTGAATACGATTCATTCGGCTTTAAGCAACCGTCCGGAGTTACCGGAAGGCAGTTGGGGCGTATTAAGTGGAATAAATGCTTAACCTATCTAAATGATCAACGGGAATAATATTGTTGCCTGTGCTTATGCCAGCGTTAATGGCCCATCCTTCAGCGCTTTTGATCCGGCTACCGGGAATCAGCTGGAAGGGGATTTTATTAATGCCGATGCTTTAGCGGTTAACAACGCTTTACAGGCCGCAACCGATGCTTTTAAAACTTATCGTACCATATCCGGCAAACAAAAAGCCGGTTTTTTACGCGCGATAGCGGCCGAAATCAATTCATTGGGCGAGGCGCTAATTAACAGAGCGGTTGCCGAAAGCGGTTTACCCCCTGGCCGCATCACCGGCGAGTTGGGCCGCACCGCCGGGCAATTACTGCTGTTTGCCCAGCTTTTAGAAGAAGGATCATGGGTAGATGCCGTTATTGACGAGGCCCTGCCCGATCGTACACCGCTGCCACGGCCGGATCTCCGGCGCATGCTGGTACCTATTGGCCCTATTGTGGTGTTTGGCGCCAGTAATTTCCCGCTTGCTTTTTCTGTTGCCGGCGGCGATACCGCATCGGCATTGGCCGCGGGTTGCCCGGTTATTGTAAAAGCGCATCCGGCGCATCCGGGTACCAGCGCGCTTGTTGGGCAGGCCATCATCAAAGCAGCCGGATCAACCGGTATGCCTGAAGGCGTTTTCTCGTTATTATACGATGACGGGTATAGCGTAGGCACCCAACTGGTAAAGCATCCACAAACCAAAGCGGTGGCCTTTACTGGCTCGTTTAACGGCGGCATGGCCTTAATAAAGCTGGCGCAGGAACGCGAGGCCCCTATCCCTGTCTTTACCGAGATGGGCAGTGTTAACCCCGTTGTGTTGCTACCGGGGATATTAAGTAGCGCCCCAAAGGGCCTTGCTGCCAAATATGCCGCTTCTATCACCCTGGGGGCTGGTCAGTTTTGCACTAATCCTGGTTTAATACTGGCCGTACAATCTGATGGCTTAGCAGAGTTTATTACGGCATTGGGCAACGCTATTGAAGCCGTGCCATCGGCAGCTATGCTTACGCCGGGCATCTGGCAAAATTATCAGGACAAAACCGCCAGGATATTGGCCGAAAACGGCCTGGGCCTGATCAGCCAATCAAAAACCATCGATACCGGGAAAATAAATCAATCTGTAGCCACTGTAGCACAAGTGCCGGCATCGGCGTTTATCAGCAATAAAAAGTTCCGTGATGAGATCTTTGGCCCATGGTCATTAATAGTAGTTGCCGATGATGTTTTACAGCTGCAGGAAGTTATCCAGTCGCTTGAAGGGCAGCTTACCGCAACCGTAATGGCCGAACGTGCCGAACTATCGCAATATACCGGGATATTAGATGCCCTGAGCGCTATCAGCGGACGGGTTATCCTTAACGGGGTACCAACCGGGGTTGAAGTTTGCGCGGCTATGCAGCATGGCGGGCCGTTTCCTGCTACCAGCGACAGTCGATTTACGTCGGTAGGTACCGGCGCTATTTATCGCTTTGCAAGGCCCCTGGCCTGGCAGGATTGGGAAGACAGCCTGTTGCCGCCCGAATTACAAGCGGCTAACCCTTTAAATATATGGCGACAGGTAAATAATAACCGCACCAAAGAATAAGATGAGCAGTAAAACCTTTTTTTGTATTGATGCGCATACCTGCGGTAACCCGGTAAGGTTGGTTGCCGGCGGCGGGCCAACGCTTGTTGGGGCTAACATGAGTGAAAAACGCCAGCATTTTTTAAAGGAGTACGACTGGATTCGCACCGGGCTGATGTTTGAGCCACGCGGGCACGATATGATGTCGGGCAGTATTTTATACCCGCCGCATGATCCCGAAAATGATGTGGCCGTTTTGTTTATCGAAACCAGCGGTTGTTTGCCCATGTGCGGGCACGGCACCATCGGCACCATTACCATTGCTATTGAGGAAGGACTTATCCAGCCTAAAATACCCGGAGTGATCAGGATGGAAGCGCCTGCCGGTTTAGTAACCATTGCCTACAAGCAGGAAGGCAGCAAGGTTACCTCGGTAAAGTTAACCAATGTCCCCTCTTTTTTAGCCGCCGAAAACCTGCAGGTAGAATGCCCCGATCTGGGTATTTTAACTATTGATGTAGCTTACGGAGGTAACTACTACGCCATTGTTGACCCGCAGCCAAACTTTGCCGGACTGGAACATTATACCGCCGGACAATTGATCGGCTGGAGCCGTATCCTCCGCCAGCGGATCAATGAACTGTACACCTTTGTGCATCCGCAAAACCCTACCATAAATACCTGTACGCACATTTTGTGGGCGGGCGCAACCTTATCTGCAGATGCTACGGCCCGCAACGCTGTTTTTTATGGCGATAAGGCTATTGACCGCTCGCCTTGCGGCACGGGCACATCGGCGCGGATGGCGCAGTGGCATGCCAAAGGAAAATTAAAAAAGGGCGACGCGTTTATCCACGAAAGTATTATCGGCAGCAAGTTTACCGGCACGGTAGAGGATGTAGTAAAGGTGGGTAATATAGACGCGATTATCCCGGGTATAGAAGGATGGGCGAAAGTATATGGCTATAACACCATTAAAATAGATGATGATGACCCGTACGCTCACGGGTTTCAGGTTATATAAAAAATTGAATTGTATCGGGATTGGTTAAATAAAATATGTCTAAAGTATTAATTATCGGCGGTGGGATTATAGGGCTTAGCTCGGCTTATTATTTAAGTAAGGCCGGGTATGATGTAACTATTTTGGATAAAGGCGACCTTACCGATAATTGCTCGTTTGGCAACGCCGGGATGATCGTCCCCAGCCATTTTGTTCCGCTGGCCGCTCCCGGTATGATCAGTCAGGGCATCCGGTGGATGTTTAACAGCAAGAGTCCTTTTTATGTGCGCCCGTCGTTAAACCCGGATCTGTTTTCGTGGGGAATCAAATTTCTGAAGAATGCCAACACGCGGCATGTGGAACGATCTGCCGTACCCTTAACCGAACTTTCGCTGCTGAGTAAAAGCCTTTACCAGGAACTTGCCAGCGAACCCGATTTTGATTTCGGGCTGAAAGAAAAAGGGATCCTGATGTTTTACAAAACCGATAAAGCCGCCGAAGAGGAAGCGCACCTGGCACAAAAAGGCCGCGAATTGGGTTTAGATATGCAGGTACTTAACGTTGCCGAATGCCTTGCCCTGCAACCCGAATTAAGTTTGGATGTGCTTGGCGCTGTGCATTACCGCTGCGATGCGCACCTGTATCCCAATCATCTGATGTTTTCTTTATTGCAATACCTGGTTAAAAAAGGGGTAAAAATTGCCCGGAACCACGAGGTGACCAGGATAGAAACAACGGGCGGCAGCATTACCAAAGTTTTCACCGGCGACAAAGCATGGGCGGCAGACCACTACATCATAGCAGGCGGTTCCTGGTCGCCATCGGTTGCCAAACTGGTTAAGATTAAGATACCTTTAATGCCGGGCAAAGGCTACTCGTTTATGGTTAAAGAACAGCAGCAACGGATGCAAATACCCGCCTTATTAGCCGAAGCAAGGGTTGCTATTACCCCCATGAACGGTCATTTACGCTATGGCGGAACAATGGAGCTTGATCAGATCAATACACGTATCAATATCAACAGGGTACAAGGCATTGTAAATGCCATACCGCAATACTTCCCCGATCTGCATCCCGAACTGCCTGCTGAAAAAGATATCTGGTATGGTTTCCGTCCGTCATCGCCCGATGGCTTGCCTTATATTGGCCGGAGTAATAAATACAATAACCTGGTTATTGCAACCGGCCACGGCATGATGGGACTAAGCCTGGGCCCGGCAACGGGTTTACTGGTAAGCCAGATAATTAACAACACCCAAACGGCAATAGCTATCGAACCTTTTTCTGCCAATCGTTTTAATTAATTGGCCTGCCCCTGGTGATATCTATGCTGAGATGCCTGCTTCCCGTATTCCTGTTTTACCTATCTCTTCTTATATTTTATCTTAAATTATCAAATAATTGCATTTGAGGGTTAATTTATGTAAATTCAATCATTATTTAACGCATAATGAAGGTACTTCAATTTACAATCCCGGTAGCGCATGATAAGAGCGTGATTGTTGACCAGGTAGAACTGCCTTATCATTATCCTTATTTACATCGGCATAAAGAAGCCCAGATCACCTGGATACAGCAGGGCGAGGGCACCTTAATTGCAGGTAACAATATGCATGATTATAAGGCCGGGGATATTTTCTTTATCGGCGCTAATCTCCCTCATCTGTTTAAAAGCAACCCCGAATATTTTGACAGCGACAGCCTTTCCGTTAAGGCGGCAACATTTTTCTTTGATCCGGATGGCATCCTGTCGGGCTTGTTTGGCCTGCCGGAGATGAAGGCTTTGAAGCTTTTTTTGCAACAGCATCAGCAGGGTTTTAAAATCCCTGATCATTCCTTTGCCGATGTAACCCAACTCATGAATGTGATTAAAGTCAACACAGGTATCGATCAGTTAATGCTTTTTCTAAATCTGCTTAAACAATTTTTGCTAATCAACACCAAACTGGAACCGCTATCATCCTACGGCGATCTGCCGGCTATTACCGATAACGAGGGGATCAGGATAGGTAATATTTACAACTTCATTATGCAGCACTACAGCGAGCCCATTACCCTGGCCGATGCCGCCAAAGCTGCCTTTATGACGCCGGAATCATTTTGCAGATATTTCAAAAAACATACCGGCCATACCTTTATCTCCTTTTTAAACGAAGTCAGGATAAACGAGGCCTGCAAAAAACTAACCGCGCATCAGTTTGAAGGCATCTCCCTAACGGCCTATCAATGCGGCTTTAAAAGTATTACCAACTTTAACCGGGTTTTTAAAAGTATTACCGGCACATCGCCCCGCGAATATCTGGATAAAGTAAGTAACGTTATTCAGGTTGCCAGCTAATTCATAAAACCGGAGATCATATTTCTTCAACAATTTGGAAACCCCAGGCAGGTAGGGTGATCTGGCTTTCCGTCGCTACGGGTTCATCCGTGAGCAAGGCTTTGCCTTTGGGGTACGGATAGATCAGCGTCTGCAGCACGGCCGAGTAATTAAAATAATAATGAACAGCTTTCCCCAGCTGGTTGGTACCCGATTTAACGATCAGCGGAAACTTCAGTACCTGGTCTTTTCCCCAAAGCCCGGCACCTTTCACCGCGTCTTCCAGTATTTTTTCGGTGATGGCATTACTGGTACCGCAGCCAATATAGGTAGCCATGCCTTTGCCATAGTTATTTTGGGTTACCGCTGCATATTTGCCCCAGGCGGGGTGATCATACCAGGCCAGTACCCGGGCGGTGGTGGGCGTAATCAGTTCCATCCATTTGTCGGCATAGTTTTGGTTGCCTACATGAAAAGGATCGCCTTTAAAGCTTACCTTTTCAGGGACTGTAAACTCGCTGTATGTGATTCCGCAGGCTTCACTAATCAGACCCGGCTGGCGTACCGATCTTACTTTGTTATGCTCATCAGCAAAACCGCTTTTAAATGTATATACCACATGGCCGCCGTTTTTAACAAACAGGTTTAAACGCCGTAACAGGCTATCGGGCGCGGCATATAGTGCCGGCACCACAATTAACTTATACTTTTCTAATTGCCTGCTGGATGGATCTATAAAGTCGACACCCACGTTCATGTTATAAAGAACATCGTACATGGGCCGCAGAATGCTATTATAGTTACCCGGGCCAAAAGCATTGTACGCGGTTAACGCTTCGTTACTGAATAATATAGCTACATCATTTTTCTTTTTCAGGTTAACCAGGTTCCGCCCCAGTTTTTTAAAGTCGGCGCCAATGGTTTTTGCTTCTTCATATGTTGGGTTGGGTTCAAAATCGTGACTGAGCAAGCCTTTCCAGTAAGTTTCTGCCGAATTATGTATCGAATGCCAATGCCAGTACGAAACCATATCGGCCCCCGAAGCCAGGTGGCTGAAAGCCTGTAACCGCAGCTGACCTGGATAAGGCACCCATTGAGGGAAGCCCTGAGCTTCTGTTTCCATCACCAGATAATTCTGACCGCCTTTCATAGACCGGGCTACATCTCCGCCAAACGAGATCTCGGCCCCGGTAAGCTTATCCTGCGAGGGGTGATAAATATCTACACCGGCAATATCCAATACTTTTGCCGCCGCAAAATGGTCAACCTCGGTTTGTATGCCATAGCTGTATCCCCGCCAGTCAAAATCAAAGTTTTGCGTAATAAACTGTTCCGGCTTTTTGTATTCGCGCACGATGGCCGCCTGCCACGCCAGGTAATCGGTGACCAGCGAGCGCTGAAATTTAGCAAACTCGGCATTAAGACTGGCGTTAATACTTCCGTTCACCGAGGGGAAATCATCCCAGTTATTGATCCGGTTGCTCCAGTAATCCAAGCCAAATATTTTGTTTAAACTATCCAGCGAAGGGTACCGGGCTTTCATATAAGCCACAAACTGGGCCTGCACATTAGGGCCGCTTGTTCCGTACGATCGGGTTTCATTATCAATCTGGTAACCGATAATGGCCGGATGGTTTTTAATATGTTCCAGCATTTTACGGATCGTTTTTTCGGCATAGGCCCTGAAGTGGACATTGGTGATATCCATATTTTGCCGTGGCCCGTACTGGTTAGGGCCCCTGGAAGTAATGGCCAACACATCGGGATATTTTTTAACCAGCCAGGTGGGCACCGCATAGGTTGGAGTACCTATGATTACGCTGATACCAGCCTGATGCATGCCGTTAAGTACCCTGTCGATATGGCTAAAATCGTAAACGCCTTCCTGCAGTTCCATCGTGCTCCAGGTGGATTCGGCAATCCGGACAACGTTAATACCCGTCTCTTTCATCATGCTGATATCCTTATCAAGGCGGTCGTAGGGCATGTACTCGTCATAATAAGCAACGCCAAATAACAATTTATCCTTCCCTATCTGCGCAAAGCTTATATCAACGCTAAATATAATTGTACAAACGACATTTATTGCAACGAGTAAATTTTTTTTACGCATAAATCAGGTTATTAAATTGGATGATCAAAATAGACATAATCAACGATTAAGACAAATAAACCTGATAAAGCAGGGTTAAATTGACTGATGAGAAAACCCCTCAAATTTAATTTAAGCGGGTTTGACCATTGATAACTTATGAAGTTGCGGGGAAATGCGTAGCCGATTAGAGTACTTCGGAATGATAGGTTTGATATTCCGGAACAAGGCGCTTAGTGGATCCGGAATGTCAATCTCCTCTCTCCCATTTATTTATCCATTTTCTTCATATAATAAGGATTAGCATACTTTAACTAAAAAGAAAGAAAATGCAACTATTTTTAGTTAAATTTGAGATAAAAGAAAATCGTAATTATCCCCCTCAATAAAAATATAAGACACAAGGAAAATTAATTATGAATTAATCATAACATGCATTCCCTCTAAAGGGTTGCAAGCAAAATGAGACAAACAACCCTTTTTATTTTCCTTTTCTTCATGTTTTATCCGGGCTTATCCAATTCGCAGGTCTTAAGCCCTAAATTTAAACATCTTTCTACGGTTGAAGGTCTTTCGCAAAGCCATGTAAGCGCTATTTTAAAAGACAGCAGGGGCTTCATGTGGTTTGGCACCGAAGATGGCCTTGATAAGTATGATGGCTATAAATTCACCCATTATAAAAACGACAGGAACAACAAATCGAGTATTATTGATAACCTGGTATACGATATCCTGGAATATCCGGCCGGCAATTTGTGGGTTGCCACGGCCGGCGGGCTGGACAGGCTTAACCGGGATAAAAACACTTTTACCCATTATCCTGCCGGTTCAATGGGCGCCATAAGAGATATTTTTTTGGATAGCAGGAAAAGGATCTGGTTGGGAACCGCCAAAGGATTATACCTGCTAAATGTGCAAAAAGGTTCGTTTGCAAATTATAGCCGCACTGACCATAAAACCGGTACCGCTTTAAACGATTTTATTTATCAGATAGCCGAAGATAACGACGGCCATTTTTGGATAGGCACCGCAAGCGGCTTATCAAAGTTCGACCCACAGACCCACAAATTTGTTCATTATACCTATCATCCCAAAAATAAGAACAGCATTGGCGCGGATATGGTAAAAACCGTTTTTAAGGACCATAAAGGCGATATATGGATAGGTACCAGGGGTGGCGGGGTAGCCCACTACGATAAGAAGACCAATTTGTTTACAAACTTCACCCACAACCCCGATAACACCAACAGCATAAGCCATAACGATATACTTTCGATGATGGAAGATAAGGACGGGAAACTCTGGATAGGTACCGAAAACGGGGGTATCAGCGTGTTTGACCGCCAGGCCAATAATTTTATTACTTACACATATAATGCAAACGATAGCGAAAGCCTGAGCAGCAATTCTGTTTATTGTATGTATAAAGACGACCTTGGTAACACGTGGATCGGCACTTACTCTGGCGGTGTTAATTTTCTACCCAACTTTGGTGATAAATTCATTTCCTACCGTCAAATCCCTGGTGATCCAAATAGTTTAAGTAACAATAATATTTTATCTATATCGGGAGACCGTTATGATGAAAACATTTGGATCGGCACCGATGGCGGCGGCCTTAACCTATTTAACAGGAAGAAAAAAACCTTTGTTCGTTACCAGCATAATGATAAAAAAATCAATACCATCAGTAATGATTATATCATGTCTATTGTGCCGATAGACAAAGGACGCCTGGCGCTTGGTTATCATATTGGGGGCTTTGATCTGTTCGATAAAAAAAGCGGCATTTTTATACACCATATGCCACAGGCCAACAACCCGAACAGCCTTTCCATTGCAGATGTCAATAACATGTTTAAAGATAGGGACGGCAATTTATGGATAGGCACCTGGAACGGCGGCGTAAATTTTTACAACATAAAAACCGGTGCTTTTACCCGCTATAAGCACAATACTAAAGATAATAACAGTATATGCAGTGATATTATTACGATCATGTTTCAGGATAACGAGGGCGATATATGGATAGGCACCCAAAGCGGCCTGGATAAACTGGATATTAAAAGTGGCCGCGTTATACATTACACACATGATGAGGACAACAAACAGAGCCTATCAAATAACACTATTGTGTCTATTACAGAGGCTGGCAATGACGGTTTATGGGTTGGTACCATTGGCGGGGGATTAAACTATTTTAACAAGCATACCCAAACATTTACGGCTTACAACGAAAAAGACGGCTTACCTAACAATGTGATCCACACTATTTTGGAAGATCATCACGGTAATTTATGGTTAAGTACCAACAAAGGGATTGCCCGCTTTAACCCGCAAACTAAGACTATCAGGAACTATAATATTTCTGACGGGTTACAGGGAGATGAGTTTAAAGGTCATTCCAGTTATAAAACCGCCGACGGGCAAATGTTTTTTGGAGGGGTAAACGGGTTCAGTACTTTTTATCCCGATAGTTTAAAAGACAACACTTTTATCCCGCCGGTTTATATTACGGGTTTGCAGATATTTGACAAACAGATAATACCAGGCGATAAGGATTCGCTTCTTGAAAAGGATATCAGCGAAACCTCCGCCATAAAACTGTCCTACAAGCATTCGGTAATTACATTTGAATTTGCAGCGCTGAATTATACGGCGACTGAAAAAAACCAATATGCTTACAAACTGGAAAACTTTGACCAGGATTGGAATTATAGCGGCACCAAACGCACGGCTACTTATACCAACCTTGATGCCGGTACTTATACCTTCAGGGTAAGGGCATCCAACAACGATGGTAAATGGAATAACACCGGCACCTTTATTAACATTACAATTACACCGCCTTTTTGGCTTACCTGGTGGTTTAAACTGGCTGTAGCCATGATTTTTATCGGGGGCGCTCTGGCGTTCTATTTCATCCGTCACTATGCAGTTGTTCAACAAAAAAAAGAACTGGAGCGGCAGGTTAAGGAACGCACCATGCAACTGGCCGAGGCGATAGAAAATGAAAAAAAACTGGTTTTGGAAGCCGAGGAGGCTAACCGGGCCAAGAGCATATTTTTAGCCACCATGAGCCATGAAATAAGGACGCCCATGAATGGCGTTATCGGGATGGCCTCGTTACTGGCTGAAACCACTTTGGATGAAGAACAGTTGAGCTTTACCCAATCCATACAAACCTGTGGCGAAGATTTGCTGTCGGTGATCAATGATATCCTGGATTTTTCGAAAATAGAATCGGGCAAAATGGAGCTGGAGGAAAAAGACTACAGTTTGCGCACCTGCCTTGAAGAAGTTTTTGACGTATTTATAAACAAAGCCGCCCAATTGGAATTAGATCTGGCGTACCAGATAGCAGATGATGTGCCTGCCCAAATCATAGGCGATAGTTTAAGGCTGCGCCAGATACTGATCAATTTAATAAGCAACGCCATCAAGTTTACAAAAAAGGGGGAGATTTTTGTTGGGGTAAATTTGCTGCATAATTACGGTGATGGCCAGATTGAATTAGGTTTCGGGGTAAAAGATACCGGTATTGGCATACCGGCCGATAAATTAGACCGGCTGTTTAAAGCGTTTTCGCAGGTTGATTCATCAACAACCCGGCAGTATGGCGGCACCGGTTTAGGCCTGGTGATCAGCGAGCAATTGGTAAAGTTGATGGGTGGGAAAATTACCGTCGAAAGCGAAATTGCCAAAGGGAGCACGTTTCATTTTTCTGTCCGGTGCCAAAAAAGCTCCCTGCCCGATCAGATCCATGAAAACTATAACATGAATGGTTTTGAATCCAGTAAGATTTTGATAATTGATGATAATGATACCAATTGCCGGATATTAAACGGCCAGCTTGAACGATGGAAATTAAAACCCGTTATAGCACAGTCGGGTAAGCAAGCTCTTAAAATATTAGCACAGGAGGATGGTTTCAGCCTGGTCATTACCGATATGCAGATGCCCGAAATGGATGGTGTTGAACTGGCAATTGCTATACGTAAGGAATACCCCGGGTTATCAATTATGTTGCTGAGTTCGGCAAGCCACATTTATCATAAAGCTAACCCGAGCCTTTTTTGTTCCATTTTAACCAAGCCGGCCAAACAACATGTTTTGTTTAAGCAAATTATTAAAGAGCTTGGTTCGCAGTCAAATTCAAAGGTAAACGGGCATCAGCCGGCTGAAGCGGCTAAACATAAATTGCCTAATAATTTTTCGCTGTTGCACCCTTTAAATATCCTTGTTGCCGAAGATAACCTGATGAACCAGAAACTGATCATGAAAATTTTGTCGAAATTAGGCTATGAGGCTGATCTGGCGGCCGATGGATTGGAAGCCCTGGAATTGGTGGACAAAAAAGCGTATGACATTATTTTAATGGATGTACAAATGCCAAAAATGGATGGACTGGAGACAACACGGATTATAAAGCAACGCTATGCAGTGCGCCCGGCTATTATAGCCATGACGGCTAATGCCCTGCAACTTGATATAAAAATTTGTATGGATGCAGGAATGGACGACTATATCAGCAAGCCGTATAAACTGGATGAACTGGTCGATAAGCTCGAAAAATGGGCAATTAGGGCCTGAAGTAAACCCATTATACCAGAACGGCGGGAACAATAGCTACTTAACCCCTTGCCCCGTTTTGGGATAGAGAGGATGATTGGTTTGATATCGCATCATATAAAAACGCAGACCACTTTCCCAATCCAAAAGAATACCCCTATTCTGTAATGGCCCAAGTGCTTTTGACTAACTGAAAGCAAAAGGGATAGATGCTGTGCCTTTATAGTACTTTACAAAATAAAAACAGCGGAACGGTTAATCTTCCTATTAAAGCAGCGTAAGACGTAAGGTTCTGTGAATCAAAAAAGCCTGCAAAAAGATTTTGCCGGCTTTTATAAGCTTGATCAGCGGAAAGCGAAGCCGTAATCTTTACGGGCAAATGGTTGGCTTAACAGATGACATTTGACCCGGCACCATGTAAGGGCGCTTTTTTCTTCGGTTAAATTTACCCGTTATAATTGGGGGTCAAATTCTACAATCCATTCAATACCATATTTGTCTCTAAACATTCCGGCGTATGTACCCCAGGGACTGTCGCCAATGGGCCCTTCAACGTCTCCGCCTGCTGATAGTCCGTTAAATATTTTGTCCGCTTCTTCACGACTTTCAGCGCTCACTACTATTTTAGACCTGTTTTCGTTCTCGTTTACCCGCCCCATAAATTCGGGAACGTCGTTGGCCATTAACACATTGTGCTGGCCAATGGGCAAAGCAATGGTCATGATCTTATTTGCTTCACTTTCTGCTACCGGAAAATCATCACTTGCCAGGTCTTTGAAACGAGTGATCTTTGCAAATTCGCCACCAAAAACTGATTTGTAAAAAGTGAATGCTTCTTCAGCATTTCCGTTGAAATTAATCCATGGGTTAATTGTTCTCATAATTTTTATTCCTTAAATTGATTGTAAATTTTCTTTTTATGTTTTCTACGATAAGGTGGCCAACAGTTCTTCCAGGTTTTTCAACGTCATGGTAAAGCCTATTTTGAAGCCTTCCAATAATTTCTCCAATCGCTCAAACGATTCGTTAAAAATGGTAATGTCCACTTTGGTTATACCATTTTGTTCGCTGAAATGGTAATCCCATTCAGAACCCGGCAGTTCACGGTTTTCGTCTTTATCTGAAAACGCGTTGTACATCTTAAAATTGGTTTTCGGGGTAATCGATGTAAATTCCTGTACCGCCCAGCGCTCCTGCCCGTCGGGGCTTATCATCGCGTAAAATCGCCGCCCGCCAACTTCAAAATTCATATACTTGGTTTTGGCGCGCATGGGTGCGGGTGCGCCCCATTGGTCCAGCAGTTCGGCTTTGGTAAAAGCATCCCATACTAAAGACTGCCCGGCATTAAATTCCCTGGTGATGTAAACCGTTTTCGCTGCCTTGTCAACGTTAAAATCAAATAGCAAATCGTTGTTCATTATTCCTGTGTTTTAATTGTTGTTAATAATTGGTCAAGTTGGTTAAACTGAGTTTCCCAGTTTTGCCTGAATTGGGCTAACCAATGGTCAAACTCCTGCATTTTTTTTGCGTTAAAGTGATAATAGATCTCCCGGCCGTTCTGCTCGGGTTTAATCAGGTCGCATTCATGCAATACTTTAATATGTTTTGATACGGCCTGCCGGGTCATATCAAATTTTTCGGCCATTACATTTGGCGTCAATGCCTGGATGGCGAGTAAAGTCAAAATAGCCCGGCGTGTAGGGTCGGCTATGGCCTGAAATATATCCTGTTTCATTTTACAATATCTAAATAAGCAACCTTCAGGTTGCAAATATATATGCAACTTTTGAGTTGCACAAATTTATTTACATTTTTTTTGAGGTATACTAGCGAAGCGATTATAGACAAGGTATAGAGCGATGAGCACAATCGAATACCTGATCCGTTTCCTTACTTTTTTATTTCACTAATAAATGCTTTGAAGCGAAAGCCCTGCCTGATCCAGATTTAAGGTAACGTTCAAACTCATAAGCTTTATATCTGTCAGGAAACGAACAACACCATACCAGTTTTGCAGGAAGATGGAATTTAGTTGCAGGGACATATCCTTTTTTGTGACGAGTATATCTTCCTTTAAGTTTATAGTACAGCCTACATAATGCTTGCCGTTATTAAGTTCGAGGATGTAAACCTAGTACCACATGATTGTGTGAAAATAAGAAAAGCCTGATAAATATAAAATTCATCAGGCTTTAAATTCTTAGTCGCGCTCTATTTCGGCAGGCGGCTCTCCTTCGCAAGTACAGCGGACTTTGTCCGCCGTAGCTCGCTTCGGCGAGCGAAGGCGGGGATCAAGGGACCCCACTACAACACTTAGAGGTAATTTTGAACATTATTCGTGAAATTTACAAGGCGAAATAATAAGGTAATGACTACTATTATAGTTTCTGTATAATTGCCTTCACATAACAGGCTGCACAAATTGCTGCATAATTATGCCAATCATCATTTTTGTCAGTATTGCAATAGTCAACAATTCCTCGAACGATTAAGTATCCCTTTGTTAGTGTCCAAGTGGCGTCTGCAATACCCGGACCTTCCATTTCAATGGCCATAACACCGTGTTGGTCTCTAAGCATATCCCTTTTTTTTTCGTTTTTTAATAAGGTGTTAGATGAACCAATAGACCCATGGTGAACTTTGGGTTCTGACGCAACACGGTCTGAATCGAAAGGGTGTTCTACGAGTACCCCATTAATTCGAAGCAAATCAGATTCGGTGCCAGGTCTATTAGATTTTCTTAGTTTCCCTTCATGCTTTTTTAAATGATCGATCCACGGTTTTTTATTGCCCTCATAGTCGGATATCAAAAGATTCACTTTGCCAAGTAATTTTGCAGACGGTTTAGGAGAAGTGTCTCTTATTTTTATTTCGGTGTCTGTTTCTTTTACGTTGTCGTATTGCAAAAGTCCTTCTCTGTTGGTAACGACAATATCACCCAAACGCACGTGCTTTTCAACGTTTGAAATATGAGGCACACCTCCCGCTATCCCGCAAACAATAATCTCTTCTATTTCTGGAAATGAGCGGAATAAATTTGTCGCTGTACTGGCCGCATTATTGGTCCCCATTTCTTTCATTAGCGCAATCACGATCTTAATATTTTCAGCGTCATTATTTGTTATATAGCCGATGGCATAGTCATTGTCATCATGTTCCGGGCGTTTAAAAGGAACATTATCATAGTCTAAAACTTCTTTCATTGCCGCGAACTCTTTAGGCAATGCAGTGACTACACCTATAGTTTTGTTAGTCGTTTTCATGGCTTCATTAATTGTTATCAGGTAGCTATTTTTTTCAGACACCTCTGAATTACCTGCGTTAACATTATATTTATTTGTAAAATTGACCAGCTTGATATGAAGAATATCAGAGAGTTTACAATAGTTGTGTAGATCGTAAATAACAACTTTGTTAATAAACCGATTTGCTTCAAACATCGAAAACAGTGGTTCCTTAATAATATCAAAGTTCTTCGTTTGGTTATTAAAGTAAGCGTCAATGCCCTCATTTCTAAAATATGGGTAGGCAGATATGTTAACGTCAATATTTTTTTCTGCAAATGCACTTAATAATTTACAGGAAAGTTTAACCATACGCTCTAAAGAAAACTGTCCTCTTAGGCCTACTACCTGACCGCCGCCGATTTTTGCATCAACCGGTCTTAACAGGTTTATCGTTTTATTTTCACTTGGATGAGAGAACTCTTCAATTTCAAATTCTCCCAGATAATACTTAATGATTTTCGATATCTCCTCCCTTTTAGACACGTCAGTGATGTTAGAGTTAATGTGGATAAATGTATTGTACCTAACTTTTCTTTGAACTTTACCCCATTCAGGAACTGTAAGCTTATAATCATCCATCACACGTTTGATATCGGCAGTAAGTTCATCCAACGTTTGAAATGATTCATTCAACAATCTTGTGATGTCCTGATTTTTAAAATCCTTGTATTGATTAGATGCAATTATTCCATATACGCCGACATTTTTAAATGAAATTCTTTTGGTGAGCAACAATTTTGCAACCGCATCGATAAATTGTAAATTATCTTCCGAAAAAGCTTTCCAATATTTAATATTTTCGGAATCATCTTTAATAAGTTTACTAACATTCAGCCTTTCCTGGCGAAGTGCATTGATTAGAATGTCATCTACATCCGGCTGTTTATGCTGCTTTTTGTTTATAGCATTGATTTTTTTATCAATTTCAGCAACCTTAGCTTTATTCTGTGACAGATTTTGATCAAGTTCTGCAAAGTATCTCTCAAAATGTTTTCCCCTAAACAGGAATTCATAAATGAGTTGATGTATAACGCCGAAACTTATGTTGACTTCCAATAAAAGCTGCCCCATTTCCTCATTTACATTGTCCAAGTCATTTTCCTCGTTTTTAGACAAGTCTATTTCCGTGCGCCAATATCGTTTCCAGGTCCTGACTTCGAAATCTCTGCTTTCGGCAATTAAATAATCAGTTATTTTTTGAATATAAGCTAAGCCCCGGTCCTCCGCGTAGCTTTTATATTTATAGTAACCACTGTTTACTGCCGTCCAAATATAATTTTGGTTTAAATCTCTTAAATCCTTAAGTCTTTTTATTGTAAATCCCGAATTTAAATTCGCATTGATCTTATTTTTGTAAGCTTTTACGGAGTTAAGAAATATCTGTAATTCTGCAGCAATTGAAGCTGTGTTGTCATGAAGGTTTATGCAAGAGGTTAGTAGAACTAATTGTTCTTCGTTTAGTTGTTTCTCTTTCCTCAACAAACCGAACAGATCAGCAATTTCATTTACCTTATCTAAATCAGCTTCGTCAAGATCAGATGGTTCATCTGGCTCTCGGTCACTTGTATAAGGTGTGTCAAACTTATTAAAGTCAAATACAAAATTACTTTTATTATTTAGAGAAATCATACCGAGATCTTCCAGAAACTTTGACGTCCAGTAAGATTTAATATTGGGATCTATTATCGGTAAATATTCCCTGTTTGTTAGCGGCTCTAATTCGGTATAATCGGAGACCATCCCGAATAAGTGAGCTTTAATACTAAGCAATTTGACTTTTAGTTTTTTTGGTGTTAAAGTACTGTACTCTTCCAGCACCCCTTCTTTTAAGCCGATTTTTACGAATAGTACAAGCAATTTTTGAAAATATGTTTGTGCTAAATCATTTGCACTTATATTGGTGAGATATCTTTGAAAATACTTGCCTAATAATCGGTTATTATAATTACCCCACGGCACTTCTTCTCCATGACGATAACCCCGATAGAGATATCCCTTTTTATTCACGGTAATGGGTACAATGACCCCGCTATCGACAAAAGTATCTAGGAAAAGAGATAGAATCTGATTAACGTCGGATATGCTGGTTACACTGGCTGAAATGATTTGCTTTAGTGTTTGGATATTTATACCGTCATCTAGTCTGTTAATTTTATCAATAAATTCAATATCCTCAAAAGCTTTATTTCCGAGTCTCTTTACAATCCTTCTGGCGGGCAACTCTTTCTCATAATAGAGATTCAAAAATGGTTGAATTAAATTATAAAGGTTTAGCGTTGGGTTAAATTCATCTTTTTGTTTATCGATTACAGGGTGTTCGCTTAAAAATAGATGATCCTCAACCTCAAATTCAATAGCTTTATTTTGAGGCATACCATTCAGGATGGTTATTATTTCGGGTGGGAACAAGAAATATAGACTTCTGACATTTTTTACATATTTGACCCCGGTCTCGACGATATCGCTTGTACAATCAAGCCAGGTATTGAACAATTTTTCTGCAAAATAGAATTGGATAAAAATTAGCTTTGAGCTTTCAGTATAAAAAAGATGACTTATATCAGTCATAGATATACTTTCTGCGTTGCAAATCGCAGCTATAATTTTATCTGTATTTTTTATACTTATTGGGTTGAAAATTATATACGGAACTACCTTCGCTAAATAAGTCGTGTGGTTTTGGTCTACCTTTTTTTGAGCATATAACCTTAATTTAAAATGAGCTGATCCGCTAATTTTCCAGCCAACCTGCTGATCAAACATCTTTATGAACTTCGTCGTAGGGTTAATAGTACAGCAAAGAATATCGTGGTCAGTTTGCTTGTTACTTGTGGTATTTACGATTCGCCAGTAATTTGATGAATACAGTTTTTCGAGTTTGGTATTATTTAACTTTATTCGCTCATAAATTGGAAAATCGATATTGTACGGTCGTGGCGCTATAGCCAAAGCATCAACAATATGTTTGCAAAATCTAAGGCTGGAAGTGTGGTCAAGTTTTAAATAAGGACGTTGTAAATAACTTGTGCCGTTTTTGGCGGCTAACATATCGTCGACAAACCAATATTCGTTTACGCAAAAAGCATAGACGTCAATTTTCTTGATCTTTAGTTTATCAAGCTTATCGATCAACTTATGAATAGAAGTTCCTGAAATGATTGTGTCGTCAATTATTGCTACTGTTTTCTCCTCTAGCCAGTTTGCATTAAATTCAAGTACCCGATCTGAAATTAATGTTCCATTAATTTCAATTAAGTCAATTTCAATAAGAGTGTCTATGAAACAAGCTGCTTTACGAGCTAGTAAAATATATACATCATATTTCGTTGCTGTAATGGTATTGCAAAAATTGATGATGTGTTTTCTTAATGGTTGATCGAATTGCGCGAGAAATTTTTTTTGGCTTTCTTTCATCGTAAGGTAATAGGTAATAATTGTTAAGCTTTGCCAATAAGTAGCTAAACTTATTTTTGGCAGTTGCAATATAAAATTAAATAATAAAGATCAGGAGAAAACCTTCTGATAATTTACACAGAGTAAGATAGTTACAACCGATTTTCCTTCTCCTAAATCCATTTAGCCTATGGACGGTGTTATCACCGTACCAGTAAAGGCAAAGGCTGCTCCAAAAAGGAAACAGCCCTATAAAATTTATTAAATTCTTTCAGTGATTTAAAGTACTACTGAACTTTTTCTGCGGAATCAAGGGACCCGATTATAACAACTTGCTGTAATTTTAGCTTTAATTCGTCAAATTATTAAGGAATAGTACTAAAGGAGATTTTAAAAAATAAAGGGAGTAAATAAGAAGTGGGCTTGTTATTTACCAGTCCTTATTTCTTGAGCAATTTTTATCAAGTCGTCTTTTAAGTCAGCACCTTTAATCTGGCCGTCAAGATAGCCTAACCGATAGTTAATATCAGTGGTCATTAAACGCCAGTTTGTGGGAAACAATTCATCTATAATTGTTTTCTTTAATGTCTTTACGCTTTTTTCGGCAGTGCGGTCAGTAGGGTCTTGAACCGAAAATTTAACGGCAACATTGCCGCTGATCTTGGGCTGTTCAAATCGAAACTTAATGAAATTCTTGCTTTCAATTGCTTTGGTCAATCTTTCTTCAACTTGGGGCAAGTTAATTTTGTCAATGTCGTTAAGGTTGTAGGTAACATCTTCGTCAAGCTTTATCGAGGCGATAGCTTCCAGGTCTTCAATAAAACTTCTTCTGCGCACAAAATCTGTGCAGTATTTTTTCCTCTCATCTTCATTTACCGGCTGGATTTTTCTTTCAGCGGGTTTAGGCAAATCAAAAACGATCACGTTCGACCAGGTACACTTTGTGCAGCGTTCTTTACAGGTGATCTTATACTTTGTCTTTTTTATAGTCGTGTTGATCTCGCCATTACAATAAGGACAATAACGGGCAGGAGCCTTATAAGGCAGGCCGTTAGATAATAATATTTGGTTATGCTTGGTGCCGTTTCCGCAGGAGAAAATAAAATTCAGGTCATAATCGTCATTGATAAAATCGTAATCAAAAAATTTCATATCAGCCTTGCATACATCGCAATACGGCGCAGGCGGTATCGGATGTTTTTCGATAATCCGGTCTTTTCTTTCATCCCGCTCTACCCATGATTGAATGGTTGCCCTTTTATTTTTCGCCGCTTTTACCCCGCTTTCAGAAAAATTCAAAGACAAGGAAAGAACTTTCTTTAAATCTTCTTCGGTGTGCCTATTGTCTAAATCATGTTTGGCTTTTTGTAGAAGCTCGTCCTTTTCTTTAAGGCTGTTAATTGTATTTCGGTCATATAGATCTATATAATATTGATCTAATTTTCTGTATTTTTCCATAATACTGGTGCTGACAGCGTAAAAGTAACCAACGATCGGCACTTATAAAAAGGTAAAAAGCACTTAGGGCGCGGCGCAAAAATGCCCGTCTGTGTGATAACAGCGGGCATTTTCTGATTATAATTCTACAACTACGCCATCTTGACAATCCGTTGCTTCGGCTTCGGCATCTTCACGGTTGTCAAATACAAGATTGTTGCCGTCTGTATCTGTGCAAATGGCAGCGTACTGTAGGCCGCCAAAAGTCTCAATCACTATAAAACTCATGTTTTTAAATTTAAGGGTTATACAATAAGGCTACCGCCTGTTTAAATTTGCTGTTCTCACTTTTGCCCTCGGCGTATTTCACAATGCGGTCATTTACAAAAAGCACCGTATAATCGTAAGAATGAAACAATTGTTCGGAAAACGTTTTACTGCTCTTTACCATGTGGGTGCGGTGTCTGTTTATTAATGTTTCGGCTTTTTCTGCAAGGGATAACCACGTATCAAAAGTCATTAAACCAAAATCCCATGTATTTTGATACGCTTCTTTGTTGGCTTTCAGGTCGGTGCAAACGTCCTTAATGTGTTCTAACAGTTGTGGTATTTCATCAGGAAAAAGCTCATGCAATAGTTTGGCTTTCCCGATATTATTCAAATTGCTTAATGCTGTCATGATTTCGATTTTTAATGAAGGGTTATAAGGGGATTGCTCCCCCTATAGGTTAATTAATTGAGCGCGCTATTGCCATGCTTGGCAAATTCTTTACAAAGGTCAAAGGCAACTTGCGACCTTTGCAAGCCAGTTCCGTACATGATGGATTTTAGCTTTGCTTCATCGTCCTTGTAATTGCGTACATTTTGAAAGTACCCCGACACGGCATTATACGCACCGTATAACGTGCCCTTAGTGGTTGCTTCCTGTTGGGTGGGATGGGTTAACGCAAACTCCATTACGCTACTGACCATATTATTATAGGTAGTAGATAATTCATCCTGCTTGCCATTTTGCAGGGATTGCAGGGTTTCTTTGTTGGGTGCCATTGCAACCTGTATCAGCCGTTTAATGGAATTGTCGGTTATCCGTATCCTCGACCAGTGATTAAACACTTCCTCTAACTCACCCGCTAACTGGTTGGTAATACCCAATAATGTATGCGCCTGTTTTAACCGGTCGTTTGCACTTGCGGTATGGCGTATTTTAATGGAATTGCTATGGTTACGCAAGGCAGCGTTAAGCGTGTTTTCACATACGACCCTTACAGGGGTAAAAGCTGCGGTGATACTGCCGTAACCGTCATGTGAAGTTGTTAAAAACAAATACTGCGCTATTAAATCGTTCCTGCCGACCTTAATATAATCGGGTAATTTGGCGGTGATAAAAATACGTTCGCCGTTTCCTAATGCCCCTGCGGTTTCGTATAAAATACCGTCCTTACCGCCTACAATCGCATCAAAAAATTCAAATGCGTTTACATTTTGCACCACTTCGTAATCATTGCCAACTACCCCTAAAACCTGTTCGGTATCGGCTTGCTCCTTTTTTTCTTCAAAAAAAGGACGCTGACCTAGCGGTCTTAACCGCCCGCATTTGCCGCTACGCGGCTGATTTTATCAAGTGTGGGATTGCCGCTTGTGTTCCGCTCGACCTGTACAGCAAGCGTTATCCCGAAGGGCAGTTCTGCCACATTGGTGTGATGCAGCTTATAGCTGCGTTCCTTATCCAGGAATACAGTAAGCCTGATCTTTTGCCCGGTTTGTTTGATGGTGCAGTACAAGTCGATGGCCGGTAGCTTTTTGGCCCAGGTCATAAAATTTAATAGGACATGATACTCGCCGGTGGGAATATCATATTTATCATAACTGTAGCTGCGGGGTTCGTAGCCGGAACTGATGGCGGCACGGTAGGTAATGACGTTATTTGGCTTTTGTTCGTTGGTAGTTGTTGTCATGGCTTATTGTTATTACAAGCCAAAGGTGGGGGTTGGTTTTGGGGTGGTTTAACACTATGGATGGATGGTGTTAAAAGTTTTGCATTTAATCAAGGGCGGTTTAAACATCAGCTATGAATATTATTCTGCTGAAAATAATACCAAAGTCATTTACACTTGATTTTTTCAACAGTAAAAACAGCTAATAAGGTAATTATCAGTCTATTTATTCGAGAATTTTTCATTGCCGAAAAACACCAACGCTTAGTGTTAATAAATATATAAGTCACATCATTTAAAGATTGGATAGATTTGTTCTTGGATAATTATAACTTGACAATAAGTTAACTAAATTTTATCATCACACCGCGGCGAGCACGCCGGGGTATTTACTATAATGAGATTTAATGAAAATAGGCTTTTCAGGGCATGAGACGTTCGTATGCAGGACCTTTTGGTTGAAAAAAGGGTATGACTTTTTTACAGAAGGTCATTCTTTTTCCCAGGACGACGCTGTGGTACGGTTAGGGGTAGGTAAAAACATGGTGACGGCGATCAATTTTTGGATGCGCGGGTTTCATATATTAGACCGTGAAGCAAATATCATTACCAGGTTAGGTGAATTTCTTTTTGATGGCAAGGACCCTTTTTTAGAAGATATCGCATCGTTATGGTTATTACATTACTCGGTCATAAAAAATCAAAAAGTATTTATTTTCAACGCTTTTTTCAATGAGTTCACCAAAGAGCGAAATGAATTTACGAAAGAGCATTTGATTGGCTTTATGAAGCGGAAAACTGAAGAAGACGAGTTAAGGCTCTTCAGCGAAAAGACCTACGAAGCAGATGCCACTGTCTTTTTGCGCACTTATTTGCGCTCTAATGATGGCAAGGCGGATCTTGAGGACGAAACGGCCAACCTGTTGGTTGACCTGAATCTAATCAGTGCTTATAATAAAGAGACTACTGACGGAAGACAGGTTCAATGGTACCGTGTGTTGCGCCAGGAAAGAAATGACCTGCCACGTGAGATATTTCTATTTGCGATTCTGGATCGCTTTGGCAACGAATCACAAAGTATTAGTTTCAACGAATTACTGGAATCGCCGGATAGCCCGGGGGCAATATTTAGTTTGAGCGAGCGTAGCCTGGAAACTAAACTAAAAGACCTCGCTAACCATTATGCGGGAGATATTAGTTTTAGCGAAACAGCTGGCAACCAGGTTTTGCAATTACGCACACCTTTGAATAAATGGGGTATATTGGAGGAATATTATGGATAACAACTTTTCCCCATCGGTCAATATCTTGGTCAACGACATTGATCTCGGCCAATATTTTGTCACCTCTAATGTGCAATCGGTGTTCGATGCGATCACCAATAATTTCCGTTCGGGAATACGTGCCATTAACCTTGTCGGTACTTATGGCACAGGAAAATCATCTTTTCTATCGGCTTTCACACAACACCTCGATGGTGAGAAAGTGTTTTATGACGGGGCTACCTGGTCTACATACCAACAGTTCGAAATACTAAAACTGGTCAGCGAATACGATTCGTTCATCGAACAATTCGGTATGCTGATCTCGTCAAATAGTTCCAAACCGACCGGTCTTTTAAAAGATCTTGAAAAATTGGTCAGCACGGCTAACCGGAACGGGAAGTGTGTAGTCCTTATCGTGGATGAATTCGGCAAAATGCTGGAATACGCCGCCAAACATGAACCGGAGAAAGAGCTATATTTTTTACAACAGCTGGCTGAACTTATCAATAATAGTGACCATGAGATTGTTTGGATTACTACCTTACACCAAGATTTTGCCGGTTACGCTAATCAACTTTCAAGGCTCCAGAGAAATGAATGGACCAAAGTAAAGGGCAGGTTCAAAGAGATTGTATTTAGTGAACCTGTTGAACAATTGCTTTACCTGGCCAGTCAGCGATTAAATTCAACGGTGCCGGAAGCATTAACAGTCCCTTTCAAGAACTTGTTTGATACGGTTGTAGCTGCCAAGGTCTATCCTTTGCGTGATTTTTTTACAACCGAAGTAGCCGAAAAATTATTCCCACTGGATATTCTTGCCGCATCGGTACTGGCTTTATCCTTACAGCAATATGGGCAAAATGAACGATCGTTATTTAGTTTCCTAAATGGCAACAGCTACTATGACCTGAAAGATTTTGACCCTGCTAAGGCTAATTTTTATGCGGTGAATGCCGTCTATGATTACCTGAATTACAATCTCCATTCTTTCCTGCACTCTAAAATTAATCCGCATTATTCTAAATGGGCTGAGATCCGGAATGCGCTGGAAAGGGTCGATGGGGAGTTTGACTTTAAAAAGCAACCTACCTATTACGCTGTTGTAAAAGCGATAGGCATGTTCCAGATATTTCTTCCGGGAAGTGCTGTTGTGGATAAGGATTTCCTTTCCGGTTACTTATCCAATGCACTTAATATCCCGGATGTGGAAGAGGCTATCACCGACCTGGAGCATAAATTTATTATCAGGTATTACCAGCGCACCCACCGCTACACTTTATATGAAGCCAGTGATGTAGATATTGATGTCGCGATATTGAACGCTGCCTCTGAGGTCAGCCGCGCCAACGATGTTGTAAAATACTTGAACACCTACTTTAATTTTCCAACAGTGTCGGCCAAGCGTGTTTATTTTGAAAGAGGCACGCCACGGGTATTTCAGTTCAAAATATCGGACAACCCGTACATATCCACCATTCCGCATGGCGAGATCGACGGTTTCGTCAACTTGATATTTAACACGTTCCTCTCAGCCAATGATCTTGCCGTGGTATCTGCTGGTAATCACCAGGCCATACTTTATGGGCTTTATCAAAATCCGGAGGAGATCAAAAGTTTGATCGAAGAGATCGAGAAGGCAGAGATCGCGCAGGAAAAACACAAGGAGGACCGTATTGCTAAACGTGAGCTTGACGCTATTATTGATCTTCAAAAGAACCTGCTGAATCATTATGTGATGGATAGCTTTTTCAACCCTGGCATTGTCAGATGGTTCTATAACGGCCAAGAGATCGATACCATTACCAACAACAGGCGGTTTAATGAAATGCTGTCAACGATATGCCGCGCTGTTTATCCGGAGACCCCGATTTTCAAAAGCGAGATTGCAAATAAAACGAAATTGTCACCAGCGGCTTCCACTGCACGGAAGGATCTCTTCCAGTCTATATTTGAATGTTCCCATGAAGAAGATCTGGCAATAAAAGGTTTTCCACCTCATAAAAGCATCTATTACTCTTTGTTACGTCAAACCGATATCCACCGGATTGAAGAAGGCCATTGGATCTTTGATGAGCCTGATCAAGAACAAGACCCTTTCCATTTTTCGCCATTATTTGAAGCGTGTGATGTTTTTTTAAATTCATCTAAAGGCGCCAAGCGGAACATCGCGGAGTTATATGAGAAATTAGGCAGGGCGCCCTTTAAACTAAAGAAAGGATTTCTGGATTTCTGGATACCAATCTACTTGATAATAAAAAGGTCCGACTATGCCTTTTATGGTGAACATGGGTATATCACTGATCTGACAACAGAGATCCTGGAACTGCTTGTAAAAAAACCAGATCAGTATTCGTTAAAAGCGTTCGACGTGGCTGGTATTAGGATTGATATGTTCAACCGTTACCGGGAGATGTTGCAACTGCCGAAGAAAAGCCGCACCGATAATGAAGCGTTTATTCAGACTATCGTGCCGTTTATGCGGTTCCATAAAGACCTGCACCCTTACGCAAAAAATACACGCAGGGTGAGTAAACAAAGCCAAAAGATCCGGAAAGCATTAACTGATGCGACTGATCCCGAAAAATTATTTTTTGAGGATTTTCCAGCGGCATTAGGTTTTGATCTCATCCAATTAAATAAGAACCCGGAATTATTAGCTGATTTCACTACAGCGTTGCAAAATGCGATCCGCGAGTTAAGATCATCTTATGAAGACCTGTTGGGCAGGTTTGAGAAGGTTATCAACTCTTTGTGGAATACCTCGTTGGATTTTGCGGATTATAAAGCACGCTTAAGGAGTCGTTATGAATCAGGACTAAAACAATATTTATTATTGCCTTATCAGCGAACCTTTTACGACCGCATATTTTCGCCGCTGGACGACCGAAAAGCCTGGTTGTCATCAGTAGCGCAGTCAGTGATCGGTAAACCGCTGGAGCAAAGTAATGACGATGATGAATTGCGATTGTTTGACCGGTTCCTGGAACTTATTCATGAACTGGATAACTTAAGCGACATAAGCAAACAGCCAATCGCGAAGGACGATGAGGAAACTTTTAAACTCGAAATATCCATACCTGGTCAACAGACCCGGCAACAAGTGATCACCATACCAAAAGAAAAGACCGCGGCGTTCAATGCCGCACAACTTGATATTGAGCAGATGCTTTCCCACGAAAGCCGGTTCATGAAAATTGCTATATTAGCTGAAATGCTCAAAAAGGAATTAGGAAACGATGGAAAATAATAAAGTAAGGCATGTTTTGGGAATCTCCGGCGGCAAAGACAGCGCGGCTTTAGCCATCTATATGCAATCTTTATATCCGTCGATGTCCATAGAATTTTATACTTGCGACACGGGAAAGGAATTAGATGAAACTTACCAGCTGATTAGGAACCTGGAATCTAAACTTGGTGTTAATGTCCAAAAACTATACGCGCCGACAGCGGATGAGGACAACCCCTTTGATTACTATCATCGGCTTTATGGTGGTTTTTTACCCTCTTCTAACGCGCGCTGGTGTACGCAAAAGTTAAAGATCGAGCCATTTGAAACTTACATCGGTACTACACCTGTGATTTCATACGTCGGCATACGCGGTGATGAAGACCGGGAAGGTTATATCTCGACCAAATCAAATGTACAGTCAATTTTCCCGTTTAGGAGAAATATATGGAGCGAAGAAGTCATTGGCAAAGTGTTATCTAATAGCAATATCACTGAACTTAAGCGATTGTATAAAGAGTTCTTAACCCAGAACCTTTATGAGCGTGCGTTGGATATCATTGCAACGCCGTTGTCAATAAGCTATGACCAGGATCTAAAGCTAAAGAACCTGCTGGACCTGGGTGTTAAAGAATTCAATCATGTCGCTTTTCAGTCTTTGCGGTCAAGCGATCTTCCTATAGCCGCGGTTGATGACTTTCCTCTACTGGATAATGATGAAATCCTGATACGCGATGATATTTTCCGTATCCTGAGAGAAAGCGGTGTGGGCGTACCGCAGTACTACGAGGAAATGCCTTATACCGTGAATGGTAAACAAGGCATCTATAACCGCAGCCGTTCCGGATGCTTCTTCTGCTTTTTTCAGCAAAAGATCGAATGGGTATGGCTTTATGAGCAAAATCCGGCCAAGTTTTTCCTCGCCATGGAATACGAAAAAGACGGCTACACATGGATGCAAAATGAGCGCCTGGAAGAACTGATCGACCCTGACCGTATCAAACAAATCAAAGAAGAATTTTTAACCAAGCAAACCTTAGCCAAGCAACGCAAACAATCCGGAAGATTAATCGATATTCTCGATGCCGAGGAAGAAGGATGCGCGGCTTGTTTTATCTAATATTATGGAATTTAAACTAGAGATTTGGACTATAAAGCAAATCTACGACCGATACAAATCCGGGAAATTGAATTTAAACCCTCCTTACCAGAGAAAGTTTATATGGAGTCTCGATGATCAGCAAACACTGATAGGTTCGATTTTAGATGGTTTCGCTATACCCAATTTATTTCTATATCAAAAATCTGCTACAGAATTTGAAATGGTGGACGGTCAGCAGCGTACCAGAACCATTTTGAATTTCATGGATGGGGGAATTGAAACTGAAGAGGGAGAGAAATTTAATAAAGAAAAAAATAAGCAATTTTTACAATACCCAATACCTGTAACGATTATTACCAGTCTGGAGCAAGGGGAAATCATAGAAAACTTTTACTCGCTAGTTAACAAATCCGGCATTCATCTAAATAGGCCTGAACTAAAAAAAGCTGAATTTTTTGATTCAGGCGTATTAAAACTTGCCAACCAAATAGCAGATCTAAACTCCTTTAAATCATTGGATTTGTTTTCTGATGCGACATCAAAAAGGATGAATGATATCGATTTTATAACTGAAATAATAACTTTATTAAGTGAGGGCATTTCGGATAAAAAAATAAAAGTTGATAGACTGTTCGAAAAAGATCTAACAGATGTTGAATACAAAAAGGTGTATAAAGAGTTTGTAGACATTTTAGATGTTTTTAATTCTTTTAATAAAATCGCTCCAATAAAAAAAACGCGTTACAGACAGAGAAATGATTTCTACTCTTTGACCGCGATTATAAAAGAATATTATAAAGAACTAAATACCATTCAATGGGATTACATTTATCAATTATTGGTGAAATTTAATGATGATATCAATCCTTCAAATGATCGGTGTGAGCCTTTCCAAGAGTATGCTTTTCATTGTATTAGTCAATCCAACTCTAAAAATGCTAGAGATATTAGAAATAAGATATTAACAGAATTATTCTTTAATTCAACAGCAAAGGCAAATAAAAGACAAAAGCAGGTTTTGAAGTTCTATGGCAAAGATGTAAAATCTGAAAGCCTTATTTCAAACAGCAAATACTTCACATTTAATATCGAATCATTATAATCGAATATTGTGAGACTATATAATGACGAAATATTGCTGTCTGGAAAATCTCATAAGGATTTGATTATATATAAAGATCGAACCTATTTATTGACTCCTTATAGCACAAAGTATCCAAAAGCGCGTGGCGGGAATTCTTTCGTGTTCAATTGTAAAGAATCTGACAGCGGGGAAGAGTATATCATAAAATTCAACCGTTACGATGAAAATAATGTAGACAATGCAAATGCAATTGCCAGATTTAATCGAGAAATTGAGGCATTATCGTTGGCTACTGACAGTGGATTCCAGCATGTTGTCAATTTTTATTTCGATGACTACATTAGTTTTGGTGCGAAAACATTCCATTATTACATAATGGAAAAAGGCCAATCTGATTTGACTACATATCTCTTCCGTAACAGGCTCTCGGAACAGCAAAAGCTATTTCTTTGTAGTGACATATTACAAGGTATTAAAGAATTGCATAGTATAGACATATACCACCGAGATATTAAACCCGATAACATCTTCTACATTGATAGAACTTGGAAAGTTGGCGATCTTGGGTTAGTTGACAATCGCAACACTGACTTTCCTGTTTATGAGGTTGGGAAAAAAATCGGACCATACGGATGGTTGTCACCTGAGGCCATGAACAAATTTCTGTGTGAAAAAAATAATTATTACGGACACGACTGTGACTTAGATACTTTGTCTGATGTTTTTCAACTCGGAAAATTATTCTGGTTTATTTTTCAGGGTAATATCCCTATCGGTCAAATAGACCGTGACGACTTTTTCAATGACAACACGGATCTTTATAATGTTTTTTTTGGAATGATTGAATATGCTAAAGATCGAAGATTATCCGTCGAAGAAGTAGAGGCGTCTTTTGCAGAGCTTAGTGGGGCTTACGATATTTAACTACTTCCCACAACAATGTTTGTATTTTTTACCGCTTCCGCAGTAACATGCAGTATTTCTGCCAATTTTTGAGTTAGTCTGAGGCATTTTTATATTCATCACATCAATAAATTGTTGATATGTCTGAATGTTCGGGTGTCCGTTCGGAAAATTTAAGCGACAAATCGTAATTGCTCTTTGAGTAAATTTAATCGCTTCCAAAAATTTCCTTTGCCCGGCTTTAATTACCGCGAGAGTGCTATAGGATGTAGCAACTTCAAAATGATTTATACCGAGGCCGTTTTCTTCAAGCTGTATGGCTTTTAATTGCAAAGTTTCTGCGGTATCAAAATCCTTTTTTTCAATATATATTGCCGCTAGATTGTTATAGGTAACACCCAATTCGAAACTATCCGATCCATAAGTTTTTTCTTTGTAAGCGATAGATTGTCTGGTAAGTTGTTCTGCAAGATCAAGTTCCCCGAGCGCTTGGTATAAAGCCGCCAAGTTACTTCGTGATTCATCTAATTGGGGATGATCTTCGTCTAATACCCTTTGTCGCATTTCATAAGCTTTCTGCTGATAAGCCAGGGCTATTTCTTCATTCCCCATTCGATTAAGGATATTAGCGAAACTGGAGTAAGCAGATGCTAAATATGCATGATCGCCATCGATATGTTTTTCGGCAAATACAATCGATTTATTCATGTATTCATAAGCGCGATTTAGGTCTCCTTTTATTTCAAATAGCAGGGCTATGTTGTTATAAGATGTGCATAAATTAAAGTCATCCTGTGGCAATTTTTCTTGAATGGCGATAGCTTTTAATTGATAATCAAAGGCTTTATCAATGTCGCCTAAGGTCTTATAAACAGATTGAAGATTATTATAAACGCCTGCCAGACCGGGCTTGTGATTTTCTCCAAGATTTTGAAAAATAGACTCACTTTGATGGTAACGCACTAAAGCTTTATCTAAATTATTCAAGTCTTCATTCCGCAAGCCCAATATATTGCAAAAGTCTCCAAACTCGGCCGAACAGGCATCGACAAATCCTAACAGATTCTCAGAATAATCAATAAACTTTTTTATTTTAAACGGATTTTTATCAAACTCGATACTTAGCAAACCATTCAAATTTTGAATGATCTCTTTAATGGCGGCAATATTGGGCGGCAATTTTTCACGGATCACCTCCTGTAACACCTGATGCATTTGGTAGACATCATCAGTTTGTATCAGCCAGCCGGTGTCTGCAAGACTGTTTAGTGTTTCAAAGAAATCATTGTCATCAAGCCCAATATTGAATATTGCTTTTAAGTTTCTATAATCAATAGTTTCAGAAGGCAATAGGGATAAAACTCTCAAGACAAACTGTTGGCTTGGTACCAGGTTGGAGATTGAGAAAATTCCGAGTAAATATTCGAAATAGTTTGTAGGTGTCTGCGTAGTATCGTGGGCGGACGTAACTTTAGTTGATCTTGAAATATTCAATCCTTCACGGTCCAAAGATTCTTTTAATGATTGGATACTCAATCTTCGTTTATTCGCAGTTTTCGCTATTAATTCAACCGTTAAGGTATGATAACCAACGTAATTCAAAATTTCATTAATCAGTTCGTCATGTTTTTCAAAATAATAATATTGATAGAATAACTTTAAGGATGTCGGACCATCTAAAAAGGTTAGTTCGTATAGGTTACAACCGGATACATATTCTCTTGAGGAGATTAATATTTGCCAATTAGGATTTCCCGGCAGAAACTGCCTTACTTTTGCAAATGTTCGCGGTGCATTATCAATAATTAACAGATTTGGCCCCGGGATATTGGTCAATTTATTATTGATTAATTTTAATGTATCATAGTGAGTGACATCTCCGCTGAGATTTATGTTTAAGTTAGTTAACAACGTAACGTCCTGAGCAAATGCTTGAACTAGCTCATGTTCACTATTAGTTATATCATCACTCCCTGCGTAGTTGATCCATAGGATGTGCTCATAATTTTGGCCTACCTGTCTGACAAATAATTTCAAGAGTGTGGTTTTACCCAACCCTCCCATACCGTTCACCAGTACTGTATTTTCTCTCGTTTGCAATACAGTTTGTAAACCCTCTAAATCACTTTCCCTACCTACTATGGAAGTGACATCCACGTTCGGTAATAAGGTAAGTGTTTTGGGGTAGCTATTTGTATCATGGTAAAAATCAGGAAAATACGTTTTCCTAAGGTTCTTAAACTTTGTAATCCTGTATTCAAAATCCTCCCATGAGACAAACTTGACAGTATATGAGAGAGACTGCGATAACTTGGCTGCCATGTCTTCCACGGCGCTATACCGTTTTGTGTTGCTGGCAAAGATTAATTGATCGAAATTAAAAGGAAGATCTTTCAGCAATTCTATAGTTTCTGTAAGGTCATTCAATAATTCTTTCTCAATTTCTTTGTCGGAGCGTGTTAATTTCTTCTTTTTGCTCTGTATAACAATTTTGAATTTTATTGAATAGGCGTCAATTCCGTATTGAGGAGCACCTTTTGTTTTATAATTTTGAAAATCAGTTGTGTCGTATGTCTCGTTGTAGACATCTATGCAAAATTGCTGGAATATATTTTCATCGCCTATGGAAGGATATTGATAAAACATCTTATTCGCTGATCATTTGCAATAAATCATTGGTTCCAAAGTTCAGAATAAATTCAGAGTAGAAGCTGGAAAACAGATCCCGTAAATAGGTTTCCAGATCAATCTCCTTGTTTTCCTCACCCTCTTTTATAATCGCATATTTCCGGTTCTTTGTGATCGTGTAAAGAAATAAAGCATGGAAGTACACGGAGGAAATATACTTTTTATCGGCTATTTCTAAAGCTATCGCGTCTTTATGCTTGGATTTAAAATTCTTTAGAACATGGCTATCCATATTAATAATGATTTTATCTAAGTTGCCGCCGCTGACCTGCGGAACCATTACCGTATCATAATCCAGTTCAGAGTCTATACCTTCAGACACCTCATCCCAGGTTTGAAATCCTTCTTTAGATTCTTTATAAACCAACACAAAAGGCGGCAGGCCAATATTTTGATCTTCCTCTTTCTCTTCTTTTTTTACTTCTTCTTTTTTCTGTTCAGGATCTCCGATTTTGATCCAAAATAACTCTTCAAAATCTTCTCCGGCCCCTGTCAGGGTAACTTTCATTTCAATTTCGTCGCCTACTCGGACTTCATTTTTGGTGGACAAATTCAGTCGGATGGTGCCTTCATGTGGACTCGATGTAGTAACATTAAACACCTGTTCAATATTGTCCTTTTTACCAGGAGCCGTGCCGCCATCTGATTCATTTTGAGATTTGTAGTCTACTATTCCTATCTTAAACTCGCCCGGCTCTTCAATCCGGTCAAAATAATGATTTTCAACATCGGTTTTGAAATGGATCGTTTTTTCCTGTCCTCTCGGTAGATTAACAGCTGAAATGCCCTTATCTGTAGAAGATTTGATCTTTAGGAATGACGGAAACCTTTGCGGTTTGAATGGTTCTTTTTCTTGCTTATGATGATGTTTCTTTTCCGGTTCCTTTGGTTTTGGTTTATCGTCTTTTTGTTCCAGCTTAAAGGTCTGGTTCAATAAACGCATCAAAGCGCTATCCATCGGCAGGTTTTTAGAAAAGGATTTGAGCATTTCCGTTGTGTCCTTCGAATCAACAGATATAGAATCTTTTCTTTTTTTCTCAATTTCTGCTAACCGCCCTTTACTACTACCGAGTTTGCTGGCGATAAATTTCCGTAATTGAGCTGTTTCCTCCCCGTCCTTCAACCGGTCTCTCGATGCCATAAAAAGTTCCTTCCGGAAATTGTACCTCATGTGAGTGCAATCAACATGGATTAACAAATGGTACTTAAGTAGGTTGAATTTTAGGGATCGGGTTATAAATTCTGAAGTAAAGTTGCCGTGAACCTGTCCATTGATTGAGAACATTACCGACATATTGTTTTTAAAGAATTCCCGCTGTATCGACTCTTTTGTTTCCTTGATATTCTTGTCGTCAACCCGAGTTTTAAAAACATAACAAGTTACCTTGAACTTACCAAACGGTTCTTCTGCATAGTTCTCCGAAAAATAATCCTCAATATACTTGTTGTCCTCGATCTCCAATCTTCTTTTCAGACCATATAAATCTCTTTCCAGATTCCTGTCATCGGGATAACGGTATTTTCGGTCTACAGTTAAAATTGGCAAAGCTGGTTCAAACAAAAACTCGTTAATACTCTGGTTGAGATCGCGTGAAATTACAGAGCGGCTACCTGATGGCAGATCATAGGAATATAATTTGATGATCGTTCCGGTCTCGAATAGTGTTTCGTGAAGGTTCAGGTCTAACTTTGTTATCTTGAACGTTGGTATCTTTTGGTCGATTTTTAAAAACTCATACCAAGTATTCTTTTTGCGTCCTTCTTCCTCATCGCTCAGTGGATGTTCGCGTATAAAGGTGAAGCCGAAGTCGCCCGTCTTATCATATTTCCTGGACGCGATCAATTGATATCCCTTCTTACCACAAAATATGATGGCACCACTACCACCCATATTGTATTTTCCTTGTACAAAATGTATTTCGTTCTTGTTGCCGCTTAGCAAAGACAAGAACGACTTTTCAAAAGCCTCCGGATGTTGACCTTCGCCATTATCATAAATTGTCAGCGATGGTGTCAATTTAGGCCCGTCCGCTAATATTTGCAGATTTTGTGCCTGCTTTTTTCGCGGACCGGAGAGATCCCAGTTCTTATAGTCTGGAAAAAATCGCTCGCGTGCCTCATCCATTGTTTTAGGAGCATCCTTAGATTTTGGATCGATACCTGCTTCATAGCATTTCTTCATGAGTGTGGCATCAATTGAATTGGTGATTTTCTCAATTAATGCAGCTATGGGCGATGCCTGTTGATTCTCAATCACACCATAATTATTCTCATTTCCACCTAAAGGATACCAGTTTGATTGCTTAAATATGCTGGGATTATCATTGATAAAAGCATCAATATCTTCCTGGGTGTGGATCGCATACAGTTTTTCAAATAATTGCTGTTGCGTTAAGTTGGTTTCAGGCATTATGTTCTGAGGATGAGGTTTAATATTAGATAAGCTAAAAATAAGATAAATAACTTAATAATAACAACCAGCGTCATTTAAGAGACTTTGTTATATCTGGTTATTCAAATCCAGGTTTGTATTTTGTCGCGAAAGATTTTGAGTTCGATTTTATTTCCTGGGTCGTCGGTTACCATTAAAAAAACATTTTAACACATTATCCAATAAAAGAATAAAACTGTGGTACGCTTGTGTTAAATGCATATCCCGTTCTGCTCCATTTTTAGGGTAAAAGTATTAGCAATATGAGTAAGGAAATAACTATATATCAGCCGGAAAATATAGAAAAAAAGAATGAAGAAACGGCTAAAAACCTTAGTGAAAATGAGGTAAACACCGATAATTTAACTAAATTAATAGCAGAGATTATCATAGAAATTATTGTAAAGAAGCATAGAAATGGACGCAATAGGATACATCAGGATAAGTAAGAAAGATCAGTCAGTACACTCGTTGGAATATCAGGAAAAAAGTATTACTGAATATTGCGACCGTAATCAAATCAGTTTGGGTTCTGTATTTATAGATGACGGCGAAAGCAGTTACACCTTCGACAGGCCGGATTATAAAGCGCTTGAAAACTTTATTAAAGAGCATAAAAGCAGGGTAAAATACCTGATCGTGTTTGACCATGACCGTTTCAGCCGAAATCTGCCGGAAGCTTTGCAAAAGATCGAGTATCTTGAAAAAAAGCATAACCTAAAAGTAATCGCAACGAGTGAGCCACTGGATATTGATACATCTGACCCTTCAGTATTCCTTTTAAGAGCTTTTAAATACCTGATCGCCAATCAGGAATTACTAACCATCAGGCGCAGGGCTAAAATGAGTGCGCGTCATGCACAACAATCAGGGAGGTATATTAACCAGGCACCTTATGCCTACTTAAACGGTAAGGATATTGGCGGCAAACCACTATTGCATGTTGACGAAACCAAAGCGTTTATTGTGCAGAAGATATACCGGGATTTTCTCGCAGGAGTGCCACGTTTTCTAATCCACAAGGAAATCAGGGAACTTGGTTTTCCGCATAGTGGCAACGGCGCAATATTCCGCATTCTAATTAATCCTTTATACGCAGGGCTGGTTAGGGTTTGTGCTTCCGGCAAATATCCTGAAAAAATCATACAAGGGCTTCATGAACCAATTGTAACGCCGTCCCAATACTGGCGGGTACAGGAAATTTTGGATGAAACAAAAAGGTCAATGCGCACCAAACCCAAAGAAGATTATCCTTTGAAAGGCATCTTAAAGAGTGTTTGTTGCAACACCACGATGACGGCTGGCTGGAGCAAGGGTAAAAGGAAATATTACCTGTATTACCGTTGTATCAAGCATAGCAACATAAACATATCGGGGAACGAGGTGCATGACCGGTTTAATGAGTTGTTAAGGAACTTGAGTTTTTCCGAGGACTTTATCAATGAGATCGTAGTCGAAGTTACGGAGGGCATGACCAAAACCCTTAAAATTCGTGATAAACAATTAGTGGTTATCAAAACGCAATTGGCTGCTGCCGAAAAGAAGATTGATAATACAGAGATGAATTTGATTGAGGAGAATATCAATGGCCGGACTTATAAAAAATTAATGCGTAAACTTTCCGCAGAAAAAGCAAGACTTGAAGATGAAATCAACTACCTTGAAGAAGATATGGAAGACCAGATCAGGCAGGATCTATTGGTATTGCCGTATATGATGAATTTCCCGGCTATTTTTAAGGATGCTTCTCTGAACCAGCAGCACGCTATTGTAAACGCGGTGTTCAAACAGGGTCTGACCTATGTTGGGGGTACGTTTAGAACACCCTCAATCAATCCGAGGTTTGCTCACAACCTATTGAAATTAAAAGAATTAGGGCTGCTCGAAATCGAGCAGCCCTCTGATAATTCTGACGTTTTCTCGTCTTGCGGAGAGGGAGGGATTCGAACCCTCGATACACTTTTGGCGTATACACACTTTCCAGGCGTGCTCTTTCGACCACTCAGACACCTCTCCTGGTATTTGGGATTGCAAAAGTAACACAATCCTGCTTTTATCCAATAAAAAAGCGCAGCCTGTTTGGGCTACGCTTCAACCAAAAACTTTTCGTACAAAAATAATGTCCGGCCGGCCAAAAAACCAAAATTAGCCTTCCCGGTCTCTTATATATGGTCAGATACCAAAATGTGGTAATGGTTTAATCGTCAAAAAAATTTATTGCCCAAATGCAGAACGGTTTTTTTAACTTATGTTTGCTGCAAATACAATCACACACACCAGAAAACAATTCTGCCATTGCCCAATGCTGAGCATTAACGAGATTAAAAAACCCATAGCCGCCGATATTGATGTTTTTGAGGACAGGTTTAAGGCCTCTATGCAAAGCTCGGTACCGCTGCTCGATCGCATTACCCACTATATTGTTAAGCGCAAAGGCAAGCAGATCAGGCCTATGTTCGTTTTCTTTTCGGCCAGTTTATGTGGCGGTATTACCGAGGCTACCCACCGTGGCGCCGCTTTGGTTGAGCTGCTGCACACAGCTACCCTGGTGCATGATGACGTGGTAGATAACTCCTACCAGCGCCGGGGTTTTTTCTCTATCAACGCGTTATGGAAAAACAAGATAGCCGTTTTGGTAGGCGATTACCTGCTCTCCAAGGGACTGCTGCTTTCTATCGATAACGGCGATTTTAACCTGCTTAAGATCGTATCTGAAGCTGTAAAGCAAATGAGCGAAGGCGAATTGCTGCAGGTAGAAAAAGTACGCCGTATGGATATTGATGAGCCAGTGTACTATGAGGTTATCCGTCAGAAAACGGCATCGCTGATCGCCTCCTGCTGCGCCTGCGGGGCAGCATCGGCCGGGGCCGATGAAAACACTATCGAGAAAATGCGGTTATTTGGAGAGAAGATAGGCATTGCGTTCCAGATTAAAGATGATATGTTTGATTTTGGCACCGATGATGTGGGTAAACCTTTGGGGATAGATATCAAAGAAAAAAAGGTTACGCTCCCACTCATCTACGCGTTAAAAAACTGCCCGGCAACCGAGAAAAAGCGCATGATTAGCCTGGTGAAAAACCATAATGACGACCCTAAGAAGATTGCCGAGATCATCAAATTTGTAAATAGTGCGGGCGGACTGGCATATGCCGAAACGCAGATGAAGAAATACCAGGACGAGGCCTTTGAAATATTAAACACGTTTGCACCGGGCGATGCCCGCACGGGGCTTGAACAGTTAGTCCGTTTTACAACGGAGAGAAATAAATAATGTCGAATGAGCTAATCTTTCTGTTAGGTTTTGTGGTCTTCATTTTTTTGATGATGGCTATAGACCTGGGCTTATTTGGAAAAGCTGATAAACCGGTATCTATTAAACAGGCCGGCATCATGAGCGGCGTTTGGGTGTTGCTATCGCTTAGCTTTTATGTACTGATATATCACTACGGCCATTTGCTGCACCATGTAGATAGCTTTGCTGTTTTACAAAAAGTGAATGCAGACCACCTGCACCGCCTTAAATTTAACCCCGACGATTTTGCCGGCAGCCTGCAGCTATACCGCAAAAACCTGGCGCTGGAATACATTACCGGCTATGTGATTGAATATGCCCTTTCGGTTGATAATATCTTTGTTATTGTATTGATTTTTACCGCTTTTTCAGTTCAGCCTAAATACTACCATAAGGTTTTACTGTGGGGTATTATTGGCGCGGTGGTGATGCGTTTCCTGTTCATATTTATAGGAGCGTCATTAATAACACATTTCCATTGGGTAATGTATATTTTCGGGGCCTTTCTGGTTTATACGGGGGTAATGATGTTTATTAACCGCAACAGTGAAGAAGAGATCGACCCCGAAAACCATAAGGTGGTTAAATTTGCATCCAGGTATTTCGCGGTGCACCCTAAGTTTGAGGGGAATAAATTTTTCATTAAACTAAATGGTAAAAAGTTCATCACCCCGCTGTTCCTGGTGCTGCTGATCATTGAGGTGACCGACCTTGTTTTTGCTGTAGATTCTATCCCGGCTATATTTTCGGTAACTAAAGATCCTTACATTGTATTTTTCTCTAATATCTTCGCCATACTGGGGCTGCGTTCCATGTTTTTCCTGCTGGTAAATATTATCGATAAGTTCCATTATCTTAAAACCGGCCTGGCTATTTTGCTGGCCTTCATCGGGGGTAAAATGCTGGCGGGGGAATACGCCGAGAAGATTGGTTTAACCACTATGCGCTCGTTGCTCATCATCCTGGCTATACTGGTAGTAAGCGTGGTAGCCTCCCTGGTGTTTCCCAAAGCCAGCAAGGCACGTAGTTAGTCTATTAGGCCGGCAGGCTAATCCAAAAAGAACTCCCTACGCCCAATTCGCTTTCGGCCCATATCCTGCCCTTATGCCGCGTAATGATCTCGTGCGACAAGTAAAGGCCTATACCCAGTCCGGATATATTTGGATTGGCCCCTTCTATCCGGTAAAACCGGGAAAATATCTGTTTCAATTTATTAGCCGCAATGCCTACGCCATAATCCCTCACCCCTATTTTTACTTCGCCTCCGGTTGCATTTAAAAACAGCTCTATCCGATTTGTGCCGGGCGAGTATTTAATAGCATTGGTGAGCAAATTGATCAGCACCTGTTCAATACGGTGAGGGTCGCCATTAATGATTAATTTATCAAGATCCGTTTCCAGCGAAATCCTGTAATTGTTATTAGTATGTTGAATCAGTTCTATCGCGTCATCCAGTACCGCCCTGATATCAAATGGCTCAATGGTCAACTGCAGTTTACCTGCCTCTATCTTTGAAACATCCAACAGATCAGATACCAGGGAGGTTAATTTTTTAACCTGATGGAGGGTTTTGACAACAAATTTCTGGCTTTGATCATCTGTTTTTAAGCGGCTAAGAATTTGAAGATAGCCGGTAATACTGGTTAGCGGCGTTTTTAATTCGTGGCTGGCCAAACCGATAAATTCGTCCTTTCTTTCGTTAAGCGTTTTTACTTCTTCGTATAAAATGGCGTTATCAATCCCAATTGCTGCCTGTGCCGCTATCGATACAACAAGGCTTTCATGCTCCGGGGTAAACTTGCCCGGCTCGGGATGCCCAAAAAACAAGCCGCCTATAACCGTACCCGACCGGGAAATAACCGGAACAGCCAGGTAACTCACCACCGGTAAATGACCTTCAGGCATACCAAAATACGGGGGATTTTTACCGTATCGGCCATCTTTAGTAATATCATCAACCCTTACTACCCCTTCGCCGGAAAATGTGGCATGGAAAACCGCGGTATTGCGCGGCTTTCCAAATTTTTCAAATGCCTCCCTGGGTGCGCCCGATAAGGTATAAAGCATAAACGATTCGCCGTTTTCATCCAGGTGGTTATAAAAAAACGCCCCGAATTTTGCGCCTGTCAACTGCGTAGTGGCATCAGTTACTTTTTGCAATATCTTATTCAGGTCAAGCTCTTCCGATATTGCCTGCACTGCCATATTAATAATTTCCAGGCGGTTGGTGTACTGTTTTGCCGCTGCCAGGGCGGTTTGTTGTTCACTGATATCGCGCGCTATTTTTGATGCGCCTATGATTTTTCCGCTGCTATCCTTAATGGGCGATACGGTTAAGGAAATTGGGACTTCATGGCCATCTTTAGCAACGCGGATGGTATGAAAATGGTCAACCAAATTACCCTTGCTAATCTCGCTGATGATATGTTCTTCTTCCTTAATACGGGCCGGCGGAATAATAAGAGAGATATGGCGGCCCAACACTTCCTGTTCGGTATAGCCAAACATCCTTTCGGCCGATTTATTCCAGCTGGTAATGATCCCGTTCAGCGTTTTACTGATAATGGTATCGTCGGATGTATTAACAATGGCAGCAAGGGTGGCTTGCTGTGTTTCGCTCTCGGTTAACCTGGCTACATCAACCAGTGTGTTAACAGCGCCGGTCAATTCGCCCTTATCATCTAATATTGGTACCGGGAATGGTTTAACTTTCACCCTTGTACCGTCGGGGCGCTCAATAATGATCTCTTCACCTTCTACAGGCCTGCGTTCTTTAAGCGTCCGTGCTATTGGGCTGGCGTCCAGGTCCATCGGCAGGCCATTCAGATAATATGTTTTCCACGCTCCGCTCCACAGGTCTTTTCCTATTTCAGGCCTGCGGCCCCATAAAGCCTCGGCGGCTTTATTAAATGCGGTAATATAACCCTTGCTATCGCAGGTATAAACAGCTACAGGTAAATTGTCGATAAGCGTATTAGATAACTGATTAGGCGATAGCTGCCCTGTATTCCCTGTCATATTATTAAAGCCGGATTAAAGGATGAGGATTTTTGACATTCAATAATTACAATAAATACTCCTAATTGTTTTAAATGGCTAATGTATAAATATTTAATGATGGGCTGCAAGCGGATTATTCACCTGTAGGAAGTTCCAGCGGAACTTTTGGGTGGTATAAAATGCCGAAAGCAGCACGAGACAATTACTTGATAAGTGTAGCATGACCCCGTAATTCAGTACTACACCATGTACAATTCTAAACTTGGAGGGGGGGGGGGTAAGTTTACAACTTCACTCCTATCCTCAAGGCCTGCGTTAAATTAGCGCCGCTGTTGAACGATTTAGCAAACATCACCCTGAAACCAAAGTACTGTACGCCTATGCCCAGCTCGGTATAGTTGCGCAGGGCGGGGGTGCTCAGGTAGTTCAGGTCAACTATTTCCTGCAGCTTCAGCTTGCGGATCAACGGGATCTTGTTCAGGAAAAAACCCGAAAAATTTTGTTCCAGATGGCCTTCCAGGTATTCGTCAGGAGTGCTGTAGGTATAATAATCCAGCAGCATAAACTTGTTGATATCGGCGGTATAAAAACGGATCTCGTTACCCGAAAAGTGGCGGTAATCAACATAGGTGAGGTTTTTGGCATTTAAAAACTTACCCGCCCCAATGTAGAACGATGTTTTACCAAAAATACCCATGTTCAGGTTGCTTTTATTAATATCGGCGGCAATCAGACTGTAACCCACATCCGACCCAAATACATTTTGGAACGCCTGGGTAAAGGTAAGATCCACACGCGGGTATTTTGACGGCTCGTAACGGCGGCCGTTTGGATACGTAGAGTATTTGTTGCTAAAATCGTAACTGGTGCGCAGGTTGATTTTAAACGACTGATTTTCGGCAAACAGCGGCACATCGGCCCCGGGTACAAACGGGTTATTTGAGGTAAACTCGTACCCCTGGGGTTTAAATATGCTGTAGCTGGCGCTGTTGGGCAGCCATTTGCGATTAGCGTATTCGGCGGTGATACCGGCTGTCCAGGTGCCCGAAACACGGGTATTATAATTTAGGGCAATAAATTGCTTATCGTACAATTTCTCAAAATTTTGACGGAACAATAGGCTGTGCGTGGTATTCCACCAGGTGGATATAGGCTGGCGGTTGTTCATATCCATCACATCCGACCCAACGGCCCAGCCAAACGAGCCATCGCGGTTGCTGGTGCTGCCGCTAATGCTGCCATGCCATTTTTGATTAGCAAAGCCGTAACGTATTTTGCCGCCCAGGTTTAAGTAGCGGTTGGTGTTACTATCAATCTGTAAAGTGTAAGAAGCGCCATAATCAAAGGCAAAGCCCTCAACTGTGTTATACAACAGCGACTGACTTAGTGAATTAAAGTGATAATACTGACGCGTATAGCGGTTGTTATGGTAATAGCCCGAACCTACCAGGAGTTTACCGATAGTAAATTTATTACGTTTCCGGTCTATCGAATCAAGATATGGTTTTGATTCGCGCTTGGCAGCCAGTACTTCCTTCTTTTTATAATCGGTAATTTCTTCGTCGGTTAGCGGGATTGGCCTGGAGTTTTCCCAATAGGTTGAATCCTTTTTGTTTACCCCTTTGGTGATGCGCATCACCTCGTTAAAAGAGTTTTTTGCGAAGGATGGTTCCAACTCATAGTTTTTAAAGATCCCTATAAAGTAGCCGCCGAATTTAAAGCCAAGGAAACCACCGGTAAACTCAAACTTAACCGACGATGGCATCCAGGCCCTTTTATCAACCGGTAAAAACTGCTGGTTTATTTTTAAAGTATCCAGCAGGAAGATATTGGAGCGTTTAGACATGGCCAGGTCTACACTGTGGATACGCCAGCTATCTTCAATAATATAAATATAGCCATCAAAAACCGGATCGTGCGCGCGGCGGGGAATCACTTTTATTTTGTTAATGGTCTCGCCGTTCTCTATGGTAAAGCCCATGTATTGGTAATTGTAATAAAACAGGGCGTTATCGGCAATAGGCGATATAAAGGGGCGGTTACTAAGGCCGTCCCAATTAAGCAGGTTTTCGTAAAAATTTACCTTAAAATCTGATGCGCGGTTAAAGCTAAAGGCCCGGTTACTGCCCGATACTTTAGACGATACCATTTCTTCGTGCTCCTCGTTGGGCCGTTTAAAGCTGTATTTAGATTCGGATTCCGATAGGTAAATGATACCACGGCGGTTACTGTCCAGTCCGCTTTCTTTAGCCACATCATCTAAATTGCGGCCTAAAAAGCGCTTAGGTGTTTCCAGCAGTTTTTGCAGGCCCTTGGTATATACATCGCAGGTAAATGCCTTTACCTCGTTTAAATAGGTTTTACGTTTTTTAATGGCCTTACGGATAATGGCATAAGCGGGATCCTCGCCACCGGCGCGGATGGTTACGCTCTTCAGTTCGTAAGTTTCGGTCTTTAGCTGAACATTCTCTGTAAGGGCACCCTTAACAGATACCGTACGGCTCTCCTGTTTAAACCCGATAGCTTTATACTGTAACTCGTACTGGCCGGGGCTTAGCTGCAGGGTGTATTTACCTTCGCTGTTGGCGGATGTACCGCGGGTTGTGCCTTTAACGTGCACACTAACAAAGGGGACTGTTTTGCCGGTTTCATCAGTAATTACGCCGCTTACACCGCTTTGCTGTGCAAAAAGCGGCGTTGAAAATATAAAGGCAACAGCTAATAGTAAGAGTGTTCTCATTGTGTTGGATAAGGGTCACCGCTAAAGATGCGATTTTTCCTCATACAAACGGAAAAAACAAGTGTTAATTGTTGTTAAAACACGTTTTTATAATATTTCCCGCAAATCGCTAAATTGATCTATCGTAGCGATATATCCATCGTTAACCACACCAAAACCATAGGTAGCAAAAACGAAAGGAACGCCCGCTTTTTGCGCCGAATCCCTGTCGCCGGTGGTATCGCCAATGTATACGGGGGCTTTAAGATGGTAATCGTTTACCACATCAATAATATTCTGAAATTTAGGCTGGCCTTTGGTGCCGTAGCACTGATGCCCTTTAAAATACCCGGCCATATCGTCTATCGCCAAAAACACGTCGATATACCCCATCTGGCAATTGCTCACGATAAACAGGCGGTATTTGCTTTTCAGATAAGTCAAAGTTTCGGCTAAGGCCGGATAAAGGTCCCCGCCCTTTTTATGCAGGATCTCCAGCTCATTTTTGGCGCAAAGGCTTTTAAATTCTTCGCGTTGGGCCGTATCCAGGTAAGGGTATAGTTTATCAAAGATGGCATCATAAGCCATACCGGTAATAGAACGCACAGTTTGTTGGGTTATATCCTCGCGGATATAACTTACCTGCTGTTTGGCTGCCTGCCAGGCCTGCGCCACATTAGCGGTAGAATCCCACAGGGTGCCGTCCAGGTCAAATATAATGCTATCAAAGTTTGGGGTTAATGCCATAGGCGGCAAAATAAGGCAAATTTTAAACCATTTTTAAGGCGGTTTGTCATATTTATAAAACATTTAGTTATGAAAACAACAAGCAGAATATTAGTGGGAATAGCATTGGCGGGTGGTTTGTTAACATCCTGCGGAAGCAGCTATTACGTAGCCGAACGGCCAGTTGAACCGGTTTATACCCGGCCTGTTGCACCTTATGGCAATGCGGTATGGGTATCGGGCGAGTGGCAGTGGCGCAACGGACGCTATGTTTATACTAATGGTTACTGGGCCCGCCCCAGAAATAACAGGGTATGGATATCCGGATCGTGGGAAAGCGCGCCAAATGGTTATTACTGGCGCCGCGGCCATTGGAAATAAGCATCAATTCCATCCTGCAAAAAAAAGCCACTCAGAAAGTGGCTTTAAATTTTTAAGATAAATATCAGATCAGGCGCGGCGGATGATGCCTAACAATAAGGCAATAATAGCGATCACCAGTAATACGTGGATCAAGCTGCCTGCCGAATAAAAGAACACGCCTAATGCCCAGCCTATAATCAGGATAACGGCAATAATGTAAAGTAAACCTCTCATTTTTGTAAAGTTTTAGTTTGATAATATTTACAAGTAATTACACTAAAACCATTCCAAAAGCATTAAAAAGCAAAAATCCCGCCCTGTAAGCACAAAGCGGGATTTTTTATCAGCTTTTGATGCCCTATTTAGTATTCGTCTTCGTTAAAAAAGAAATCATCCTTTGTAGGGTAATCAGGCCATATCTCTTCAATATTTTCATATGGCTCACCATCATCCTCCAGCGCTTGCAAGTTCTCAATAACCTCAACAGGTGCACCTGAGCGGATGGCATAATCAATTAATTCATCTTTTGTTGCGGGCCATGGGGCATCTTCAAGATGCGAAGCCAGTTCGAGTGTCCAATACATATGTTTATTTACTGATTTTAACTTTTTTGCAAAAGTATAATATTTTTTATCTGATTATCAAATTATTTTTTTAATAAAATTTAAAGTCGTGGTATCCACTTGTTTTCAGGCACTTGTTGCTGGTGCGCCACCCTTCGGCCCAGGGTAAACAGATAATCGCTCAACCTGTTTAAGTAAATATTAACTTTTTCATCAACCGGGCTCTCTTCGGCTAAATGCACGGTAATGCGCTCGGCCCGACGGCAAACGCAGCGGGCAATATGGCAATAAGAAATGGTATTGTTGCCGCCCGGCAAAATAAAATGCCGCAGTTCGGGCAGTTCTTCGTTCATGCTGTCCATCTCCTTCTCCAGCAGTTCAATATCTTTGGTGTGCAGGTCGGGTATCACCATTTTAGATCGCTCAGGATCGGCCGCCAGCGATGAGCCGATGGTGAACAGGCGGTCCTGGATCTGTTTCAATACCTCCTGATCATGCCCGGCAAGATCCTGGTCGCGGATGAGGCCCACCCACGAGTTTAGCTCATCTACCGTCCCGTAGCTTTCAATACGGATATGGTGCTTGGGCACACGCGTACCACCTATCAGCGATGTTAATCCCTTATCGCCCGTTTTGGTATATATCTTCATAACGTATGCAATTAAAATTGTAGTACGGTTTTTGGACTTATATAATTTATTTCAAATATATCTGTTAAACTTGCTAAGCAATACAAATGCCCCCCTTAAATTTATCTGTCATGAAAATTAAGTTATTAATAACCCCGGTCATGTTACTAACAGGCGCTTTATCAATGGCCAGTATAAGCTGTGGCAATACTGGCGGCAGCACTGCGCAGGTTAAAACTAAGGCTTATGCAAAAGCAAGTTTCAGCAAGTTTATCAGCGAAAAGCAGTTTAATGACCTTTTTCCCTTACGGGATAAATTTTATACTTACGCCGCCTTTATTAAAGCGGTAGATGAGTTGGGGAATATTAAAGTGAAAGTAACCCGGCGGTCTCTATCGGTTTACCAGCTTATCCGTACCGATAAAACTACCGGCAAAGCCACAACGATAAGACAAGACCCGGATTGGAACGAACCCTGGGCCAAACAAAAACCCGACAGCACTTATACAATTGACTACGGCGCCTTCTGTGCCGAAAAAGACGCGGCTACCAATAAAAAAGAATTGGCGGCTTTCTTCGCTAACGTAGCGCACGAAACCCGCCACGGCGAGAACGGCAAATACAACGACGGCCTGATGTATACCCACGAGGTAAACACCAGCCTGCCCTATTTTGGAGAAAGCGACGAATACCCGCCCGTGCCCGGCAAAAAATATTATGGCCGCGGCCCGCTGCAATTGAGTTATAATGGCAATTATGGTTACGCATCTGACTGTATTTTTGGCAATTCAAAAATACTGCTCAATAACCCCGACCTGCTGCAGAATGATCCCGTTGCCGCTTTTAAGGCCGCCTTGTTTTTTTGGATGACCCCGCAAACCTATAAGCCATCGGCACATGATGTAATGATTGGGAAATGGCAGCCTACCGCAGCTGATAAAGCCAAAGGACGCGCCCCAGGCTTCGGCATGACCATTAATATTATTAACGGCGGCATAGAGTGTAACCAGGGCGATGCCATGCCCAGCATGACCGACCGCATTGGTTACTATCAGCACTTTTTAACCAAACTGGGTGTAAGCGATGCTAATTGCGCCTGCTCATGCGGGAAAATGGCGGCATATTTATGAATGGAATGAGCGAAGCCTGTGCAAATTACTTTACACTCTTCCGCTGCACAATATAATATCCCGCTATAAATACCACTACCGATACGGCAAGGCTTACATAAACATCGCTGGTAAAAATATTGATAACCATTTGGGTACTGCCCTTGCTTTTACTGTGCGGCATCATGGTTCTTAGGGCCATCATGGGGTGCGCATATGGAAAAAGATAGGCATAATCCCAGTTTGCCGGGCCTGCGCTAATTACACCCCCAATGGTTAATACAAACCCAATGCCCATCGGCTTTAAAAAATCGGCCCAAAGCAGGCTCAGTAAAAACTGGATGGATAAAATGCCCAATGCCGAAAGAAATAGTTTAAAATAGATTTGGAACAGCATCAGTTCCATGTGGTAATCGGCGAATTTCAATTCGGGCTTCAGCATGCCCAGTAAATTACCCAGGCCAATAGTGAACAATACAAACAGCAGCAGGCTCATAAATACCAGCAGAAAAGCATATAAATACTTAGCCGTATAAACCGACCATTTAGCTATCGGTAAGCTGAATAATGTTTTCCAGGTATCGGCTTTATGCTCAACACTGTTTACCGAATAGGCTACAAATATGATAAACATAGGCAATATCAATGAACCCATTATCCCTATTATCGAGAACGAAAACTTCGTCCACAGTATAATACCCGGATCGTGGGCCATTTTTGCGCTTTGCGCATAAAAGCCAATAAATACAAGCGAACAAATCAATACAGGTAATAGTATGGCGGCCCAAAAACCTAATGTTTTGCGGCTTTTATAAAATTCAGATTGGATTGATAATATAAAACCTTTCATTTGGCGGGCGATTTGGTAATGTCTAAAAATAATTTCTCCAGGTCCTTTTGCACTTTATGGATGCTGTAAACCGGGTAGCTGTTTTGGATAAGCAAGGCATTGATCTGCGCTGTGTTTTCCTTTGATTGGTAGGTCACCGTTAAATGATCATCCTTTACATCAATAACCGCATAACCATTTTTGGTTAACAGGTTGGCGGCATCAACAGTGTTATCAGTTTGGATATGCACCATTGGCTGGCTGATGGATTGCAGGTCTTTGATCTCGCCCTGGAAAAGTAATTCGCCAAAATTGATAATGCCTACATGGGTAGCCATACGTTCAATTTCGCCCAGCAGGTGGCTGGATATAAATACGGTTTTTTTATGCTGGGTAACCAGCCTGATCAACAATTCGCGGATCTCGATAATGCCGTTAGGATCAAGGCCATTGGTTGGCTCATCCAGCATCAGCAGTTTAGGATCTGATAACATGGCCAGGGCTATGCCTAAACGCTGTTTCATCCCTAAGGAATAATTACCGGCCTTTTTGCTTCCCGCGGTGGTTAGTTTTACAAGGGCCAGCATTTCATCAACACGGCTTTCGGGAATTTGCAGCAGGATGGCCCGGTTCATCAGGTTCTCTTTACCGGTTAAGTGAGCATATATCGCCGGCTGCTCAATCAGCGAGCCTACCTGCGATAAAATTTCGGTACGGTGCTTATTAAAATCAAGCCCGAAGATCTTGATATCGCCCTCCTGCGTTTGCAGCAGGTTGAGCAGTAATTTAATAGTAGTGGTTTTCCCGGCGCCATTTGGGCCAAGAAAACCATATATACTTCCTTCCGGAACTTGTAGTGATAGCGATTTAACAACCGTTTGGCTGCCAAAGTTAAAGGTTAGTCCTGTGGTTTCTATTACCATATATTTTGTGCTACGCTGCAAACTGTTTTTACCAGGCCTACTCCTTTATAAAATAACGAGGTAGATTGCTTAACGCTAAACTGACCTACTTGTTTAACTTCGGCGCTGGCTTTTTGTTCAAACTGGTAGCTTACTCCCATTACCAATGCAAATAATACTGGTATTAGTATCAGGATAAAGGGGTTTGAGTTTGAAATTAACTTTTTCATGGTGTTTTGTGATTGTTTGATGATACAAATAAACTGCAAAGGTTTAACCGGCTAAAATCATTTAGACCAACTGCCCGTGTTTATAGATGAACGGTTAAATAAGGCGGTCGGGCTGTTCATCGATCATAATTGCCAGTTCATCGAAAAAAAGCGGGGGTACATATAAATTCCGGGGCAGTTCATCGGCTTTATATCTACTTTTAAGTAATGAAAAAAGCTTTGAAAATATTTTGGCACTCGCTTTTTTGGGTAAGTATTACTGCCTTCTTTGTGTTTATTGCGCACAATAGCGGTAAAATATCCATGACGGCATTGCTGATCATATTCGGCGTTTATGGAATAATTAATGTGGCCCTGTTCTACTTAAATTATCTTGTCCTTATTCCCCGTTATCTCGATAAAAAGAAATACCGTGTATACGCAGGCGTATTACTGCTTAGCATTATTGTTTTTGGATTGATAAAATATGGGGTGGCTTATGAAACATGGAATATTATGCATGTTAAAATGCGGGAACACCTGCAGTTTGACCAGTATGCCCTAAGCACCACCATTACCAGCTGCATGTTTATATTTTTAAGCATTGTATTGCAGTTTACGGTAGATTGGTTTACCAACGAACGCGTACAGCGCGACCTGGAGAACCAGCGACTGACCGCCGAGCTGGCTTTCCTGAAATCGCAGATCAACCCGCATTTTTTGTTTAACTCGCTCAATAGCATTTACTCGCTGGCCTATCAAAAATCGGATACTACGCCCGAGGCTATCCTGAAGCTATCGGAAATTATGCGTTATATGCTGTATGAGTGTAATGATAATAAGGTTGACCTGGCTAAAGAATTAACCTACCTGCAAAATTATATCGACCTGCAAAAGATCCGTTTTGGTAAAAAAGCTTATGTAGATTTTGAAGTGAACGGCGCGGTAACCAACCAGCGGATAGCGCCCTTATTACTCATCGCCTTTATTGAGAACGCCTTTAAGCATGGCGTAGCCAACGACCCGGAAAATCCTATTAAAATGATCATTAACCTGTCTGATGGTCACCTGTCCTTTTACATGGAGAATAAAAAACACGTACATAACCGCGATTCGTCAGGCGGCATAGGTTTAAATAATGTGAGGCGGCGGCTAGATCTGCTGTATCCCGGCAGCTATAATTTAGAAATTCATGACGATGCCGATACCTATACTTGCGAATTATCATTAATTTTATAGCATGATCAGATGCCTGGTAGTTGATGATGAGCCTTTGGCCTTACACATCATAGAAGATTATATATTAAAAATACCTTTTTTAACGCTGGTAAAAGCTACCACTAACCCCATTGAGGCGCTCACCATAGTGCAGGAGGGCGGCGTGGACCTGGTTTACCTGGATGTGCAAATGCCCGAACTGACCGGCATCCAATTCCTGCGTATATCTAACGGGCGCGCCAAGGTAATTTTAACCACTGCCTACCCGCAATACGCATTGGAGGGATACGAACTGGATGTGATAGACTACCTGCTGAAACCTATCGCTTTCGACCGGTTTTTTAAATCGGCGCAAAAGGCGCAGGGCATTATCCAGCCGGCCACAAAAGCGCCGGCAGCAGAACAGCCCCTTGCAGTTGCAGCACCGCAACAACCCCAGGATGATTTCTCTCACGATTTTATCTTTGTAAAAACCGAGCATAAAATCCAGAAAGTTTACCTGCACGATATCCTTTATATAGAAGGACTGAAAGATTATATCTCCATTTTTGTAGGTAACGAGCGTATTATTACCCTGCAAAACATGAAAAAGATGGAGGATGCCCTGCCCGAACGCCACTTTGTGCGGGTGCATAAATCATACATCGTAGCCCTTAATAAAATAGACAGTATCGAGCGTTCCCGCATCTTTATCGGCGATAAAGTGATCCCCGTAGGCGATACTTACCGCGATCAGTTTTTTAAAATGATTGAGGGGAAGAATGTGTAGGTTAGGTCTATAGTTTTTAATTAGTTTGTCATTGCGAGGTACGAAGCAATCGCACATAAGCAGAGTGGTCTTGCATAGTTCGCGATTGCTTCGTACCTCGCAATGACAATGGGGGAGCATTACGCCAGCACCGCCTCCATATTGGTCAACGCCTGAATATCCTCTAACAAATCATCCGTCGGGCTTACCTTAAATGTTTTTGATGACATATCTACCAGCAGTGCATCATCCCTGTCCTTCACCAAAAACTTCAACGTACAGCTTTTATTTGGATATTTCTCGTTATTGGTTTTTACCATGTTTTCCAGGTTGTCCAGCAGTTGGTTATCCAGCGCGTTCAGGTCAAGCACTACAGTGATGGATTTGGTCAGCCGGTCGCGCATTTCTGATAGCAGGGAGATGGTATTAATGCGCAGGTCCCAGTTATCCTTCTGGCGGAATTTCTCTTCGATATTACCCCTGATGTGTACAAAAAAGCCCTCGCCCAGCAGGTTGCGGAACTTGATATAATCATCGCCAAACAGGGCAAACTCGTAGCTATCGTTATAATCCTCTAACACAAAGGTACCGAAGGGCTTACCGGTTTTAGTGGTTTTATGCTGTACATTGGCCATTAAACCGCCAATGCAGATCTCGCCTTTTTTGCGCAGTTCGGCAAAGGCGTTCATGATCTCTTCGCCCCCCTCGGCAGACCGGGCCTTTTGCATCAGTTTCAGGTCGGATACCTTGCCGTTGCAATATTTGTTCAGTTCCAGTTTATAATTATCCAGCGGATGCCCGGTAAGGTAGATGCCGATCACATCCTTCTCGTATTTCAGTTTTTCTATCAGCGGCCATTCCTCGCATTCGGGCATAGGCGGTTCGGGGATATAAGAAGCTACCGAGCCGCCAAATAACGACGATTGTGTAGTGCTTTGTGTATTCTGGTAATCGTTAGCGTACTTAACCAACCGTTCGATACCGGTTAAGATCCCGTTCTCTGTTTTAGCGAAGAATTGCGCCCGTTTGATACCATATTCATCAAAAGCGCCGCCGTAAACCAGGTTTTCGTACGATTTTTTATTCACCGCGCGGACATTGCTGCGCTGGGCAAAATCGTAAACAGATTTGTATGGGCCATTGGCTTCGCGCTCTTCAATGATACTTTCCACCGCTTTATCGCCTACCCCTTTTACCCCCGACAAACCAAAACGGACAACGCCGCTTTTGGTAACCGAAAAAGCCTGCTCGCTCTCGTTAATATCCGGACCTAAAACCGGCACCCCCATGTGGCGGCATTCCTCCATAAAAAAAGAGATCTTTTCCATGTTGTTCTGGTTATTCAATACCGATGCCATGTATTCGGCAGGGTAATGAGCTTTTAACCAGGCGGTTTGATAAGCTACCAGCGCATAGCAGGTAGAGTGCGATTTATTGAACGCGTATTGAGCAAAGGCCTTCCAGTCGTTCCATACTTTGGTCAATTTATCTTTGGGATGGCCTTTAGCCATGGCGCCGTCCATAAACTGGGCTTCCATTTTGTTCAGTACCTCAATTTGCTTTTTACCCATAGCCTTACGCAAAACATCGGCATCGCCTTTACTAAAGCCCGCGATTTTTTGCGATAGCAGCATCACCTGTTCCTGGTACACGGTAATACCGTAGGTTTCGGCCAGGTACTCTTCCATATCGGGTAAATCGTAGCTTACGGCTTCGCGGCCGTGCTTACGATTAATAAAGCTGGGGATATACTCAATAGGCCCCGGGCGGTAAAGGGCGTTCATGGCAATTAAGTCTTCAAACTTATCGGGCTTCAAATCGCGCAGGTACATTTGCATACCGTCACTTTCAAACTGGAAAGTACCGTTGGTATCGCCGCGTTGGTAAAGTTCAAAGGTTAGCTGATCGTCCAACGGCAGCAGGTCTATATCAAATTCCAGGCCATGGTTTTGTTTGATCAGCCTTAAAGCCCCTTTAATAATGGTCAGCGTTTTCAGGCCTAAAAAGTCCATCTTAATAACGCCGGCATCCTCAATCACACGGCCGTCGTACTGCGTAACCAGCAGGTCCGAATCCTTCGCCGTGGCAACAGGAACAATATTGGTCAGGTCTTCCGGCGCGATGATAATGCCCGCGGCATGTACACCCGTGTTTCGTACCGAACCCTCCAGCTTTTCGGCCTCGCGCAGTACTATCCCCTTTAACTCTTTCGATTTATAGATCTCCTGCAATTCAGGTACCTGCTCAATCGCCATTTTCAGCGTAATACCCAGGGTATCGGGCACCAGTTTTTTCAGCAAGTTCACCTCGCTTAGCGGCATATCCAGCACGCGGCCCACATCCTGTATACTGGTACGGGCAGCCATGCTACCATAGGTGATGATCTGCGCTACCTGGTTCTTGCCGTATTTGTCAACTACATAATCAATTACCTTTTGGCGGCCCTCATCATCAAAGTCCGTATCAATATCAGGCATCGACTTACGATCGGGATTCAGGAATCTCTCGAACAGGAGGTTGTATTTCAGTGGATCGATATTGGTGATCCCGGTACAGTAAGCCACTACCGATCCCGCCGCCGAACCACGGCCCGGACCAATAAACACGCCGATATCGCGACCGTGTTTAATAAAATCGGCAACAATCAAAAAGTATCCCGCAAAACCCATGGTACGGATAGTGAACAACTCGAAGTTGATCCGTTCTTCGGCTTCCGGACTGATATCGATATAACGTTCTTTAGCGCCGGTAAAGGTTAAGTGCTTCAGGTATTCCCACTGGTTCAGCGTGTCCGATTCGGGGCCACTGTGGATCTTAAATTCATCCGGGATGGGATAGTTAGGAAGCATGATATCGCGCTTCAGTTTCAGCACGTCTACCTTGTCTACAATCTCGTTGGTATTATCTAACGATTCGGGCAGGTCGTGGAACAGCTTGCCCATTTCTGCCTGGGTTTTAAAATAAAACTGGTCGTTAGGGAAACCAAAGCGCTTGCCCTTGCTGCTGGCATCCTCATCGGTCATAATGGGGGTGCTTTGCATATCGCCGGTGTTTACGCACAGCAAAATATCGTGCGCGTTGCTATCCTGCTGATCCACATAGTGCGAATCGTTTGAGCAGATCACCTTTACATTGTGCTTTTTAGCGTATTTAAGCAGGGTATTATTAATAATGGTTTGCTCATTAATATCATGGCGCTGTAACTCAATGTAGTAATCTTCGCCAAACAGGTCCAACCACCATTTAAACTCGTTCTCGGCTTCTTCTTCGGTACCTTTTAAAATAGTTTGCGGTACCGATGCGCCGATACAGCACGTAGTAGCAATTAACCCCTCGTGATATTTCAGGATCAGTTCCTTATCAATACGCGGCCATTTGCTGTACAGGCCTTCCATATAACCCAGCGAGCAAAGCTTCACCAGGTTTTTATAACCCTGCGCGTTCTTTGCCAGCAATAATTGGTGGCGGCGTACATCCTTATTCTCTTTGGTGAATTGTTTTTTATGGCGATCTTCCACCACATAAAACTCGCAGCCAACAATGGGCTTTACATTATGCTTGCCGGCTTCGGCCACAAACTTGAACACGCCGAACATGTTCCCATGGTCGGTAATAGCAAGGGCCTTCATGCCATCGGCGGCGGCTTTTTTGTATAGTTTACCTATATCTGCGGCCCCGTCAAGCAGGGAAAACTGAGTATGTACGTGTAAATGAGAGAAATCTGGCATAGTAAATCTGTTGCACTAATATCGTGAGCGGATAACAAATTTATCAAAAAACATGGGAGAAAACGGAGGTGTTGAAAAATTGACATACGTGTTAGCAATCAATTTCGGCTCAGCTTTCGGGCATTGCTTATTAACGGTAACTATAAGTTATAATCCATCCAAAAAATGTCTTATTTTCCAAACAACTTAGCTATAAAAGTTGTTAAAAATCTGTTAGAGTCAAACAGCTCATACGGCATGAAGTTTTAACCGTTCTTGCCTGCCGATATAACTGCTATGCAATAACGAAACATCAACCCTTTGAAGAACTAAGATTTGGAAAAATTTGGACGTATAGCCCTTAAAATCATCCTTTGGATAATTGCAAGCGTACTATTTCTGGTGCTGCTTGTGGCCATTCTTATCCAGGTACCGGCTGTACAAAATTTCGCCAAAAATAAAGTTGTGAACTATGTGCAGGGGAAGATCCACACCAAAGTAGAGATAGGCCACCTGAGCCTGGGCCTGCCTAAACTGATCGTACTGGAAGATGTTTATTTTGAGGACCAGAAAAAAGACACGCTGATAGCCGGTGATAAGCTGAAAGTAGATATCAGTCTGCTAAAGCTGCTGAGCAATAAAGTAGAGATAAACGAAATTAACCTGCAGGGTATTACGGCCAAAGTAAGCCGCGGGACCGATAGCGTTTTTAATTTCGATTATATTATTAAAGCCTTCGCGGGCGAGCAGAAGAAAGAGGTTAAGCCTGCCGATACCACCGCTACCATGAAATTCTCGCTGGACAAGATCATTTTGGATAAGATCAATATCTCGTACAAGGACCTGACCACCGGCAACGATGTGAAATTTTTATTAGGCCATTTTGATACCCGTATTAAGGAATTTGATATGGACAAAATGAAGTTCACTATCCCTAAGATCACTCTTTCGGGCGTAAACGCGCGTATTATCCAAACCCCGGTTGGCTCGTCCATCGGGCAGGCCGCAAGGATTGATACTGCTACTACGCCGCTAAATATGGATATTAACCTGGGCATAATCGATCTTTCGAAGATTAAGCTGGATTACCGCACCAACGAAATGACCACCCAAATGGACTTGGGTAAACTATTGGTGGAGATGGATAAGATAGACCTGAAAAAACAAAAAGTCGGCATCAAATCCATCACCCTTGACAATACTAAAGCCGCGCTGGCCTTAGCCAAACCTACCACCGTAGTAAAGGCCGTAGTTAGAACCGCAAAAAAACTGGATACGCTGATAACTGCGCCCGGATCGGACAAAGGATGGATCGTTAATTTAGGTAAGATGAGCCTGACTAATAATGATGTAAGGTTTGATAACAACGCCGAAAAATCCATTGCCAGGGGACTGGATTATAACCACATGAATATCCGCGACCTGAATACGGAGATCTCCAATCTGGCTTATACTACTGATACCATTTCGGGCAAGATCAATTCACTCTCCTTTAACGAGAAAAGCGGCCTGAAGATCAAAAAGTTCCGCACTGCATTTTTCTACGGCCCTAAAAACGCCTATCTGAACGATATGTATCTGGAAACCCCAAATACCATCCTGCAAAAACAAATACAGGTAAGCTATCCATCGCCGGATGCTGTTACCAAAAACATAGGCGCTTTAAGCATTAACGCTAATTTAGATGGCAGTAAACTCAATTTAAAAGATGTGCTGTTGTTGATGCCAACCATGGCTGGTATGGAGCCATTTAAAAGTTCGCCCAACTCGGTGTTTAAAATTAACGGGCGCGTAATGGGTAAGGTTAATAACCTGAACATCCCTAATTTAGAGATTACCGGTTTAAGCCATACCCACATTAAAGCATCGGCAGTTATTAAAGGTCTGCCCGATGTAAATAAAGTATATGCTGATCTGAACATTAAAGATTTTACCACCACCTATACGGATATGGCGCGACTGGTTCCGGCTGGCACCATCCCATCCAGCGTGAGTATACCCGAAAACATGAGCCTGAAAGGGACGTTTAAAGGCGGCATGACCATTTTTAACACCAACCTGCAACTGCGCAGCAGCTATGGCGCTGCCGATGTGAAAGCCATTTATAACGGCGCGCACAAAGGGCGTGAAAGCTACACCGCCGATATTAAAATGAACGACCTGAATGTGGGCGCGCTAACCAAACAACCGCAAATGGTAGGCAAGGTTAGCGCTACGGCACATGTAAAAGGCACCGGTATCGACCCTAAAAACCTGAGTGTACAGTTTAACGGAACAGTAGCCAGCGCTTATATAAAGGGCTATACCTACAAAAATTTAGAGATGAAAGGCACGGCTACCAACGGCAGCTATGTAGTGAATGCCCGCATGCGCGACCCAAATATCAATTTCAGTCTGGATGCTTCGGCCAACCTTAACAAGAAATACCCATCGGTTAAGGCCAATATGATGATCGACAGTATCGATCTGCAAAAGCTGGGATTTGTAAAAGACCCGATGCGTTTCCACGGTAAACTGGTGGCTGATGTCCCCACTGCCGATCCGGATTATCTGAATGGCAAGATTATGCTGACCGATATGCTGCTGGTAAACAAAGGCGAGCGCATTAAGCTGGACACCGTGAGCCTGATATCAACCGCTACGGCCGATAGCAGCACGCTGTTATTAAAACTCCCCATGCTAACCGCCCATATGGCCGGCAAATACAAACTCACCGAAGTTGGTCCGGCCCTGCAGGATGTAATTAACAAGTATTACGATACCAATTTGGCCGGAGGCGCTACGGTGGCTTCCAGGGCCAAAATAGATTCGGCAAACCGGGCTAAAACCAAAGCTCAAAAACCCATTAAACCAGCCTATTCGCCGCAACAATTCACTTTTGATATCCGCGTGATCAAAACCCCGCTGTTCACCAAATTTGCGCCAGACCTGAAACAGCTGAGCCCGGTAATGATCAACGGTAAATTTGACAGCAATACGGGCGAACTGACCGTTAATGGCACCATACCCAAAGTGGTTTACGGTACCAATACCGTCAGCAACGGCAAGCTGAATATCAATACCAATAATAACGCACTGAACTATGCCCTTACGGTGGATGAAGTAAAAGTGGGCACATCGCTTGATCTGCTTTATCCCAGCATCAGCGGAAGCGCCCAAAATAATAAACTGAATGTGAACGTACAGGTGCGCGATGCAGCCAAAAAAGAACGTTACCGCATGGCGGGGGTATTTACCGCCCTCCCCAACGAATACCAGTTCAGCTTTTTGCAAAACGGTTTACTGTTTGATTATACTCCATGGGCAGTTAGCCCTAACAATGCCCTGCAATTTGGCGGCAAGGGTATCCTGGCGCGTGATTTTAGCATTTCCAACGCCGGGCAGGTATTAAGCGTGAACAGCAGTTCGCCCGAATACAATTCGCCTATTACGGTAGGCTTCACTAATTTCCGTATTGAAACGCTGACCAAGATAGCGCAGCAGGATTCACTGTTGGTTGGCGGGGTGATCAACGGCCAGGCACAGATCAGTAATCTGCAAAAAACACCGCAATTTGTAGCGGACATGCATGTTAACGATTTCAACTTTAAAGGTGATACGGTAGGCAATATCGCGCTCAAAATCAACAACCAAACCGAAAACGCTTATGCTATAGATGCCAACATTACCGGCAAAGGCAACCAGGTTACCCTGAAAGGCCTGTACTATACCGCGCCCGAAAGCAGGATTGATATGGATATGAATATAGTTACCCTGAAGATGAAAAGCATAGAGGGTTTCAGCTTTGGCGCTATCCGCCGGGCCAGCGGCGATATGACCGGTCAGTTGAAAATAACCGGCTCACCAGACGCTCCGCAGGTACGTGGCGATGTTAACTTTAACCAGGTGGGCTTTAACGTATCGATGCTAAACTCCTACTTCCGCATGCAAAAGGAAAGCATCACCTTTAATGATGATGGTATCCGTTTTAACAATTTCACGCTGATTGACTCGGTAGGCAATAAAGCGATGGTGAACGGCACGGTTTATACCAAAACCTTTACCGACTATCGTTTCGGGCTGGATATCACTACGGATAATTTCCGGGTGATCAATTCAACCCGTGAGGATAATAAACTGTACTATGGTAAGCTATATTTAGATAGCCGCATCAGGATCCGCGGGGATATGAATAAGCCGGTTGTGGATGCCACCCTGACCGTGAACGATAAAACCGACCTGACCATTGTACTGCCTACCAATGACCCGGCTATTGAAGACCGTAAGGGCGTGGTTTATTTTGCCAATGCCAACGCGCCCAAACTGGATTCTATCCTATTGGCTAAAAAGCTGGATTCGCTGAAAAAATCCGACATCACCGGCATGGATGTTTCCGCCACGATCAACGTAAATAAAAATGCCAATTTTAATATCGTAATAGACGAGCGTAATGGCGATGTGGTACACCTGAAGGGCGATGCGCAACTGAACGCCGGTATTGATCCCAGCGGCAAGATCAACCTAACCGGTACTTATACCGTTAACGAAGGATCGTACACCCTCTCCTATGCTACCGTTAACCGCAAGTTTGATTTTAAACAAGGCAGTACCATTACCTGGACCGGCGACCCGACCACCGCGGACATTAACCTGACTGCCGTATATGTGGCCAAAGCGCCTCCTATTGACCTGGTTGGGCAGCAATTAACCGGCGACGAGACGCAGCGCACCATGTACAAGCAAAAGCTGCCCTTTAATGTTAACCTGATGATGAAGGGCGAATTAATGAAGCCCGATATTAGTTTTGACATTGTACTGCCCGAGGATAATTATTCCGTATCAAGCGAAGTGGTTAACACCGTGAATAACCGCCTGGCACAGGTAAGACAAGACCCTAACGAGTTAAACAAACAGGTATTAGGCGTATTGGTGCTGGGCCACTTTATTGGCGATAACCCCTTGCAAAGCGCCGGCGCGGGCCCCAGCATTAACGGCACCATCCGCAACAGCGTGAGCAGCTTGTTATCCGACCAGCTGAATAAACTGGCCGGCGATCTGATAGGCGGTGTGGCCCTGAGCTTCGACCTGCAATCGGGCGAGGATTACTCGATGGGTACCGCGCAAAACCGTACTGATCTGAATGTTGGCCTGTCTAAACAGTTCCTGAACGACCGCCTGACGGTTACTGTTGGTAATAACTTTAACCTGGAAGGGCAGAACCAGCCGGGGCAAAAGGCCACCAATATAGCAGGCAATGTATCCATAGGCTATAAACTAAGTAAGGATGGCCGCTACATGCTGCGCGCTTACCGTAAGGATGAATATATAGTGATACAGGGCGAAGTGATAGAAACCGGCGTAGCCTTTACCCTGACGGTAGATTATAACCGCTTCAGCCAGATCTTCCGCAAACGGACAGCGCAGGAAAAAGCCCTGAAGGAGGAAACTAAAGAAGCTGATAAACAAGATAAAAACGAACAGAAGGCCAGGCAGGATTCTATAGATAAAAAAACACAGGAACAGCAGGACAAGCAAAAGCAGGCTCCGCCTCCACCTGCTGCATCTAACCAGGACGCGGAAATGCGCCAGGAGAATGCGATAGATTATAAAATGCAGGAAAACCAGGATCAGCAAAATTGGGTCCCCACTACAACATCAAAATAACCATGGGCAAAAGGTTTATATATTTAATGATCATTACTGTGCTGTTAAGCGCGTGCAGTAATACTAAATATCTGGTGAACAATCAAAAGTTGTATACCGGGGCCGATGTAAAGGTTGACCCCAGCGATATTACCAAAAGCGACCAGAAATTTATCACTGATGAAATGAAGGCCCTGATCAGGCCGCAGCCCAACAGCACCATATTAGGTATGCGGGTAAAACTATGGATTTATAATAAAACGCATGCCCGCCGTAACTTTATCCAAAAATTCCTGAGCAAGTATGGCGAGCCCCCGGTGCTGATCAGTATGGTTGATGTGAACAGCAATAGCCAGATTATGCAAAACCGCCTGCAAAACGAGGGCTTCTTTTTAGCCCAGGCCAGCGGCGATACGGTAAACAAGCGCAAAACGGCCAAAGCTGTGTTTAACGTACAGGCCGGGCCATCCTACAGCATCCGCAATATTTATTTCCCCAAAGGGCAAACCGATGTTGATACCGCCGTGGCAGGCACTGCCAAACAAACCCTGTTTGTACCCGGCAATAACTACAACCTGGATATCATTAAAGCCGAACGCATCCGTATAGACGCGCGGCTGAAAGAAGAAGGCTTTTACTACTTCGCCCCCGAAGACCTGATTATGCGGGTGGATACCCCCGTTGGCGATCACCAGCTGGATATTACCGTGCAGGTAAAACGTACAACTGCGGATAGGGCCCGCCGTATTTATGATATCAACAATATCTATATCTACCCTAATTATACCTTACGGGATACCGCGCTGATGCTGGATAAGGCCCAGCCCTACCGTAATTACTTTATTGTACAAAAACGCGAATACGTGCGCGATTTTGTATTTAAAAGTGTGGTGCAGTTTCAAAAAGGGAGTGTATATAACCGCACAGAGCACAACAAAGCGCTCAATCGCTTTATAGAGCTGGGACCTTTTAAATTTGTAAAGAACCGCTTTGAAGATGTAAGTACCGATACGCCCAAGCTGAATGTGTTTTATTTTTTAACGCCTTACCAGCGTAAATCCCTGCAATTTGAGGTATTAGGGCGCACCACCTCGGCTAACTTTACCGGCACCCAGGTTAACTTAAGCTGGCGCAACCGCAATGCCTTTAAGGGCGCCGAATTACTGACCGTATCCTTATTTGGGAGTACGGATGTACAGGTATCGGGGCAAAACAGCGGGTATAATGTTTATCAAACCGGGATTCAAACCAGTTTATCATGGCCACGGTTTATCGCGCCTTTTGATCTGACCAATACCAGCGCCTTTGTGCCGCACACCAATTTAACCCTGCAATACGCCTTAACTAACCGTACGCAGTTATATACGCTCAACTCGTTCAGCGGATCGTTCGGGTATCAGTGGAAGGAAAACGCGCACCGCACGCACGAGTTAAACCTTACTAATATCACTTATGTTAATGCGACCAATATCACCCAAAAATACTTAGATACCATTAACAGCACAGGTAATCCTACCTTAAAACACGTTATTGATAACCAGCTTACCTTTGGCCCATCGTACAGTTATACCTTCACTAATACTACCGAAGACCGCCGCGTTAATACCTTTTATTATAACGGCAAGGTGAGTACATCGGCATTACTGTTAGGCCTGATATCAGGAGCGGATACACTGGGTGGCAAGGTAGGCAAGGTATTTGGCGCGCCGTACAACCAGTATGTAAAGCTGGAAAACGAGATCAGGTTTTATCATAAAACCGGACTGAACAGCATGATAGCCATGCGCCTGATGCTGGGTGTTGGCCTGCCCTTTGGCAATTCAACCATTATGCCTTATAGTCAGCAGTTTTTTATTGGCGGCACAAACAGTCTGCGTGGTTTCAGGGCGCGTTCTATTGGCCCGGGTACATATAATGCCGTGAACAGCGGCGGTTTTCTGCCGGATGAATCGGGCGATATCAAGCTGGAAGGCAATATCGAATACCGGCCAAAACTATTCAGCATTGTGCGCGGCGCCCTGTTTATTGATGCCGGTAACATCTGGAACCTGAATTATCACAAAGGCCTGGAAGGCGGCACTTTCGGCAAAAACTTCCTGAGCCAGATAGCCGCCGATGCCGGTTTCGGCCTGCGGTTTGATTTGACAGTACTGGTACTGCGTACCGATTTAGGTTTCCCGGTCATCAAACCCTGGATGCCTGCCGGGCAACGTTTTAAATTCGATTCAAAAAGCGGGGTATTTAACTTAGCTATAGGGTATCCGTTCTAATGTGCAGATGTGCGAATATGCGCAGATGTGCAAATGATGAACTAATGCTTTTCATTTGCATATTTATTAATGTGCAGATGTGCGAATATGCAGATGTGCAAATGATGAACTAATGCTTTTCATTTGCATATTTATTAATGTGCAGATGTGCGAATATGCAGATGTGCAGATGAGGAACTAATGCTTTTCATTTGCATATTTGCACATCCGCACATTTGCACATCCGAAAATGATCATCAAAATCCCGCTAACTATTATCGATCTTGGAGACGATGGCTTCCATCCCCTGTTAGATATCACGGTTTACGGCAAACCATTTACAGTTGTGCTGGATACCGGGGCATCAAAAACCGCTTTTGATAAAATTTTATTGGAGGTACACGAAGAAGCTTTGGTATTAGCCAGCGATCAACTATCAACCGGTTTGGGTACCAACGAAATGGAATCCTACACCGCGTTGATCCCCGATTTGCACATTGGCCAATTGCACATCAAAAATATAGAGGTCACGGTGCTTGATCTATCCACCATTAACATCGCCTACAGGCAAATGAACCACCCTGAAGTACTGGGCGTAATAGGCGGCGATATTTTAATGAAATATAAAGCCGTGATTGATTATGGCAAAAAGCAGTTAAAGTTTAAGGTTTAAAAATAAGTCCGGATGCGGGCCGTATCGGTCTTTAATAAGCGTTGATTTTTCAATTTGCAATTTTAAATTCCTGCCGGCTAAGGCGGATGCAGCTTAAACAATAAACAGACGATGCGATCAACAGCAACAAGCAAACATAGGGCGGGTAGTTCCTGGGGCTTAAAAACGAATCTTTAAATAAAATGCCAATGGTGTTGAACCCCAGGTTGAACAGAATAAGCAACAGATTAGATACCGTTAAAAGGTAACCCTTAACGTAAGAGTGCTTACCTTTATCGGTATGGATACGGCGCCCCCGGTAATACACGTATACAACCGGCACAATGCTAATCATCAGCAGCATGATCATCATAGGCCCAATTACTTTTTTAACATGCGGGAGGTAGAAGCTGGCCCAAAGTAATATCACCATTAGCGGTATGGTTTGCCAATTGAAGTAGTGTTTGTAATTTGCCCACATGGTTTTACGTACGCGTTGGCGGTAAGCAGTTGCATATTGTTTAACAATATCCTCAAACGGCCAATAGCCGGGGAACTGCTTTTTAACCACATCGGTAAACAACAACTCAATGTCCCGGGTATCGCTCTGATCACGTAAAACTTCTATGGCCGTCAGTATATGGTCTTTCAGCTCATCATAAATTTCCTGGTATTTTATCTCGTAAGTGTTCAATTTGTTGCTTACCCAGGTTATTTCTTCTGCGGTTAGTATCATGCGGCTATACTCATTTTAAATTCGTCGCGATATAACTTGATAATAGATAACAGGTAAATAGCCGATGCGGTATACAATACCGTAAGTATGGTTGGATTTGCATGTGCCCAAATATCGCGACCTTTATCCATACTGATCACTATCCCAAGCGCCAGAAACACAAATAAGCGGGTAGGCACCATAGCTATCCTGGCAAATATATCATCACGGATTGATCTTTTCACATCACGAAACAGGTAACCAACCATATAATAGCGCCGTAAAGAAAGTATAGCAGGCATTAGAATAATCACAGCGAAAATACCTTCCACTACAATAGGAGCCAGCCTGATCTGGGCCAGCGTAAAATAAATTAGTACGGCCATGCCTATTGTATAAAGCATATTGGGCCACTTAAAATACGCGAAATAAAAACCAATGTATTTTGCCACACCATCATTAAGCGCTATGCTTTTAGCCTTACTCTCCATTTTTAGCAATTGATCGTATCCGCCAAAATCTTCACGTAAAATCTGGTTAACGGCTTCTTCTAAAGTGCCGGTATATTCCCTTTGCTCCAAAGCAGTCAGCACATGGTCGTACACCTCCTCGTAAGTTTCGCGGTAACGCATCATATCCCTTAAATATTTGCGCAATAGGATATCCTGTTGTTCGGTTGGCTTCATTTTAAGGCTGGTTTAAGGTTCAGTACATTTTGCAATTGCTCAATAAAGGCGCGGGCTTCGTCCAGTTTAGTGGTTACCTCTTTGCCGCCCTGCTCGGTAAGGCTGTAGTATTTGCGGGCGCGGCCATCCACAATTTCGGTAGTGGTTTGCAATAAGCCTTCGCCTTCCAGTTTGTGCAGGGCGGGGTATAGCGCGCCTTCGGTCAGCATAATTTCACCGGCCGATGCCTCTTTTACTTTCTGGGTAATTTCGTAACCATACATGCGGCTGTTATCTTCCAGCAGCTTCAGGATGATGGTTTGCAGCGTGCCTTTCAACATTGAGTTTGCATTCATAAAGCAAATATATAAAGTTTTATTATATACATAAGAATGTTATGTATATATTTTATATTTTCAATTTGTGGTAATTTAACCACAAAGGACACTAAGACTTGCACTGTCAGTATGCACAAAGTTCACAAAGGCTTTTATATACTTTTACAAGAACTTTGTGCTCTTAGTGCTCCTCATCTTTGTGCCCTTTGTGGTTAAATTCCCATATCTGCTACGCCATATTGCCGCCCATTTTAAAAATAAATATTAAGTTTGCTGCTTTACAAAACTCATGAGCGATAAAAAGGGTTTCACCACCACCATACTCCATTCCGACAGGCTTTTAAAACCCGAACACGGGGCATTGCACCAACCTATCCACACCGCGGTAACCTGGGGTTTTGATGATGTGCAGGGATTGGTTGATGTTTTTCAAAATAAGAAGAAAGGTTATGCCTACTCGCGCCAGGGCAACCCAACTGTTACCGCGCTGGAGCATAAGGTTACACAAATGGAACAGGGGATGGCTACGGTAGCTTTCAGTACCGGCATGGCGGCCATTACGGCTACTATCCTGGCGCTGCTAAAAGCGGGCGACCATATTATTGCCAGTTCATATCTATTTGGCAATACCCGCAGCATTATGCAAACGTTGATAGATATGGGCCTGCAAATTAGCTTTGTGGACGCCACATCTGTCGACGAAATTAAATCGGCCTATCAGGATAACACCTGCATGGTGTTTGTTGAAACTATTGCCAACCCGGCCACCCAGGTAGCCGATTTGGTAAACATCGGCAATTTTTGCAGCGATAAGGGTTTAATATATGTTGTGGATAACACCATGACATCGCCCTACCTGTTTAAACCGGTTACGGTAAAGGCCAGCTTGATTATCAACTCCCTGACAAAATATATTGGCGGCCATGCCAACGCGCTTGGCGGTAGTGTGACTGATACCGGCCTGTTTGACTGGACCAACTTTAAAAACATCGCCCCCGTACTGCGCGAGCAAATTAAACCTGCCATGCTGGGTATTACCCAGATACGTAAACGCGGCCTGCGCGATGGCGGCGGCACCTTAGCGCCCGAAGCAGCGCATAACTTATCGGTTGGTTCGGAAACTTTGGCTTTACGATTAGACAGGGCTTGCAGCAACGCGGCCGCGCTGGCTAAATTTTTAGAAACACATCCGTTAGTAAGCAAGGTATATTATCCCGGCCTGGAAAGCCACCCGCAACATGAATTAGCCGGTCAGCTATTTTCGCGCTTTGGCGGGTTAATGAGCTTTGCGCTGAAGGATGGTGTAGATCTTTTCGCTTTCCTTAACCATTTGCAACTGGTGATTAAAAGCAGCAACCTGGGCGATACGCGCACGCTGGCTATCCCGGTGGCGCATACTATATTTTTTGAATTAGGCGCCGACCGCCGTGCCGAAATGGGTATTCCTGATTCTATGATCAGGCTATCGGTTGGTATTGAAGATACCGATGATCTGATTAATGATTTTAGCCAGGCGCTGGAATTATCGAAGTAAAATTTACAAGGCGGAAGTCGCAGACTTCCGATTATCCCAGGCACAAGTTAAGCCAGCACACAATCAGCCCTTAAACTTGCGCCAGCATTAACAGAAACAAAAACGCCCCGTTGTTTGCACAACGGGGCGTTTTCATATTATTCCGAAATTGAAATTTCGAAATTCGCAATCTCTATGTATCTATTCTTGCGTACTTCGCGTTTTTCTCGATAAAGGCACGGCGTGGCGCAACCTCGTCACCCATCAGCATGCTGAAGGTGTGATCGCATTCGGCGGCGTTATCAATGGTGGCGCGGCGCAGGGTACGGGTAGCCGGGTTCATGGTGGTATCCCATAATTGCTCGGCGTTCATCTCACCCAAACCTTTGTAACGTTGCACGTGTACGCTGTCTTCTTTACCGGCGCCTTTTAAACGTTGTATGGCTACGTCGCGTTGCGCGTCGGTCCAGCAGTATTCAAACTCTTTACCTTTTTTAACCTGGTAAAGCGGCGGGGTAGCAATGTATACATAGCCAAATTCCACCAGCTCTTTCATATAACGGAAGAAGAAGGTCAGGATCAGCGTAGTAATGTGCGATCCGTCCACGTCAGCATCCGTCATGATGATGATCTTATGGTAACGCAGCTTAGTCATGTTCAATGCCTTTGGATCTTCGGGCGTACCGATGCTTACACCCAGGCCGGTGAACATGTTCTTAATTTCCTCGTTCTCATAAATCTTATGCTCCATGGCTTTCTCCACGTTCAGGATCTTACCCCTTAACGGCAGGATAGCCTGGTTATCGCGGTTACGGCCTTGCTTGGCAGTACCACCCGCCGAGTCACCTTCGACAAGGTATAACTCGCAAACAACCGGGTCGTTATTAGCGCAATCGGCCAGCTTACCGGGCAGGCCCGAACCGCTCATTACCGATTTACGCTGCACCATTTCGCGCGCCTTACGGGCAGCGGCACGGGCAGTAGCAGCCAAAATTACCTTCTGAACGATCATTTTGGCTTCCCTTGGGTTTTCTTCCAGGTAGTTACCTAAGATCTCGCCCACGGCAATGTTTACGGCGCCGCTCACCTCGCTGTTACCCAGTTTGGTTTTGGTTTGCCCTTCAAACTGAGGTTCCTGTACTTTAACCGAGATCACAGCGGTTAACCCCTCGCGGAAGTCATCACCGGTAATTTCAATTTTTACGTTTTTCAGCAGGCCCTCTTTATCCGCGTACGATTTCAGCGTGCGGGTCAATCCCATACGGAAACCGGCCACGTGGGTACCGCCTTCAATGGTATTAATATTGTTTACGTACGAGTGTACGTTCTCGGTATAAGTATCATTGTATTGCAAAGCCAATTCAACCGGGATGCCGTTCTTTACACCCTCCAAATAAATTGGCTCGGGGATAATAGCTACACGGGTACCGTCAAGGTATTTCACAAACTCCTTCAGGCCGCCTTCCGAGAAATATTCTTCGTATACAAAGCTACCATCATCGTTAGTTTCACGCTCGTCGGTTAAGCTTAGTTTAATCCCTTTATTCAGGAAAGCCAGCTCGCGTAAACGGGTTGCCAGGGTTTCAAACCGGTATTCGGTAGTAGTTGTAAAAATCTCATCATCCGGCTGGAAAGTTTGGGTAGTACCAGTTTTGTCAGATACGCCTATCTCTTTTACGGGGAACAATGGCTTACCACGTTCATACTCCTGTGTAAAGATCTTGCCTTCGCGGTAAACCACGGTTTTTACGTGGATGGATAGCGCGTTAACGCAGGATACACCCACGCCGTGCAAACCACCCGACACCTTGTAAGTATCCTTATCAAACTTACCACCGGCGTGCAGCACGGTCATTACAATTTCCAGTGCCGAGCGCCCCTCTTTGGTATTAATACCTGTAGGGATACCGCGGCCGTTATCTTCAACCGTGATGGAATTTCCTTTATGGATAGTAACTTTAATGGTATCGCAGTAACCGGCCAGCGCCTCATCTATCGAGTTATCAACCACCTCATAAACCAGGTGGTGCAAGCCTTTAACGCCGGTATCGCCTATGTACATGGACGGGCGTTTACGCACCGCCTCCAGGCCTTCTAAAACCTGTATATTATCTGCTGAATAGTTAGATCTGTCTACGTTTTCTTCGCTCATAAGTATATAAAAGTATAACTTTCAAAAATACGAAAATTAAGCCAATTAAGTGTAATTGTGGATAAAAATGACGCTTGTTTAAAAGAGCTTGACATATCCAGTTTTATTTGCCCCGTAGGGGCTACCTGTTTGTAGAAGGCCGACCCCAATAAACATATTGCCCCGTAGGGGTTACCCCGATTTTCTAATTGAATTATGTAAAAGGGTAGCCCTTACAGGGCATAAACAGCGGGTTATATATTTACTACAAACAGGTAACCCCTAAAGGGGCAAAAGAGGGGGTAAATTAGCGACGGATTGAACCTCATCGTTATAGCTCAGCATTTGCTTCTGCCCTCTTTCCGCACAGCGAAGAGAGGGCCGGCCAGCGCAGCATAGCCGGGCGGAGTAAAACACCTGTTAAAAGATTAGGATACTTCAACCTAAAGTTTATCTTTGTCAAAATTTTTTTAACTCAGATAATGAAAAGAAGCGCCTCAATTTTAGCAAAATTCACCTTAGGCCTGGTGATAGCAGCAAGTGTAACTGCCTGTAAGCAAACCCCTACCGATACAAAAACAACTGCCGCGGTACCTGTTGACACTAAAGCAACTATTGTATACATTAACCAGGATACTTTAACCGCCCAATACAAATACGCTATTGATATGCGTAAACGGCTGGAAGAAAAAAGCAATGCCGCGCAAGCTGCCTTAACATCAAAACAACAAGCTTTCCAGCGCTCATATGTAGATGCGCAGAAAAGGGCCGCAACCATGACCCCCGATCAGCAAAAAGCAGAAGGCGAACGTTTGCAGAAAGAGCAGCAATCATTGCAGCAATACCAGCAAAACGCGGGTGCCGAAGTTCAGAACAATCAGGCGGAAGAGTTGAAGAAACTTTACGACAAGATTGTTGATTTTACCAAAGCCTACGCTAAAGAAAAAGGCTACAAGTTGGTATTAACCTACCAAAATGGCAGCACCGCCTTATTGTATGGCGACCCAAGTCTTGACGTAACTGCCGACTTTATGAAAAAGCTGAACGAAACATACGACAAAAAATAAACCATCAATTATAAACCCAAGTATGAGACCCTGATCGCCTGATCGGGGTTTTCTGTTTTATGGGATCATGAGATTTAACCACAGAGAGATAACCACAAAGATCACAGAGTTATTTTTAAAGCTTTGTGTTCTCTGTGAAACCTCCGCGACCTCTGTGGTTAAATTATCAGCAATTATAAATGTTTAAAAATCTTTGTGACCTTTGTGGTTAAATACCGCTATATCATAACCCAGGTAAATATGAGCAACCACGAGAAATTTATGCGCATGGCCATTGAACTGGCCGAGAACAACGTAGTGCAGGGACAGGGCGGCCCATTTGGCGCCGTGATAGTGAAGGATGGCATGGTGGTAGCCCGTAGCGCTAACCGCGTGGTACCCACTAACGACCCTACCGCCCATGCCGAGGTTTCGGCCATCCGCCTGGCCTGTCAGGAATTGGGCACCTTCAGTCTGGAAGGCTGCGTAATTTACACCAGTTGCGAGCCTTGCCCCATGTGCCTGGGCGCTATTTACTGGGCACGTATCGATCATATTTATTATGCCAATACCAAAGCTGATGCCGCCGCCATAGGCTTTGATGACCAGTTTATCTACGATGAACTTGACCTGCCCATGGAGAACCGCAAACTGCCCATACTGCAACTATTGCGCGATGAAGCCCTGCAAGCTTTTAAGCTATGGGAAACCAGCGAGAAGAAGACGGAGTATTAGAAGTTCGAAATGCGGATTGCCAAATGCGAAATTGGCTCCTGTATTAGTTGTTTTAACTTAATTTCAAATACATTTCGCATTTGACACTTCGCATTTCGAAATCCTTCTTTGTATAAAGCAACCAATCTAATTTTCTGGCCGTAATATCAATAACAAACCCAGGCAAAAAACGGGCACACTTTATTGTATTACAGTTATGAAATTACGCATAGCCATATTAGGAACCAGGGGCATCCCTAACCATTACGGAGGTTTTGAGCATATATCCGAATATGTATCGGCCGGATTGGTTAAACGGGGGCATTCGGTAACCGTATATAACTCGCACAACCACCCCTACCAGTCGGATACCTGGAACGGTGTACAGATTAAGCATTGCTATGATCCGGAATACTTAATAGGTACAGCCGGGCAATTTGTGTACGATATGAATTGCCTGCTGGATGCCCGCCGCCAAAAATTTGATGTGGTGCTGATGATGGGTTATACCAGCAGTTCGGTTTGGGGATGGATGTACCCTAAAAAAAGCACCATTATTACCAATATGGATGGCATGGAGTGGAAACGATCCAAATACTCCAAACCTGTACAAAACTTTTTAAAATATGCCGAGCAACTGGCCGTGCAACACAGCCATTATTATATATCAGATTCGAGGGTGATCAAAACCTACCTGGCCGATAAATACCATATCGACAGCAGTTATATCCCCTACGGCGCCGAGGTATTTACCGACCAGGAGCGGGAGCAGATCTCGCCCGCCGAAGCCATGAAAGAGGATTACTTTTTGCTGATGGCCCGTATGGAGCCCGAAAATAACATCGAAAGCATTTTAGAAGGGTTTAACAACAGCAATTCAAGCAAAAAGTTTAAGGTGCTGGGCGATACTGGTAACCGCTTTGGTAAATACATTACCAATAAATTTGAGAAAGATACGCGCATCCAGTTTCAGGGTGGTATTTTTAATACGCCTAAAGTGCGGCAATTGCAAAACAACTCGTACCTCTACTTTCATGGGCACAGCGTTGGCGGCACCAATCCATCTCTGTTAGAAGCCATGGCCAGCGAAGCGTTGATAGCCGCGCACAATAACCCTTTTAACAAATCGGTGCTGCATACCGATGCCTTCTACTTTTCGGATGCGGCCGATGTACAAAACCTGATAGAAAATGTGCAGCGGAAAGACCCGGAACATACCATGGTGAAAAATAACCTCCACAAAATACAGGACCAGTTTAACTGGGAAAAAGTAATTGAGCAGTACGAAGAATTTATTGTGGAATGTTATAAAAATAAGAATTACGAAGTGGTGGGTGATTTGGGTTAGCGGTTTATTTAACCACAAAGAACACAAAGTTTTTTGCACAAAGTTCACAAAGGCTTTTATGAACCATAAAGGGCTTTGTGAACTTTGTGTTTCTATTTCTTTGAGCCCTTTGTGGTTAAATCATCTATAAAGCTACTTTTCCTTTTTCTCCCCTTCAAAAAACCCATCCTGCAAGCCGTCAATTTCGCGGCGGTCGCGTTTGGTGGGGCGGCCGGTGCCGCGGTCGCGTTTTAGTACCGGTGCGTGAAACATACTTTTAAAGGCATGCGTTTGCTCAACCGGGGTAACATCATCATAAAAAAACACGGCGGTTTTGGCATCGGTGCGGCTTTCCAGCAGGCCGGTTACTTTAACCACCTTTCGGTCTTCCCCTTTATTCACCTGGTATATCTCACCCACCTTTACCTCGTGCGATGGCTTAATGTTGTTGCCATCCAGCTTTACGCGCCCCGCCTTGCAGGCATCCGATGCCAGGGTGCGGGTTTTAAACATCCGAATAGCCCACAGGTATTTATCTATTCGCAGCTTTTCTTTTTCGGGCATAATATCAATTGATAAAGCACAAATTTAAGCTTTTAGCCTATATTTGAGGCATGGAAGATCAGTATATCGAACCGGAAGAACAACCCGAAGAAGAAAGCAAGGAAGAACCCGTAGATATTTATTCGCGGCAGGCCATACTCGGCTTCTCTATTTTCTTTTCTACCATATTTGGCGGCGTACTATTATTCTGGAACCTGCGCAACGTAGGCTATAAAAAGGCGGCTAACGGGGCGCTATTGTTCTCCATCTGTTATACCTTATTTTGCATGCTGCTGGTTAGCAGCGTAAAAACCTTTGCCTTTGCACCACTGTTTTTTAATGTAGCGGGTGGTATCATCCTGTCAAGCTATTTCTTTCCAAAATACTTTCCAGATAATGATTATTACCCTAAATCTATAGTAAAGCCATTAGTGATATCCTTGCTGATATGCCTGACCTTGTTTTCAATCATCTACTATACGGGCAACTTACCCGAATTAAAAAATGTTAAATAACGTAATCGGTATTACAGTTATTTGGCAAATAACATTTATTATTATATTAGTATTCAACTTAATCCTTTTTAAATGTTTCAAAAAAGACTTTATGAAATTGATCTGTTACGGTTTATAGCCGCTGTAATGGTCGTTTTTTTTCATTATACCATTGATACACATTATGAACACGGTACTTTTTTAATTAACAATAACTTTGTTAACAGTATTTTTTTAAAGGGGAATTTAGGCGTACGCTTATTCTTTTTAATAAGTGGCTTTGTGATATTAATGTCGGCGCAGTTTGTATCACCTGCTAAATTTATAAAATCGCGTATCATTAGGTTATATCCTGCGTTTATTCCAATCTGTATTATTACATATATTGTTGGTAAGCTATTTGTAGCTACATACAATGTAAGCATTACTGATTTTTTTATTAATCTCTCATTAATTGGCATAATTGGCTCCATGGCCAAGGTGCAACTTGTTGCCGGTGTTTACTGGACCTTAATTGTAGAGATCCAATTTTATTTATTCATATATATCCTATTGGTTTTAAATAAGATGAAATATATCAGGACGTTTTTGGTTGCCTGGCTCACCTTATCGGTTTTAACTTATTATGGCGAACTTTACTTTAATTATCATACTATCTTTAATAAGATCAGGATGATCTTTATAACAGAGCATGCCTTCTTTTTTATTGGGGGCTGTTACTTTTACCTTATAAAATATCAACGGAAAAAGTTTGATATGATAATGCCGTTAATAACTTTGATATTTAGCCTGGCGTGTTTTATTAATCATAGTAATTATACGCTTTCTTACGCTTCCGCAGGTATAATCATTTCCTTTTACATGATATTTTATTGGATTTCCTTACAAAATATCACTTTTAAAAAGCATCAAAATCTGTATAAGGCATTGGGCAATTTAACATACCCCTTATACCTTATACATGAAATATTTGGTGTAATTGTAATTGGCGCGCTACTCCCTTATATAAATAAGCCCTTATTGCTAATTTTAATGATATTCACCGTTGTTGGCATTACTTATGTATTTAATAAATATGTAGAAGTAAAACTGATGAGCAGGCTAAAAAAAGTTTTAGATAAAAAATAATTACTCCATAATAAGGTACGTTAAAGCTGTTCACCTAAAATTCAGCCTTTATATCATTAAAGGTATGTTTGCAATTGCAATATCCCTAAAAACTGGGCTTGTACTTAACTGTGCATGATTAACCTGGGTAAATCATAAAACTTTACAATACACTTGTATATTTTCTTTTAATCATCATACAACTTTGTTTAATTTGCTAAAATTTAAAATATGGCTACCGATATAAAAAAACTAATAGAAGACGCCTGGGAAGACCGTACCCTATTAGGCGAAAAAGAATACGTTAATGCGATTGAAACCGTTATAGAACGCTTAGATAAAGGCGAGATCCGCGTGGCCGAACGCATAGGCACCCGCTGGCATGTGAACGACTGGATTAAGAAAGCCGTGATCCTGTACTTCCCTATCCGCACGATGGACGAGATTAAAGTTGGCCCTTTTGTTTTCCACGATAAAATGAAGCTGAAGACCGACTATAAAGAAACCGGTGTACGCGTGGTACCGCATGCCATTGCCCGTTACGGCGCACATTTGGCCAAAGGTGTTATCATGATGCCATCGTACGTAAATATCGGCGCTTTTGTAGATGAAGGCACCATGGTTGATACCTGGGCTACCGTAGGTTCATGCGCGCAAATTGGCAAGCATGTACACCTGAGTGGTGGTGTTGGTATTGGCGGTGTGCTGGAGCCGGTACAGGCGGCCCCTGTAATTATAGAAGATAATTGCTTTATCGGTTCGCGCGCTATTGTGGTTGAAGGTGTGCATGTAGAGGAAGAAGCCGTATTGGGCGCTAACGTGGTATTAACCGCGTCGACCAAAATTATTGACGTAACCGGTGATGAACCGATAGAATACAAAGGCCGCGTACCAGCCCGCTCGGTAGTGATTCCCGGATCATACACTAAAAAATTCCCTGCCGGCGAATACCAGGTGCCTTGCGCTATCATTATCGGTACCCGTAAGGAATCGACAGATAAAAAGACTTCGTTAAACGACGCTTTGCGCGAGAACAACGTAGCTGTATAAAGCAATTTGTCATTGCGAGTTTAGAAATCCCGTCGGGACTTTAAGGGTGTGGATGACGTTAAAATCACGTTGTCATTTCGAAAGAGCCGGGGCAGGAATTGCGGGGGAGGGCGAAAGAGAAATCTTATATGTGCGATAAGTAAATCGTATAAGATTTCTCCTCACCCCTGCCTATAACCCCTCGCAGGTTCGTCGAAATGACAACATGGTTAAACAAAACGTCATTCTGAACGTAGTGAAGAATCTAACGTAAACAGAGCCGGAATGTATTGGCTGTAAATTCTTCGTTACACTCAGAATGACAAATTATTTTGAGTGATTTTTTATGCGAATAGGATTTGATGCCAAACGTGCTTTTCTTAACTCCACCGGCCTGGGTAACTACAGCCGCTGGTTAATACAATCGCTTGCTACATTTTATCCCAATAACACCTACCTGTTATACACCCCGCGCATTACGCCCGATAGCAGGGGCAATTTTCTCAACACTTATCACAACATCCAAACCATACTGCCTAAACGCAAGGTGTTAACATCGTGGTGGCGCAGCCGTGGCGTAGTAAAATACCTGAAGCGCGATGCCGTAGAACTATACCATGGCTTAAGTCATGAGTTACCCTACGGGATCCGCACAAGCGGCATCAAATCGGTGCTAACCGTGCACGATGTGATATTTATGCGTTTCCCCGAATATTTTGGCATGGTAAGCCGTGCTATTTACCTGGCCAAGTTAAAGTACGCCTGCCGCATTGCCAACCAGATCATCGCTATCAGTCAGCGTACCAAAAATGACCTGATAGAACTGCTGAATGTTCCCGCCCAAAAAATCAATGTGGTTTACCAGGGTTGCGATGAGGCCTTTAAAACGCCCTGCACTGCTGCTCAAAAAAAGGCGGTGCTCAAAAAGTTCAATATCACGGGCGATTATATTTTAAGTGTAGGTACCATTGAGGAGCGTAAAAACCTGCTCCTGATCATCAAAGCCATGTCGCTGATAAAAACCCCTGTAAAATTGGTGGTGGTAGGCAAGCAAACACGCTATGCCGAAGAAGTAAAAATGGCTATCCACCGTTACCAGCTGACCGAAAGAATGGTGTTTTTAGAGCAGGTTGATTTTGCCGATCTGCCGGTGCTTTACCAGGCGGCATCGGTATTTGTATACCCATCGCGGTATGAAGGTTTTGGTATACCGATACTGGAGGCGTTAAACTCGGGCACCCCTGTTATCGCGGCAACAGGATCGTGCCTGGAAGAAGCGGGCGGTCCCGATAGCCTGTACACTAACCCGGACGATGCGCAGGACTTGGCCACTAAAATAAACCTGGTGCTTAACTACGAAGACCTGCGCGAAAAAATGATTGCCAAAGGCCGCGAGTATTCCCGTAATTTTGACGACGATAAACTGGCCGCCCAATTGATGGCTGTTTACCAGAATATACTGAGCGTTTAACGCGCTTAGTGTTATATTATAACCCCTGGGTTTAAATTGCAGCACCGTTAATTCATAAACCCGATTGCAGCGGAAAACCCGCAGCGTGGGCAAGGAATTGCGTGGTGGTAAGGCGAGGCTTTGCAGCGGAAAGCGGGAACAAACGCTAATTGTAACACAGCAACTGCTTTTCAAAAAAAAAGACATTGGCCAACAAACACAAAGTATTGTGCCGCTGCATTAAAAATAATAAATCTAAATTTGTGGTCTGAATAATGATAAACGGATCATTCAGATTTTTACACGACTACATAACATGCTTAAAGACGAAGTAGCCAAAGCCCTGAAAGTACTGCAGGATGGCGGCATTATCCTTTACCCCACCGATACCATTTGGGGTATAGGCTGCGATGCCTCCAACACCGAAGCCGTTAAAAAAATATACGCGCTTAAACAACGTGATGAAGCTAAAAGCATGATCATTTTGCTGGATATAGACAATAAACTGCAAAGCTATGTAAGCGATGTGCCCGATATTGCTTACGATTTAATGGAATATGCCGAACATCCTTTAACGCTGGTAATGCCCGGCGCTAAAAATATCTCGCCGGCATTAGTTGCCGAAGATGGCAGTATTGGCGTACGGGTTACTAACCACGAGTTTTGCAGACAACTGATCCAGCGGCTGCGCAAGCCGTTGGTATCTACATCAGCCAATATCAGCGGACAGCCATCGCCTAAAAATTTCGGACAGATCTCGCCTGAAATCACAGATGGTGTGGATTATGTGGTTGATTTGGAGCAGCACGATATGAGCGAAAAACGGCCGTCAACCATTATGCGCCTGCAACCCGACGGGCGTTTTGAGTTTCTGCGCCGTTAAATTTGATTAACTTTGCGTGCGATTTGATTTAACCACAGAGGTCACGGAGGTTTGCACAGAGTTCACAAAGAAAAGCAAGATAATCGACTAACATCTCTGTGAACTCCGCGGTTCTTTCTCTGTGAACTCTGTGGTTAAATCTCGCCACTGAATATTATTTATGAAACAACACCTGCAACACCCCGTATTTAAAGTGATAGCCAAAGTGGCCGACGGGTTAAATGTGCAGGCTTATGCCATTGGCGGTTTTGTTCGCGATATTTTCCTGAACCGGCCATCAAAGGATATTGATATTGTAGTGCTGGGCAACGGCATCCAGTTTGCCGAGCAGGTGGCCGCGCAATTGAACGTAAAGGTGGCCGTTTTCAAGAATTTCGGCACAGCCATGTTAAAGTACAGGGATATGGAAGTGGAGTTTGTTGGTGCACGCAAGGAATCGTACCGGTCGGACTCGCGCAAACCGATTGTGGAGAACGGCACTTTGGATGACGATCAAAAACGCCGTGATTTTACCATTAATGCTTTAGCCATTGCCTTACATGCCAGCCAGTTTGGCGAGTTGATAGACCCATTTGGCGGGATGGTACATCTGGATGAAAAGCTGATTAAAACCCCGCTTGACCCGGCTGAAACCTTTTCGGATGATCCCCTGCGGATGATGCGGGCGGTTAGGTTTGCATCGCAACTGAATTTCAAGATCAGCAATGACGCGGTTGAGGCTATAAAAAATAATAAAGAGCGCATCCGTATTGTATCGCAGGAACGGATAACGGACGAACTGAATAAGATCATCCTATCGCCCAAACCATCCATCGGGTTTAATTACTTGTTTGATACCGGCCTGCTGCATCTGATATTTCCGCAGATGACCGCTTTATATGGCGTGGATATAATTGACGGGAAAGGCCATAAGGATAATTTTTACCATACCTTGCAGGTGCTGGATAATATTTGCACCACTACTACCGATTTGTGGCTGCGCTGGGCAGCTATTTTGCACGATATTGCCAAGCCTGCCACCAAACGCTTTGAACCCGGCCACGGCTGGACATTCCACGGGCACGAGGATAAGGGCGCGCGTATGGTCCCCAAGATCTTCGCGCAGCTGAAACTGCCGCTTAACGAGCACATGAAGCTGGTGCAAAAGCTGGTACAACTGCACCTGCGCCCCATTGTACTGGCCCAGGATATTGTGACCGATTCGGCCGTGCGGCGTTTGCTGTTTGAGGCCGGCGATGATACCGAGGCCCTGATGCTGCTCTGTAAAGCCGACATCACCACCAAAAATGAGTACAAGGTAAAACGTTACCGTAACAACTTTGAACTGGTGCTGCAAAAATTAAAAGATGTAGAAGAGCGCGATAAGGTACGCAACTGGCAGCCCCCGGTATCGGGCAGCGATATTATGGAATTATTCGGGATTAAAGAGGGCCGCGAGGTAGGCATTATTAAAAACCAGATCCGCGAGGCTATCCTGGAGGGCGACATCCCGAACACCCGCGAAGCAGCTTTAAATTATACAATTACAAAAGGCGAAGAAATTGGCTTAAAAGTTGTGGCAAACAACAAATTGAATTAAAACATTATTTTTGACCAAAATCTACTAACAAAAAACAATGGCACTATACAGATTTAGGATATCTTTTGAGGATTATGATGATGTGATGAGGGAGATCGACGTAAAATCAAACCAAACGTTTGAAGATCTTCATCGCGCAATACACCAATCCACGGGTTATAATCCCGAATTATCGTCTTCCTTTTACATCAGTAACGATCAATGGACAAAAGGCGAAGAGATCACCTATCTGCCTAATCAAAAAAGGATTGACCGGGGCATTGCTCTGATGGAAAAGGTTAAGCTAAGCAGCTTTATTGATGATCCGCATCAAAAATTTTACTATACTTTTAATTTCGACCGCCCTTATGATTTTCATGTGGAGCTGATGAAGATCATTTTAGACGAAGACCCAAAGGTAAGCTATCCGCATATTGTTAAAAGCGTAGGCGAAGCGCCAAAGATGTTCAGCAATATTGCTACACCAACCATATTGCCACCCGTTAACGATGATTTTGATTTCCTGAACGAAATGGAATTTGTGCCGGAAGATGCCGAAGATTTTTCGGAAGTAACCGATACCGGCATTGTAGATGAGGAGGAAGAGGATACCCATGGTGTTGATGCCGAAGACGAGGATGAAATGGATGAGTTTTCGGATAACGAACACATGGAAGATGAAGGCCGGGGCCACGATGATTATTAATTAGTGAATAGTTCATGGATCATAGTTCATAGTAAAAGCTATTGCCATGAATAAAAGTAAAACCCTTATTGTAATTGCCGGGCCAACGGCAAGCGGCAAAACGGCCGTGGGCATACAACTGGCTCAAAAATTGGGCACAGAGATCATTTCGGCCGATTCAAGGCAGTTTTACCGGGAGATGGCTATTGGTACCGCCAAACCTACTCCGGATGAACTGGCGCAGGCTAAGCACCATTTTGTAGGCTCGCACAGTGTTAGCGAAAACTTTAATGTAGGCGATTTTGAACAGCAAGGCCTGGCTTTGCTTGATGTATTGTTTAAAACTCACGATACGGTGATTATGGTTGGCGGATCGGGGCTTTATATTAAAGCCATTTGTGAAGGCTTTGATCAGTTGCCTGATGTTGACCCATTCATACGCGAACGGCTGAACGCTGCCTATGCTGAGAAAGGCATCAGTTATTTACAGGAAAAACTCAAAGCGGCCGATCCCGAGTATTATAACCAGGTTGATTTAAACAATCCGCAAAGGATCATCCGTGCGCTGGAGGTTTTTGAAAGCAGCGGGCAGGCATTCTCCTCGTTCCGCAAAGCAAACTTTCGGCAGCGCCCGTTCAACATATTAAAAGTTGGCTTATTGTGGCCACGCGAACAATTGTATCATCGCATTAATTTGCGGGTTGACCAAATGATAGCCGATGGCCTGGTTGATGAAGTACGATCGCTATTACCCTACCGGCATTTAAACGCGCTGCAAACCGTAGGGTATACCGAGATATTTGATTACCTGGATGGCAAAACCGATCTGCCGGCGGCAATATCACTCGTTAAACAAAATACCCGCCGCTTTGCCAAACGGCAAATGACCTGGTTTAATAAAGATAAGGAAATAAGCTGGATGGAGCCGGGAAAGGTGGTAGAGTTTGTGATGGAAAAACTTAGCAACTGATATTAAAAAGTCATGCCGAACTTGTTTCGGCACCCCATCATACAAGTTGTTACCTGCCTTGTGGGATGCTGAAACAAGTTCAGCATGACAATGAAATCTTTAATACTTACTCAAAAAATCCTGATAGGCCATTTTAATCCCGTCTTCCAGTTCAATGGTATGTTTCCAGCCTTTGCTGTGCAGTTTAGATACATCCATTAATTTACGGGGGGTGCCGTCGGGCTTGGTGGTATCAAAATTGATCCCGCCTTCATAACCAATCACTTTCTTTACCAGGTAGGCTAAGTTTTTTATGGTGATATCTTCGCCGGTGCCAATATTTACCAGGCCTTCTTCATCGTAATTCAGCATCAGGTAAAAACAAGCTTCGGCCAGATCATCTGCAAACAGAAACTCGCGCATGGGCGATCCGGTTCCCCAAATGGTTACATCAGGAGTGCCATTTACCTTTGCTTCGTGAAAACGGCGTATCATGGCCGGTAACACATGCGAATTTTGGGGATGATAATTATCATTATAACCGTACAAATTGGTTGGCATTACCGATATATAGTTGCAACCATATTGCGCCCGGTAAGCATCGCACATTTTTATGCCGGCAATTTTGGCAATAGCATAAGGTTCGTTAGTTTGCTCAAGTAACCCGGTTAGCAGGTATTCTTCCTTCAACGGTTGCGGCGCCATTTTGGGGTAGATACAGCTTGAGCCTAAAAACATCAGTTTTTTTACCCCGGTTAAATAAGCGTTATGTATAACGTTGTTTTGTATCTGTAAATTCTCGTACAAAAACTCGGCCCTGTAAGTATTGTTAGCTACAATACCGCCTACTTTTGCCGCGGCTAAAAAAACGTATTCTGGTTTTTCGGTTGCAAAAAAGTCGGTTACCTGTTGCTGGCTACGCAAATCCAGATCGGCAGATGTGCGGGTAACAATATTAGTATAGCCTTCTTTAGTAAGCTTACGGTGTATGGCAGAACCTACCATACCCCGATGCCCGGCAATGTAAATCTTAGCGTTTTTTTCCATAGGGAAGATTAATCGAATTGGTTAGTAACAAGATAACCTGAATCTTTTAACAGTTTTTCTCTTTTCACTAAATCAATATCGGCAGCAACCATTTCCTGCACTAAACCTTGCAGATCGTATTTTGGCTCCCAACCTAATTTCGTTTTAGATTTGGTAGGGTCGCCAATTAATAGATCAACCTCTGTAGGGCGATAGTAAGTTGGATCTACACGCACTACCACTTTACCAATCTCAAGCTGATAGGCAGGGTTATTACATTTAGCAACTTTTGCAATCTCATTCTCTTCGGTTCCTTCAAATTCAAGTTCGATACCCACCTCGGCAAAAGAAAGGCGAACAAAATCCCTTACATAAGTAGTAACACCCATGGCCAGTACGTAATCTTCAGGCTTATCTTGTTGCAATATGCGCCACATGGCCTCCACATAATCTTTTGCATGTCCCCAATCGCGTTGCGCATTAAGGTTACCAAGGTAAAGGCAATCTTGTTTCTCCAAAGCTATGGCTGCAGTAGCCATTGTTATCTTACGGGTTACGAAGGTTTCACCCCTTCGTGGCGACTCGTGGTTAAATAAAACACCATTGCATGCAAACATGTTATAAGCTTCGCGATAGTTTTTTGTAATCCAAAAACCGTATATCTTAGCTACGCCATAAGGTGAACGAGGGTAAAATGGTGAATTTTCATCATAAAAACCTTTCTCGTTCTTATTTTCGGCAAGGCCGCCGTATAGTTCAGACGTAGATGCCTGGTAAATTCTTGTTTTCTTTTCAAGTCCCAATATCCTTACAGCTTCTAATATCCGCAATGTGCCAATACCGTCCACATTCGCTACATATTCAGGCGAATCGAACGATACTTTTACATGGCTCATAGCGCCCAGGTTATATATCTCATCGGGCTTTACTTCTTGTATGATCCTTATAATGTTCGTAGAATCGGTTAGATCCCCGTAATGAAGTTTAAAATTGATATGTCCTTCATGAAGGTCTTGATACAAATGGTCGATACGTTTTGTATTAAAAGAAGATGCCCGCCTTTTAACACCGTGCACTTCATATCCTTTTTCCAGCAAAAGTTCTGCTAAATAAGACCCGTCCTGACCGGTAATACCCGTTATTAATGCTACTTTTTTGGTTGATGACATAGTGGAGATGATTGTTTTAATGTATTAGTATTGATGTTAGCTTAATTTTAAAAGGTATTGCCCATACCCGCTTTTAATATACTTGTTAGCTATTGTGATTAGCTGTTCCTTATTAATAAATCCCTGCCTGTAGGCTACTTCTTCAATACAGCCTATTTTTGTCGCTTGTCGTTTTTCAATAACACGCACAAATTCGGTTGCATCACTTAATGAATCAAAGGTACCGGTATCCAGCCAGGCTGTGCCCCTATCCATCACGCCTACGTGCAGGTTACCTTGTTCAAGGTAATATTTGTTCACATCTGTTATTTCAAACTCGCCCCTGGGCGATGGTTTAATATTTTTTGCTATCTCTACAACCGTATTATCATAAAAATACAATCCCGGTACCGCGTAGTTCGATTTTGGCTGCGATGGCTTTTCTTCGATAGATAATGCTGTAAAACTATCATCAAATTCAACTACCCCATATCGCTCCGGATCGGCAACTTTGTATGCAAAAATAGCGGCGCCATCTACATCATTAAAGCTGGTAATCAATTCGCCAAAACCCGTTCCGTAAAAAATATTGTCGCCCAGTATCAGGGCCACTTTATCATCACCAACAAATTTTTCGCCAATTACAAATGCCTGGGCAAGTCCGTTAGGTACTTCTTGTATGGCATACTCAAAACGGCAGCCTAATTCTTTTCCATCGCCAAGCAAACGTACAAAGCCTGCATTATCTTCGGGTGTGGTGATGATCAAAATCTCGTTTATCCCGGCCATCATCAAAACCGATAATGGATAATAAATCATCGGCTTATCATAAATAGGCATTAGCTGCTTACTTATAGCTTTGGTGATTGGATATAGCCGTGTGCCCGAACCGCCCGCAAGTATTATACCTTTCATAGACAAAATGATAATGTTGCTAATATACCTATTTCAGCGCCTTAATACAAGTAATTAAGCTATCGCGCCAGTATGGAATTGCCATGCTAAATGTGTTTTTTATCTTACTTTTATCCATTACCGAATAAGCCGGCCTAATGGCCCTGGTTGGATATTCACTGGTACGGATAGGCAATATGTTAATTGTGTTGCCGGATATATCAAATATGGCCTTTGCAAAATCGTACCAGGATGTTACACCTTCGTTACTATAATGATAGGTTCCAAAATCAATTTTTCCTGATAAAACGATCGCTATTATTGCGCCTGCTAAATCAATAGCATAAGTTGGCGTACCCACCTGATCGGCTATTATTTTAAGTTCATTTTTTTCCGAACCTAATTTTAGCATTGTTTTAACAAAATTATTGCCATACTCTGAGTAAAGCCAACTGGTACGTATAATATAATGTTGCGGCAATATAGCGGCAATATCCTGTTCGCCTTCCAATTTGGTTAGCCCATAAACATTTATAGGCTGGGCAATAGCATCTTCGGTTAATAAGCCCGGGGTGTTTCCTTCAAAAACAAAATCTGTTGAGATATGCACCAGTACTGTTCCATGCTTTTTACACATCCCGGCCAGGTTGGCTGCCCCGTCTTTATTAATTTTACGGGCCATATCAACATCATCTTCAGCTTTATCAACTGCTGTATATGCAGCGCAATTGATGCAGTATGCCGGTTTGTATGTATCAAAAAGTTTAGTTAGCGCCTCAACGTCTAAAATATTGGCATCTGTTTCTGCAGGATAGATAAATCCACTTACTCCGCGTTCTTCACAAACTTTTTTTAAGCATTGCCCTAACTGACCTGAAGCACCAAACACTAAAACTTTTTTCATAGATACCAATAGGATAATGTTTTAATTAAACGTTTTTTTAAGTCGTAGTTGCAAACCTACAGAATTGTAATATAATCCGCCTAAATCCATAGCTACGGCTGCACCAATAAACAATCCTTTATCTGATGTTTTACCGGCTTCCAGATAACCGGAAAACTGTTCTACCTGGCCAAATAAACCCACCGGCGGTGTAATGTTCCCTTTATAATAGGCTAAATTGTGCCCTTCTACACTTGTACCATAAGTGCCATAGTTTACAGAATATGTAGCCTTTACTGTAAAATCAATATGGTTTAATGAGCCCTCTAAACCTGTATGAAATGCCATTATCCTATTATTAATGAAATAATCTCCCGGAAACGCCGCTAAGCCAGCCCTTGTATATTCACTTGTTGTTAATAAAGGGTTGCCCAAATTTAAGCCTTTATAAGACCATCCCTCGGTATAAACATAATTGTTATAATAATCCTCATCGCCAGAATTAGTAACCTTTGAATCAATTTTACCTGCCTGGTCCTTAGTATAAATAAATTCAAATAAAAACTTATGCCAGCCACTTTCATTTTTAGCGTAGTTTTTGTTAGTAAGGCTAATGCCATTTATCCCATCGGCTATATTAGCCAATTTGGATATCGCGCCTACATCATATAAATTTTGACGGTAAGCCGATAGCTTTATATCTTCAAACTCATAATCGGCCCCTATATCTACCGAGCCAATATGATTACCAACTTTTGATGTTAATGCATCAAATTTTACAGCATCTTTTGGGGGACTATAGGTTTTACCTATAGCGGCATAAAATAATGATTTGATAGGCGATAAGGTCCATCCCGAACCAAATATCTTGTCTTCGTTTCCCGAAAACACTTCATGGTTAATACCACCATATAACTTTAGCCGCCAATCTGGTTTTCCAAGCCTGATGTAAACCGAGTTTTCCTGATAATATGTGCCCGCTGTGGGTACATAACTCGCATCTGATAATTGCTGGTTACCTACAAAACCAAATTGATAATCCATTTTAAATGAAAATAATTTATCAAAAATCGGGATACTGTAATATTGGGGAATTGCTAATGTAATTTTTGGTATCCCCAGCGCGTTACCTGAAACAGAAAATGCCCCCGATGATAATGTGCTGTCAACTAATCCTACAATATCTTTTGTGCGGCCGGCTGATACTTGAAATATACTGTATTTAGCCTTAATATAACCCTCTATAATTGAAAAATTTGCCTTACTGCCGGCGTTTACACGTAATGTAACACCGGCTGACCAATCTAACATTGGTGAATCGCCGTCGCTAAAAAACTGATTGTTTGCTGGCGCGTAATCTTTATAAAAACTTCCGATTATAGCGCCGGATGTACCGGGAAGCGGTACGCTGCCATATTTACCAGCCCGCAACCAAAAAGGGAGCTTTGCAGCAGGCGCTATAGTTGTTTGTATTTCGGCCGAGTAGTGTAGCAGATCATCAGATTGCGCTTTTAGTAAAAAAGGCATTAACAGCATCAAGAAAAAAAAAATGTATTGTTTTATACCGCTGTTGATCTCCATATGGTTAATGTGTTTTAACAAATACAAACCAGTTTATTAACGATTCGCATTTACCAATTGGCAATTTTTTGATAAAAATAATAAAATATCATCAACAATATTAATTATTAATTGCATTTTTATTATTAACAAGTGGTGTAAATATTAAAAACTGTGGTGCACATTATTCTATTGGTTTTAAATTGCTTTTTTTGAACAACGAGTTAAGGCGTACTTTAAATAGCGTTCCCACAAATAATGGGCCATAGTATAAATATCTTTTGCTCATTCTTTTAGGCTCTTTTACCAAGCGGATAAACCATTCTAAACCTAATTTTATCCATATTTTATTGGGGCGTTTAACAGTGCCTGCATAAAAATCAAATACAGCACCTATTGAACATATAATATATGTATTTAAGTTATCACGATGTTCAAATGCCCATTTTTCTTGCTTAGGCGCCGTCATCCCTATAAATAAAACATCGGGTTTAAAGGCATTAACGGCGTTTATCATTTCCAAATTATCCTCATTAGTAAATTGGGCCTTATATGGGGGCGAATAAAACCCGGCCTTTATATCAGGATATTCTACACTTAACCGGCTTTTTATTTTATTTAAAGTATGAATAGATGACCCTAAATAAAAACAACTCTTACTTTCATTTAAGCATTTCTCTAACAAAAACTTGTGCATATCTGCGCCGGCAATTTTCTTTACATGCTCGTTATCAAAAAATTTGGCTGCAAAAGTAATTCCTACCCCGTCAGGTAATAAAATATCTGATTGCAGCAGGGCTTTTTTAAATTCGTTATCCTGTTGGGTAATACAGTATGAGTATTGATTGATGGTATTAATCAGCGTTTTTTTACTTAATGATATTTTGCTAAGGGTATCTGCATATATATTAAACCCTAAACAATAAACTGTTTTATACTTATTAGCAGATATGTTTTCTGTGGTCATATGTAAATAAAAAATGTGAATACCTTACTGCGGATTAGTTACACTAACAAAACCCGGATACCGGGTATTAAAAAACAGCCTCAAATAGTTCTGTTTGTTTTATGCTTTTGTTAGACAGATACAAATTAAGCCACTCCTTAGATTTTTGCACTAATGTACTACGCAGAGCTGATGATGATAAAATTTCATTGACACGGCTTGCCGAGTTTTGAATATCATCATTTAGGCCAATGATAACATTAGCCTTTATTAACTCTGATGCAAAAGAGTATTGGGCATTAACCGCGGCTACGCAACCATTTGAGTTGATTGATTTTAACAGGGCACCTTCTATAGGTGCCGACCAAACGGAAGGATTTACAACCATTTTAGCATTTGATACAGCCTCGGCTAATCCTGTTTCCCAGGTCATCTCTTTAAATACAATATTATCGCTTATCACGATATCACTATACTCTGCTTTAACCTGATTAATAGTGTAAGGCACCAGTATAGTATATGGTGTTAAAAATGGTGCCATTTGAAGTACATACCGTAGTCCCTTTGCTTCATCCAACGATCCGTGGTATACCATATCATAAGCAGTGGTTGTTAGCGCATTAAAAATTTTATCATGCACTATTTCATTAGTGTACATGCCAACTACTAATGTTTTAGCGTCTTCTCCAAAATGATTTTTAATTAAATGCTGCTGCCTTTCATTTTGTGCCAAAAAAACCAGCTGACGGTAATTAATTTTCAAAAATTTTAAAAACTCAATATTCTCGGCTGTTGAATAGGATACCGGAAATGGTTTGCAATTATTTAGTATAGCCGGTTCAAATGTGCTACTGGCTAAGCATTGTAAACATGGTGAAGTATTTGGTTTTATATGGTTGTAAGATTTCAGACAAAAAAAACTACAATCCATAACATATAAATATATGGCGTTTCCATTATCAAAAAGTTTATAAAAATTACTAAAACCGAAGGTTTGAGGATGAATTAATAAAATATTAGCGTTATAAATTTTTGACAGTTTAACTTTCAGGCCGTTTTGTGTAAACAATTTATAAAAAATTGTTTTCAAAAAATCGCCAAGAAATGACTCTTTTAAAAATTTAAAAAACGGGTTCTTTTTGGCGTAAATGTAAATTAATTCGATATCCGGGTAATTTTCGCGGGCGTGTTCGATAATTTCTTTTACAAGCCTGCCTACACCTCCCTGCGAGGGCCCCAACCCACTAATAATATATTTGCCCATTGATGATTATAATATTGGCAAAACAATAATATTTTAATAATAATATGTAGCCGTTTTACTTTGGTGCTTTTAAAATACGCGTTCGGAAATAAAATTTCAGTTTATTTTTTATCCGGATTTTTATGGAATATTGCTTTTTAAATTCGGCAATAACCTGTTTATCAATAACTATTTTATCCGAAAACTTAAATTCTGATTGCAAGTTATCGTTGTTAACTGCTGGTATTAGTTTATAGCCATACATATTGGTTGCATTAGTATCAAAACCAATATTATGCACTTTAGATACCACCGGATAAACAGAGTATAAGTTATGCTTAAACTGGTAATAGCACCAGCGTATGGCCCACGAATCAATACGTCCCTCCATTCTTTTTTTAAGCATCGAACTCAGGTCGGACCCCATTTCGTTAAATTTCTTTTTTAGGGATCTGTTTTTCTTAAATTCGTTGTAATCCTTTACCCGCCAGTCTATTGGCTCCCACCTATCTTTCCATGTAGCCCAGCCCCACGAAGATCCCCTTTTAGTAAAGTACACATCATACGGATAGGATGGGCTGATTTTTAGATTGTCTGAATAACCGCATATTGAAAACACCTGCTTCTTATCTTCATAAAAAGACAACGCGTCGTTCATATACGTCAAGAAATTGGTTGTGGTTAATATATCATCTTCCAGCACAATAGCCCTGTCATATTGTTTTAACACTTCACCAACTCCATCAATAATTGACTTAGCCAGGCCCTTATTATTTATTGCTTCAATTACAGTAACTTCTTTAAACCCGGTTATTGATCTTAAATACTTTCTAACCTCATTAATTACAGTTTCGTCTTCCTCATGCTTAGCTGCATCAGAATAAATATAAAGTACAGATTGGTTTGCTAAAGTGTTTTGCTGTAGTTTTTCAATGGTGCGTTTTAAAATGTCAAGTCGTTTGTAAGTAAAGAGTATCAGAGGTGCCGGGCTCATAGATGTTTGAAAATATAATCGTTATTTATACGCTGCTATATACTTAATACAACAAGAGTTAATCAACACTCTAAATATAGGCAAAATCGTAGAAAAACGGTTAATTAACCTTTAGAAGACTTAATAATTTAGAATAAATCCTCATCACAATGGAGTTTTGGAAAGTGAATTTCCTTTTTATTGAAGAATTTATTACTACTGTATCCGGAAAGTTGAATTTTGACTTAACATTTGGTACAATATTTTTATAACGGTTGTATCCCGATGTGTTGGAGGCATCTTCGCCAAAGCCGTTATATATCACCATAGATTGTGTTGGAAAAACAGTGTATAAATTATTTTTATACTGATAATAACATAATCTTATATCCCAGGCCTTAGTAATACCAGCTATTGTTTTTTTCAACATCGATGACAGATCGCTCCCCCATTTGTTAAATTCAGATTGCATTTTTCTGCTGGCCAAAAACTGATCTGCATCTTTAATATCCCAATCTACCTTCTTTATTTTATCAGACCACGTTGCCCACCCCCAACTACCCGGCCGTTTTGTAAAATATACATCATATATGTATTGAGAGGGAATGGTGTGTATATAGGAGAACCCGGAGACCGTGATGATATCATTATGATTTTTATAATACTCTAACGTTTGGTTCATAAAGTAAATGAACTGTTTGTTAAAAATAAGGTCGTCTTCAATCACAATAAAGCTATCATGCTTACTTGATATTTCCTTTATAGCTTCCATAATGTTGAAATCAACACCCAGGTTTTTCTCTCTGAAAACAACACTTATTGATTTAAAACCATCTATTGTTTTAATGTAATTCCTAACGATTTCCACTTTTTCAATATCACTGCTTTTTTTTGCAGCGTCAGAATATATAATCAGGTCAGAAACGTCACTATAATCACACTTTTTTAACGAGCTGATACATAGCTTAAGCGTATTTAACCTATTATATGTGAATAAAATAATCGGGGGATAATTCACAATATTACAAGGGATTAATCAACGTATAATATTAATCAATTATTATTATTAATCATAAATAAAGATGCATAATTATTACAACTTTAAGTAATAAAGCTAATCAATGCAATAATAAACAGACAAATGGTTGTACTTATTTGTTCATTTATTATACTTAATTATAATTCTTCTAAATAATAAAAGAAAGCAAGCCCGATCTATTTAAGTTTATCATAAATATAGGGGAATAGCGTTTTGGTCCAAATCTTTAAAAAAGCTTCAGGCAATTCCTTCGGAAAGTGTTTTCTTATATAATATAAGTACTCTTTATAAGCTAATCCGGTGGGGCTATATAAATAATTTATCCGTTGTTTTAAATTATATTCTTTTCCGCTTCGCCAGTTTTTGCCGTGGTCATTATGGCAAACACCCCCATAATCAGATGTAACATAGGTTAATATGCCTTTCTTTTTCGCACTTAATGTATAATCAAAATCGGCAATGCCATGGGTAAAGCTCTCTGATAGTATGCCTGTTTCCTGGTATACTGCAAATGGTACCAGCATTATATTGGCATTGCCCAAATCGCATATTTGTGGTTGTATGCCGTTTGGCGTAAGCATTTTAAATTGAGATTTGTTGGCATTTAATAACCTGCTGCCGCCATAGGTAACCTGATTTAAAGACGGGCCTATTGTTGGAGCTACCAGTATAGCTTTTTCTGTTTCAAGTTTCCTTAAATCAGCCAGTATATTACTAATGGTATTTTCATACAATGTAGTATCGTCATTTAATAATAAAAAAAAGTCGATGTCAATTTTGCTGTTAATAGCCCCCGTCCAGGCTTTACGCATACCACCCGCCCAATATAAACTGCCATTACCCTGAATGACCCTCACATCGGGATAATTGTTTTTTACTGCTTCTGACGTACCATCGGTTGATCCATCATCCACCAAAAAAACTTCCAATTTAATATCCGGACCGATAGCCTGGTTATAAACGCTATTTAAACAAGCTATCGTTTTTTCCCTTCGGTTAAAACAGGTTAATAGTATAGCAATGGTATATTTCATGATGAAAAACTAAAAAGCTCAATTACTTCTGCATCACTTAACTGTCTGAATTTTTGGGAGCTTAACAAACCCAAAGCCAGCCAGAAAAAATAAAAATTTAAATCGAACTGGGTAAACTCTTCAATAAAAAGCAAGGTCCATCGTACGGATATTAATAATCCAAACATTTTACTCAGCCAGTTATTTGACCGGTAAATTCCGTAGTATGATACCAGTAACAAAAATGAAAGATATAAAACAGCCCCTATCAAACCCGAGTATAAAATGATATTTAAAATACCCACTTCTGACGAATATCTGCCGGTACCATGCTCATTAAAAAAATCGGACCGGTATTTTCCAGAGGCGCCTTCGCCGGTTATTAGTGTACCATTATTAACTAATGATGTTATCACCTCCTGATATAAAAATGTACGAGTATCTGAAGCGAGGTTAGCTGTTTCGCCATTTGCACCACGAAATTCATATTTATCATCCTCCTGCAAAACATCTGCAAAAACGTTATATCCCGTAGCAAACGCTAAAAAAGCTAAAAATAAGGGGAGAGCAAACAAAACCAAGTGCGTAATTTTTATTAAACCTACACTAATACGCTGCCGGTAGTAATAGGTAGCCAATATACATAACGATGTTGCTGTTTTAATGATATTAGTTCGGAGGTCGGGCTCTATGGCTACAGACACTACTGCAACTATAAATATTAATATCCGCCACTTGCGTTCAAAAAAAGGCACTAATAAAATGATTACGCTGACAGGCATCATCAGGCGCGAATACAGTTCGGTATTTGTAACCAAGGCCAATGGAATAATAAGGAAGCCAAATTTAAACAGATATTTAAGCGTATAAATGCATATCGTTTTAAAAAAGAGCATTATTTTCCCTACGTAATAGGTTAGGGGGACGGATAAAAACAGAAAAGATTCGAACAGCAAAAATTTCCAATCCCAATAATCATTGACAAGCAATACTCCCTTAATTAGGGTAATTATTTGCCAAATCATAATGGCGCTCATTAAAATAGATAAATTGGAAGGAATATCTTTATTGCGTTCGGTTTTATTACAGATGTAGATAACACTAAAAAAAGACAGATATCTAAAAAATGCAACTGCCGTGTTTACAAGTGTGCCCGATGCATTGCCAGAATATGATACGTAAACTAATGTATCAGATAAGGTTAGCGCAAATAAGGGAATTAGTACTGTTTGCTTACTTATTTTCACGTTCTTAATTCAAATATTAACATCCTTATTAATAACATTATAATTACTTAATTACCAGGTGTTGTGCAGCCAAGCCAACTGTTAAAAAGCTGCGCTTGATGCCTCGCCGGTAAAACTTACTTTTTTTACAAATTTAGCAGGATTACCGGCCCATATTTCATTATCCGGAATGTTTTTAGTAACTACCGAACAGGCGCCTATTATCGAGTTTTCTCCGATAGTTACGCCTTTTAATATGGTTGTGTGCGCCCCGATAAATACATTATTACCTATTACAACGGGCGCTTTTTTTGCATTTAGCCTATCAAGCCCCGCAACACCCCTTTGCTGCGGATCAAGCGAATGAAAATCCGTATCATAAATAACTGTGTTGCCGCCAAGTAATACGTTATTACCAATTGTGATTTTATGATTGCAAATTATAGCTGCCGAACTTATGCCTACATTATTTCCTATTGTTAATTCACCTTCGACCCAAAAAATACACTTTTGCTGCCGGCCAATTATATTATGTCTAAATCCGCTGTTTATCGATAGGCTGTTACCAATACGTACAATACCCCGGCGTGTAATATATACTTTTATTATTCCGTATACCCTAAGCCCTTTATTTATTTTAACACCGTTTAAAAAAAACGCTATTTTGGCAAGTGGTGTGTAAATAACGTTTATACATTTTTCAAAAATCTTTCTTATTCCCTTATAAATTATTGATACCATAAATTTATAATCTATTTAAATCTGAAATTTGAGCCTTAATTATTTCCAACTTTTGTTCCCACCATTTACTTTTCAGCAACTTATCTATTTTCTCTTCATCAAACCTGTATTTGATTACCCTTGCCGGCGATCCTCCTACTATACTGTACGCAGGTACATTTTTAGTTACTACTGCATTAGCGGCAACAATAGCGCCATGCCCTATTTCAACTCCATCCATAATAATAGCCCTTGCACCTACCCAAACATCACACCCAATGGTAATATGATCGTACTCCTCAAATGGCAGGTCTTCATCAATCAGTTGCACATTTAATGTATTATGTTTTCTATAAAACAGTGTCGCGGTTGAAAAATTAGTGATTGGATGTTTACCCAAACCAATCATCACATCATTAGCAATTGAGCAAAAAGAGCCAATCCGCGCATTTTGAATAATACAGTTTTTCCCTATATAGCTATATGATTCTACAACGGTGTTGTTTAACTGACTATTACTTAAAATATGCGTAAAGCCAGCTATTTCCGAATGATCATCAATTGCGCATCCTGTATCTATAATAGCATTTTTAAACCTCAATTTGTTTTGTATGTCCCTGGCCCCTTCATTACCAATGCTAATGCATTTTTTTATGAAACCTATTGGTAACAAAAGTGCCCGTAAAAACATCTTTTTCATTTTTTCACTATTCAAATAAAATTACCAATAACAGGCCCCTTCAACTATATCTGCATTTCGGGGCTTTTCTTTATCACCCGGCCTAACCCAATAATCATTATATAAATTCATGTACGGATAAACTATATAATCCTCCCAACGGCTGCCCTTAATACCAAATATTAGTTGAGTAACACCTCCCAGGTGTATTGCCTTTTTACCCAATTGTTTTACAAATGCGGCTAATGGGAAACCATAAGCGCCGCAACCCAATATACACACATCAAAATCTTTAGATGCGATTTGATCTTTCATATAATCCAAGGCTTCAAACCAATCCTTAAACGGCGATTTCTCGCCGGCAATTGTTTGCACGGCTTTTACGGTCAGCAATTCAAAATCAGGCAGTAAACCATTATCAAAAAGTTGGTTATGATATAAGTATTGCTGCTTTATGGTGTCCTCAAACGGATGCACCACAAGCACCTTTTTATTTTTCAAGGCTAATGTCCACGGCTGTTCAGCAAAAAATGGCTCAAGATCTTCCAGTATTACTTTTTTAGTATCTACCAGTTTATCGTTAAAAAACTTCTCGCTTTTAAGCCAGGATCCTAATATATCTACTTTATCCAGGTCAGCAATCATCATTTCGCAAAATCGCTCAATCAGTTTTTGATCAGCAGGGAAAAATCCCGACCAATTGCACATCTGGTTGATAGTTGCTTTTTCCCACCACCATGGCGGAGTTTGATGGTTGATAAACCCTTTTACACTTTTATACTTTTCGGGATATTTTACACCAATATAATTGGTCATCGCTAATAATTCTGTCGACCCAAGGCGGGCAATCATTAATGGCCCATCACTATTTATGGCATCATAAATTAGTTTATTAGCATAGTTTTTTAGTGGAAACATATTCCAATTACGCCCAAAATTAGAGGGGGCTGAACTAAAAACAGAACTATATTTTTTTAATAGCTTTAGCAGTAGTTTGTCTATGGTCATGCTTTCCTAACTTAAAAATCATTTAATATTGCTACCATTAGGTAGTTTACGCAATAATTGCTCACTATCAAAATCCCCATTATCATTAGCCAAAATAAACGTATCCTCATCAGGATACTCATGCCAAAAATTTGCCGGGGATATTTTTAAACCTTTTGAAATAAGTGCGGGTTTGTAGGAGAAGGAACTTTTACTGCTCACTAATAAATCGGCCGTGGCCAAATGCAAAAACGAATCAAAAACATCAGTTTCAAGGCAGTAAACGATATCTGTAAAACCTGCAAACTCCGGAAAATCATCTTTAGTGCCTTGCGAGAAAAGGTATACCTTAACGGGTTTATCCAACTTAAGTAATTGAAGTAGTTTATTCAGCACATTTACATAATAACTATTATCCAGCCACCGGTCTTTCCAGTTAGATAACCCATCCTTTTTCATGGCTACAATATCACCCCGGCGTATATGTATGGCCACGTTAAAACACCCGGGAGCATACATTAACTTATCATCTTTACGGGCAGCGGCATTAAAAAACTTTTCGGATAGTGCTTTATAAGTTTCGTACTGCTTGTTATAACCCTGGTCCTGTTCCAGAATAAAAAATGCTTTTACATTTCGGTATGATTGTATAATATGGCCAATCATATCTAAATGCGATTGTTTTGTATCATCAAACAATGGTAAACGCACTTTTTTTATTTTCCTGTCATTAATTAAATCCCTTGCTTGTAGCTCATGTTCGCCTAAACCTAAAAAAGCTTCCCATTCATCACTCGAAAACGGGAAGTGCGCAAACTGAGTACCGTAGTATTGTGCATAATGATACCCTGCATTCCAGTTAGCTAACTGGTGCCCTATACCGGCGCCATAATTTGGCTTTTGGGCAATATAGCAATCATTATTTACGGCTGCAGCATACTTAGTTGTTGATTTACTTCCCCTGTAATTCCAATAAGATTTATATAAATAGAATTGAAACGGGGTATTCACAATCATTTTTAAAACGATCGTTTTGATCTTCCGTGTTACCTTTCCCCGCAATTGTGATGTGTTTGACATATGAAGGATTAAACTTTTGAGCCAATAAATGAATTTTTCAGATATTTCAGGTTTGCTCTGAAAGCCCCCGAAAGCAGGAACAGTACAATGAAAGAGATTAGTAAACCGGCAATTGATTTAACAACCAACTGAAACCAATTGATAGCGTAATACGGTGTATATAATAAAACAGCTACCAGGCATACACCAATTAATATTTCCAAAGTTCCACGCCATAGTAAGCTATCATCGTTTACAATTTTGGCTACTTTATTAGGGTAATAATAAAAAGTAAATGCAACTAAAGTTAGTATAGCAGCTAAGGGTAAAATATGGATATCACGGAAGGTTAATATTAAAACAGTTAATAACGCCAGTTTAGAAACCGCTACAATAATCCCGGTTAATGAAGTTGTTTTAAAATTACCGGTTGCCTGAATAAATGAATTATAGATATTAAAGCGTGTACTTAATAAAACCTGGCACCCGAATAATATGGTCAGCAAATCGCCGCCGTAAAGTTTTTCGCCTACCCAAAGCCGTACAAAATCTTTATTAACGATAACTAATACCGCTATTACTACAACCGAAATGATGGTATGGATTGATATCACTGTCCTCACTACCGATTTTTGTTTATCACGATCATTTTGCCCAAAAAGGTGAGATGCGCTCCCCATAATCCCACCCGCGATGGCATTGATCGGAAGACCGGCCATAGAAATGAGCTTGTAAGTTACATTGTACATTACAACCGCTGCCGAATTGATACAGCCACCAATGATTACCGGTTCGATATTACCCGAAACCGTATTAATTACGGTATTAAGATAAAGCGGTGCCGATTTTTTTAAAATAAACTTAGTATGCCTGAATTTCAAAATAAACCAACCAGCGCCATGCCTTCTGCGCATTTCGCCGGTAACAAAAAATATGGCCAGCAAAAAACCGATTAGCCCATTTAAAAATAAAGATATCGAGATAGAAATTATACCAAAACCATTAAACAATAACACCAGGTTAACAACAATACCCATAATTGAAGTACCCGAATTAATGATACCTGCTATAAAAACCCTTTGCCATGCATAATAAGGCGAAAACAAGGTGTTTTGATAAAGCGTTAAGGCTACACCAAGTGTGGCCAAAATAATTGAATTACGTAAAACTCTGTAATTTAACTCGCTGGTATGGATAAAATATTGAAACGTTTTAGCAAAAATGCACCCAAGTACAATCATGCATAAAACAACCATGGTGTTAATAATCAATCCCGATGAAAAAACCAATCGGAATGAAACCGGGTTTTTTCTGGCGTATGATTTAGCTAACCTTTGTGTAATAACTTGGTTGATACCGCCTTCCAGAAGGGCAAACATAGAGATCATTCCGGAAGTTGCCAGCCAGGCCCCATATAAATCAACGCCAAAATACCGCAGAAATAATGGTATAAGCACCAATCCGTTAAGTATATTAACCAATACGTAGGAGTATGTTCCAACCATATTGATTAAAACAGCAACCTTACGGCTTTCATTTTCATTTTTTATTACCCTAAAAAATTTCATATAACGTAATTAAAATGGATAAGCCTCATAGTGATTAACTATACTTTTGCTTAATTTTTCTGATGATATTAATAAAAGCATGTTTATAATATGCTGTATTTTTCGACCATGTCTTTTTACCCGAAAAAGATGATGCATGTAAACAATCACTTACTATTTTATAAGTTATCGCATACTGGTCGTCCCAATATTTGATAGCGGTTTGTTGGATAAGCAGCCTGTCGGGCGCAGCGTTTAATATCTGCTCCACACTATCTTCCGAATAATCGGTTTCAACTATACCCGGGAAAATGCCTGCATAAATACATGGCTCCGACAATAAGGTACAGCCGTTTAACGGGGCTTGCCAAAACCTGCTCGAAAAAGTTACCTCACGTTGAAAAGGGTACATCATCCCCAAAGCAAATACGGCATTCCGGCATATTTCGGGTACTTTAAAAATACCTAGCTTGCCATGCGCATTTGCCTTTAAATCGGGCATATCCCAGCCGGCTCCCCAAACATCCGCCTTCTTGTTTTTTATGATATTCAGAAATCTGTTGCTATATAAATCAGTGCCATCACTATAATAAGGTTTGCAATTGCCAATATGGATGATATTGAAGCTGGCTGACGGATTAATTGTGTGGGCCCAAAATTTTGTGATTACAGGCGCAAGGGCAACAATTACACGATTACTATATTGCGGATAAGACGCGATTATTTCATTCTTTCTATTGTCGGATGAGCAAAAAACCAGTGCTTTTTTAAAATCAAGCATATCAAAATATGGTTTATAATCGCTCCCGACGTAATCATATACATGTATAACATCATAATCATTATTTTTTGAAGAAATGTTACCCGGCGGTATCCTTAACACCACAAGTAAATCGGCATCGGCCAATGTATTTGAAAAAAAAACCCGAAAGCCTAACGATTTATAAAAAGTTATTATGTTATATAGTATACATAAATCGAAGCCATCATGGCCATAAATTAAACAGGTTTTTTTTGACATCTTTTCTATTTAACTATGTACAACAATTATTAAATCTTACTATTTATTCAATGCAACAAAGCGCTCGGCCAAATCAAGCGCCTCGCCTATAACGTGATGCATATCCATGTATCTGTAGGTAGCCAGTCTGCCCAAAAACGATACATTTTTTAGCGCATCCTTTTCTTCTTCATATTTGTTAAGAATAGTAATGTCGCCTGCCAGGCGTTTAGGGTAGTAAGGCACATCATCGGGCCCGGTCTCCTTGCTATATTCTTTAAAATAAACCGTCTTTTCATGCGTCTCCCAGGGTGTAAAGTGTTTATGTTCACAAATCCTGGTATATGGAATATCTTCATCACAATAATTAATTTGTGATGCACCCTGAAAATCGCCATCGGCTTCAAAACGCTCAAAAGAAACAGTTCTGTAACTCAGTCTTCCATGCTTATAATTAAAAAAAGCATCAATAGGCCCGGTGTAAAATATATGATCAAAGCCGGATATGTCATAGTCTTGCGTAAACATAACATTCAGCTCTACCTTTATACGGTCGCTATCCAGCATGTTTTTTATTATGCTGGTATAACCATGCTCGGGGATACCAAAAAAATTACTGTGGTAATAGCTATCGTTATAATTAAACCTTACAGGTAATCTTTTTAAAATTGAAGCCGGCAATTCTGTAGGCTCAATACCCCATTGCTTTTTAGTATACCCGTACATAAATGCCATATACAAGTCTCGTCCTATCATTTTCAGGGCTTGCTCCTCAAAGTTTGCAGGTTCAGCTATATCCATCCCTAACGATGCTATAAGCTCCTTTGCTTCATCAGGACTAACGTTAGTATTAAAAAACTGGTTAATAGTATGCAAGTTTATGGGTAACGAGTATACCTTATTTTGGTAAATGGCCTTAACCCGATGCGTATAGTTTTTGATGACACCAAACTTTTGGATATAAAGCCAAACCTTTTCATTATCTGTATTAAAAATATGCGGGCCATATTTATGCACCATAACCCCGGTTGCCTCGTCCCTTTCGGTATGGCAGTTTCCGGCTATATGATCTCGTTGATCTATTACCGTAATGTCACAATCAATACTTTTACTTAATTGCTCGGCAATAACCGCCCCTGAAAACCCGGCACCTACTATTAAATATTTTTTCATTAAACTATAAGATTGATTATAAACCAATAATAACCACGCGTTAATTGTTTAATCATTAACGCGGCAGCCAACTAACCTTCAAAACATCTCAGTTTAGACTATTCCAAATAATCTTTAATCGTATCGTGGATGTAATCGTAATGTCCTTCATCCAAACCAGGCCAAACACCTAACCAAAACGATTGATTCATGATAATATCGGTATTAGTAAGGTTGCCAACCACCCTGTGATTTACACCGGCATAGGCGGGCTGGCGCAAAAGGTTCCCGGCAAATAACAATCGGGTACCAATTTTCTTTTCTTCCAGGTGCTGTACCAGCATATGGCGGTCGGCCGCATCACCTTCACGTAAAGTCATTAAGAACCCAAACCATGATGGATCTGAATTTGGGGTAGGTTCGGGCAAAATAAATATCTCCTCAAACTCCTTCATTCTGCTGTATAATGCCTTGTAGTTTTGTCTTCTTTTCTCAACAAAACGATCAACTTTATGCAATTGGGATACACCTATAGCGGCTTGCATATCGGTAACCTTTAAATTAAACCCGATATGCGAATAGGTATACTTATGATCATAACCATAGGGTAAGGAACCTAATTGTTGCGAAAAGCGACAGCCACAGGTATTATCTTTTCCGGGCTCACAATAGCAATCGCGGCCCCAATCTCTAAAGCTTTCGGCTACTTTGGCCAATTCGGGGTTATTGATCAGTACGGCCCCGCCTTCGCCCATAGTAATATGATGCGCCGGATAGAAAGAGAAGGTTGAAATATCGCCAAAGGTACCGGTTTTTTGCCCGCGGTAGGTTGCCCCAAGCGAATCGCAATCGTCTTCAACTACCCATAAATTGTATTTTTTAGCCACACGCATTACCTCATCCAAATCAAATGGGTTCCCAAGCGAATGGGCTATCATAATAGCTTTGGTTTTTGGCGATACAGCTTCCTCGATCATATGAGCCAACACATTGTGCGTAGCTACATCAACGTCCACAAAAACGGGTATAGCACCAAATTGCACAATCGGGTTTACCGTGGTCGGAAAGCCAGCAGCTACAGTAATCACTTCATCGCCTGGTTTTATGGCCCTATCGCCAAGCTTAGGCGATGTTAAAGCGTAAAAGGCTACCAGGTTGGCCGATGAGCCTGAGTTAACCAACAATGATTTTGTTTTGCCAAAATAGGCCGCAAACTCATGTTCAAACTGGTTTGCAAAACGGCCGGCAGTCAACCATCCATCAGCTACTGATTGGATACCCATCAGCAAGTCGTCCTCCTCAATTATTTTACCGGTTACCGGTATATAATTTACTCCGGGGATACTACGTTTAAACGTTGTTAATTTAAGTTCTTCGTTATTGAGCGTTATCATAGCTAATAGATTTTTCTGAGTTAATGGTTTCTATTAATCCCTGTTCAATAGTGTATTCGGGTTTCCAACCCAATTGTTTTAATGGGTTAATATCTGCAAAGGAGTCTGTAATTTCGCCTTCGCGCGTGGGTAATACACCAAAATTTAATAATGATTTGGTGCCTGTTATTTCCGCTATTTTTGAAACATATGCTTTCACCGTAGCAGATTGTCCTGTACCAACTTCAAATTCCTTGTAACCTATTACGCCGGGCGATGTGAGTACACTTAAATAAGCATTGGCTACATCCTTTACATAAACAAAGTCGCGCTTTTGCAAACCTGCAGTAAGTAATATTTCTTCTTTGTTTTGTAATGCCTGCCTAATTATAGCCGGTACAAATTTTTGCTCACCATCGTTGCCGCCATAAACATGTTCAATCCTTAGGTTAACAATGCTTAGCTGTTGGGTGCATAAACCTGGCAAAAAGCTTTCCAACACCCTTTTTGATGATGTGTAGCTACCCAGGTATTTTAAATCGAATTGTTTTTTACCAAAAAACGTATCGGTATTTATAAACAATTTTACCTGGTGCAGGGCTCCGGCTTCAATCAATTTTATCGGAAATACAACATTTGTTTTTAAAATATCTGATAGTGTTGATTGCCGGCCATACTCTGTAGCAGTGTGTACAATTGCATCAATTTGATGATCTTTAAATAACGATGGCAAATCGGTATAACTATCATCATGTGCTACAAATGCCTTGTATTTCCCCTGCAAATGCTTAATACGCCATAAGTTAGAGCTGTGCCTCAAATATACAACAGGCGTATAACCTTTATCAATAAGCAGTTGTAATACATGGCTGCCTAAAAAGCCACTCGCACCGGTTATCAATATGGTTTTTATACCGCCCATGCTATTTCCTTCTGTAAAGCCTTATCGGTATATAGTTTAATTTGCTTAATTCTTTTTTCAAGTATATCCTGCTCGGCAAGGTCGTCTGTATAACCGCTAACGGTAAATTCAACGGTTTCGTTAAATGAAAGTGCCGGCCGCCAGTTTAATTGATTCACCGCTTTTGATATATCCAACTTTAATAAATGGGCTTCATGCGGTTTTACTGTATTCTCGGGTATTTCATAACCGCCATTGGCATCAATAGCCAGCATTTTATCTATCAGGTGCTTTACCGAATAGTTGGCCGTATCTTCGGGGCCAAAATTCCAGCCGCCGCAATACGCCCGGCCTTCGGTATACATGGTTGCCGCTAAATTAAGGTAGCCGCTTAATGGCTCCAGCACATGTTGCCATGGGCGTGTAGCATACGGGTTGCGAATGGTTAGTTTCTGGCCGGCTTTAACTGCCCTGAAGTAATCGGGGACAATCCTGTCTTTGGCCCAATCGCCTCCGCCAATTACGTTACCTGCCCTGGCCGATGCTACCAGGCATTCAGACTGGTTAAAAAACGAATGCATGTACGAGTTGGTTATCAGTTCGGCACATCCTTTTGACGCGCTGTACGGATCTTTTCCACCCATGGGGTCGTTTTCCCGATACCCCCAAACCCATTCTTTATTATCGTAACATTTATCGCTGGTTACATTAACCGCAACTTTAACAGATGGGGTTTGCCGTACCGCTTCAAAAAAATTAACTACCCCCATTAAGTTAGTTTCAAATGTACCTACCGGATCCTGATACGATAATAAAACTAAGGGTTGGGCCGCCAAATGAAAAACAATATCGGGCTGAATCTTTTTAAAATAGCTTGTTAAGGCTGCGGCGTCGCGCACATCTCCTTCGTGATGATGGATCTCATTTTGCAGGTTGCAGGTAACAAAGTTATCCTCTGCAGCGGTGGGGGCAAGTGCATAACCATATACTTCGGCCCCTAACTGTTTAAGCCATATAGCCAGCCATGAACCTTTAAAACCGGTATGGCCGGTTACTATTATTTTTTTTCCTTTATAACAATTCCAAAAGCTCATTACTTGATATATTTTACTTCAACCGGCTATATGTTTATGATGTACTTGTTTACCAGGTTTTCCACCTGGCTTTATTATGTTGCCAATCTTCTTCCAGTTCTTGCTTGTCTCGTAAAGTATCCATTGGCTTCCAAAACCCTTCGTGTTTAAACGATAACATTTGGCCATCTGCCGCTATCCGTTCCATTGGCTCGCGTTCCCATATGGTTTTATCATCTTCTATGTACGAAAAAACTTCGGGCTGGCAAACAAAAAATCCTCCGTTTATCCATGCACCATCACCCCTTGGTTTTTCAATAAATGAATCAACAAGCCCCTCGTCGCCAATATTTAATGCACCAAACCGCCCCGATGGTTGTACCGAAGTAACGGTGCAATATTTACCTGCTTTTTTATGTGTTTCAACTAATTTGGCAATATCTACATTACCTACACCATCGCCATAAGTAAGCATAAATGGCTCATTATCAATATGGGGTTGTATCCGTTTAATACGCCCGCCGGTCATCGAGTCATTTCCTGTATCTACCAGTGTAATTGTCCAGGGTTCAGCCTGCGAATCGTGTACTTTTATAGAGTTATCCTTCATATTGATGGTAACATCAGATTTATGCAGGAAATAGTTAGCAAAGTATTCTTTAATAACATATCCTTTATAGCCCAGGCAAATCACAAAATCATTAAACCCGTGCGATGAATATATTTTCATGATGTGCCATAGTATGGGCATCCCGCCAATCTCAACCATTGGCTTTGGCCGTAAAACGGTTTCTTCGGATAATCTTGTACCTAAACCCCCAGCAAGTAATACTACTTTCATTTTTTAATTTTAAGGATTAATTTCTATTTTAATGTTTTCAGACAAAGGATAAGAACAACAAAGCAGGTACTCATTATCCAACAGATCGGCCGGCCTTTTATTTAGCCCTATCATTTTTAAGGCCCCTTCTAATAATTTCCCTTTACATATCGAGCAGTTACCTGTTTGGCAGGCATACGGTAGTTCAATACCTGCATCCAGGCCTGCTTCCAATATACTTTTGCTTTTTACCACTTCTACACTGCAAGTATTACCGGCATTATTAATTTCAACCGAACGGGTAATTACCTCTTCAAACTCTTTGGGATCTTTTATCAATTCAAAGTCTTCCGAATAAATGCGGGTTGTTTCAATTCCTGAATTGCTTAATTCTTCCTTTACCGATTCTTTTAAACCAACAGGCCCGCATATGTAATGCAGCGAATCTTCAAGCCTTTCTATATGCTTCAGTACAGCAATGACCTTACCCGGTGATATCCTGCCTTCAACTACATGCGGATCAACGCTACTGATTTTTAATTTTGAATGAAAATGCCATACCGTAAAGTGGTTATACTTTTGTTTAAGCATTTCAATTTGCCCGGCAAAAATGGCGTTTTCAAAATCGCGGTTACCATAAACAAGTGTTACATGGTTAAGGTGTTGTGCAAGTAAAAACTTGGCAATAGACATTAGCGGCGTTATGCCACTACCGGCGCCCCAAAGAACGATATTTGTTTTTTCTGTAATCTTATCCCAGTCGATTAAAAAATCGCCCATGGGTGGCATTACCTCTATAACATCCCCTACGGCCACCCTATCAATAATATGATTGGATACGATACCTGACGGTACCCTTTTTATTGTTACGTTTAAAGTAGTATCAACGCCAGGTGCCGATGAAAACGAATATGGTCTGATATATCGGCGACCATTTATTCTGAAAATTAATGTTAGATACTGCCCCGGGTAATATGCTATTTTTTTTAAACCTGGTTGCTTAAAACAGAGTGTTACCGTATCGTTTGTTTCCTTCAGAATCTCAATAACTTTAAGCGTATAGAAATTCACACTAATATTATTTATATAAATTAAAAATGAATGGTATAAAGCACATTAAATTATTGCCTTTTAAAAATATTGGTAATAACGTTCCATATGCTTGTAAATAGCCCCACGCGTTTTTTGGTTTCTTCTGTATACCCATAGCCGCCTCCGTAGCCATAACCATAACCATAGCCGTAGCCATAACCATAACCGCTGCCATAACCGTATCCCTGGCCATAACCATAACCCAAAACCCCACGTGGTTTTAAACCATTAAATATGATATTCATGGAATTCATCTCCTTGTTTATATATAATTGGTTTATCATCCTTAAATAAACCTTAGGCGTATATTTATGCCTGATCATATACAAAGTAGCATCTGTATAAGGATTTAACAGCTTAGCATCAGTAACCAAACCAATAGGGGCTGTATCTATCAATATGTAATCAAAATCTGCTTTTAACTTGTCCATTAACCCCTCAAGCTTGCCGTTTAATATTAATTCGGTAGGATTTGGTGGGATAGAGCCGCAGGGTACAAGTGTTAAATTGGCGATATAAGGTACAGGGGTTAATATTTCTTCAATACTTGCCAGGCCTACAAGATAGTTAGTAATACCTGGTTCCCTTTTCATGCCAAGCATGGTACTGATTTTGGGCTTTCTTAAGTCAAATTCCATCAGTGCAACCTTTTTGCCTGTCAGTGTTAAGCTAACTGCCAAATTAATGGCCATAAAGCTTTTTCCTTCACCCGAAATTGAAGATGTACATAAAACAACTTTATGCTGATCATTAATGCCGATATAGTTAAGCGAAGTTCTTAATGAGCGGAATTGCTCGGCTATTACTGTTCGTTTCCCTTCACTAATAACCAGGGTTTTACCACTATCATCATATAAAATTTCGGCAAGTACCGGGGCACCAACCGATTTATCAATCTCGGCCCTGAAAAGTACTTCCTGATTATAGCGCTCTCTAATTAAAACAAATAAAACACCTAATGAAATGCCGGCGCCTAAACCTATTAAATATATTAGTGAATGGACAGGCTTTATTGGCCTGGTTCCGGCTTCGGCATTATCAACTACACGGCTATCAGCTACAGCCGATGCGTAAGAAAGTTGAGCTTCTTCGCGTTTTTGTAAAAGGAAGGTATAAATGCTGTTCTTAATAAACTGCTCCCGGCTTATTTCTAAAAGTGCACGCTCTTTTTGCGGAACTTTACTTAACATGCCCCCGAATTTACTCGACTCTTCTTTGATTTTACGCTGGGTTGCTAATAGGTTTTGCCTCAAATTTCTGACGTTTTCCAGTAAACTTGGCTTAATTTGATTAATCTGGCTCACTGCTGTAGCCATAGCAGGCGAATTTTCGCCCGATACCTTCTTTAGGCGGTCTAACTCTAATTCTGCACTATACAATTTTTCAAGCAACTGAAGTAATAGCGGATCGGATATGCCAAGCGTGGCCGGAACGGTGCCGGGAGAATTATCTTTTTTTACGATGTATTTTTCTATCTGGTCTAAAACAGAAAGCTGCACCTGTACTTCAGAAAGTTTTTTATCGTTATCGCCAACATTGCTTAAAAATATTTTTCCTTCTTCAGAGATATCGAAAACACCCTGTTGTGATTTGTAATTCTGAATGTCAGACTCAACTTTGGAAAGTTCAGCATGTACAATTACAAGCCGCTGCTCTATAAAAGCTAATGTTTTAGACGCTACGGTATTTTTGTCCTGTATACCGGCTTTATTATACACCTTAATTAAGGTGTTCAAAATATTTTCGGCACGCTGCGGCACCTGATCTTCCAGCGTTAATGAGATTACTGTTGATTGTTTAGAGGTTGCAGCCACTGTTAACCTTCCCAAAATCCGCTTGGCTGTAGCTTTAACTTCGCCTAAAATCAAGTACAAATTTTTAAGCGGCTTATGTGTTTGGTTAATATTGGGATTAATCCTAAAAACACCATATTTGGTTTGAACAGGTACACCTAACGGATATTTTTTACCATCCATTAAAACAACCCTTTCATCTGGCAGATAACTAAAAGGGATAACGCGCGAATCCTTGATAGCCTCGGGATTTAAAGCAATAAAGCTAACAGGGCTGGACGTATAGGCCAATGGATCAATTACCGATCCATCTTCAAACACCTGTGCATATAACCCTAAATCAGTTACTACTTGTTGCATTATAGAGCGCGATTTCAAAATCTCTATTTCATTTTCAACAATTTTTTTTGATCCAAAAACATCAAGCGCTTCTAAAACTTTAGAACCGTCAATACCTTTGTTATCATCTTTAATTAAAAGTGAAGAGCCTGCTGAATATATGGGCGCCTGATAACGCAAATACAACCACGATCCGCATAAACATAATATAATAGTTAAAGCAAAAAACGGCCAGAACGGTACGTATCTATATATAATAACACTAATTATATTTTCTGATTCAGATTGTTCAAATGAACCTGAAATATCATTTTTTTCTAAGTTTTTCATTCAAAAAAATAAATATTATTTGCGCGCAATCTGCGATACGATAACAGCTATAAGAGATAAGGAACTAATAATTATCGGCAACAATTGTGTTGTCCGATCAGATGCTCCGGCTTTAGCATTGTTAGGTTCAACAACAATAAGATCATGATCCTGGAGGTTATAGAACTCCTTATCAAAAAGTTTAGTGTCGTTTAAACTAAAACGGGTAAATGTCCGCTTCCCTCCTGTTTCTCTTACTAATAACAAAGTATTTCTTTTAGCATAGGGCGTTAAATCACCGGCCATGCCTAAGGCTTCTGGTATGGTTATATGTTCAGAAGTTAATTGTATTACGCCTGGCTTGTTAACCTCACCCAAAATGGTTATTTTGTAGCTAACAACCCTAACGCTTACTATTGGGTTAATGGCAAGTTTTTTTGTAAGTATTTCGGTTTGAATTTTACTTGCAAGCTCAGTTTTTGTTAATCCTTCTGCTTTTATAATACCAATAAGCGGGATTACAATATTACCAGCCTCATCAACAAGGGTACCATTTGTTGCCCCACTATTAGTACCTGGTGCGGCCGAGGAAAGAACAACAAGATTATTACTATTAAAAATCTTTGTTGTTTGTTCATCCAAACTTGTTATGGTGATTTGTAAAATATCATTTTTATTGATCTTAGCTTCGCTGATAGGGTTGGTTATGGTAGCTGAACTATCACGAGTTACATTTCGGAAGTAAATTAAATCTTTATTACTTACACATGAACCTAAGGCAAAGATCAAAAAAGCGCCTATGATACAATAAAAATATTTCCTTTTTCTCATATATACTGATATACTTTACAAAGTTAAAATTTTAATGATAACACGCAATTGTTTAAATAATTAAATTAAATTGAAATAAACATACGGTTTTTATCAAAAAAAGTCAATTTTTGTTATAAAATTTATATATTGTGTTAACCATTTCTTAACCTACGCCTGTCCCATAGTCCCGCCAAAATTCATCGGGAAACCGGTTGGTTCATTTTGGATTTTTATACGCCCGTTCACTGCTTCAAATTTTTCTATATTATCTTCAAGCGCAGTTAACAGCCGTTTTGCATGTTCGGGGGTTAAAATAATGCGCGATTTTACTTTGGCCTTAGGCACACCGGGCATTACCCTTATAAAATCAAGCACAAATTCGGAGTTTGAATGCGTAATAATAGCCAGGTTTGAATATATTCCTTCGGCTATTTCCTCAGAAAGTTCAATATTTATCTGATTTTCGTTCTGTTCTTCCATTAAAGGTATGTATGTTTTTCCTAAACAAATTTATAGTTTATCCTGATAATCCCCATTACCACAGATTTTTTATTTCTGCAGCAAAAATTAAAACAATAAGAAATAAGCTTAGTGTGATATCAAGGCATACTGAAACGCCCAATGGTGTTGATAAAATGGCAAAAAAAACGCCTTAAAACAACAAAACCTTCCATAATATGGAAGGTTTTGCTAAAGTAATAAAAATATTTGTATTACGCTTCTACTTCTTCGGTTTTAGAAGCCATCAGGCGGTCAAACTCTTCCTGCGAACCTACACGTATATTATCGTATATACGTAAACCGGTTCCTGATGGAATTAAGTGACCCACGATAACGTTCTCTTTCAGGCCAAGCATCTTGTCTTTTTTACCTGCTATAGCAGCCTCATTCAGTACTTTGGTAGTTTCCTGGAATGATGCGGCCGAGATAAACGACTTGGTGCCTAACGATGCCCTGGTAATACCTTGCAGTATCGGGCTTGAAGTAGCCGGGATAGCATCCCTAACTTCTACCAGCTTCATATCCTTACGTTTCAGTACCGAGTTCTCATCGCGCAGTTTACGCAATGATAATATCTGGCCTGATTTTAAGGTTGTTGAATCGCCCGGATCGGTTACTACCTTTTTGTCGTAAATATCGTCGTTCTCCAGCATAAAGTCCCAGCCGTCAACAGCTTCCCTTTCAAGGAAACGGGTATCACCCGGATCCTCGATCGATACTTTCTGCATCATCTGGTGAACAATAACCTCAAAGTGCTTATCGTTGATCTTCACACCCTGCAAACGGTAAACTTCCTGTATACCATTTACCAGGTACTCCTGCACTGCTGCAGGGCCTTTAATGGCCAGGATATCGGCAGGTGATATAGAACCGTCAGACAGTGGCATACCGGCCTTCACAAAGTCGTTATCCTGTACCAGGATGTGTTTAGACAATGGCACCAGGTATTTTTTAACCTGTCCATCGCGCGATTCGATGGTCATCTCACGATTACCACGTTTCACACCACCTAAGGTTACCACACCGTCAATCTCGGTTACTACCGCCGGGTTGCTTGGGTTACGTGCTTCAAACAATTCGGTTACACGTGGTAAACCACCTGTAATATCCCTTGTTTTACCGGTTGAACGCGGTATTTTAGCAATAACCTGTCCGGTTTGTAGTTTCTCTTTTTCGTCAACCGCAATGTGGGCGCCTACCGGGATGTTGTATCCCTTAATTACGTTGCCTTTGTTGTCAACTATCTGGATAACCGGGTTTTTGGTTTTGTCGCGGGTATCAATAATTACCTTTTCGCGGTGACCGGTTTGCTCGTCGCTTTCTTCGCGGAAGGTAATGCCTTCCAATACAGCGTCAAACTGTACGCTACCTGCAAATTCAGAGATAATTACCGCGTTGTACGGATCCCATGAACAAATTTTATCGCCACGGCTAATCTTGCTGCCATCTTTCACATACAGGTATGAGCCGTATGGGATGTTATTGGTCATGATTACCTTGTTGCTTCCGGCTTCTACAATACGGAACTCGCCCGAGCGGCCCAGTACTACTTCAACCTTGCCATCTTCAGCGGTTTCATATTCTACAGTACGTACGTTCTCAAATTCGATAATACCTTCGTATTTAGCGTTGATCTGAGACTCGGCCGCGATGTTTGACGCGGTACCACCCACGTGGAAAGTACGCAGGGTTAACTGTGTACCCGGCTCGCCGATAGACTGTGCGGCAATTACACCAACAGCCTCGCCGCGCTGTACGCGTTTACCGCTGGCCAGGTTACGGCCATAGCAAAGCGCGCAAACACCACGTTTGCTTTCGCAGGTTAATACCGAACGTATTTCGATACCCTCTAACGGAGAATTCTCGATGTTTTTAGCAATCTCTTCGGTAATATCGGCACCTGCAGTTACCAGCAGTTCGCCGGTAATAGGGTCATGCACATCATGTAATGATGTACGGCCCAGTATACGATCATACAATGGCTCAACAATGTCCTCGTTATCTTTAAGGGCAGTTGTAAAGATACCACGCAGTGTACCGCAATCTGTTTCACCAACAATCATGTCCTGTGCAACGTCATGTAAACGACGGGTCAGGTAACCGGCATCGGCTGTTTTCAAAGCCGTATCCGCTAAACCTTTACGGGCACCGTGGGTAGAGATAAAGTACTCCAATACCGACAAACCTTCTTTAAAGTTTGAAAGGATCGGGTTCTCGATGATCTCGCCGCCTGAGCCTGATTTTTGAGGCTTGGCCATCAAACCACGCATACCTGCCAGCTGGCGGATCTGCTCTTTAGAACCACGCGCGCCAGAGTCAAGCATCATGTAAACAGAGTTGAAGCCCTGGTTATCGGTCGACAGGATCTCCATTACATTCGCGGTTAAGCGGTTGTTAATACGGGTCCAGATGTCAATGATCTGATTGTAACGCTCGTTATTGGTAATGAAACCCATGTTATAGTTACCCATAACCTCTTCTACCTCTTTGGTAGCCTGCTCAATCAGTGTAACTTTTTGCGCAGGGATATTAATATCCTTCAGGTTAAATGATAAACCACCCTGGAAAGCCATTTTGAAACCTAACTCCTTAATATCATCAAGGAATTGTGCTGCACGGGCCATACCGGTGTTTTTCACTACTTCGCCAATAATATCACGCAGTGATTTTTTGGTTAAAAGCTCATTAATATAACCTACTTCTTCGGGTACGTGCTGGTTAAACAGTACGCGGCCTACAGTAGTATCTATCAGTTTGTTTACTAATGATCCGTCTTTTTCCTTCACTGTAGCTTTTACTTTAATAAAAGCGTGCAGGTCTAATTTCTTCTCATTGTAAGCGATGATCACTTCCTCGGCCGAGTAGAATATCAGGTTTTCACCTTTAATTGTACGTCCTTCGTCGGTTTTGCGGCCTTTAGTAATGTAATAAAGACCCAAAACCATATCCTGTGATGGTACTGTAATAGGCGTACCGTTGGCAGGGTTAAGGATGTTATGCGATGCCAGCATTAAAATTTGGGCTTCCAAAATTGCCGCGTTACCCAATGGTACGTGCACGGCCATCTGGTCACCGTCAAAATCCGCGTTAAAGGCGGTACAGGTTAAAGGGTGTAATTGAATCGCTTTACCTTCAACCAGTTTTGGCTGGAACGACTGGATACCCAACCTGTGCAGCGTAGGCGCACGGTTTAACAGTATCGGGTGTCCTTTTAATACGTTTTCTAAGATATCCCAAACCAATGGGTCTTTACGGTCAACAATTTTCTTGGCCGATTTTACTGTTTTAACCACACCACGCTCAATCATTTTGCGGATGATAAATGGTTTAAACAGCTCGGCAGCCATATCTTTTGGTAAGCCGCACTCGTGCAATTTCAGGTTTGGCCCTACAACAATTACCGAACGTGCCGAATAATCCACACGTTTACCCAGTAAGTTTTGACGGAAACGGCCTTGCTTACCTTTCAGGATGTCTGAAAGTGATTTCAATGCACGGTTACCTTCGGTTTTAACGGCGTTAACTTTACGTGAGTTATCAAATAACGAATCTACAGCTTCCTGCAGCATACGTTTTTCGTTACGTAAAATTACTTCCGGCGCTTTAATCTCGATCAAACGTTTTAAACGGTTGTTACGGATAATTACACGGCGGTAAAGGTCGTTCAAATCTGAAGTAGCGAAACGGCCACCTTCCAGTGGTACTAACGGACGCAGTTCGGGAGGTATAACCGGAACGATCTTAACGATCATCCACTCAGGGTTATTCTCTATACGTGTTTTAGCATCGCGGAAAGCTTCCACAACCTGTAAACGCTTCAAAGCTTCGTTTTTACGTTGCTGAGAAGTTTCGTTTGCAGCCTGGTGGCGCAAATCGTATGATAACTGGTCAAGGTCAAGGCGTTTCAGCAATTCTTCTAATGCTTCGGCACCCATTTTGGCCACAAATTTCTGTGGATCCTTATCGTCCAGGTATTGGTTTTCTTTTGGCAGGGTATCTAATACGTCCAGGTATTCTTCCTCGGTCAGGAAGTCCATGGTATTGATGCCATCAGCCTCTTTAACGCCGGCCTGTATTACTACATAACGCTCGTAGTAAATAATCAAGTCGAGTTTTTTGGTTGGTAAACCCAGCAGGTAACCAATTTTGTTTGGTAACGAACGGAAATACCAGATATGCGCAACAGGCACCACCAGGTTGATGTGGCCCATACGCTCGCGGCGTACTTTCTTTTCGGTTACTTCAACACCGCAACGGTCGCACACGATACCCTTGTAACGGATACGCTTGTACTTACCGCAATGGCATTCATAGTCTTTTACCGGACCGAAGATACGCTCGCAGAATAAACCATCACGCTCGGGTTTGTAGGTCCGGTAGTTAATGGTTTCTGGTTTTAAAACTTCGCCACTTGAACGCTCCAGGATAGACTCCGGAGAAGCTAAACTGATGGTAATGGTGGTGAAATTGCTTTTTATTTTATTATCCTTTTTGTAAGACATATTTCTTTTTTTAAAGGTATTTTTTTGTTAGGACAAAGGTGAAAGGTTAAAGGCGAAAGGTCTAATATACTTTGTCCCCTTTCCTTCTTGATAGGGATGAAAGATAAAAGAACAAGGCACCTTTCACCTTTATCCTTTTACCTTTCACCTCTCTCAACCTTATTCTAAAGTGATATCCAAACCTAAACCTCTTAACTCATGAACCAATACGTTGAATGATTCAGGAACTGAAGGCGTTGGCAGGTTTTCACCCTTAACAATAGCTTCGTATGTTTTGGCACGGCCAATCACGTCGTCAGACTTAACGGTTAAGATCTCCTGCAGGATGTTAGCAGCACCAAATGCCTCTAACGCCCAAACTTCCATCTCACCAAAACGCTGACCACCAAATTGTGCCTTACCACCCAATGGCTGTTGTGTGATTAAAGAGTACGGTCCGATTGAACGGGCGTGCATCTTATCATCAACCATGTGGCCCAGTTTCAGCATGTAGATAATACCTACGGTAGTTTGCTGATCAAAGCGCTCACCTGTTAAACCGTTGTACAAATAAGTACGGCCCGATTCTGGTACGCCTGCTTTAGCTATCCACTCCTCTACCTGTTCGTGCGTAGCACCATCAAATATAGGGGTAGCGAACTTCATGCCCAGCTCTTTACCGGCCCAGCCTAATACGGTTTCGTAGATCTGTCCAAGGTTCATACGCGAAGGTACGCCCAGTGGGTTTAGTACGATATCAACCGGTGTACCATCTTCCAGGAATGGCATGTCCTCATCGCGAACGATGCGGGCAACAATACCTTTGTTACCGTGGCGACCGGCCATTTTATCACCCACTTTAAGCTTACGCTTTTTAGCGATGTAAACCTTAGCCATTTGTACAATGCCCGATGGCAGTTCGTCACCTACACTGATAGCGAATTTATCGCGACGGTAAGCGCCCAGTTCCTCGTTCAACTTAATGTTGAAGTTGTGCAGCAGGGTTTTGATCTGGTCGTTCTTGTCGTCGTCAGTGGTCCACTTGGTTGGGTTAATGTTCTCGTAAGGTAATTCAACCAATATTTTTTGGGTGAACTTAACACCTTTAGCCACTAACAGTTCTTTGTAAACGTTAAACACACCTTGCGATGTTTTGCCGTTAACAATTTCGAACAGTTTTTCAACCAGTGTATTTTTCAGTTCTTTAACTGCTTTATCGTGTTTGGTATCCAGTTTTTCGATCAGTGCTTTTTCTTCGGCTTTCGACGTTTTTTTAGCACGGCTGAACAACTTGGTATCAATTACCACACCAGCGATTGAAGGAGGGGTTTTTAAAGACGCATCTTTAACATCACCTGCTTTATCGCCAAATATGGCACGCAATAATTTTTCTTCTGGTGATGGGTCTGATTCACCTTTTGGAGTGATCTTACCGATCAGGATATCACCTTCCTTAACCTCGGCGCCAACACGGATGATACCGTCTTCGTCCAGGTCTTTGGTAGCTTCTTCCGATACGTTAGGGATATCCGGTGTCAATTCTTCCTCACCACGTTTAGTATCACGTACTTCCAGTTCAAACTCCTCGATATGCAATGAAGTGAAGATATCCTGCGATACCACACGTTCCGAAATCACGATCGCATCCTCAAAGTTATAACCCTGCCAAGGCATAAATGCCACTTTAAGGTTACGGCCTAAGGCTAATTCGCCATCCTGTGTTGCATATCCTTCGCAAAGTACCTGTCCTTTTTCAACCTGCTGGCCTTTTTTAACAATAGGCTTCAGGTTCATGGTGGTGCTTTGGTTGGTCTTTTTAAACTTGGTCAGCTGGTAAGTTTTGGTGTCGCCATCAAATGATACCAGCCTGTCCATTTCGTTACGGATATAACGGATCTTAATTTCGTTTGCATCAACATACTCAACCACACCATCGCCTTCAGCGTTGATCAGCGTGCGCGAATCCTTAGCCACACGGCCTTCAAGCCCTGTACCTACAATCGGCGCTTCCGGACGCAATAACGGCACGGCCTGGCGTTGCATGTTAGATCCCATCAGGGCACGGTTAGCATCATCATGTTCCAGGAACGGGATAAGCGAAGCCGCGATAGATGTGATCTGGTTAGGTGCAACGTCCATATAATCCAGTTTCTCCGGCTCAATTACCGGGAAGTCACCTTCATAACGTGCTTTAACACGCGGGGTTGCAAATACACCTTTATCATCATAGTAGGCATTAGCCTGGCCGATAGTTTTACCGTCCTCGTCTTCTGCCGACAGATAGATTACATTTTCTTCAACCTTAACTTTACCATCAACCACACGTTTGTACGGAGTTTCGATAAAGCCCAGGTTATTGATCTTAGCGTGAACGCAAAGTGAAGAGATCAAACCAATGTTCGGGCCTTCCGGGGTTTCAATGGTACACAACCTACCGTAGTGGGTATAGTGCACGTCACGAACCTCGAAACCGGCACGCTCACGTGACAGACCACCGGGCCCTAAGGCTGACAGACGACGCTTGTGCGTGATCTCTGCCAGTGGGTTGGTTTGGTCCATAAATTGAGACAACTGGTTGGTACCGAAGAACGAGTTGATAACCGACGATAAAGTACGCGCGTTGATCAGGTCAGTCGGTGTAAACACCTCGTTGTCACGGATGTTCATACGCTCGCGGATGGTACGTGCCATACGCGCTAAACCTACACCAAACTGTGCATACAATTGCTCGCCAACCGTACGTACACGACGGTTTGACAAGTGGTCAATATCATCCACCTCGGCTTTAGAGTTGATCAACTTGATCAGGTATTTAACAATAGCAATGATATCCTGCTTTGTTAATACTTTGATATCGTTTGATGTCTCCATCTTCAGCTTACGGTTAATGCGGTACCTGCCCACATCACCTAAGTCATAACGTTTGTCCGAGAAGAACAGACGATCGATGATACCACGTGCAGTTTCCTCATCAGGTGGTTCAGCGTTACGTAATTGACGGTAGATATGCTCAACCGCTTCTTTCTCAGAGTTTGAAGTATCCTTCTGTAAGGTATTATATATAATAGTATAATCACCGCTGGTTGATGAGTCTTCCTTGTTCAGGATAACTGTTTTTACACCGGCATCAATGATCATATCAATGTGATCGTCTTCTAATACGGTCTCGCGCTCCAGGATGATCTCGTTACGGTCGATAGAAACTACCTCACCGGTATCCTCATCCACAAAGTCTTCCACCCATTTCTTCAACACCCTTGCAGCAAGCTTACGGCCAATGAATTTCTTCAGGCCACTTTTGCTTACTTTTACTTCGTCGGCCAGTTCAAACAACTCCAGGATGTCTTTATCCGAATCGTAACCAATGGCACGCAGTAAGGTGGTAACCGGGAATTTCTTCTTACGGTCGATATAAGCATACATTACGTTGTTAACGTCTGTAGCAAACTCAATCCATGAACCCTTGAACGGGATAACACGGGCCGAGTACAATTTAGTACCGTTAGTGTGGCGGCTTTGCCCGAAGAATACGCCTGGCGAACGGTGCAATTGCGATACAATTACACGCTCGGCGCCATTGATAACAAAGGTACCTTTAGGTGTCATATAAGGGATGGTACCCAAATAAACATCCTGTACAATTGTTTCAAAATCCTCGTGCTCCTCGTCGTTACATGACAGGCGCAGCTTGGCTTTTAAAGGCACACTGTAAGTTAGGCCGCGTTCAATACACTCTTGTATATCGTAACGTGGCGGGTCAATAAAGTAATCCAGAAACTCTAAAACAAAGATGTTTCTTGAATCGGAAATCGGAAAGTTTTCAGCAAACACTTTAAACAACCCTTCTTTATAACGGTTGTCTGAAGTAGTTTCCAGTTGGAAAAATTCCCTGAAAGATTGCAGCTGCACATCCAGAAAGTCAGGGTAATCAATTACGTGCCTGCTGGTTGCGAAGTTTACTCTTTGATTATTTTTGTTTGCCAAGGGATATAGTTTTTAATTTATTAACTATAGATATGAGAAATTAGATATGAGATTTGAGACGGGAGACAGAGTCAATGCATTAAAGCAAAAATCCCCGATCTCAATTCAATATCTCAAGTCTCTTTAAACAGCAATAGACCCCGACCAAAACAGGTCGGAGTCTGATGCTATTTGTATTATTGGGTTAACTTATTTAACCTCAACAACAGCTCCTGCTTCTTCTAATTGTTTCTTTAAGCTTTCAGCTTCTTCTTTAGAAACACCAGTTTTAACTTCTTTAGGAGCGCCGTCAACTAAGTCTTTAGCTTCTTTCAAGCCTAAGCCTGTAAGGTCTTTTACTAATTTAACAACTGCTAATTTAGCGCCACCTGCTTCTTTCAGGATAACGTCAAATGCAGTTTGAGCAGCTTCAGCAGCAGGGGCGTCATCGCCACCAGCAGGAGCAGCAGCAACAGCAACAGCTGCAGCAGCAGGCTCAATACCATACTCGTCTTTTAATATTTGAGCTAACTCGTTAACTTCTTTTACTGTCAAGTTTACTAACTGCTCAGCAAAGGTTTTTAAATCTGCCATTTTATTTTATTTTTTACTTTAATGCGTTTTGTTTTAATGCGAACTTAATAGGTGTTCGTTTAACCTCTTTCTTGTAATGTTTTAACAATACCTGCAAGTTTGTTTCCGCCTGATTGCAGTGCAGAAATAACGTTTTTAGCAGGAGATTGCAGTAATCCGATGATCTCGCCAACCAGTTGTTCTTTCGATTTCAGGTTGATCAATGTATCCAGTTGGTTATCACCAATGAAAATTGCTGAGTCGATGTATGCAGCTTTAATGATTGGTTTTTCGCTACCTGATTTTCTCAGTTGTTTAATCAGCTTTGCCGGGGCAGTTGCCGATTTTGAGAAAAGGATAGATGATGAACCTTTCAGTACGTCATACATCTGAGTGTAATCGCCACCGGCAGCTTCCATCGCTTTTTTAATCAAGCTGTTTTTTGCTACTTGTATGGTGATATCACTTTCAAAGCATTTACGGCGGATGTTATTGATCTTAGCAACCGTAAGATTTGAAGTGTCGGTAATATAGAAATTACCATACTCCTTCATCTGTTCAGTAAGGGCAAGAACAAGTTCGTGTTTTTCTTCTTTATTCATGATTAGATCCCCGCTACTGTTTTAGTTTCAACCTGGATGCCCGGAGACATGGTTGAAGAGATATGGATACTTTTAAAATAAGTGCCCTTTGCTGCTGATGGTTTTAATTTAGAGATAACCTGCAATACTTCTAAAGCGTTCTCATAAATTTTATCAGCAGGGAAAGATACTTTTCCGATTGAAGCATGGATGATACCGGTTTTATCAACCTTGAAATCGATTTTACCAGCTTTTACCTCGGTTACAGCTTTCCCAACTTCTGGGGTTACTGTGCCCGATTTAGGGTTTGGCATAAGGTTACGCGGGCCTAATATACGACCCAAACGACCTACCTTAGCCATAACGCTTGGCATAGTGATGATAATATCAACGTCAGTCCATCCGCCTTCAATTTTGGCAATGTAATCGTCCAAACCTACAAAATCTGCACCTGCGTCTTTAGCTTCTTGTTCCTTTTCAGGCGTACAAAGCACCAGTACACGTACAGTTTTTCCGGTTCCATGAGGTAATGTTGCAATACCACGTACCATTTGATTGGCTTTACGCGGATCAACACCTAAACGTACATCGATATCAACCGATGAATCGAATTTGGTGTTGGTGATATCCTTTACCAGGCTTGTTGCATCCTGTAATGAATATGCTTTATTAGCCTCAATTTTGGAGAGTGCCACTTTTTGATTTTTTGTTAATCTTGCCACTGTCTTAAACTGATTTGTGTTAGTTAATTAATGTGATCTCGAAAGTCGGAATGCCAAATTCGAAACTATTACATTTCGCCTTTGAAACTTCGCATTTCGCAATCAATTTAGTTCCAGGGAGCCGTACCTGATACGGTTATTCCCATACTGCGAGCAGTACCTGCAACCATTTTCATGGCCGACTCAACTGTGAACGCGTTTAAATCCACCATTTTATCCTTGGCAATAGTTTCAACCTGGTCCCAGCTTACTTTCGCAACCTTTTTCCGGTTTGGCTCTGCCGACCCGCTTTTTAAGCCTGTAGCTTCCAGTAACTGGATAGCAACAGGTGGGGTTTTAATGATAAAATCGAATGACTTGTCAACGTACACAGTAATTAGCACAGGTAACACTTTGCCAGGTTTATCCTGGGTACGTGCATTAAACTGCTTGCAGAACTCCATAATGTTCACCCCTTTTGCACCCAATGCTGGGCCAATTGGAGGAGATGGGTTTGCAGCGCCGCCTTTTACCTGCAGCTTTACCATCGCACCGACTTCTTTTGCCATTTTAATTTAATTATTTAATACTCAATGTTAGTAGTGGAAGCTAAGTAACATTTATCTTTATGAGTAGTAATTGGTTAATTAGTGATTAGTTAATTAGTCCAATCCTGCCCGTTAATATTTTAAATGAAATCCGCCAATCAAATGTTAGTTTTTACACTAATCTCTAATTAACTAATCTCTATTCACTATTCTTTTTCAACCTGCATGTAATTCAATTCAAGCGGCGTACGTCGCCCGAAAATCTTTACCATTACTTTCAATTTCTTTTTCTCTTCGTTCACCTCTTCAATCACACCGCTAAAGCCGTTGAATGGTCCGTCCATTACTTTAACTGCTTCGCCCACATAATAAGGTACGTTCATAGTTTCGCCTTGCGCGCTCATCTCATCAACCTTACCTAAAATACGGTTAACTTCGGCCTGGCGCAAAGGGATAGCATTACCTGCCTTATCACCCAAAAAGCCAATTACGCTGTTCACGTTTTTTATAATGTGCTCCAGCTCGCCATCTAACGATGCTTCCATCAGTACATAGCCCGGGAAAAAGTTACGCTCCTTAGCTATCTTTTTACCATCGCGCATTTGGTAGTACTTTTCGGTAGGGATTAATACCTGTGGTACTAAATGGGTTATGCCTAAGCGGTTAACTTCAGCATCAATATATTGCTTAACCTTTTTTTCCTTACCGCTGATGGCGCGTACTACGTACCATTTCAAATTTTCACTCATCTCTATAAAAAATTAAGCAAGTGAACTGTAAAAATGCCTTAACACGTAGCTGATAGCTGTGTCCATACCAAAAATAACCAATGCAATAATTAAAGCGGCAACCACTACCAGTACAGCGCTGCTTTGCAGTTCGCGCCAGGTTGGCCAGGTTACCTTTTGGGTTAACTCTATATATGATTCTTTGATATACTCAACTACTGCAGCCATTGTTTATTCGCTTTATATAATGCACGGGAACAAGGATTCGAACCCTGATCAAAGGTTTTGGAGACCTCTATTCTACCGTTGAACTATTCCCGTTTATATTAGCCCTAAATCCCTAAAGGGACTTTGACCATATTGTGTTATCTACTTTATAGTAACAAAGTACTTAGGTAAAAACCTAAGTACTTTGTGTATAAATTAACCTACCTTTTTTCCCTTTCGGGGATTAAGGAGGTATTATTTTAATATTTCAGTTACCTGACCGGCACCTACTGTACGACCACCTTCGCGGATAGCGAAACGTAAACCTTTTTCCATCGCGATTGCGTTGATCAGTTTTACAGTGATGGTAACGTTATCACCAGGCATAACCATCTCGATACCTTCAGCTAAGGTGATTTCACCTGTAACGTCTGTGGTACGGAAATAGAATTGCGGACGGTATTTGTTGAAGAAAGGCGTGTGACGGCCACCTTCAGCTTTCGACAGAACGTAAACTTCTGCTTTGAAATCGGTGTGAGGATTTACTGAACCTGGTTTGCAAATAACCATACCACGACGGATATCAGTTTTTTCAATACCACGTAACAATAAACCTACGTTATCACCAGCTTCGCCACGGTCAAGGATCTTACGGAACATCTCAACACCAGTTACGGTTGATTTTAAGTTCTCGGCACCCATACCCAGGATATCCACAGGATCGCCAGAGTTGATTACACCACGCTCGATACGACCGGTTGCAACAGTACCACGACCAGTGATCGAGAATACGTCTTCAACTGGCATCAGGAACGGAAGATCAGTTAAACGCGGAGGGATTGGGATGTAAGCATCAACTGCATCCATCAATTCCATAATTTTGCCAACCCATTTAGCGTCGCCGTTAAGGCCGCCTAATGCTGAACCTTGGATAACAGGGATATCATCACCAGGGAAATCATAGAAAGAAAGTAACTCACGGATTTCCATCTCTACTAATTCTAACAATTCCGGATCGTCAACCATGTCAACTTTGTTCATGAATACAACCAGTGAAGGTACGCCAACCTGACGAGCCAAAAGGATGTGCTCACGAGTTTGAGGCATTGGGCCATCAGTTGCAGCAACTACGATGATAGCACCGTCCATCTGAGCAGCACCAGTAACCATGTTCTTTACGTAATCCGCGTGACCTGGACAGTCAACGTGTGCGTAGTGACGGTTAGCTGTTGAATACTCAACGTGTGCAGTGTTGATGGTAATACCACGCTCTTTTTCTTCAGGAGCAGAGTCAATTGAATCAAATGAACGGGCTTCTGATAAACCTGCATCAGCTAATACTTTAGTGATAGCTGCAGTAAGGGTTGTTTTGCCGTGGTCAACGTGACCGATAGTACCGATGTTTAAGTGCGGCTTACTGCGGTCAAACTTTTCTTTTGCCATGATTTATTTTTGTTTGTAGGTTAATTTTTCTATTTTAATTGTCGTATTATAAATACTCCGAGCCAACAATGGGATTTGAACCCATGACCTCTTCCTTACCAAGGAAGTGCTCTACCACTGAGCTACGTCGGCTTATCTTTTTAGTTCGAAATCCGAATTGCCAATTTCGAAATTCTTATGCTCCGGTTTCAGGTATTTCGAAATTCACCTTTCGCACTTCGCATTTATCAGAGCGGAAGACGAGGTTCGAACTCGCGACCTATAGCTTGGAAGGCTATCGCTCTACCAACTGAGCTACTTCCGCAAAAAATTATTGAAGGATTGAATTATTGATTTACTGAATTTTTAAAAACTCAATATCTCGATAATTCAATCAATCAATATGTGGGGGGAGAAGGATTCGAACCTTCGTAGCCGAAGCAACGGATTTACAGTCCGTCCCATTTGACCGCTCTGGTATCCCCCCATCGTTTAATTCGGAAGCCGGACTGTCAAATTCGAAATAATTTCGCATTTAAACTTTCGTACTTCGAATTCAAACTGAGCCTCCTATCGGGATCGAACCAATGACCTACTGATTACAAGTCAGTCGCTCTACCAGCTGAGCTAAGGAGGCTTAAATTTTTCCTTTTAAAGAACCACCCTTTCCAATTAGCCAGCTTAACAAAGCACCTCTCCGAAAGGGATTGCAAATCTACAAAAAATAAAGGCTGTGCAAAATTTTTTTCTAAAAAAAATCGGCAGGTATAATACCTGCCGATTTTGCGCTTAGTTAAAGTGCTGATTATGTTAAAATTCCTCTTCTGTTGCGGCTAAAACAGCCTTTTTTGCAACTTCGGCGGCAATGGTTTTCTTCTGTTTATGCTTCTCTATTTGCTTGCGCAGGCTCTCAATAGCCAAATCGGTAGCCTCTTCAAACGTTTTACATTGCTCTTTTGCGAACAATTGATTGCCCGGCAACTGTATTTTTATCTCCGAAACTTTATTAGCCTCGTCTTCCACGTTCTGCAATTTTAAGTAGACCTCACCGCTGATGATCTTGTCATAAAACTGATCAAGCTTATCTGCCTTCTTCTGGATAAAATCCAATAATCTTCTGTCTGCTGTAAAATGAATTGATTGAACTGTGATCTTCATTGTTTCCTCCTTGTTTATGCCTTTGGATGGGCTTGTTTATAAATAGACTTTAATCGCTCCACGGAGTTGTGGGTGTAAATTTGAGTGGCACTTAAATTAGCGTGCCCCAAAAGTTCTTTAATGGCATTTAAATCTGCTCCTTTGTTTAACAGGCTGGTGGCAAATGTATGCCGCAGCACATGAGGGCTCTTTTTACTTTGGGTTGATATGGTTGAAAGATGTTTATGCACTATTAAATAAATTAGTTTGGGATATGCATTAGCCCCTTTATCTGTAACGAGTAGTGTTACGGAATTGTTATTAAAATTTTTACTTTTTTTTAACTCCATGTATTCGGCCAGTACACGCTTTAGTTCCTTGTTAATTGGGATGATGCGTTCCTTATTACGCTTGCCTAATACCTTTATAGTACCTTCATAAGTATTAATATCGCTTTCCTTTAATCCCACCAATTCGGCCAGGCGGATGCCGGTACCAAACAACAGTTCTAATACCAGTTTATCGCGGGTGCCGGCAAAATCAGTGTCAAAACCATGGTCAAGCAAATAATCCAGCTTGTCGGCTTCCACCACTACAGGCAGTTTTTTAGGCGTCTTGGGTGTTTGTATTTTAGCCGTTGGATTGGCGGTGATGATCTCGCTTTGCAGCAAAAACTTAAAGTACTTGCGCAGCACGGCTACTTTGCGGTTAACGCTGCGGGCCACTAAACCGTTATCCATCATACTTACCATCCAATTACGGATATGGTGATGGGTAATTTGATCGGGTTGGGTTACGGGATCTTCAGGATGATGGATGTGTGCAAAAAACTGCTCCAGGTCTGATTGATAGGCGGAAACGGTGTGTGGTGACATCCGTTTTTCAAATTGCAAGTAGGTGATGAACCGCTCTAAAAACATAAAAACTATTTATACATCCGGAGAATGAATGTACAAATAGTTTTTTTATATATTTTCAAGAAAAATGAAAATAGTTTACAGCCTATAGTTAGACAGTATCTAAGTTCATATTTTGCTTGTAGATGGCATGTTTAATTTCGTGCCTGCGGGCAACAGATTTTTTCTCATATGCCTGGCGACTGCGAAGTTCGCGTAATACACCTGTTTTCTCAAATTTCTTCTTGAAGCGTTTTAACGCTTTGTCTAATGATTCGCCGTCTTTTACGTTGATAATGATCATAATCCTAATATACCTCCTTTCAGGGACGGCAAAGGTAAGTAATTGGTTTTGATTATGAAAGAGTTGCTTAAGATTTTATTAAGGAACAATTAATTGGGCGTTGCCTACGGCCCGCGCTATCCGCTCATACGCCTGCAGGCCTTATCCACAGGGCCGGTATCCGCTCCTATCGCTAACGCGGGGATTCTGCCCTATCGCTAGGCAAACCAGGTAAACTAATATTGACAAAAAAAAATAAAAAATATTTGCGCAAGCAAATACTTGCACATATATTTGCAAGCACTTACTTGCATATATGGAAACCAGACGCGATGTATACCAGGCCATAGCCGACCCTACCCGAAGGGCAATTATTAATATGCTTGCCACCCAGCCACATAATGTGAACGCTATTGCCCAAAAATTTGATGTTACCCGGCAGGCTATATCACTGCATGTTAAAATATTAACCGATTGCGGGTTGATTGATATTAAACAACAAGGCCGCGACCGTATTTGCGAGGCCCGGCTGGATAAACTGAGCGAGGTATCGGCCTGGGTTGACCAATACCGCCAGCATTGGGAAAGTAAACTGGATGCTTTAGAAACTTATATAGAACAATTAAAAAAAGAACGTTATGGAAAACCTAAAAAGTGATACGCACGACAGGGAATTATTACTATCCCGAAAAATAAACGCCCCCATTGAACTGGTGTGGGAAGTTTGGACACAACCGCACCACATTGCCCAATGGTGGGGCCCAAATGGTTTTACCAATACCATAACTATCATGGATGTAAAGCAGGGTGGCGAGTGGAACCTGGTTATGCACGGGCCCGACGGAACGGATTATGACAATAAAAGCCTGTTTAGGGAGGTGGTGCTACATAAAAAGATTGTGTACGAGCATATAACCTACCCTCATATTATGGCCACCATCACGTTTGAAGCAGAGGGCGAGCAAACGGCGATTAACTGGCATATGGTTTTTGATACCGCCGAAGACTTTATTGAAGTAGTTAAAAAACACAATGCCGCCGAGGGACAAAAACAAAATATAGAGAAGCTGAACCTGTATTTAAGTCAGTTAAAAACCAAATTATAATACATTGAAAAGATCAATAACCTGCTTTTTGCTGGTGGCTTTAATAGCTTCGGCAAAAGCACAACAGATTAAACCTATGCAAAAATCAATAACAGGCCATGCCCCTGTAAACGGAATAAATATGTATTACGAGATACACGGCCAGGGCAATACCCCCTTAGTACTGATACACGGTGGCGGCTCCACAATTGAAAGCACATTTGCTCATATATTGCCCCTGTTTGCTGCACATAACAAGGTAATAGCTATCGAACTGCAGGCACATGGCCGCACCAGCGACAGGAACGCGCCCGAATCTTTTGAACAAGACGCGGATGATGTAACCGCCATGCTTAAATATCTTAAAATAGATAAAGCCAATATATTGGGTTTCAGCAACGGCGGCAGCACTGCATTGCAAATAGCCATACGTCACCCGGGTATAGTTAACAAAATTATTGCAATTGCCGCCGCCAGTAAAAGGGATGGCTTGATACCCGGTTTTTTTGACTTTATGCAAACCGCCAGTATTGATAATATGCCGGCATTTTTAAAAACCGCATTTTTAAAAGTAAACCCCAGCGAAGCCGGTTTATTGAATATGTTTAATAAGGATAAGCAACGGATGATTAACTTTAAAGACTGGCCTGATGATATGCTGCAGTCTATAAAAGCGCCAACCCTTTTCATCGCCGGCGATAATGACGTTGTGACGCCCGAGCATAACCTGCAAATGGCCCGCCTTATTAAAGGTGCGCAGGTATTGATACTACCGGGCATACATGGCCAATGCCTGGGAGAAGCAGGCAGCTACAAAGCAGGAAGTAAACAACCAGAGGTAACAGCAATCTTAGTCCAGGAGTTTTTAAACGAATAAACGCCCGACAACTTACTTGCGTTCGTCTGCAACGAGTGCTTAATATGGTAGGGCGATTGCATCGCCCCCGCATTACAAATGCCAAACAGTGTTAAGCGCTCGTTATAAACGAGCGCAAGTAGTTTATATCCTTATCGCAACACTTCCCTGCTGATCACTATCTTCTGAATCTCGCTTGTCCCCTCGCCTATGGTGCAAAGCTTGGCATCGCGATAGTATTTCTCAACCGGGAAATCCTTGGTATAGCCATACCCGCCAAAGATCTGCACGGCTTCGTTAGCGCATTTAACTGCCACTTCGGATGCGAAGTATTTGGCCATAGCGGCTTGCTTGGTCATGGGCAGGTGGCGGTTCTTCATATCGGCGGCCTGCATAATTAACAGTTCGGCAGCTTCTATTTCGGTAGCCATATCGGCCAGTTTAAACGAGATCCCCTGGAAATTGGCAATAGGCTGGCCAAACTGGTGGCGTTCCTTAGCATAAGCCACGGCAGCTTCAAAAGCGCCTTTGGCAATACCTAATGATAAGGCCGCAATCGAGATCCGTCCGCCGTCCAGCACTTTCATGGCTTGTTTAAAGCCCTCGCCTGGTGTGCCTAACAGGTTAGCTTTAGGCACACGGCAGTTATCAAAAACCAGTTCGGTAGTTTCGGACGCGCGCATGCCCAGTTTATTCTCCTTTTTACCATGAGTAAAGCCCGGCGTACCTTTTTCTATCACTAAAGCCGAGATCCCTTTCGAGTCGCCCTTTTCACCGGTACGTACCATCACCACGGCTACGTTGCCGCTTTTGCCGTGAGTGATCCAGTTCTTCGATCCATTCACCACGTATTCATCGCCATCCAGCACGGCGGTAGTATTCATCCCCAAAGCGTCCGAGCCGGTATTGGCTTCGGTCAATCCCCAGGCGCCAATCCATTCGGCGGTAGCCAGTTTGGGCAGCCAGCGTTGTTTTTGTTCATCGTTACCAAAAGCTAAAATATGCCCGGTACAAAGCGAGTTATGCGCCGCAACCGATAAACCTATCGATCCGCATACCTTGGCTATCTCTACAATTACAGTCACATACTCCTGATACCCGAAACCCGAGCCGCCGTATTCTTCCGGAACCAGCACACCCATTAAGCCCAGCTCGCCTAATTGTTTAAACAGTTCAACAGGGAAAGTTTGGGCTTCGTCCCACTCCATTACGTTGGGGCGGATATGTTTTTCGGCAAAATCACGGGTCATCTGCCCAATCATCTGCTGGTTCTCGTCGGTACTGAAATCGTAGCCTGTAAGGCTGTGGGTGGCAAAAGTATTCATGTATAAATATGTAATCCTGTAAATCGGTGCTGCAAGATAGCAAATTAATTTAAATACTATGCATGCATAGTATTTGGAACAATACGGTATATGGTTCAAATATCCCTGCTGCGTTAATCAGTAATCATTATCAACTGCCCATTCAACAAAATAATTTTTTAATTTATTGCTCATCAGCGGCTTTTGTGCAATATTTACGCAAAAATTAAAATCACAGTTAACATTTAACCCCTTGTTAAAATTCCCGCAATGAAGAAAGTAATACTTGTTACCGGCGCGTCATCAGGTTTAGGCTTAGCTACCGCCACCGCTTTAGCCGCCGCAGGCCACACTGTTTATGGTGCCAGCCGCAGCGCAGGCAAAAATAAAGATGTATCATTTAAACCATTAACTATGGATGTAACCGACGATGCATCCGTTAATGCCGCCATTGATACCATTATTAAAGCCGAAGGCAAAATTGATGTGCTGGTAAATAACGCCGGCAACGGCATCACCGGGCCGCTTTACGCTATGCCGGTTGATATAGCCAAAAAACAATTTGAGGTTAACTTCTTCGGAGTAGTGCGCGTAAGCAGTGCCGTGCTGCCGGGTATGATAGAGAAAGGGACTGGTTTGGTAGTTAACGTTGGTTCGCTGGCCGGTTTATTTGGACTGCCATACCAGGGGTTATATAGTGCCAGCAAATTTGCTATTGAGGGTTATTCGGAAAGCCTGCGGATGGAATTGAGGAATACCGGTGTAAAAGTAACCGTGCTTAATCCGGGCGACTTTAAGACCGACTTTACCGGCAACCGCGAAAAGGTTCCGTTTACGCTAAAGAACGATAAACTGAAGGCCGAATTTGAAGCCGCTGTAGCCGCCATGGAAAAAGACGAAAGCATCGGTGCCGCCCCATCTAAATTAGCTGCCGAAGTGGTTAAAATTGTAAGCAAAAGCAACCCTAAGCATAACTATTTAATAGGCGCCATTGGCCAAACCATCGCGGTAACCCTAAAATCGGTATTACCGGGCGGTTTGTTTGTGAAGCTAATGAATGATCATTACGGGATAAAGTAAGACAGTCCGAAAGTCGGGAAGACAGAGAGTCGGAAAGATATAGCTTATCAAAGCTCTTGTCATTGCGAGCGATAGCGTGGACAACCGACCAACGGGAGCTCATTAATGCCTTGAAAAAACAATTATAATATTAATAATCCCATAGAACATGCAACGTGGATCTCCCTATGAGATTGCCGCGTCGCTACGCTCCTCAGCAATGACAAAATCTCATATCAATAAAAAAGCACGGCCTTACAGGGTCGTGCTTTTTTGCTATATATATGATAGAAGCCGGTTATACAAACTTCAACACATGGATGGTGGCATAAATTTTAATCAAAATGGCGCCTATTAAATAAAGGACCGGAATGTTTAGTAAGATGCTCATGTCGTTTGTGTTGTTTAAGTGTTTGTATAGATAGCTGATTATTTTCCTTGTTTGTTGATTCAAATTTGCATCAAAAAGCAGCTTTTGCCTACGGATATTAGGTAAACGGCGGTGAATTGTCGGTGAATGGAGGAATGGGGTGGATGAAAATACCAAAACGTCATCCTGAACTTGTTTCAGGAACCCATAGGACAGGTTACCTACATGATGGGGTACCGAAACAAGTTCGGCATGACATGGAAAATAAACAAAAAAGGAGCAAGCTTAACGCTCACTCCCCCTATATAACCTTTAAGCTTTCGCCTCTTACCTCACTTAATCATCTCCACAAAATCATCAAACAAATAGCGCGAATCGTGCGGGCCGGGTGATGACTCGGGGTGGTATTGTACCGAGAACGCTTTTTTATCCTTCACACGGATCCCTTCTATCGATTGGTCGTTCAGGTTTACGTGGGTGATCTCTACCTTGTCCGATGCCCTTACCGCATCCGGTACAACGCCGAAGCCGTGGTTTTGCGAGGTCACTTCGCAATGGTTCTTAATCACATTTTTTACCGGGTGGTTTAAACCGCGGTGACCATTAAACATTTTTTGGGTTGGTATATCATTAGCCAAAGCCAGTAACTGGTGACCCAAGCAAATACCGAACATCGGCTTATCTGCCTTTAATATATCCTTCACAGTTGCTACCGCGTAAGGCATAGCCGAGGGATCGCCGGGGCCGTTGCTGATAAAGTAACCGTTTGGTTTAAAATCAGCTTCCATATCAGCATAGCTGGTTTTGGCCGGGTAAACCTTGGCAAATACGCCGCGATCGCTAAAGTTACGCAGGATGTTTTTCTTCACACCTAAATCAAGCACTGCCACACGCAGGGCCGCGCTTTCATCGCCAAAAGTATAAGTTTCGGTAGTTGATACCTGCGATGATAACTCCAACCCGTCCATTGATGGTACTTCGGCCAGTTTAACTTTCAGTTCTTCAATATCCAGTATCTCGGATGAAATGATGGCGTTCATAGCGCCCTTATCACGGATGTGGCGTACCAGCTGACGGGTATCAATATCTGATATCGACACGATATTCTGCTCCTGGAAATAATCCTGGATAGATTCGTCAGCCTGTTTGCGGCTGTAGGCAATGTTATAGTTTTTACAAACCAGGCCGGCAATCTGGATCTTCTCCGATTCCACTTCCTCGTGGTTAACGCCGTAGTTGCCTATGTGCGCGTTAGTGGTCACCATAATCTGGCCGAAGTATGATGGATCGGTAAATACCTCCTGGTAACCGGTCATACCCGTGTTAAAACAAATTTCGCCCGTGGTGGTGCCTATTTTACCGGCAGCCTTGCCATAAAAGGCGGTACCATCAGCCAGTAATAAAACAGCCGGAAGTTTGGTATAATTCGTCATTCGCTAAAAAATTTAAAAAATGGATAGTGGGCCGGTTTGGCTGGAGTGCTTTCCGTAAAAAAGATAGGTGAAGTATGACTCTGTAATCCGTATTTCACGGGTGCAAAAGTAGGGTTTTTGTTTGGTTTATGAAAGAATGCTTTTGTAATTTATTCGTCAGGAAGATGGGCCTCGCATAACTATCTTTATCTCTTTTATTATTGCTGACATGGTGTAATAAACCCGACAGCAGCAGAAACCCCGCAACGAAGTGTAGCGAAGTGAGGAATTGCAGCGAATGGCGGGGCTACCGGGAGCGAAACGCAACTGCCTTTCATTTTCGACCCACTAATCCCCTAAAGGGGGAATCCGAATCACTCTTTTGAAAATTTAGTGTAAATTTTCCATAATCATATCATAAATCCTCTCTTTAGGGGCTTAGGGGGTTGAAATTTCTTTTGACATTACCCGCAATAACATTAGCTTTGCGCAACAAAAAAATATAGATACATGAGTGTCCTTGTAAATAAAGATTCTAAAGTTATTGTTCAGGGTTTTACCGGTAAAGAAGGTAGTTACCATGCTGAACAAATGATTGCGTACGGAACGCAGCTTGTTGGTGGTGTAACACCGGGTAAAGGCGGTCAGATGCATTTGGACAGGCCTGTTTTTAATACGGTTAAAGACGCGGTTGATAAAACCGGCGCCGATGTATCTATCATATTTGTTCCCCCTCCGTTTGGCGCTGATGCCATTATGGAAGCTGCCGAGGCGGGTATTAAAGTGATTGTTTGTATTACCGAAGGTATCCCTACCAGGGATATGATTGAGGTGAAAGAATATTTAGTTGGTAAAAATTGCCGCCTGATTGGGCCTAATTGCCCGGGCATTATTACTGCCGACGAAGCTAAGATTGGTATTATGCCCGGCTTTATCTTTAAAAAAGGTCATGTTGGTGTGGTTTCAAAATCGGGTACACTGACTTACGAGGCGGTTGACCAGGTAGTGAAAGCCGGTTTAGGTATTACCACCGCCATTGGTATTGGTGGCGACCCGATCATCGGTACCCCAACCAAAGAAGCGGTTGAGTTGCTGATGAACGATCCGGACACACACGGGATCATTATGATCGGCGAGATTGGCGGCGGTATGGAAGCTGAGGCTGCCCGTTGGATAAAAGCTAACGGTACTAAACCTGTTGTAGGTTTTATAGCCGGACAAACTGCCCCCGCTGGCCGTAAAATGGGCCACGCCGGCGCTATTGTTGGCGGTGCTGATGATACTGCTGCCGCTAAAATGAAGATCATGGCCGAATGCGGGATCCGCGTAGTAGAATCGCCTGCCGAAATTGGCGCTGCCATGGCTGAGGAATTGGCTAAGTTGGCTTAACCCCCTAACCCCCTGAAGGGGGAATAGAATATTTGAAAATCCCGTTTGCCTGCGCAAACGGGATTTTTAGTTTAAACCGAAAGAGGGATGGAATGTCACCCTGAGCTTGTCGAAGGGTGCGTGCGGTAGGCCTTGCCCACCATGCTTCGACAAGCTCAGCATGACACCAGATTATTGCAATTAACCCTTTATCTCCGTCTCACTCGCCGGCGGCATCAAATGGGCAAACTTTTCCCAAAAGCCATCTTTAGGCAGGGGGGCGGTAATTTCAACCGGTTCTTTTTTAATAGGATGAACAAATTGCAGGCGGCGGGCATGCAAACTAATGCTGTTATGCAAACTGCCGCGTGGGTAGCCATACTTATTATCGCCAACAATAGGGCAGCCAAGTGTGGCTAACTGCACCCGTATCTGGTGCGGGCGACCTGTTACCGGGTTCACTTCAATCAGCGAATAGCCGTTCAGCTCGCCGGCCAGGCGGTAGTGTAGTTCGCTGCGCAGGCTACCTTTTACTTCGTGCCCGTGGGCAGTAGTTACATTCTTTTTGGGGTTTTTGATCAGCCAGTGCACTAATGTGCCAAAGGGTGGCTCGGGGCGCTTGCGCACTACGGCGTAGTAAGTTTTGCGCATTTGGCGGGTTTTAAACAATTCGTTCATCCGCTCTAATGCCTTACTGGTTTTGGCAAACATGATCACGCCGCTAACGGGTCGGTCCAGCCTGTGCACCACACCTAAAAAAGCGCCGTTGGGTTTGTTGTATTTTTTGGTGATGTATTTCTTTACCTTTTCATCCAGGGGCTCATCGCCGGTATCATCTACCTGCACAATATCTCCGGCGCGCTTGTTTACGGCAATCAGGTGATTATCCTCGTACAGAATGTCGTTGTCGGTAATATCGCCCGAAGGGGTGAAGGGTAATCTTTGGCTCATAGGTTTTATCACTGTCATTGCGAGGTACGAAGCAATCGCGAATTTGCATAACCGCTCTTTGGGTGTGCGATTGCTTCGTACCTCGCAATGACATATTAAAAGAAAAATTGTTTTAATTGAGGCATCTGCACATTAATACTGTTCCTTATCGTTAGGGAAATCGTTTGATTTTACATCGCTTACATAACTGGTAATCGCGGTGTTCATTACCTCGTAAAGGTTAGCGTACTGGCGCAGAAAACGCGGGGTAAAGCCCTTGTTAATGCCCAGCATATCATGGATCACCAAAACCTGTCCGTCGCAATATTTGCCGGCCCCTATGCCTATGGTTGGTACCAGCAGGCTTTCGCTTACTTCCTTAGCCAGTGTGGCCGGTATTTTTTCCAGCACCATGCCAAAGCAGCCCAGTTCCTGTAGCTTCAGCGCATCCTCACGCAGTTTTTGCGCTTCGGCCTCTTGCTTGGCCCTTACCGTATAAGTTCCAAATTTATATATCGATTGTGGTGTTAAACCCAAATGCCCCATTACCGGGATACCGGCTGCCAGTATCCTGCTCACAGATTCGGCAATCTCAACGCCCCCCTCCAGCTTTACGCCATGCGCACCCGATTCCTTCATAATACGGATAGATGAATTTAAAGCCTCTTTAGAATTGCCCTGGTACGATCCGAAAGGCAGGTCGACAATTACCAGCGCCCGTTTAACCGCCCTGATCACCGATGAGGCATGGTAGATCATCTGGTCGAGTGTGATAGGCAGGGTAGTTTCGTGCCCGGCCATTACGTTAGAGGCAGAGTCGCCAACCAAAATCACGTCAATACCGGCATCATCTACAATAGTAGCCATCGAATAATCGTAGGCGGTCAGCATGGCAATCTTCTCGCCACGGTTCTTCATTTCCTGTAATATATGGGTGGTAACGCGTTTTACTTCTTTGTGTACTGACATAACGATTGGTTTTGCTGCTGCAAAGGTGCGATTTTATGTGCAGATGTGTATATAGGCGAGTGTGCAAATAATTATTTGTGTTCAGACGTACGACGTTTTTAAAAACTTCATAGCCTTTTCCGGGATTTGTGACTGCGGGGTATCCCGATAACTATCGGGACGAACGATACAGAGCAACGCTGCTGGTGTGCGATTGCTTCGTATCCGGTAATGACATGCTTTTTAAATTCCGGAATCGCTCACCCTTCAGGGGGCCGGGGGTTTAGGATGAAACTCCCCTTCACTCTTCGCAATCACAATCGTCGCTACCCCATTCCCTATCACATTGGTAATGGCCCGCGCTTCCGACATAAACCGGTCCACACCCAGCAGTATCGCCACACCCTCCACCGGGATCAACTTCATGGCTGTCAAAGTTGATGTCAGCACAATAAAACCGCCGCCGGTTACCGCCGCGGCACCCTTGGAGGTGAGCATCAGGATCCCGATGATCACCAGTTGCTGCTCAAACGACAGCGGGATTTTAAACACCTGCGCTAAAAATATCACCGCCATGGATAGGTATATGGTAGTACCATCCAAATTGAAGGAGTAGCCGGTAGGGATCACCAAACCTACAACCGAGCGGCTGCAGCCAAATTTTTCCATTTTCTCCATCATGGCGGGCAGGGCCGATTCGGATGAGGAAGTACCCAAAACGATCAGGATCTCCTCCTTAATAAACTTTAAATATTGCCAAAGACTGAATTTATAAAAGTAACAAATGAGATTTAGCACCACAAAAACAAACAGGAACATGGTGAGGTACACCGAGCCCATCAACAAGGCCAGCGGCTGTAAAGTTTTAACCCCGTACTTACTAATGGTAAACGCCATCCCTGCAAAGGCCCCTATCGGCGCCAGCTTCATCACCACCTTCATGATATTGAAGAATACTTTAGATAACCTGTCGAACGTAGCTAACAGCGGCTGACCCGTCGCCCCTAATTTGCTCAGGCCGTAGCCAAACAACACCGCGAAGAAAAGCACCTGCAATACATCGCCTTTAGCAAAAGCCTCAAATACGTTACCGGGAACAATGTGCGCGAAAAAATCGCCCCATTTCATTTCAGACGCGGCTTTTTGGTACTCGGCCAGTTTAGCGGTATCGGCAGGGATGTTAGCGCTTACCCCATCGCCGGGGCGCAAGATATTGGCTACCACCAGACCGATCACCAGCGCGAAGGTAGTGACGATCTCGAAATACAGCAGCGCCTTACCGCCTACCCTGCCCACTTTTTTCATATCATCCATACCGGCAATACCCAGCACAATGGTGAGGAAAATGATAGGGGTGATCAGCATGGTGATCATGCTGATAAATACCTTACTAATGGTTTGCGCCGCGGGGCCAAAGCCTTTAAAGTAATAGCCCACAATAATGCCCAATAAAATGGCTACAAGTACCTGGAAGGTAAGATTGCTGAGAAGTTTTTTCATTGCATAACAATAATACGATTTAGTTTTTAATTGGGCTAAAGCCCCGCATATATTAGCCCCTATCCGTTGGCTAAAGCCAACGGCAATAAATGGGAACATTGTTTATCCTTATATAACAGATTAAATTCATTGCCGTACCATTTATGGGACGGATAAATTAAAGCGGTAGGTGGCTTTAGTCAAACTGAATTACACTATACCCTTTGTGGTTAAACTCCGTATCTTAGCCTAAATTTACAAAGCATCATGACGGCAAACATCCTGGCATTTGGCATTGCGAAAGATATTTTCGGCGCTTCATCTATCATAGTTGAGTTGCCCGTTAACGCCCTTGCCGGGGATTTGAAAATTGTTTTAGAAGACAAATATCCGCGGTTGAAACAACTGGCATCGTATCTGCTGGCTGTTAATAACGAATATGCCGGCGATGATTTGCCCATAAACGAGCGCGATGAAATAGCGGTGATACCACCGGTGAGCGGGGGGTAAGCCATTTGGTTGCAATCGACTTTCCTCCTTGTCATTGCGAGGAGTCAGCCGGGGATTGTGTGATGGCGACGACGTGGCAATCCCATAGGTAGGTCCACGTTGCTTGTCCTCTGGGATTGCCACGCTATCGCTCGCAATGACAAGTTATTATTAGAGATTATAGAATTGAACACACAAATCCACATATCCCCCCAACCCCTCAACATCCAATCCTGCATTGATTGGGTGATGGCCCCCGGCTGTGGCGGTATCGACGTATTTATTGGTACCGTACGTGATGCCACTAAAGGCAAGCGTGTGCTGCGGTTAGAATTTGAGGCTTACCAGCAAATGGCTATTAACGAAATGCAAAAACTGGCCGACCAGGCTATGCAGCAATGGCCTATTCAACGCATCGCTATTCATCACCGTACAGGTACTTTGGAAATTGGTGAGGTGCCCGTTATTATAGCCGTTGCGGCAGCCCACCGTGATGCTGCTTTTGATGCCTGCCGCTTTTTGATCGATACCCTGAAAAAGACGGTTCCTATTTGGAAAAAAGAGATTTTTGAAGATGGTGAGGTTTGGGTTTCAGCTACGCCGTGATAAACTTCACACTTACATGTCATGCAGAACTTGTTTCAGCACCCCTCAAACTGGCTTCAGTTTATAACTGAAGCTTGCGGATCGGGAAAGTTTGTAACTTTCCGTGATAAATTAAGCGACAAGTCACAGACTTGCCTTTATCTGTAGGCTTCAGTTATAAACTGAAGCCAGTTATGATTGCGCTGCGTTATTCCTGCTCCACCCAGGCCTTCACCCCACCTTCCAGCGAAACCACGTTTAAGCCCGGATTAATTTCTTTCAATTTTTTCACCGCGTCGGCACTGCGTTTGCCTATGGTACAATAGAGTACAATGGTTTTTGAGCTATCCGTATCGGCCAGGCTTCGCTCCAGTTTGTAGGATGGGATATGCCTGCCGCCAATGTTAAAATCTTCGTGTTCTTCGCTGCCGCGGATATCGATTAAATCTACCATGTTAGCTTCCAAAGCTGCTTTCAAATCAGCAATACTAATGGTTTCGGCAAGTATGGTTTTAGGCAAATGGGTAATCTCTGTTTTGGTAACCGCGCCTATTTTAATCACCCGGCTTTGCATGGTTTGGGCATCCAGTATTAGCATCTTTCCGGCCAATAATTCGCCGGTTTGGGTAATGAGTTTAATGACTTCGTTAGCCTGCATGCAGCCTATCATCCCGGCAAGGGTAGGAATCACACCACCCTCGGCGCAGTTGGGCACCTGGGTAGCATCCACCTGCGGGTATAGGTCGCGGTAGTTAGGCGAGCGACTACCGTCCGCATTGGGCGCATTCCATACGGCAACCTGCCCTTCAAACTGGTAAATAGCGCCGTAAATTAAAGGCTTGCCGGTTAGTACGGCCGCGTCATTCAGCAAATAGCGGGTTTCAAAGTTATCGGTGCCATCAACAATCACATCGTACTGAGCAAACAGTTGCATTACATTATCGACCGTAACCTGCAGCAGGTGTGGTATGATTTGGATATCCGGGTTTTGCAACTGCAGCTTTGCAGCCGCCACTGTCACCTTCTTCTTCCCCGCATCCGCGGGCGTATATAAAATTTGCCGGTGCAGGTTACTAATGCTGATGGTATCGTTATCGGCCAAACCTAAAGTACCAATGCCCGAAGCCGCTAAATATTGCGCGGCCGGGCAGCCTAAGCCGCCGGCTCCTACTATCAACACTTTGGCCTGCTGTAAACGCTGCTGTGCCTGCTTACCAAAACCGGGTAGCGCGATCTGACAACTATAACGCGACAAGTCCATCAGGCAGAAACTGTTTTGTGTTGCAATATCTTTTGCACCCTTTCCTTTTCCCCGGGCGTATTGACATTGGTCAAAGCATCGGGATTGGGCGCTTGTAATATTTTAGTATCGCTATTGATGAGCACCTTGCGGGGACAGGAATATCCCCGCGCTAAAAACGACAGCAGCACGGCATAACTTTTAGGCTCCCAAATGGTGATTAATGGTTCGGGGAAACCATCGAACGCGTTTTGGAAAGAAGTAGCTATGGCCGATGGATCGCGATGAGCGATCAAAAAGTCCAGCGTATCTTTATCCAGCAAGGGCAAATCGCAGGCTAATACCAGCCAGGCTTTTTCGGGCTGCTCCCTAAAGGCCGAGAGGATGGCGCCATACGGCCCAAGCCCGGTAAAGGTATCCGTTAATGTTTGATAGGCCGGGTCGATATTCGGCTGCTGATCTGCACGGCAGGAAATATAAACGTTATCAGTATAGTTTTTCAGCAGGTCGGCCATGTAGTAACGCTGTTCTTTCTGGTGCCAGTTAATAGCGCCCTTATCCTGCCCCATGCGTTCACTTTTGCCGCCGGCTAATATTAAACCGTTTAACCGGGGTTTGGATTGTTGTAATTCGTTATTGAAAAACTGGATAATTTTATCGGTTTCAGTCAGCCTGTATCCCGGGATTTGCTGATGACCGGGAATAGCCGCTTTTACAAAATCAAATATTTCTGTTTCACCATCGGCCAATAAAAACAGGCGCACATCGGTTAATTGGTCAACACGCTTTTGCAACGATGCCTTCTTTTTGCTATCGATGATAACTACTTGTCTTTTTGCCTGGTGATGGTTGCCATTCAGCAATATCAAATCGCAATCATTAAAAAACGGTTGATTTTGATAAGCATTTAAAATGCCCTTATAATTTAATTGTTGCTGGCCTTCCTTTTCTGTATACTCAACACAAGCACCGGCAGTTAACCGCCCTGGCAATGCCTCCGGCTCGTCGCTGTGCTGCGCATCAACATAAGCTATTTTAGCTGTGGCTGATAAGGCCGCGATGATCTGTTCGGCCAGTGCTTTTATATCGCCGCAGGGCGCACCGACTATAGCCCACTCGTTACGGCCAAAATTGCCGAGCACAGGGCGTATCATAGCCGTATGTTTTTTATGATCTTTTAAACTCACGTTTCCCTCCCGTTTTTGCCATCAGTTTGGTTTCTTTAATTACAATATCGTGGCTCATGGCTTTGCACATATCATAAATGGTTAAGGCCGCCATGCTGGCGCCCACTAAAGCCTCCATCTCTACCCCCGTTTTGGCGGTGATGCTGGTGGTGCAATCAATCACAACCTCCTGCGCTTCGTTCAAACTGATCGCGATATCGCAATTGTCCAGCCCAAGCGGGTGGCACAGCGGGATCAGTTCGCCGGTCTTTTTGGCGGCCATTATCCCGGCTATAATAGCCACCTGGAACACCGAACCTTTTTTGGTTTGCAGGTTGCCATCGGTTAATTGGGCCAGTACTTCGGCAGGCAGCACCACTATACTGCGCGCGGTAGCCGTGCGATGGGTGATGGCCTTTTCGCCTACGTTAACCATGGTGGGTTTGCCTTGTTCGTTTAAGTGAGTAAAACTCATTTTGATTTCACCGATTATGTTTTGATTTCACCAATTTCTCTTAATGTATATGTCATTTCGAACGAGGTACGAGGAGAAATCTTCTACACGCAGACAGTCCGCTCGTATAAGATTTCTCTCTACGTTCGAAATGACAAGGTTTATTGGTCAAATGACCACAGCCTAAACACCTCTCCTGCTTCAAACTCGTTGCGCCCGGCGGGGAGTTCTAAAAAGGCATCCGTATCTGCTAAGTTAGCAAAATCGCCCGACCCATTTCCGGCCAGCGGCGAAGCGATCAACCGGGCATCGGCCGTTAGCGTTGTTTTTACCTGTAAAAAATATTGCAGGTCGGGTTCAAAGTAAAAATCCTGGGACAGGGCTGCATACCTTGCCGGCTTTTCATCTAAACCCATCGCCGCGTTTAACCAGGGCAAAAAATAGCGGTGCAGGCACATAAAGGTTGCCACAGGGTTACCGGGAAAAGCAAATACCAGCGCGCCATTTCTATCGGCCCCAAACCAAAAGGGCTTGCCGGGGCGCTGCTGTACTTTATGGAAAAGTTTAGCCACACCTACCTGCTCCAGCGCCTGCGGGATATAATCAAACTTACCCATGGAGATACCGCCCGAAAGCAAGATCACATCGTAATTTTTTAAACAATTAGCAATCCCGGCCTGTGTTGCTTCGGGATCATCGGGGATATGCAGCATATCTGCCTGTACACCTTGCTGCTGCAAAGCGGCTTTGATGGTATAACTATTTGATTTCCTGATCTGGTACGGCGCAGGTGTTTCATGCACATCTACCAGTTCATCGCCCGATGAGATAATAACTGTTTTAGGTATTTTTTTTACCAGCACCCTCGTTTTCCCTGCCGATGCCATAATGCCGATAATCGCCGGGGTAATGATCTTCCCTTTCGCTGCCACTACATCTCCTAACTGTTTATCGCGGCCTTTAAAGTGGATGTTTTGCCCGGCTTTAACGGTATCCACAACTATCTCGGCATTGGTACCGGTAATCAGCACATCTTCGTAGCGGATAATGGTATCCAGGGTATCAGGTAAAACCGCCCCGGTCATAATTTCTATGCATTGATCTGACGCGGTAATATCCACAGGTTTATCGCCGGCTGCCTGCGTGGCCGCGATATGGAAGGTGCGCAAACCATCAGCATAAGCCGAATAATTAATGGCAATGCCATCCATCGTCACCCGGTTAAAGGGGGGCATATCACGGTCGGCAAAAATATCCTCGGCCAGTACCCTTCCATGCGATTGCTCAAAACCTATTTCTTCCGTTCCGTAATTGCGGACCTGGTTCAGGATAATATGCTCTGCCTGTTGTACGGTTGTCATAATGATAATTAGCCTCCTATTGATGCCATAGATTCGTGCGCTGGGTCGTTTGCCTTGCGTTCGGCTTCGGCCTCCCAACCATCCTTAGCACGGTGGCTGATGGCATTGATCAGTATATTTTGCAGATCGCTATCAGCCATTCCGGCGCGCAGCAAATCCTTAATATTTAACCCATCCCCTTCATACAGGCAAGTCTTTAATTCGCCTTGCGGGGTTAAACGGATACGATTACAAGTACCGCAAAAGGTGCGCGAATATGCGGCGATAATACCGATGCTGCCTTTATGCCCCGGGATTTGGTAATTGTAAGATGTGGAATACGGCGCATCTTTCACTTTTTGGATCTCAGGATAGCTTGCCTTAATATGATCCAATATTCGCACGTAATCCCAGGCTAAACCCTGGTATATACGGCTATCGCCATTAAATGGCATTTCCTCAATAAAACGTACGCTAACGGGCAGATCTTTAGTGAGGTTTACCAGCGGCAATATATCGTCGGTATTGCGGCCATCCATTACTACGGCATTTATCTTCACCTCCATATCATGCTTCAGCAATTCATCCAGCGTATGCATTACGGCGGCAAATTCATCGCGGCGGGTGATACTGAAAAACCGGCCGGCATCCAGTGTATCTAAACTCAGGTTAATGGAGTTAATGCCTAATCGCTTTAACTCCGGAATATAAGGCGCGGTTAACACACCGTTGGTGGTCAAACTGATATCTTTCAAGCCATCAATTGCTGACAGGGCGGCTAATAGCTGCATCATGTCCTTACGTACAAAAGGCTCGCCGCCTGTAATGCGGATCTTTTCTATCCCTATGCCTACCAGCAAGTTGCAAAGCCGCAGCATTTCCTCGTAGCTTAACAGCTCCTTACGGCCCAGCCAATCAATACCTTCCTCGGGCATGCAATAAAAGCAGCGCAAGTTACACCTGTCGGTTACCGCCAGGCGCAGGTACGTAATTTTCCGGCCGTGATTATCTGTTATCAAGATGCTATATTATAGTAATAATACAAATAAAGGGCTTATTTGTCTGACTTAGGTGTATAAGCTTGCAAAAATTACGATTGAGTGGTGATGGTGATGGGGTGATAGTGGCGATTTAACCACAAAGATCACTAAGAGGGTAGCACTAAGTTCACAAAGGCCTGTTTTAAATAATAAAAACTAACGCCGTTTAAAGCGTCCGCGCTTTAAACTTATTTTGAAGCAAGCGTCCACGCTTGCGAAATTAAGCGTGGACGCTTAATTAGGCATACAGTCAAGCGTGGACGCTTAACTGGGCGAGGATAAATCTTTGTGGTTAATTATAAGAAATACCTAATAATTTACGATACCGTCAGCTCCCCACGCAGGTCGGTTTCCATCCATTCTTTCACCTGTTTGGGGTCGTCGCTTTGGCCAAGCAGGTACATCATTTTGGTAACGGCGGCTTCATAGGTCATATCATAACCATTGGCTACGCCAATATCTTTCAATTGCTTGCTGGTTTCGTAACGGCCCAGTTCAACAGTACCTACCTTACATTGCGATATATCAACAATCACCTTACCGCTATCAATAGCGCTCTTCAGCAAATCAACAAACCATTGGTCGGTTGTGGTATTGCCGGCGCCAAAGGTTTCCATAATAATGCCGCGCACACCGGCGTTCACAATATTTTCTACCACCTTCGGACTAATACCCGGGTATAATTTCAATACAGCAACATCATTCACCAGGTTATTATGAACGATAAGTCCGCCGTCTTCTTTGGGCTGGCGGATATCGTTGATGCTATAACGCATATGCACGCCCGATTCGGCCAGGATAGGGTAATTTGGCGAACGGAAAGCCTCGAACTTTACCGAGTTATATTTAAACGAGCGGTTCCCGCGGAACAACTTATAATCAAAATAGATACAAACTTCGGGTACGCGGGCTTTATCGTTCTTTTTGGCTTTAGCAATTTCAATAGCCGTCATCAGGTTTTCCTTGGCATCGGTACGGATAGAGCCGATTGGCAATTGCGAACCGGTAAATATGACGGGCTTAGCCAGGTTCTCCAGCATAAAACTTAAGGCCGAAGCGGTGAACGACATGGTATCCGACCCATGCAGGATAACAAAACCATCCACCTTATCGTAATTTTTTTCGATCAGGCCGGCCAGATCGCTCCAAATGGCGGGGTTCATGTTTGATGAGTCGATGATCTCGGCAAAGGAATGCACCATGATACGGCAGTTCAGCCGTTCCAGTTCGGGTACATTTTCCATAATTTGCTCAAAGTTAATCGGCCTGAGCACATTGGTCTTCGGATCGCTCATCATACCGATTGTCCCTCCGGTATAAATGATCAGTATCTGGCACATGGTATATTGGTTATGCTATAAATATATAAAATACTTTCTTCAAAAAAATGCTGCTTATATGCCAAATACCGCTGTTGAATTAGCGGTAGTGATATTTGCAACGGTCTCCATATCCGTACCATGCAATTCGGCTACTTTTTGCGCCACGTATACCAGGTACGAACTTTCGTTGCGTTTACCGCGATAAGGAACGGGGGTAAGATACGGAGAATCTGTTTCTAAAACGATATGCTTCAGGTCAATTTGCGCCACTACCTTGTCCAATCCGCCATTTTTGTAAGTAACCACACCGCCAATGCCCAGGTAAAAACCCAGGTCGGTAATTTGTTTGGCCTGCTCAACCGTACCGCTAAAGCAATGGAAAATCCCTCGCAGGTTCTCATCCTGCTCCTGCAGCAGCACTTCGTACACTTCATTAAAGGCATCGCGGCAATGAATCACAATAGGCAGCTTATTAGCTTTGGCCCAATTGATCTGGATTCTGAAAGCCTCTACCTGTTTATCCAACGTGGTTTTATCCCAATATAGGTCTATCCCTATCTCGCCAATGGCATATATTTTTTGCTGTGGGATGGCCGCGGCTATGGTTTCCAGTTGCTGCTGCCAGTCGTCCTTTACATCGCAGGGATGCAGGCCCAGCATAGGGAAACAATTTTGCGGATATTCTGCCGCCAGGTTAAACACCATGGGCATTGATGCTACATCCACATTGGGTAAAAACAGGCGGTCTATTTTATTTTCAAAACAGCGTTGCATCAGGGCAGCGCGCTTTTCGGGGTCGGCTTCGTAGTACTGGTGCGTATGCGTATCGGTTAATACCATGCTGCAAAAGTAAAAAAGCCTTCTGTTGTTAGCAGAAGGCTTTTCAAATTTATTTTTTTACCGGGGTGGCCGGCTTTGCTATGTTACACGAAAACCCTTGCAACAGCAAAGGCTTATTACATATCTCCTTTACCAAGCACCGATATTTTAATAGGATCAAACATGATGGCTTTACCGTTGAAATTTTTCTTATTAAATTTTAGCAATGCATCCCGCTCACCTGGTGATAAATCTTTTTGTTTAACCGGGTAACCATATTGGTAATTTATTGGTATTAATAAAGAAACACTTTTATATGCTTTTATTTGAGCGTAACGTTCTAATGTTGCCTTGTCATCCTGACCGATCTTGCTGTTAATCCAGGCGTTAACAAAAGTGGAATCGGCACTATCTGAAAAGTTGATACCGGTTACTTTTCCATCCCAATTAATGTCCACTTTCAACATGGTATAGGTTGTGTTATTTTTCCGATAACCCGGCCCATAAAAAGTATGATATATTTTGTTTTCAAATTCCTTCAACAAGCTGTCTTCAGGTAACTGATTAACTTTCGCATTTGCTGAGAGTTTCATTTGCGCGTTTGCCTTTACCGATAAAAGCATGATGAATAGGATAGCTGCTATATTAAAAAAATATTTCATGATAATTTTTAATTATTACATTTTGTGCCTTTGTTTCCTACTGAAAAAGCTGATTGAGTTGCGTCAAACTTGCCAAGTTTAGTCATAAAAAATAAAAGTTCTGTCCTCAACCCCATAAAAGTAAAAAAGCCTTCTGTTGTTAGCAGAAGGCTTTTCAAATTTATTTTTTCACCGGGGTGGCCGGCTTCTTAACCGGTGTTTTGCTTACCGGGGCTTTGCTTGTAGTAGCTGGTTTTTTAACCGGGGCTTTGGCCCCTGCTTTTACCGGCTTAGGTTTGGGGTGCATCACCTTCACTATTTCCAAATCAAATATAATGGTGCTAAACGGTTTAATATCGTTACCGGCACCCTGCTCGCCATAACCAAGGGTTGATGGGATAACGAAAGTAGCTTTGGCCCCTTTGTTTAACAACACCAGGCCTTCGTCCCAGCCTTTAATAACCGGGGGCTCTACGCCTACAACCAGTTTTAAAGGTTCGTAAGTGCGGCCGGGCTGGTTTAAACCGCCTGCCTGGGCTACGGCCTCCATACTGGTATCAAACAACTTATCTTCGGTATTGCGGCCGGCGTAGTTAACCAATACGGTATCGCCAAATACAATTTTAGGGCCTGTACCTGCCTGGGTAATTACATACTTTAAACCAGATGTGGTAGCGGTAAGGTTGGTGAGCCCATGGTCGGCAATATATTTATTAGCCGCCGTTGCCTCATTGCTGCGCATTTTGTCCATTTCGGCATTGCGCTCGGCAATCGCGTCGTTTAACGATTGTACCTTTTCTATTTTCAGGGTGAAAACCAGACTGCTTCCTTTAGGAAAAAACGGCGGACGCGCATCTTCATGACCAATAAAAATGCTATCGGTTGGTACTTTTATCACGGCGCTGTCCTTAGCGGTTAACAGCGGGAAAATATCCATCAGATCGCCAATATTGCCCGAAGGCTTTACCTGTATTTTGATAGGGTGCCCCAGCGTATACGAACTGAATAATACCGAATCCTTCTCGGTTTTTTGCACCACCTGGAAGGTAATTACATCGTCCAGTTTAATACGGTCGCCTACGTTACGGTTTACAATTTTATATTGCACGCCCTTTGGGGTACGCATAAAACCATTTTGCGCCTTTAAAACAAAAGGGGCAATAAAAAAAGCTAAAAAAAGGAACTTCTTCATCATGAAATTAAAAAGCCTTCCGTATAAAAACGGAAGGCTATAAATATTTTATTTACTTACAGGCGGCTGCGGTGCAGGCGGCGCTGGTTTTGCATTAGGATCTGGTTTAATGATATTGGTTACTTCCAGATCAAATACCAATGGTGTGAACGGACCAATAGGGCCCATGCCTTGCTCGCCATAAGCCAGTATTGCCGGTATCACTAAAGTTGCTTTTGATCCTTTGTTCATTAACATCAGGCCCTGATCCCAACCTGGTATTACTTTTTGCAGGCCAACAGGTACGCGGATAGGCTTATATGGGTTCTGCGGGTTATAGGTAGCCTTATCTTTCATGGCTTCTTCCTTAACGTTAGTTTCAAAAACTTTACCGCTTAAAAACTTACCCACGTAGTATACTTCAACAGAATCACCTACAGCAGGCGTTGGGCCGCTGCCTTGTTTAGTGATCACATAGTTTAAGCCCGAAGCTGTTTTTGTGGTTTTAAGGTTATTATCGGTAATGTATTTCTGGATTTTTTTAGGCTCGTCTGCTTTTATTTTATCAGTTACAGTTTTAAAGTAATCCTTAACACGGTCCTGGAAAACAGTTTCGCTCAGGTTACCTTTAGCAATCACTTTCTCTACCTTCAGCTGAAAAACAATGTATTTGCCTTTAAAACCAGGTTGTGCCGGCTGTCCGGCTTTAGCCATCGAGTCAACATTAACCTTAACGGTAGCGCTATCGCCTTCGCTCAGCATCATAATCGCGGCTACAACATCGCCTTTAAACTGCATTTTAGGCATTAAGGTGGCAATAGGCCTGCCCGATGTATAAGTATTGTTCAATTCTTTACCGCTGTCGGTTTTAGCGATCATATTTACGCTAACAAAGTCGCCTTCTTTAACAGTAGGGCCCGATTTATCCTCGTGGATGTTGTAAAGCATGCCGCCCTGGCCTTGTTTAAATCCGCCGCCGCAGCTGGTTAAAGCTATAGCAGCTACAGCTAATAACATTAATTTTTGTTTCATTTTTTTTTATTGGATTAATAGTGTTTTGTACTCTGGTAATATAGTTTTAAATTGATTGGTTACTTGTTCAAGTGATTGTTCGGACATGCCGCCGGCCGCATTGCGGTGGCCGCCGCCGTTAAAATATTTTTTACAGATCTCGTTTGCCGGGAAATCGCCTTTCGATCGTAATGATAGTTTTACCTTATCGCCCCGCTCTACAATAAACGCGGCCAGGCGTATCCCGGTAATTGATAGGGCGTAATTTACAATCCCTTCGGTATCGCCGGTTATAACATGGTATTGTTCTATTTCGGCTTTAGTTACCGTAATTAAAGCCGTATTATATTCATACAATACTTCCAGCTTTTGGCTTAGGCAGTGCCCTAAAAAACGCAGGCGTTCTTCGGATGAATTGCTGTAAACCAGCTCATGTATGCGCCAGTTAACAGCGCCGGCATCAATCAGTTCGGCAACGGTACGGTGTACTGCAGATGTTGTGCCGGGGAAACGGAACGAGCCCGAATCTGTCATAATACCGGTATACAAACAAGTGGCTACATCGGCATTAATATATTTTTGGCCATGCAATTCGTCTACAATAAAATGATAGATGAGTTGCGCGGTGGCACAGGCGTTGATATCCCAATAGCGGTAATCGTCAAAATCCTCGGGCTCCAGGTGATGGTCTATCATCACCTTTTGGGCCTTGCTTTCGCGCACCAGTTCGCCCATTTCGTTAATACGGCCCAGGGCGTTAAAATCGAGGCAAAATATTAAAGCGGCATTGGCTATCAATGTAGTTGCGGCGGCAACGTTTTCGGTATAGATCATTACCTCGCCATTGCCGGGCATCCAGCTTAAAAACTCCGGGTAATCGGTCGGGCTGATTACCGTTGCGTGATGACCTTGCTGTATCAGGTAGTTATATAAACCTAACGACGAACCCAACGCATCCCCATCAGGTTTGTGATGGGTTGTGATCACTATTTTTTGGGGTTGTGCTAATAATTCCCTAAGCGAGGCGATGTCCAACATTTTTTAAAAAAGAGTTGCAAAGCTAAATAAATTAATTAAATACAAGCTATGTATTTGCACAAACACTTTTATATTTTGAGTTTAAAAAGCTACTTTTGCGCCAAATTAAACATAAGGCCTACGGGCTACAATAATAAAACGCACCATGACAACTAACAGAACTTTTACCATGATAAAACCGGATGCTGTTGCTAACGGACATATCGGCGCCATCCTGGATCAGATCATCAAAAACGGATTTAAACCTGTAGCTTTTAAATACACTGCTTTAACACCGGAATTGGCCGGCAAATTTTACGAAGTGCACAAAGACCGTCCCTTTTATGGCGAACTGGTTAGCTTTATGTCATCGGGACCAATTGTTGCCGCTATTTTAGAAAAAGACAATGCTGTTGCCGATTTCCGTAAACTGATAGGCGCTACCGATCCATCTAAAGCCGAGCCGGGAACCATCCGCCAGTTATTTGCAAAATCAATGGGGGAAAACGCAGTGCACGGTTCAGATTCGGACGAAAACGCTGATATTGAAGGCAATTTCTTCTTCTCTGCATTCGAAAGATTTTAATTATAGTTTAAGTTTAGCTTAACTATTCCTAACTAAATGTCCGGATACGGTAAAACCGAAAAATATCCGGACATTTTTATTTTATTTCTCTTGTTTTTGGGAACAAAACAAGTTACTTTTACGTTGCTCATAAAAAAATCCGGCATTTGCGCCCGGATTTAAAGAGAAAGAGATATGAAAGTACTACTCAGATATATTGTTTATTCGGCCGTGATTGTTGCTTTGGCAATTGCCTGTATAAATATTTTCAGAAACCACCCTGAGGTACAATTCGCATTCCTGATGCCCGGCCTGTTCATCATCATGTATTCATTAGTACGCGATGATATCTTCAGGAGGCACAGCAGTATCCACTTAATACGCAGCGGTGGTACTTTCAGAGGAAAATAATCTCTTCTACTATCTTAGCGTTTGCCCTGTCGTTTATTTTTTCAATAATTTGCGCCCTCATAAGCAGCAACTCGTTTTTAATTACCGACGATTCTATCCGCACAAACAGCTTTTTATCATTAATAAATAATTCCTTAGTACGGTTAGCTACCGATTTGCCCACCAGTTCGGGCCAGGCCGATGTTATGCCGGTTTCTTCGTACTTGCGCTTTATCTTATAAACCTGCAGCATTTGCTCAATGGCTTCCTTCAGGGTTTTATCGTTGGCTTTACGCATCTATCCGTCCTCCGTTTACTTTAAATAATTTAAAATCAACTTTAATTTTTTTAAAAACATCCGTAGCACGTTTGGCGCTGGTATCGGTAATAAACACCTGCCCAAAATCATGATTGCTTACCATCTGCATCAGCTTGGTAATACGCAGGTCGTCCAGCTTATCAAATATATCATCCAGTAACAGCAATGGCTTAAAGCCGGTTTGCCTGTATAAAAAACTATTCTGCGCCAGTTTTAGTGCTATTAAAAACGATTTTTGCTGCCCCTGGCTGCCAAACTTTTTCATGGGCATACCATGGATACTAAAATGCAAATCATCCTTATGGATCCCCATGGTGGTACGCTCCAGCACACGGTCTTTCTCGGCCGATTTTTTTAACAGGGCGCTGAAATCATCTGCCAGCAATGGCGAGTCGTACACCAGGTCTACATTTTCGGCGCTATCGCTTAAAAAATGATAGTGGGTATTAAAAATTTCGGTGAAGCTTTCCATAAAAGCCTTGCGCTTGGCAAAGATCTTATTGCCCGAACTGATCAGTTGTTCGTCCAGCACCTCCAGCAAACCCGGGTCATAACGGCCTGTTTCGGCAATACGCTTTAACAGGGCGTTACGGTTAGCCAGTACCTTGTTATAGATGATCAGTTCGTCCAGGTACCGGTTATCTGTTTGCGATATCACATTATCAATAAACTTGCGCCGCTCCTCGCTCCCTTCAATAATGATACTGATATCATACGGCGATATCATCACCAGCGGATACTTGCCAATATGATCGGCCAGGCGCTGGTATTCCTTTTTATTGCGTTTAAATTGCTTTTTTTGATTGCGCTTAACAGCACAGGCTACGGTATCCTGCCGGTCGTCCTTATTAAAAACGCCACTGACCATAAAAAAATCGGTATCCTGTTTAATCTGCTGGCTATCTATCGGGTTAAAATAGCTTTTACAAAGCGACAGGTAGTGCACAGCATCCAGTATATTGGTTTTGCCAGCGCCGTTATTACCCGCAAATACGTTTACACCATCGCTGAAAACAAGTTCGGCTTCGGTATAGTTTTTAAAGTTGAGTACGGAGAGTTGTTGCAGATACATAACAGCACATCAAAGGTAACAATACCCTTTTGTTTTGCCGATTAAATACCTTTAAAAATTAAGTGTAACAAATTAAATTAAAAGCTATTGTTAAAAATTTTTAAAAGCGTATTTTTGCAAACTTAATTTTAAAATAGAAATGTCGAAAACACAGGCCACTACTGCTACCTCATCAAATGTTAAGGCGTCAGCAAGCACAGGCAATTTTGTACAGGAGAACCAAAAAAGCTTATTATTTATAGGTGCAGCCATTGTGGCTATTGTTGCAATTTACTTTGCCTACCAAAAAATGTATATAGGCCCACGTGAAGTTGAGGCCGCCGACCAAATGCACGTAGCACAGGATTTTTGGGCTAAAAAAGACTGGGACAAAGCCATAAAAGGTGATGGCAGCTACCCCGGCTTTGAAAAAATTGCTGATAAATACAGCAATACCAAAGCCGCTAACCTGGCTTACTTTTACCTGGGTACCGCTTATTTAAACAAAGGCGAATTCCAGAAAGCAATTGATAGCTATTCTAACTATCATGGCGATGATGCCATGGTGGCAACCGAAGCTTTAGGCAGCACCGGCGATGCTTATGTAGAGTTAAAAGACTACGATAAAGCGGCTTCCTACTTTCAAAAAGCGGCCGATAAATCTGCTAATAAATTTTTGACCCCTTTTTATCTTAAAAAACTGGGTTTGGTTTACGAGGCTAAAAACGATGCCAAAACTGCTGCCGAAACCTACAAACAGATAAAAACTGAATACCCTGAAAGTACCGAAGCACAAAGCATTGACGAGTACATTGCAAGGGCCGAAGCCAAGTTGTAATTCGAAGTTCGGAATGTCAATTTCGAAATGATGCGATTGACATTCCGAATTACCATATTAACTTCGCAATTGAAATTTCGAATTTCGCAATCCATAAAAAATGGCTACCCAGCTTAAAAATTTATCCGATTTTTCTAACACTACCGTACCATCGGCAGCAGGGTTCCGTTTTGGGATAGCCGTAGCCGAATGGAACAGCGAGATCACCAACGCCCTTTATCAGGGCGCCTATCAAAGCCTGCTGATGCATGGCGCGCTGGAAGACGATATTTTCACTTACACCGTTCCGGGTAGCTTTGAATTAACATCGGGTGCCGATTTATTGCTAAAAAATCTTAAATTAGATGCGGTGATCTGTTTAGGCTGTGTAATACAGGGCGAAACAAGGCACTTTGATTTTATTTGCAACGCGGTGGCCAACGGGGTTAGTAACGTAGCCATTAAATACAGCAAACCTGTTATATTTGGTGTGCTGACTACCGATAACCAGCAGCAAGCTATTGACCGCGCAGGCGGCAAACATGGCAACAAAGGTGATGAAGCAGCCATAACCGCCATAAAAATGGCAGATATGGCCCGGACATTAAACGATTAAATAAAATTTAACGTTATTAAGAAATGAGAAAAATAGTTTACATAGCTTTTATAGCCCTGGCCTTGGGTACAGCGTTATCTTCCTGCTCGCAAAAACTATGTCCTGCATACGGTAACAGCAGGCGCTAATAACATTATAAAGCCATTTTTACCTTCCGCTGAAACTAATACGGCTGCTCTGCTGTATTTTTGTATTATAATATATTTTATGAACTGGACTTCACTGAACACGGTAGAACAACTGGATAGTATTAAGCAGAAGAATGGGTACAGCGTTATTTTTAAGCACAGCACCCGCTGCTCTATCAGTATGATGGCTAAACGGAGATTTGAATTAGATTGGGACAGGCTGCCGGCAGAAATTCCGCTTTATTTTTTAGACCTTATTCAACACCGCGATATATCCGGCAAAATAGCCGCCGATTTCAGCGTACATCACGAGTCGCCGCAGTTGCTGCTGATCAAAGACGGCGAGTGCATCCTTGATCAATCGCACGGTGAAATATCTGTGGATGATACTTTGCTGTTGATTGAGTAGTACCCCTGTATTTTATTAAAAACATTGTCATTGCGAGCGATAGCGTGGCAATCCCAGAGGACATAAAAACGGACCCGCCTATGGGATTGCCGCGTCGCTCCATTACACAGCCCTTCCCGCTGCTCCTCGCAATGACAATGGGGTGTATAAGGGATTATTACGCCGTAAACGCCACCAGCCCCTTCCCTATCCTGCTCACCGTTTCTTCCTTACCCAGCAGCGCCGCAATATCAAAAACATGCGGGCCAAACTTGCCGCCTACCAGCATAATACGGAAAGGCAGCATCACATCGCCCATTTTAAAGCCCTTCTCTTCCATAAACGCTTTAAAGGTAGCTTCTAATTCAGCAGCTTCAACTGTTTCCATAGCGCTTAGCTTAGCGGCAAACTCGTTAAAGAAATCGGTTTTAGCTTCAGTCCACTTGGGTTTAACGGCGGCCAGGTCATATTCGGCAGGTTGCTGAAAAAAGTAAGCAGATTGGGTATAAAAATCGGGCAGTAAAGTAACCCGGTCTTTGATCAGATCGATCACCGTTAGCAGGTAGCTTTCATCAATCCCGGTAATCCCCTTATCGGCCAATACGGCTTCCACTTTAGACTTTAGACTCTGGGCTTCCGACTTCTTAATCCACTCTGCATTATACCATTTGGCTTTTTCAAAATCAAATTTAGCGCCGGCTTTGCTTACCCGCTCAATCGAGAATTTCTCTACCAGTTCATCCAGCGAAAAAATCTCTTGTTCGGTGCCATCGTTCCAGCCCAGCATAGCCAGCAGGTTTACAAAAGCCTCGGGCAAAAAGCCCAGCTCGCGGAAACCCGGCGTAAGCTCGCCCGTTTTGGCATCAAACCAATTCATGGCAAACACCGGGAAACCCAGGCGGGCCCCGTCACGCTTGCTCAGTTTACCGTGCCCATCAGGCTTTAATATTAAAGGCAAATGCGCCCACTGGGGCATATCGGCTTCCCAACCCAGGTATTTCCATAACAGCAGGTGTACCGGGGCCGATGGCAGCCATTCCTCGCCCCTAAAGGCGTGGGTTATCTTCATCAGGTAATCATCAACCACCACCGCTAAATGATAGGTAGGCATGCCATCGGCTTTTAGCAAAACCTTATCATCAACCTGGTTGGTATCAAAATTTACGTAGCCGCGTATCATATCGGTAAAGCCAATATGTTCATCGGCCGGCATTTTAATGCGTATCACGTGCGGGGTGCCGGCATCCAATAGCTGGTCAACATCATGCTGCGACAAGCTAAGCGAGTTACGCAAGGTATCGCGATAAGCGTGCCCATATTGAAAGTTAGGGATCTCCTTACGGTTTGTATCCAGTTCCTCGGTGGTATCAAAGGCATAATAGGCATGGCCTTCCATTACCAGGCGCTCGGCATACTCGCGGTAAATGGCTTTGCGTTCGCTTTGACGGTAAGGCGCGTATTTGCCTCCGGCTACCGGGCTTTCATCAGGCGTCAGGCCGCACCATTGCAGGCAATCTAAAATATACTGTTCGGCGCCATCCACGTAACGGCTTTGGTCGGTATCTTCAATACGTAAAACAAAATCGCCACCTGTTTTTTTGGCAAACAGGTAGTTAAACAACACGGTACGTACGCCGCCCAAATGCAAGCCGCCGGTAGGGCTTGGGGCAAAACGCACCCTCACTTTTTTATCTGTCATGATGGGGCAAAGATAGGGAAAGTCGGGAAGTCCGGAAGACCGGAAGTCCGAAAGATTGTCAGGAGGTGGGAAGATACTTTTATTGAATAAATTAAGTTAAGGAATTGGTTCAGTTTATCACCCGATCTTTTCGGACTTTCGGTCTTTCGGACTATTATTATCTTTCGGACTTCGGGTCTTCCCGACTTTCGGACTAAAAAAATTATATTTGGGCACAATGGTTAACCCCTACCAACAAAAAAAACGCTGGAAATACACACTGATCGCCTTTGCGGTGGTGATTGTGAGCGGATCGTTATTTTACACCAATTACCTGGTAAAAAACATCAATGCGTCCGAACGTACCCGCGCCCAGGTTTGGGCCATGAGTATGAAGCAGATCCTTACATCTGATGATGATGACTTTCTGAGTTATGTATTTGCCGTAAGAGATAGTTCTATTGTGCCGGCTATTATTATTGACGAGCATGGCGAATTGATTATGACGAAAGGCTTAGATGAAACAAAAACGTATATACAGGATATTGGCGAGCCCGCGGTAAAAGGCAAACCGAAACCACAGTATGATCCGGCTTATTTCATCAACCAACTGGAGATCATGAAATCCCAGCACGAACCTATCCGGGTGCAGGCGCCTATGGGTGGTAAGGGCTTTTGGCTGATCTATTACCGCGATTCGTTTTTGCTTACGCAGCTAAAATATTTCCCCTATGTGCAGCTATCGGTTATCGCTATTTTCCTGTTGATGGCTTATACGGCTTTCAGCTCATCGCGCCGGTCGGAGCAGGACCAGGTTTGGGTTGGATTGGCTAAAGAGACCGCGCACCAGTTAGGCACGCCTATATCATCGTTAATGGCCTGGATTGAATTGATGAAGGATAAGTTTAATGCCGAAGATGATCAACTGATACTGGAAATGGAAAACGATGTGAGGCGGCTGGAAATTGTGGCCGATCGGTTTTCTAAAATAGGATCGGTACCGCAACTGGAGCCCTATTCGGTTTATGACGTGGTGAAAGATTTTGTAGATTATTTTAGGGTACGGGTGAGCAATAAGATCACCTTTGAAGTGCTTGGTGACCCAAAGTTGATTGCTGGTTTAAATATCCCCTTATTTGACTGGGTTATTGAAAACCTGTTGAAAAATGCTGTTAACGCTATTGAAGGTACAGGAACCATTACAGTAGATGTATCGGGCAACAAAGCCAAAAAACAAATATTTATTGATGTGATAGATACTGGTAAAGGCATTCCCCGCTCTAAATTTGCCACCGTTTTTCAACCAGGATACACCACGCGCAAACGTGGCTGGGGGCTGGGCTTATCGTTAACCAAACGCATGGTAGAGAATTATCACAACGGGCAGATATTTGTGCGCGACTCTGAACTGGGCAAAGGGACTAACTTCCGTATCATATTAAAAAGTTTAAGTAATGATAACTAAACCGCAAGCGGGCGAATACGCCCATTTTTACAGCACCTACATTAACCTGGTTAATACCGATAATATTATCAGCCTGTTAGACGATTTAAAAGACAGCACCTTTACATTTTTTAACAGCCTGCCGGCAAACAAGGCCAGTTACGCTTATGCCGAAGGCAAATGGACCATTAAACAGCTATTAGGCCACCTGATTGATGCTGAACGTGTTTTTGCGTTCAGGCTGCTTTGCTTTTCGCGCGGCGATCAGAATAATTTACCCGGGTTTGATGAGAATGACTATGTTGATAATGGCGGCTTTAATAACCGCACCTTAACCAACCTGGCCGAAGAATTTAAAACCGTACGGACCGGCAATATTTATATGCTGAAGGGCTTGAGTGATGAACAAAGCACTTTAGTGGGTACCGCCAACAATTACCCCATATCGGTTAGGGCTTTGGCCTACATTATGGCCGGGCACGAATTGCACCACCTGCGCATTATAAAAGAAAGATACCTGTAATAAAAAAGGCCTTTATTTTTATAAAGGCCTTTTTTATAAAATCATTTATTGCTTAGTCATTCCACCTAAACCTGCGATAATCGTTATCTGCAACAGTATTAGCTTGAATTTTGGCATACACTGTAAATTCTGATGGTATGGCTTTGTCTTTATATACACTCGGTATCCATTCAATAGGGAAGGCAACATTTAAATCGATTTGTTTTTCCAATGTTTTTTTATCCTTAGATAAATAAGCAACAGTATAAATGGCTTTGCCTTTAGCATCAATATGTGCTGTAATTTCAGCTGTTAAATCATCGTTGGCCGGGTCGTAATTATTGCTATATATCTCATTGCCAATTAATGACACATAAAAATCAATAGGGCATAACGGTAACGGCGCCGATGCATTTTTAGCTACCTCTTCATCATAACTCAAAACATGCACAGATACATTTTTTAATGAAGCCTGATCTATATATAATAACTTTTTCTGATCGTAGTTATAACGCATGGTCAATTTTTCTTTTGCATCAAAAAAATACCAGGTGCCCGTACGCTCATTATTTTTATAATGCCCTTGTACTAATACCCCATCGTTAGCGGTATTTTTCACGTAATAAAGTCCATCTTTTGTCCTACCGTCATTAGCAACGGTATAATCAAGTTGTGCGCTTTTGTTGATAGCAACTTTTTTCTCCTGATTTTGCGCTGATGCAGTTACGCATGCGGCCAGCATAGCGGCCATTAATATCTGGTGTTTCATAATAGTTAGGTTTTATTTTTAATATAAAAGTACTAAATATTTAAATACTAAGTAAATAGTCGATATTTTTTATTGCTAAATATAAAGCTGGGATTATTTCACTACCGCTATGGCCATAACCAGTGCCGGGTCATTGTTATTAATTACACGATAATACGCGCTATCACCCCATTTAAAACGTGCCATATAAGCTTTTAACAGTTTTTTGATATTGGGCTTAGACACCTGCAATTCGCGCTGATCCATTCCTTTAACCGTGGCAGACGAATAAAGGATAAAGGCATCCAGATCCTGATCGCTTACGTTGTATTGGTTTACAAAATCATCCTCGGTGCTGTATTTTTTATATACGGCATAAAGTTTATCGATAATAAAAGCGGTAAAAAGCTGTTCCTGGTTCAGTTCCTGTATCAGTTCGGTGTTGGTATTGGTATCGGCCGCAATAAAAATATCGGGCATAATGCCGCCGCCACTGTAAACCTTTTTGCCTTTGGCGGTATGGTAAGATGAGGATTTACTGAATGAACTATCCTTCAGATTATTAGCTGCCGAGTATAGTTCGCCTTTTTGCATACGCACGGCAATATCGTTATGATAGCTGTCGATACCGTTTTTATATGATTTTTGGATAGACCTGCCCGACGGCGTATAGTAGCGAGCCACGGTTAAATTGATGGCCGAACCATCCCCGAAAGGAAACTGCTCCTGCACCAAACCCTTACCAAACGACCGCCGGCCTACAATAGTGGCCCGGTCAAGGTCCTGCAGGCAGCCCGCCAGTATTTCGCTGGCCGAGGCCGAATACTCATCTATCAGCACCGCCAGGTTACCCTGCTGGAACATGCCCGAATCTGAAGCAAAATAATCGGTACGCGGCTCGTGCACGCCTTTGGTGTAAACAATCAGTTTGCCTTTGGGCAAAAACTCGTCGGCTAATGAGGTGGCCGCGCTCAGGTACCCGCCGCCATTGCCGCGCAGGTCAACCACCAGCTTTTTTAACCCGCTGGCTTTTAATTTACGCAGGGCAACACGAAAGTCGGTATCAGATGTAGCAGCAAACTTGCCGAGTTTAATATAACCGATATCGGGCGCTGTCATATAGGCGGCGTCGAGGCTGCTCAGGTCTACATGCCCGCGGGTAACCAGGCATTGCCTGATGCCGGCTTTGCCATCCATTGCCGTTACCCCTAACTCAATACTCGTATTTTTTTCTCCCCTTAACAGCTTGCTCACCCGTTCGGCCGTCAGGTGTGTGCCCGAAAACGCTTTGCGGTTAACAGTCACCACCCGTTCGCCATTCTTTATACCGGCCTTATCGGCAGGGCCATCGGCATAAACCTGTGTAACGTACAGGGTATCGCGCAGTAACTGGTATTCAATCCCGATACCGTTAAACTCGCCTTCCAGCCGCTCATTAATGGATTGTGCCTGCTGTGGCGGTAAATAAAGCGAGTGCGGATCGAGGTTTTGGAGTATTTTATTAATAGTTTCGCCCTCAAAGCGTGCTATATCTACCGTATCTACGTATTTGTCTTTAACAAGCTGTAACGTTTTTTCCAGTTTGTTGTCCTTAGCAAAAGGATTACCAAGGCCATGGCCGGGAAATTCATTATTGCTGATTAACAGGCCGATAGCGATACCGGTTAGTACTAAAATAAGTGATCTGAAGATAATTGCCGCCGCTCTTTTCATTGTTCTGCAACAAAGTTAAACATTGCACTTAACAGCATATAATTTTTTAATATTTGTATTGTATATTTTATACTAAATTTTACTGATTTTTGTTTATCTGTATATAACCTGATGAGATTAGTTACCGAAAAGGAATCGAATTACAATAACCTGGAGCAAATGCCGGTGGGTGAATTGCTGCGTCATATTAATGATGAGGATAAAACCGTAGCCTACGCAGTGGAAAAAGCAATGCCCAGTATCGAAAAACTGGTGAATGTAGTGACCGACCGTATGAAAAAAGGCGGACGGCTGTTTTATATTGGCGCGGGTACCAGCGGCAGGCTTGGTGTGGTGGATGCATCCGAATGCCCGCCTACCTATGGCGTACCCTTTGATTGGGTGATAGGCATTATTGCCGGCGGCGATGGCGCTATACGCCGCGCCGTAGAATTTGCCGAGGACGACCCCGAACAAGCCTGGATTGATATGCAGGAATACGATATAAACAGCAAGGATGTGGTGGTAGGCATAGCAGCATCGGGTACAACGCCTTATGTAATTGGCGGCCTGCGCATGGCTAACAAAATGGGTTTGGCAACGGGCTGCATTGTATGTAACAGCGGCGGCCCTGTAGCGGCCGAGGCACAATACCCGGTAGAGGTAATAGCCGGACCGGAGTTTGTAACAGGATCTACCCGGATGAAGGCCGGTACCGCGCAAAAAATGGTGTTAAATATGCTGAGCACGGCCGTAATGATAAAGTTAGGCCGTGTAAAGGGGAATAAAATGGTGGATATGCAACTCACCAATCATAAACTGGTTGACCGCGGTACCCACATGGTAATGGACGAAACCGGTTTGGATGAGGATGCCGCCGCCGATCTGTTAAAAGAGTATGGCAGCGTACGTAAAGCCGTTGAACAGCATACGCGTGTAATACAGGGCAAATAGAGAATGTGCAGATGTGCGTATATGCAGATGTGCGAATGATGAAAAAAATATGCAGATGTGCGTATATGCAGATGTGCGAATGATGAAAAAAATATGCAGATGTGCGTATATGCAGATGTGCGAATGATGGAATAATTAAAAATTTAAAAAGGTGCAGTATGTAGTGCCGTTGCAAATCATTTGCACATACGCACATTTGCATATCTGCACATTGGTACCATGCACGAGATAGAACCATATTACAGGTGGCGGGATGATTATATAGCAGCCGAAGACATGCAATCGCCGTTCTACTCTACCCAATATAACGAGTTTGAGTTTGACAAGCAGTTATATAACTATCTGATACACCCGCAGTGGGATTCGTTTGGATCGAATACCCTTTACCTCAAAATATTATTTGTTGATTACGACCGCGGCTATAGCATTATTGAGCTGATAGGCGAATGGAACGACGCCATTAACAATGATATTATGCTGATGAAGCGCGAGCTTTTTGATCTGATGATAGACCAGGGCGTTGATAAATTTATCCTGATTGGCGAGAATGTACTGAACTATCACGCATCCGACGATTGCTATTACGAAGAATGGTTTCAGGAGGTAGAGGATGGTTGGATAGCCGGTATAAATTTCCAGGAACACGTGATCAACGAATTTAAAAACAGCAATATCGACTACTATATCAATTTTGGCGGCGAGCTTAATGACCTGGGCTGGCGCAGCCTGAAACCCATACAGGTGTTTAAAAAAGTTGAAGAACAGATGACAAAGCGTCTTAACTAAATCTTCATTAAAATTGCTTAACTTTATACTACAATTCAATAAAAGGATTAAATAAAAATGGAAATTAAAGAGAAAAACTACACTTATCAAAGTGTGATACAAATGGACGACGAGGTTGCTTCGTCCCGTAAATTTTTAGCCAACGTTTTTTTATGGATGTTTGCCGCGTTGGCCATATCAACTTTTGCGGCTTACGAGTTTGCCAATAACGATGATATGCGGGCATACATAGTTAACCCGGTAACAAACGGTTTAACCGGCTTAGGTGTTTTAGCCTTATTCTCGCCTTTGGCGTTTGTGCTAATAATTAGTTTTGGGTTTAACCGGATATCATATCCCGTACTGGCTGTATTGTTTATCGTTTATGCCGCAGTTTTAGGTATTAGCCTTTCGGGTATATTGTTAATCTATACTGCATCATCTGTATTGAGCGTATTTTTAACCGCTACTGTATTATTTGGTGTAATGGCAATAGCCGGTTATACTACCAGTACCGATCTGACCAAATTTGGTTCACTGCTGTTTATAGCCCTGATAGGTTTAATTGTGGCTTCGTTAATCAATATGTTTTTACACAGCGCGCAGTTTGATTATATCCTGAGCTTTTTTGGTGTAGCCATATTTACAGGCTTAACCGCTTATGATGTACAAAAGCTAAAACGCATTGGCGCCGGATTAGAATACGGCGATGCAAATGGTAAAAAACTGGCCCTGATGGGTGCCCTGTCTTTATATCTTGATTTTGTGAACCTGTTCCTGTTCCTGCTGCGCATATTTGGCCGCAGAAGGTAATCCGATAATAAAAGATTTAAAAGCCGTCGGCCTTTGGTTGGCGGCTTTTTTTATGCAGTTTTGTTGCTAACAGTTCCCTCCCACAGGGAGGGGCGCGGTTGGATGTGCGGTAGCAGGGAGGGGTTTATGCGCTTGATGAAACCCCTCCCTACACCCTCCCGACGGGAGGGAATCGCACAAGCCCTGGCTTTACTAATCTCTAATTAACTAATCTCTAATCACCAACCCCATGTCATCCCACCATATCGTACGCGAAAAACAGGAACCGGCTTTACTGATAGCCGGACTGGATAACTTCCCCGACGAATTATTAGGGCAGCTGCTGGAATGGAGCCCTACCGTAGTGGTAACTGCCGCCACTGCCGAGAAAGTGCAGGCTTACGGCATTAAAATAGACTGGCTGGTGGCCGATGAAATGATAGACCTGCAACAACTGGATATTAAACTGATGCCGGTGAATGGTGGCAGTCCTGTCCTTACCGCGCTTAATTATTTAATTGCCGCAGGGTACCATGCCGTAAATTTGATAACTGATGAATTTGACGCGCATCATTATGCCACTATGATTGATCAGATTGACCTGGTGATCTTTTTTGACAATAAAAAGATAGTAGCCGTGCATTCCGGCTTCAGCAAATGGAAACCTGGCGGCGAGCGTATAGAAATTTTGACAGTATCGCACAATTTTGTGTACACCGGATTGTTGCCTGTGGCAGACAATGTTTATGAAACCGTACAGGATGGATTCTTTAGTTTGCAGTTTACAAACCCTTATTTATTAATTGCAGAGCCCCTGGAGTAAAACAGGCTATAAATAAAAAGCCCCCCAGACTTGCTCCGGGGGACTTTCAACCTAAACCTTATCACAATTAAACCGGCAAGATTGCCAGTTCACATATAGTATAGCAACTTCTGTACCAAAACCGGCCGTGCTGCCATAGTTTTTCATCTTAATCGGCTTTTATTCCTGTTTTGTTTAAAGTATTCCGTTTGCGTAAATAAGCATCAAACAGGAACAAGCCCAACACCACATCAAAAAACAGGAAGCCCTGCATCCAGCGGCCACTGAATATACTTTTAACCTGTGGCGCGTTTATTTGCACCGGCATTTTAAAGGTAGTTTGGCTGCTGCCGCTGCTGCTCCAGTTAATATCACGCAAAGTGAAAACTAATAGCGCCAATATGCTTAATACAAAAAAAGCAGCTATGGCATATATAATCCGTTTGTTAATAGCCGCCTTTAAGGGCACACTGGCTTCCTGGGTGCGTATCTGCTCCATTACGTTATAAGTAAAGGCCATTGGCGGCTCGTCCAGTTCAAGGCTGCTAAACTCGTTATGCAGTTGCATCAGTTCGGCATATTGCTGTTTATACTCCTCATCATGAAGGATCAGCCGGCTGATCTGCTCATGCTCTTGCGGGCTACAGGTACCGTCAATATAATTCCAGAGTTTTTCTTCAATGCTGCTCATATCAGTTCGTTTACCTCATGTTTTAACAGTCGTTCCAGCTTTTCTTTTAAACGCTGGCGCGCCCTGAATAGTTTTACCTTAACAGTATTAGCCTCTATGCCCATTGTTTCGCCAATCTCTTCTAACGATTGCTCCCCGTTATAAAACAGGGTAATAATGGTGGCATCATCGGGCAATAGCTGGCCAATGGCTATATTTAAATAGTACGACCGCGATTTATTTTCGGCCAGATTTGTATCCATACCGCCATAGCTATCGGCAACTTGAAGATGAGCGTTCTCATCATCAATAGAATCGGTAGCCACTCGTTTTTTGCGCAGGTGCGTCATGGCTGTGGTATAAACTATGCTATACAGCCAGGTGCTGAATTTAGATTGCTGCTGAAACAAGGCCAGCGAACGGTACGCCTTTATAAAGCAATCCTGGGCAACCTCTTCGGCATCCTCGCGGCTTTTAGTAAAGCGCTGCGCAAGCGTGAACACAAAACGCTGGTGCCGTTTCACCAGGTCGGCATAGGCCGATTGGTTTCCCGCCAGGGTTTGATTGATCAACTCGATATCCGAAAGCTTGTTCTGCATTACTGGTATCTATGACTATACCTGTTTAACACAGGTTACACTAAATTACGGTTTATTTTCACCTCTCCCCGGCCCTCTCCAAATAATATGCGTAATTCAAAGCGAGGGATTGTGCGATTCCCTCCCATAGGGAGGGTGTAGGGAGGGGTTTCATCGCTTGCATAAACCCCTCCCCGCCACCACAAATCCAACCGCACCCCTCCCCATGGGAGGGAACTGTGAATATTCGGCTATAATTACTCCACCTCTACCCCAATCCGTTTAAGCAATAACGACGCGTTAAAGGTTTTGCACTCCCCGTGCTTTATTTTGTAATCAAACAGCATCTCGCCATCTACCACCTGTATATCAAAGTAATAATTGCGCACATAGTCCGGATATTCATCTTCCAGCCGGGCAATTTGCAAATCGTGCGTAGCAACCTGGCCAACCCCTCGTTTTTGGATCAGTTGCTTAATCACGGCTTTCGACCCCAGATACTTATCAACCGAGTTAGTGCCCCGCAGCATCTCATCAATCAGGAAATAAACTTTATCCTCGTGCTCAACCGCGGCCAGCAGCATTTGCAGTCTGTCCAGTTCGGCTTTAAAGGTAGATGTGCTTTCGTTCAGCGAATCTTTAATACGCATATAAGTAATCACACGGATCACCGACAATTCCATGTTATCGGCGCAAACCGGCGCACCGCAAAGGCCCAGTACGGCGTTAATGCCCACTGTACGCAAAAAGGTACTCTTGCCCGCCATGTTCGATCCGGTAATGATATCTATCTTAAAAGCATCGTCCAGTTCAAAATCATTAGCAACCCGGTTTTGGCTGATGAGCGGGTGCGCTATATTTTTGGCTTTATAAGTATAGCCATCACCTGTGGCTATTTGCGGAAAAATCCATTCAGGATAATTACGGTGCAATCCGCCCAGGCTCAGCAAAGCCTCAAACTCGCCAATCACCTGGAAAGCTTCGCCAATACCGTCTTTATTCTGCCGCTTCCAGTCTTCAATAGCGATAATCTGTTTCAATGCCCACAGGAAAAACACGTTCAGGATAAACCCAACGATCAGGATCAGGCTATAGCTCAGTTTATTGATCAGCCGGGATAGTTCTGCAATTTTTTTAGAGGTGCCGCCAGCCATTAACTGATCAGCCAGATGTTTGCACCCCGCCGACTGCCATTGTTCGGCCTCCATCTTTTTAAACACCGTGGTATAACTGTCCAGCACCTGCCCTATTTTATCAGCCACAAAGCCCGATTTAGCTATATAGCTGCCTCTTGATACCAGTATGCCCATATTAAAAATGGCTATCACAATAGCCAGCAGGTTAATAACCGGTACAAATTGCCCGCCAATAATAGCTGCGGCTAACAGGTAAGGCGCCATTTTAATATACGGCTTCAGCCAATTTTCGCCAGGTAAATGCAGGGGCAAACTCAGGTAAGCAAATAAATTATCCAACCGGCCGGCATCGGCCCCGTTGGCAAATAACAGGCGGGCCTGCATATCCAGTTTCCAGTCGGTTTTAGCGGCCAATTCTTTTACGGCCTCCTGCCGGGTTAAAATAGTTTCTTTTTTAGATGGCGATGAAAACCAATCAGCCAGTAAACTTTTACCGGGGAAGGTAGCCGCACGGTTAGTCAGCTGATAAAGCGATAGCTTGCCAAAGATATCCAGATCGGCCGTGTATGGGTGCTTGTCATCGGCAAACTGGCCGCCGTTATCGTAGATATTACCACGGGTAGTTATATTGGCTATCTCGTTCTCGTTCACCTTTTTCAGGTTGGTGAAATACAGGCGCTCCTGTTCAAAAAAGCTTTGGCGCGATACCAGCCATACAAAAGCTATCAGCAATACCATAAACAGCACTACCAGCAAGGCAAACCCAATAATTTTTACCGATAGCCAGATAGCTGCCGCCATCAGCACAAAAATACCCAGACGTAAAAAGGAATAGGTATTAATGAGCTTACTGTATTTATCAATTTGCTGCTGTGCCTGCACTACACGTTGCTGGTAATCCGCTGTAATTGTTTGATCCATTTCGGGCGTAAAACTATTATTTCTTTTGGTGATAATGGTTAAATATCGCTGGTTAAGTTTTGGCTAAAGCCATCAATTTGTTATTTGTGTCCGTCCCATAAATGGGACGGCAATGAATGGGAACTTACATAGTCATCCTTATTCTTCATAATAATCCTAATTTATTGCCGTTGGCTTCAGCCAACGGATAAAAACACAAGGGACTGTGGGCTTTAGCCCAAAGAGTTTGACACAAATCCATTTTCAAATTCATTGCCGTTGACTTTAGTCAACGGATAATTGCCAATACAAGATGGCTTTAGCCAAAAAGGCGGGATTGTGCAAACCCCTCCCTGCCACAACACCATCCACCGCACCCCTCCCAGGGGAGGGAACCGATACCTGGCAATTCTTTCGGACTTTCGGTCTTCCCGTCTTTCCGACTTTCCTCAAATAATCGTTCATTTGTGTTTATGAAGATCACGCTGCTCAGCATTGGCAAAACCGAGGACGCTTATATTAAAGAAGGGATAGATAAATACCTGAAACGGTTAAAGCATTATACCAAACTGGAACTGTTTGACCTGCCCGAACTAAAAAACACCAAAGCCCTAACCCAGGACCAGCAAAAAGCAAAGGAAGCCGAACTAATCCTGAAAAAAGTTAGTCCGACCGATTTTGTGATCCTGTTGGATGAGAAAGGCATGGAACTATCGTCCAGCCAGTTTGCGGCCTATTTAAACAAAAAAGCGATTTCGTCTACCGCCAGCATCATCTTTGTTATTGGTGGCCCCTACGGGTTTGATACTACGGTTTATCAGCGCGCTAACGATAAGCTCTCGCTTTCGCGGATGACGTTCAGTCACCAGATGGTGCGCCTGTTTTTTGTGGAGCAGTTATATAGGGCTTATACCATTATTAAGGGGGAACCTTATCATCATGAGTGATTGGGTCATTGGGTCATTGGGTCATTGGGTCATTGGGTCATTGGGTCATTGGGTCATTGGGTCATTGGGTCATTGGGTCA